>CAYRUO010000001.1:0-477620 GCA_964427505.1 uncultured Thermanaerothrix sp.
CCACCGCCGTCCCGCCGACCCCTACCACCGCGGCGGCCTCACCGACCGCCACTCTGCCGCAACCCACGCTCACGGCGACGCCCCTGTTGCGCAGTGGGGGCAGTTTCAAGGCGGTTTATTTCAGCACGCCGCCCAAACTGGATGGCGTATGGGATGAGTGGCCGGGGAGTGCCTATTCCTGCGAAAATGTCGTCTTCGGGGCCAAAGAACGCAAGAATCGCGAGGATTTGGGCTGTTCCTTCCGCGTGGGTTGGGATGGCACCTACCTCTACGTGGCGTATAAGATTTATGATGATGTTTACGTCCAAGAAGCCAGCGGCGCCGACCTCTATAAAGGGGACAGTGTGGAGATTCTCTTCGATGCCGACCTTTACGGGGATTGGAACTCCCAGGTGCTCAGCGGAGATGATTATCAGTTAGGTATCTCGCTGGGCCGCCCGGATCCCGAGGGCACCAAGGATGTCTATCTGTGGTTCCCGCGCACCAAGGCCGGCGGACGCGATGATGTCAAGGTGGCCGTGGCCGCCCAGGACGGGCTCTACCGCGTGGAAGTGGCCGTGCCGTGGGGCCTGTTTGGGGTTAAGCCCGCCTCGAACCAGCAGTATGGATTTGCCGTTTCGGCTTCAGATAACGATAAGCCAGGCGAGAAGGTGCAGCAGAGCATGGTCTCCAGCGCACCGTTCCGCCGCCTGACCGATCCCACGACCTGGGGTATCTTGACCCTGACGCGGTGACAAATCAAAACACACCGGGGGGTTGAACCGACCTCCCGGTGTGCTTCGATCCTCCAGCGGGCAGAGGATTTAGAACAGGATCAACGCCAGTTCGTTGCGGTACTGGCGGGTGAGCGGATTTTCCTCGCCCAGGATTTCGAGCAGACTCAGCACTACCTGGCGGGCTTGATCCTCGCGGTAGCGCTTATCCTGGCGCAGGACATCCAGCAATCCATCCAGTGCGGCTAGGATGTTGCCGCGGCTGGCCAGGCGGATCGCGTTCCAATAGGCGGCGGCCAACTCATCTTCCTCATCATCTTTGAGGCCCCAATGTTGGCGCAGTTCAACCAGCGCCTGGGCATAGGGTTTGAGCAACATGGCCTGGGCATATTGGCGGCTGGGCGGGAAGGCTTCCAGGATGGCCAGCCCTTCATAACCCTTGCCCTGGGCCAGCAAGGCTTTAACCAAACCGAGTAGGGCGCGCGGGTCTTCCCCTTCCTCATCCAGAACCTCACGGAAGAGTTTCTCGGCTTCCGCCCACTCGCCCTCGGTGAGCAGACTCTCGGCTTTTTCCAATTTCAGCGCGGTCGGGCTGGGTGGTTGTAAGCGCTCCAGAAACTCGCGCAGGCGGGGTTCGGGAATGGCACCGACGAACTCGGCCACCACCTGCCCGTTGACGAAGGCTTTTACCGTGGGCAGACTGCGCACGCCGTAGCGTAGAGCCAAATTGGGGTTTTCATCCACATTAACCCGTGCCAGGCGGAAGCGCCCTTGTGCTTCATCGGCTAAACGCACCAATAAAGCCCCCAGGTCGCGGCAGGGACGGCACCACGCCGCCCAAAAATCTACCACCACCGGAACATTCTGCGAATAGGCCAGTACCTCGTATTCAAAATCGGCTTCACTTACGTCTACAATGTAATCTGGGCTCATCATCGGCTACTCCTTATCCATTTACCCAGGGGTTTACACCTATGGCTTCCTGTATCGTTTGTATTGTACCCATCCTTTGTTAATTTTTTGTCGGAATATATCGGTTAACCTTCATCGTCTCCCTCATCGCTGACGATGCCGGGTTGTTCAACCCGTAATACCTCACCGTGCAGATTGATCACAACCCGAAAACCCATCATGCCCAGGTAAGCCCGTCCCTCTTCAGGGATGCCGGTTTGCAGTAACTGCTCGAACTGCTTGTCCAGGTTGCGCAACTGAGTATAGATCATGGCACGTGAGAAGGGATCTTCTTGCCCCAGCATCTTAGCCGTTTGCTCACTCAGCAGGTCCTCGTGCCCCTCGATTTGTTGACGCATAATGTCCAGCACTTGGCGATCCACCTGTTCCGAGGGAATATGCCTCCGAAAGCCGCGGTCGTTGACCACGTAGCAGGGTTCATCGCCGACGTAAGCCACTTCGACCGGTTGATCGTTCTCGTCCACAACCAAACCTGCAAACAAAGGTTGCCGCATAGTACCTCTCCTAGCCTAACTGCTCTGTTTGCCCTCGATGATGGCCAACAGAATCGCCGCTGCTAATCCCAGGCGGCGGTCGAACTGACGCGCTGTGTCAACGGTAAAGTCAATCTCCATTTCGTAGCGGAAGAGATGAAAGCGCTGACGATATTCGGCTACGGGGATTGTCCCCAGGGTGGCAAGATAGTGCTGGGGCAGTAGAGCGCCGAGCAGGAAGCGCCGCAACAGGGCGCGTCCGAGCGAGTCTTCCTGAATCCTACCGATCACCTCATCACCGGCGTTGAGGATTTGCCACTCATCACGGGCCAGCGATTGCCACCCGCGGCGGCGCAGTGCGCCGACTTTGATCCCACTGACGCTTTCGACCACATCATAAGCGGCGGAGAAATCCAGCACTTGGCGGGCGCGAATCTGGAGTACCTCTTGGGTCATACCCTCATCGCGATAGACCCGGATATCTTCTTTGAGGCGGAACATGCGTTGACGTGAGAAAAGCACCATGTCGTTCTGGGGCGTGTAAATACGCACCGTGCCGGTCAGGGCGAGCACCTGGCGTTTGAGCAGATAGCGGGTATAACCAAAGATGGATTCCATGTAAATGCTTCCTTCAATTACTATTCTACAACAATGACGGCAGTTCCGCGCTCGGCTGTGACATAGTTTGTGTCCAGCGGGACGGCGGGATAAGTCCAGCGGTAGATCCACAATGCATCTTGCGGGCTTAGGTTGATGCACCCGTGACTGCGGGGGCGTCCAAAGTCATTATGCCAGTAGGTGCCGTGGAAAGAAATGCCGTTGTCCATCAGGTAACTGACCCAGGGCACGCCGGGCAAGTCATAGGAGTTGGGCGCGGCCCGGTCGCCGGCTGCCATATGGCGCGAGGGGCGTTTGCGGTGGGTCTGATAGCGCCCGGGCGGGGTGCGAAAATCGCCGTCGCGGAAGCGCGCCCCCGTGGCAGCGCGGGCGGCAAAGACCGGTTTATCACCTTCCCACGCAAGGACGATTTGGAAACCCAAACGCACCTCGATCCATTTTTCATCGGCCGGTACCTGCGGGGAAAGGGGCGCAATATCGTCGGGCTGGACAGCGCGCAGATGTGTCGCCCGGGCAAAGAAGGCCACCGGCCACTTATCATCTACGATACGATACCACCATTCGCCATGCTCGTCTTGTACGGCCTGGGTAACCCAGAAGGTGGCGCTGTAATAGAGGCGGTAGGCTACGCTCCAGGTCAGGTGTGGATGCCATAAAGCGTCGGTATAAGGTACCGTGACCTCAAATAGGCGGCCCTGGGAGGGAATTTCCGTTAGGGGCAATTGGGGCTGTAACGCTACCGGTTGAACCTCACCGGAATGTACATACGCTTCATCGTTGAGCAAGTACCAAATGCGGTTATGACCGGGGGTTTCATCACCCAGGGTAACAGCAGTGATCGGCAGGACGAGATCGCGCCAGTAGGTTTTGCGGATGTTGGCCGAAAACGAGGGGCGGTCGTAGCCCTCGGTTTTAGGCGGGATAATTCGTCCCAGCGAAAGGCCAAGGTTTTGGGGATCGGCGCTTTTTCCGGCCACAAGGGAGAAGGGCCATTCAGGCGTGCCGATCAGCGCCAGTAGACCTGCCACACACCAGCGCAGGAATTCGCGACGCGTGAGGGAGGGCAGGTCCAACGGTGGCATGGCTCAATCATGAATATTGACCAGCGTGCCCACAGAAGCCCAATTGAACAGCCAGGCGGCGTCCTCGGTGCGCAGGTTGATGCAACCGTGGCTCATCGGGGTGCCGAAGTTGTTATGCCAGTAGGTGCCGTGCAGTCCGTAGCCTTTGTAGAAATACATGACATACGGGACATCGGGTAGGTAGTAACCTGGGCCGCGCATATCGGCATAGCGGTACTTGACATAAATGCGATACTGCCCGGTGACAGTAGGATAGCGCCAGGTGCCGGTTGAGACCAGGAACTGGTTGACCAGGGTTTGCCCTTCGTAGGCATAGACCATTTGCTCGCTCAAATCCACGTCAATCCAGCGCTCATCGCCTTCGACCTCAGGCAAGGTAACCGCATCTGCAAGGGGCGGCGTGGTGGGGGTAGCCGTGGGAAGGGGAGTGGGCGTGTCGGTCGGGGTAGGGCTGGGAGTGGCGGTTGGGGTGGGAGTGGCAGTCGGCGTTGCAGTGGGGGTGGCCGTTGCGGTCGGGGTGAGGGTGGGCTTGAGCAAAGCCGCTGCCGGGCGCGCCAATGAGGGACTGCGGGCGAAAACGACGCGCAGTTGGGGGCTTATGGACCACGCCGCCAACGCCAGACCGGTGAGGACAAAGACAAACAAGGCTAACCAGAGCCAAGGGCGCCAACGCGGGACGACGTGGGGTTGTGCCTGGACGGTCGGCGCGGTACGGGTGGTAGGGCGTGGCCGACGAATCGGCACGGGTTGGGTTTGGGCCAGCGCTTCGGCTATGGGGGCGTTGAATGTATAGGTAGAGGTGGAAGACGGCTTGGTTTGGGCCTGGCGCAGGCGGCGCACCGCCCAATGCATCCCTCGCCGCGCGGCACGGCTCTGCGGGTTGATGGCCAGCGCACGTTCTAGATAGGCAATGCTCTGGCGCGGCTCAGACAGGGCGGCCAGAATTAGCCAGGGTGTTTCCAGGTCGGGAAATTCACGCGCAGCGGCTTCGGCCAGGCGTTTGGCTTCGTCGGCACGTCCTTGGTGTAGAGCCTGACGAACCTGGTCCAGCCAATCCGAAGGCAGACTGCGCGCGGTAGAGGTCATGGCGAGTTTCCGTTCTGTCCAGTGGGTTCGTTACGCAGGAAGCATAAGATCCCGTCGGCAACCCCTTGGGCCACACGGTCGGGTTCTTCGGTGAGGATACGCCGGTCGAGGTTGAGAAAGCCGGTTTCGATAATGGCGGCGGTGGTCTCGCTGTTGATCTCGCTGAAGGTGTGGTATTCGGTCATATCGCGGGTGATGGTGTTCGGGTGATAGCGCAACCCGGTCGCTTTGGCGTAGCGATCCACCAGGCAGGCGGTGAGGCGTTCGGCCTTTTCCGGGAACAGGCTTGAGGACGCCGCGGCTACTTTAAATCCGGTGGCTTCGTCGTTGATGTAGTTGCAAGAGTCATTATGAATAGAGACCAGGACTTGGGCTTGGTAACCGGCCAGGCGTTCATCAAATTCGTTGAGCAGATCCACCTGATAACCGGCGGCGAGCAGGCGTTGTTGCACGCGTAATGCAATTTCCAAATTAACCTGGGCTTCGGTCAAGCCGTCCGGGCAGACGGCGCCGGAGTCGTTCCCGGCATGACCGGCGACAATCCCTACGCGCGGCATGGGGCGCGGCGTGGGTGTGGGATAGGCTGCGCCTGGATTGGCCTGAAAGGCCTGGAACATGGCTTCCAGGGAACGGTTGGAGAATAAACCGGTCGGTGTGAACAACGTCAACAGAGTGGCCATAATCAGCCCAACGCTGACCACCGTCCAGATAATGGAAAGTGAGGTTGGCGGGGAGGCCGAAGTTGAGGTTTCCGGGACTTCATCGAACGCGTTTTCGTCCATACCTTAATCACCAGGGTGGTTGTTAAGATGATTATATCCGCAATTGGGCTATTCACCTTGGATTTGGAGGTGGGCTTATATGTATAAATGTTATCTTGTTTATCATCTTGACGCCGCGATGGCAAGTGAGTATAACCAAGCCTGCCGGCACGACCGCCGGTATAGATGAGCGATAATACGGAGGTTGCAATCTCAATGCCAGTCACAGCCGATTTACTTCGTCAAGCCATGCGTCATTGGACGACCGGGGTAAGTGTGGTGACCAGTTGTGCAGAGGGCATCTGCCATGGGATGACGGTTAACTCGTTTACATCGGTTTCATTGGAGCCCCCGCTGGTTACGGTAACCCTTAATCAGCAAACTCGCACCCAAGCGCTGGTAGCAAAATCCAGGGTGTTTGGTGTTACAATATTACGTGAAGGGCAGGAAGCCATCTCCGAACGATTTGCGGGTCGCCAGTTTGAGGCCGAGAACCGATTGGCGGGATTGGAGACCTTTTGCCTGGTAACAGGCGCGCCGTTGCTCAAGGCGGGGCTAGTTGGGTTGGATTGCCGCGTCGTTTTTGAGTATCCCATGCCGGATTCGGTGCTCTACATTGCTGAAGTGCTGGCGATTCAGTTGGGTGAACCGGGGTGGCCGTTGGTATATCACAATCGGGCTTATCACCAGTTACAGCGATGACCGATGCACCGTTGAGTGAAGAGGAAAAGCGTCTGCTGTTGCGGTTGGCGCGCGAAGCGATCGAAGCGGCGGTCAACCGGCGACCATTGCCGCCTTTGAATTGGGAGACACTGCCGCCGCGTCTGCGCGAACCGGGGGCAACCTTTGTGACCCTGACGCGGCGCGGTCAGTTGCGCGGCTGTATTGGGGCGTTGGAGGCCTACCAGCCGCTGGCCGAAGATGTGCGCGAGCATGCTGTCGCCGCGGCGCTGGAAGATTACCGCTTCCCGCCGGTGCGCCCGGAGGAAGTACCTGAGTTAAAGATCGAAATCTCGCGGTTAACGCCGTTGCAACCCTTGGAGTACGAGAACCCTGAGGATCTCTTGCGCAAACTACGCCCCGGTGTGGATGGTGTGGTGATCCGGGATGGCTTTCGGCGGGCTACTTTCCTACCCCAGGTGTGGGAAAAATTACCCGATCCGGCGCGATTTCTAGACAATTTGTGCATGAAGATGGGGGCGCCGCGTAACTTGTGGCGCACCAAGAAACTGGACGTTTTCACCTATCAAGTTGAAGAATTCCACGAATAGAGCACTGGGGGAAAACAGCCGCAAGAAAACGGGCGAAAAATCCTCGCCAATGGGTATTGCATTGGACTTGTTATATCGTTATAATGATTAAGAGACCCCCCTGAAGCGAGGGCGAGAATGATCATTCCGCATCCGCAACCGTTTACCCCCCTGTACTATCAAATTGAACAGCAAATCCTGGAAGAAATTCACCAAGGCCGCTTGAAGCCAGGGGATCGTTTGCCCTCGGAGCCGGAACTCTCGCGTCGGTTTGGCGTTAGCCGCATCACCATCCGACGCGCCCTTAAGGATCTCAGCCAGCAGGGCATCATTTACTCCCGCCAGGGAAAGGGTACTTTCGTTGCCCAGGCGCGCATCCGCGAGATTTCGGGCTTTCGCTCGTTCAGCGACGATATCCGCGCCCGTGGTTTAACGCCGAGTTCGCGCGTGGTGGATTTTAGCCGCCTGCCGGCGGACGAAGGGGTTGCCCAACGGTTGGGGGTAGAGGTGGGTGAGCCGGTCTATTGTTTACAGCGGGTGCGTCTGGCCAATGATCAGCCGGTCGCCTTTGAAATTGCTTATCTGCCGGTACGGTTGTGTCCGGATCTGGAACGCTTTGATTTCAGCACGGCATCACTTTATGCCGTCCTACGGGAGCACTACCGTGTTTTTCCGACCTGGGCAGAAGCGGAAATCGAGGCTAGCGCCGCTTCGCCTGAAGTAGCCCATCATCTGGGAATGAAAATCGGTGAGCCGGTGTTGGTTGCCTACCGCCAGACCTACACCGAGCGTTTTGAGATTATCGAATTTGTCAAATCCATTTACTGTGGGAAGCGGTTCACATTCTACGTTGGCCGTCAGTATATTGGCAACTGAAAGCGAGCAACGGCCATTTTCTCACCCAACCCATTCCAATTTTTTTCAGTCAGGAGGTGTTCTATGCGTAATTCGGGTCGTTTTCTCATGTTGATGGTGCTGGTTGCCCTGGTGCTGGCACTGACCGGCTGTGGGGGGCAGGCCGCGACCGGGCCGAAAGTGGTGAAGGTTCTGGCGATGCAGCAGGCCGGCCCGACCCCGGAAGAAATGAACGCGATTGTGGCCGAGTTTAACCAAAAGAACCCCAATATCAAGGTTGAGATCGAATATGTGTCCTACGATGCATTGCATGACAAAATCGTCACGGCCATGGCCACAACGCCACCCTCATATGATGTCATCCTGGTGGATGATATCTGGTACGCCGAATTTGCCAAGGCGGGTTACCTGTGGGATGTGACCGATAAGATTGACGCCCAAACCAAAGAGAAGGTGTTCGCCGCGGCTTGGGATATTACTACGGTCAATGGGCGTATCTATGGCATGCCCTGGTTGTTGGATGCGAAGTATTTCTATTACAACGAGAAGATCCTCAAAGAAGCCGGTTTTGATCATCCGCCGGCCACCTGGGAAGAACTGGTTGAGCAGGCGCGTGTGATCAAGGAAAAGGGCCTGGTCGAGTACCCCATTGCCTGGTCATGGGCGCAAGCCGAGGCCGCCATTTGTGATTTCGTGGCACTGCTTTACGGCAACGGTGGGCGCTTTGTGGATGAACAGGGCAAACCGGCCTTCAACGATGAGAAGGGCGTTCAGGTCTTGGAGTGGATGGTCAAGACCATTGATGAGGGTATCTCCAACCCGGCTTCGGTATCCTATGTGGAAGAGGATGTGCGCAATGTCTTCTCCCAGGGTAAGGCGGCTTTTGCCCTCAACTGGCTCTACATGTACGATCTGGCGGCGTTGAACGAACAGGAATCGCAGGTGGTCGGCCAGGTCAAGATGAGCCTGGTGCCGGTGTTCGAATCCATGGCCAAGCAGGGGTTGAAGAGTTCCACCATCAATGGCTCGATGGGCTTCTCGGTGGTGGATAAGTCGCCCAACCGCGAAGCGGCCTGGGAGTATGTCAAATACCTGACCAGCGAGGATGTGCAGAAGCGCTATGCCGCTCACCTGCTGCCGATTTGGAGTGCCAACTACGAGGGTGAGGCGTTGGAGGCCCTGAAAGCGCTCAACCCGGCTACCCCGGTGACCGTGCCGATGTTCAAAGAGCAGTTCCCGTACGCGCATGTCCGTCCCAAGGTGCCGTATTACCTGGAAGGCTCCAAAGCCCTTCAACTGGCGCTCCAGGAAGCCCTGACCAAGCAGAAGACCGCGGCGCAGGCGCTCAATGATGCCGCCGCCAAGTGGGTCGAATTACAGTCCAAGTAAATTTATCCGATAAATTCTAAACTGGCAGGGGGTGTCACCCCCTGCCAGATTTATAAGGTGGTGAAGCGTTCATGGCCCAGGCAACCTTGCGTCCGCCTAAGACCTATTCGCTCTTACAGTATGAGATCCGCGAGGGGATTTTATTCCTCTTGCCGGCGATGGTGCTCATCTTTGGAATCACGTTATTTCCCATTCTGTTCACCTTTGTCCTGAGTTTCACCGATACCCCGCTTTCAAATCCATCCCCTCAGAATTTCGTTGGCTTAAGTAATTACCTGGCGTTTCTGCGCAGTGCCCAATTTTGGCAAGCCATCTGGCGCACGGTGTACTTCACCGTGGTCTCGGTGGGGGTGGAGTTGCTGTTGGGGTTGGGAATCGCGTTGCTCATCCACGCCCGTCCACCGGGCTGGGCGTTTTTGCGTACCAGCCTGATTATCCCCTGGGCTGTGCCCACGATTGTCAACGGGGCATTGTGGCGTTGGATATATAACGCCGATTACGGTGCGTTGAACGGCTTGTTATACAGCCTGGGGGTAATCGAAAAGTACCGTCCTTGGCTGACCGAACCGATGCAGGCGTTGAATCTGGTCATCGTTGCCGATATCTGGCACAGCGTGCCTTTCATTGCCTTGATTTTACAGGCCGCTTTGGCTACTTTACCCCTGGAACTGGATGAGGCCGCAGCGGTAGATGGGGCGAATGCCTGGCAGCGTTTCTGGTTCATCCGACTGCCTCTGCTCCGCCCGGCCATCCTGGTAGCGTTGGTGATCCGCACGGTCGAGGCATTTCGCGTCTTTGACATTATCTACGTGATTACGCAAGGCGGCCCGGCATTCGGCACGGTGACGATCTCTTATCTGACCTATTTGGAATCCTTTTCTTATGGTCACTTGGGTAGTGGTGCGGCATTGTCCTTCCTAATTACCCTCTTTACCTTGGTCATGGCGCTGGCGTACATTCGGTTGCTCTACCGCCCGGAGGTGCAGGGATGAAGCACTGGCGACGTGCAGTATCAACGGCGATCCTATTGGGATTGATGGCGCTGGTTTTGCTGTTCATCTATGCACCCATTGCCTGGCTGGTGCTTTCCTCAATATCCACGCGGGCAGAACTGCTCGCCGTGCCGCCGCACTGGATTCCTGAACACCCTACACTTAAGAACTATCGCGACATTCTGATCCCGGGCACCGCCGTCTCAGAAGTAGCACGAACATTCAGCATCACCTTGCGTAATTCGTTCATCGTAGCCGGCTCGACCACGCTGATCTGCTTGGTGACGGGTTCGCTGGCCGGCTACGCCTTGGCGCGGTTGCGCTTGCCGTTTCGCAATGCTCTGTTTATGAGCATCTTGGGGGTGCGTATGGTGCCCGAGATTTCGCTGGTGGTGCCGTTGTATATCATCGCCGCGCGTTTGGCTCTGCTCAATAAGCCGATTATCCTGATCATCACCTATCTTTCCTTTGCGCTTCCCTTTGCCATCTGGATGTTGAGCACCTTTTTCGAGAGCGTGCCGCGGGAATTGGAAGATGCGGCTTTGATTGACGGCAGTTCCCGCCTGGGCACGCTGTTTCGGGTGGTCTTGCCGGTGGCGGCGCCGGGCATTGTTTCCACCGCGTTGTTCACGTTCCTGTTGGCGTGGGATGAATTTTTCTTTGCCTTGATTTTTACCAGCACCATCGCGGCGAAAACGGTGCCGGTAGCCATTGCCGAGTTTACCGGGCGCTATGCCGTAGATATCACGGCGATGATGACCGGTGGTGTGCTGGCGGCGCTACCGCCGGTGCTGTTGGCGCTGATCTTCCAGCGTTACATCGTCAGTGGACTCTCTGCAGGAGCGGTTAAGGGATGAAAGCCGAGGTGCTCATTGGTATTGATTTGGGGGGCACGAATGTGCGGGTGGGCGCTGTTAGCCCGCGAGGCGACGTTTTAGCCTGGGCCGAAGCACCGATCGAAGCCGCACGCGGGCCACAGGTTGGATTGGCGCGGATCAGTGCTTTGATCGAGCAAGTTCTGGGCGCGGTGGGGGGTGCCTCGCCTCTGGCGATTGGGATGGGGGCCACCGGGCCGATAGATCGCCAACGCGGCAGCATTCAAAATCCTTACACCCTGCCTACTTGGGAAGATGTGCCGGTCGTCCAGCCATTGCAGGAACGATTTGGGGTGCCGGTGGCTTTGGAGAACGATGCCGATGCGGCGGCTCTGGGTGAGGCCTGGGTGGGGGCAGGGCGAGACTATGAGCGCGTGCTCATGGTGACCGTAGGAACAGGGATCGGGACGGCGTTTGTGTTTCGAGGCGAGATTTACCGTGGGGTGGAAGGGGCTCATCCTGAGGCCGGGCATGTGGTGGTGGATCCAAAAGGGCCGTTATGTTATTGCGGCGCGCACGGTTGTTGGGAAAGCCTGGCTTCCGGACCGGCGATTGCACGCCGTGCGCAGTCTTTAGCCCAAGGCACATCTACCTTGATGATGGAACTGGTACAGGGCAACCTGGAAGCCATAGACGCGCGGGTGGTGGTGACTGCGGCTCAGGCCGGTGATGCTCTGGCACGGCAGGTCATTGAAGAAACGGCCTTTTATCTGGCGTTGGGTATGGTCAATCTTATGATCGCTTATCTGCCGGATGTGGTGATTCTAGGCGGTGGGGTGATGCGGGCGTATCCGGTCTTTGCGCCTTATCTTCATCAGGTCATTCAACAGCATAGCGTCGTCGCTCCCTTGCAATCGGTGCGATTAGAGCCGGCGCGCCTGGGTGGGCAAGCCGGCGTTGTGGGAGCGGCCTACGCGGCTTCGAAACTGATTGTGGAGGGATAATCTCAAAATGACGGTGCCTTATGTGAAGGATATCCTATCCCAGGCCGAAGGACTGAAGGATGCGTTGGAAAATTTTGACCCTCAGCCACTAGATGTGGTTCGCCGGGTGATCACCGCGGAGGAATGTGATCGCATTATCCTGACTGGCATGGGCGCCTCATATTACGGAGCTTATCCGGCCTGGTTGCGATTATGTGGGCTGAATCTCCCGGTGGTATTGTGGGATACGGCAGAATTGCTTCACTATGCCTTCAACCAAGTGAACTCACGCACCCTGTTGTGGGTGATTTCCCAATCGGGAGAGAGTGCGGAGATTCATCGCTTGCTGGAACGCCTGACATCGAGGCGTCCTAAACTGCTGGTCGGGGTCACCAATAACCCGTCCAGCACTTTGGCACGGGCGGCAGATGTAATCCTGCCGTTGCACGCGGGCGCCGAACACACCGTTTCGACCCGCACGTATATCAATACCGTTGCCGTGACCCTGCTCACAACGGCGGTGCTGCTGAATGAGGATGTCTCTACGTGGAAAGAAACCCTGTGGCAGGGGCAGGCGGCTGTAGCGGATTACCTTAAGGATTGGTCCCAGCATCTGGATGTAATCCGCGAGGTCGCAGAACGGTTGAGCCGTCTCTTTCTTCTGGGGCGGGGGGCATCTGTTGCCAGCGCTCAGGAAGGGGCGTTGGTGCTCAAGGAAGCGGCGAAATTCGCCGCCGAGGGGATGGGCGCGGCGCAGTTCCGTCACGGCCCGTTGGAGATTGTTGAACCGGGCATTGCGGTGTGGCTTTTCGGCGGCGCGCAGACGACGGTCGAACTCAACCGCATGCTGGGGCTGGAGATCAAGCAGTACGGCGGCGATGTCGCATGGGTTAGCCCACAACCAGTGGAGGGATTAACCTGGGTGCCCCTACCCTCGGTGCCAGAACTTGCGCTACCGCTGGTTGAAATTTTGCCGGTTCAAGCCCTTTCGGTCGTTCTCGCCGAAGCCGGCGGGCGCGAGCCGGGTCAGTTTAGGTATATCGGCAAAGTGACCACGCGCGAGTGAAGTGGTTAAAGAGTGTAGCGGTATAAATTGGTCTCGCGGCGCACGAAACCGATTTTTTGGTAAAGGCGGTTGGCGGCTTCGCGCGAAGGGCGGGAGGTGAGATCTACGGTTTTGACCCCCAACCGTGCCGCGTGTTCGAGGGCGGCCCGTGTTAGTGCTTCCCCGATGCCGCGGCCCCGTGCCGCTTCATCCACCACCACGTCCTCGATCCAGGCGCGGCGCCCGGTGGGGATACGGAAGACCACCAGGGTCAGGGTGCCGACAATTTGCCCGTCCTCATCACGGGCAAGGAAGAGAATGCTGGCATCCGAGTTGACCATCTCTTCGAGTTCCTGCCGCGTGGGGGGTAGGCTGGAACTGGAGAGTTGGGGAATCAGACGGGCGAAGGCTTCAACCATGTCATCGGTTACAGCACGGGCGATTTCGATCTGCATGTCGTCCTCACAGGATGAGAGTCTTAGGCGCTGTGAATTTTACCCTAGAAACTTGACGGTTGGAGGCTGCCCATGCTACACTTGGGCCATGCTCCTACGACATGCTTATAGCCATCATCATTATCATGTTTTATCTCCCTGGCCGGAGCGGGTGGCACTGTCCCTTTCCTGAACGACCGCGATATTGACCGAGAACCAACCCCCGCAACCGGCGGGGGTTTTGTTATTTTACTTGGATGGAGGTGCTATGAATCTAAACATATACGATCCCGAGACGGCGCGGAATACTCTGCTACGTCGCCAGCCCCCGGATGTGCAGGACGTTCCTGCGGCAGTGCGTGAACGAATTCAGGCCCTCTTCGGAGAACCGCTGACGCCAGCCCAGGCAGTGGCGCGCATCCTGGCTGACGTGCGCATGGGTGGCGATGCGGCTTTGCGGCGCTGGAGCCAGCAACTCGATGGGTGGACGGCTTCGGATTTTCGTGTGCCTCCGACGGAACTGCAAACAGCACTTGCTCGTCTTTCCCCTGATCTGCGGGAAGCGTTGCATATAGCGGCGGAACGGATTGAGGCGTTTCACCGCCGCCAACCCTTGACCTCATGGATCACTCAGGATTTGGGAGGCACGTTGGGGCAACTGGTGCGTCCCTTGCGACGGATTGGGATTTATGTACCGGGTGGATCGGCGCCCTTACCTTCTACAGTGTTGATGAGCGCCATTCCGGCGCGGGTAGCCGGGGTACGTGAGATTGTGTTGGTTACCCCACCTCAGCGCGGGCGCGACCACCCGGCGGACGTTATTCTGGCGGCGGCGACGATTGCCGGTGTGAGCGAAGTGTATGTGCTGGGAGGCGCACAGGCGATTGCGGCACTGGCTTACGGCACCGAAAGCATCCCGCGGGTGGATAAGATTGTCGGGCCGGGCAATCTTTTCGTCACGCTGGCCAAACAGCAGGTCTTTGGCGTCGTAGGGATTGATGGTTTGGCGGGCCCAACCGAAACGGTGGTGATCGCCGATGATACCGCCAATCCCGAATGGGTGGCAGCGGACTTATTGGCTCAAGCCGAGCACGATGTGTTGGCCGCGGCGATTTTACTGACCCCCAGCGAGACCCTGGCACGCCGGGTACAGCAGGAAGTGGCGCGCCAAGCGGCACAATTACCTCGGCAGGATATCCTGGCGCTTTCTCTGGTCGGGCGTTCCGGTATTGTGCTAACCCGTGACTTGGAGGAAGCGGTCGCGCTTTCTAATGCGTATGCCCCCGAGCACTTGAATCTGGTGGTGACTGATCCTTGGCGCTGGGTGGAGAAAATCGAGGCGGCGGGGGGGATTTTCGTGGGCGAACATTCGTATGAGGTTTTGGGCGATTATGCCGCTGGCCCCAGCCATGTCATGCCAACCGGCGGATCAGCCCGCTTTGCCTCACCGCTGAACGTGTGGGATTTTGTGCGCCTGATCAGCCTGGTAGCCTTAGACCCACGTACTGCCACAGAGGTAGGGCGTGTTTCGGCTCAATTGGCGCGCGCCGAAGGGCTAGAAGCCCATGCCCATGCCGCCGATCTGCGTCTCAGAACGACCGATCCTTGAGCAAACGAGTGAAAAGAATCCCCCGCCGATGTAATGCGGTGGGGGTTTTCTGATACCTTGGTTGTTCAGTACCAAATGCGGTACCAGGTTTGGGTTTCAGTTTCCTGCCCCAACACCTGGACTTTCACCTTCAAGGTGATCACGGTTTGTGGTTCAAAACGCCCGGCGAAGAACGTCAGTTGCGTGATGCCGTCGGCATTGGTCTCGGTGGCGCGGTAGGTCAGCCGCAGCCCCTCAGGCCCAATTAAGGTTACCGACACACTGGCGTTAGAAATGGGACGGTTATACTGATCGCGCGCGATGACATAGAGCGTTTGTTGGCTCCCAGAAGGGATCAGGGCTTGGGCAACAAACGCCTGGGCGTGCGGGATCACTTGGGCGATGATGGCGCTAGGTGGAAGTTCGGGACGGGTGAGTTCAGGATCACGGACAATGAGATCAAAATGACGTTTGCCTAAATCGGTGAGGACAACGCGCTCGCCGGGTGGATTTTCGGGCCACCATTCAAAGCGGGCGCGTTCAAAGTACTGCACGTAGCGTCGCTCGGCGATTTCCAGATCGGAGATGGGCAGACCGAAATTCGTCAGGCCGTCATGAGCCTCGTAGAATTGGCGAAAGGCGTAACAAACGGATTTTCCGTTTTCGAAGCGGCGGCAAGCCAGAGGATCGGTAGGTACGGGCGCCAGGGGACCCGGGCCGGCATAAAGCAAACTACCCAGGTTGGCGACTACAACCCGTTCAACCCCGTTTGGCTCGACAATCAGGTCAAAGCGGGCGCGTTGGAAATACTGCACCGTGCTCCAACCGTGTTCGGTGAGCATCTGGAATTCGCCTGTGATTGGGTATCCATACAGACGCAGGGGATCGGCGACGCTGCGATATTGCGCCAGGAACGCTCCCCGCACCATATGCCCGTTGAGATACTCGAATTCAGGCGTAGGGGTTTGGGCGTACCCGCTGCTGGGAAGGATGACCAAGCAGAGCAACAAGATTAAAACGGCGGCGTAGCGTGAGACTCCCCGCATACTTTCATTATAGCGAATTAAACCGCGAGTGCAATGCCTAGACGGGAGTTTTTTACGCCATTTTTATCGCTTTTTCACGTTATAGGCTTATTTGATTTGCCAGCGAATATCGGTGATCCAGCGCAAGATGGGCTGACGGGTGAGCGGATCGGCGTTTAAGGCATCAAAGAGTTGTTTCCACCCGGCTTCCGGAGTGTTGTTGATTCCGGAACAACCACCGCGCTGTTGGCAGGCTTGGTACTGCGTCATTACCCCCGCGAATTCCATCGGCCGCCCGAGGTAGATCGCGCCGTAGCGGCTGATGGCTTGCCACTGGCGTGCATTGACCCCGCTGGTAGCATAGATTTCCGGCAACGGCCAGGCGGGTGGAGCGCCGTACGAGACGTAATAGACGTCGAATTGCGTCCAGGGATTGGTTGAGGAATAAACCCAATTGGGGTTGGCACTGGTGGGACAACCCACGCAAGCACCAAAGTTGTAAAAGATGGCTTGTCCGTTATCGTAGTTGTCAAATCCGTTCACCCATCCATACGTGACATAAGGGGTGTTCCAACCGGTGAGTTGAGAGTCCCATTCGATATCTGTGGCCCCGGCGACGCTCACTTGGCGGCTGTAGCCACTGCTCCATACCCACTGGATCAGGCGCACCACCATTTGCGCCCAGACTTTGCCGTGCTCATAGGCATAGGTGCGGCGAGTGTTCTGATCGGTCGTATTGGAACCGTAACCGCCGTAGTTATTCGTCCCAATGGCGACCATGATCTGCGATTCTTGATCCTCAGCACTGCAGACCCAATAGCCCTGGATGTAGGCTTTGACAGCGGCTTCGATGGCGCTGATCGGCACATAATGCCAATAGGGACTGAAAAGGCCGGCGCCGGGTTTATTAAGATTTCCACCGTCGAACCAGCCCTGACCGAAATTCAATACCACCAGGCTATCCTGAGCGCCGGGGAGACTGCGGTCACGGCTACCCAGGGTGCACCCCAGGTCGTACATGCGGGCGGGTGTTTCGTCTTGGATATAGTAACTGGTGGCATACAACGGCGTGGGTTGATAGTCGCGGTAGATCACGGGTAAAAAGAGCCGCGATGTAGCATTTGCGCTCTGGGCTTGAGAAGGGATGGGTTGCGTCAGCGGCGCAAATAAGAAGAGGCCGAGTAAAAAGACAATTAGAGCAAGCCCCCTTAAGCGTTGAATTGGGTTGCCCGTAGAAGACGGCATCATGAACCTGTCAGGTTGCAAAAACTGGGCCACGGTGTGGCAGGGAATGATGGGGTAACGGGCATTATATCATATGGGGCTTACCATTTTGTAAACTCAAATTCGGGGCAAAACGGCGGGCTGACTATTGTCAGAATATCATCTTTCACATAAGATTTAAGCAACCGGTTCAGGCGCTGTTGGAAGGCAGGCGGGAATCGTGATCCCCGGCGCGCTCATGACTGGGAGCACGCACCGAATAAGGAGGCGGAATGAGCAAAGCCCGATTACTCATTGTTGAAGATGATGTGGATATCGCGAATATGCTCCGGCTTTTCTTCAAGAGCCAGGGGTATGACGTGGATGTGGCCATGCGCGGCAGTGAAGCATTGGAAAAAACGCGCCAGGGACTGCCGCATTTGCTGGTGCTGGATATTATGCTGCCTGATATTGACGGCTATGAGGTGTGCCGCGCTCTGCGGACTAACATCCGCACCAGCCACATTCCCATCCTCTTTCTGACCCAAAAAGACGAGCGCAGTGATAAACTCAAGGGCTTGGAACTAGGGGCGGATGATTACATCACCAAACCGTTTGATATCGAGGAGCTCAAACTGCGGGTGCAAAATGCCCTGGCGCGGGCGGAGCGCGAGAGCCTGACCGATCCCCAGTCGGGTCTGCCGTCCGGACGCCTGATCGAGGATCAACTGCGCAAGGTCATTCGCCAACCCGATTGGGCGTTCATGGATATTCGCATCAACTACTTTGATGCCTTCCGCGATGTTTATGGCTTGATTGCGGCCAATGATGTAGTGCGTTTCACGGCGATGTTGCTGGGCGAAGTGGTAGATGCCGTGGGGACTCCCAATGACTTCATTGGACACGCAGGCGGAGATAACTTTGTCATCTTCACGGCCAGCCAAGTCGCCCCACGCTTGAAAGAGGCCCTGAAACAACGCTTTGCGGAAGCCGTACTCAGCCATTACAACTTTATTGATCGCCAACAGGGGTATATCCTGGCTCCGGGTCGGGGGGGCGAAATGGTCAAGACTCCCTTCATGAGCCTGGCTATCGGCGTGGTGACTCCTGCCACGCATTCATTCACCGATATTCGCGAGATCACCGAGGTCGCGGCTGAAGAGCGTCGTCGCGATGCTCTGCTTGCCGCCGGATAGGCGGTCGGGCGGGTTATGTCTCTGGCGCCTGTGCTGTGGGGCTTTCTGTTGATCTTGCTGGGCGCGGTAGCCTGGTGGGCAACGCATTGGTTGTTGCGGACGTTGCCGGGCACAATGCGCGCTTCAAGTCCTGTTGGGGCAGGAGAAAACGAGCATGGTGACGACCTGAACGAGGCGGTCATTGTGATACAACCCGGTGGTCGGGTAACTTGGTTGAACGAGCCTGCCCGAGCGTTGTTTGATCTCCCTGCAGAGGTTCATCCTAACTTGGAAACGCTGGCGCGTAAAGTGCGTCCGCCGGAACTATTCCTCGGCCTGTGTGCTAACGGTGGGCAGGATTTGGTAACCCTGGGGGGACGCACGGTTGAGGTGCGTGTTTTGGCAACACCTCTGGATGGGCAGTCCTACCGTCTGGTGTGGCTGCGAGAGGCCAACCTGGCCGGTGAACTGACGCGCGAGTCATCTTTACCAGCGCAAACCCTGCAAACATTTTTGCAACTCACCCAGGCGATTGCGGCTAGCCTGGACTTAAACGAGACGCTACAAGCCGTTCTGGACAGCCTGGAGCGCTTACTGCCGGCGGACATTTGGGAAATTACCCTGTGGGATGCAGAAGCGGGCGTGCTGTGGCCTTATCGGCGCCTGGCAGGCCATCGTTTGGAGCGGGTATCCCGTGGCTATGCTCTGGATGAGGGCTATTCTGGTTATTTGGCGCGCACGCGGCGACCTCTTCTTCTCTCACGCGTCGAGGAACGTTCTGACCTGCACCAGGCCATTGATCGGCAGTCTTACCCTCTACGTTCTTATATGGGGGTGCCGTTGATCGTCGGCAAGGAACTTATCGGGACCTTGGAACTGGGCTCGCTCACACCAGATCATTTTCAGCCCTCGGATCTTGAATTACTGCGGTTAATTTCTGGGCAGGCGGCAATTGCGATTCATCACGCTTTGCTTTATCGCCAGGAACAGCGGCGAGCGATAGAGTTGGCGGGGCTGGCGCAGTTTGCTCAGGCGTTTGGATCGGTGCGTGATCCGCGCGAACTTTATGAGCGTTTGATCAACAGCATTCTCCCTTTGCTCCCGGTTAATATCCTGGGCTTCTTGATCTTCAATGAGAATACGCGGCGTTTGGAGGCCCAGGCTCCATTTATTGGGTTGCCCCCTGAGTTTCTGGATATGTATCGGTTGCCGGTCGGAGCGAATTCTCCCCTGGAGCGGGCTTTGCTGGAACAGGATATCCTGATGACCGAAAATGCCGTGGAGGACCCGCGTTGGCACGAATTGGGACTGCACCATCTGGCGGTGGCGGCAGGGTTGCGCGAAACCGTACTGGTGCCATTGGCTTCCGTGGGGCGGGTTTTAGGGTACATGCAGGCATCCAACCGCCTTAATGGAGGTATGTTTACTCAGGACGAAATTCGTTTGATGATGATTATTGCCAACCAAGCGGCGCCGATCATCGAAAACGCAACTCTAGTTCAACAGACCCGTCAGCGGGCGCAGCGTGCTGAGGCACTGCGTCGTATCGCCAGTTTGGCCAGTTCTGCGGCGACGTTGGACGAGATTTTGAAGTATTCCTTACAAGAATTAGTGCGCCTGCTTCGTGCCGATTGTGCTGCTGTTTTCTTACTCAATACCAGCCGTACGGCGCTCGAACTGCACCGCTCTTCGTATTTTGGCGAAGTCGCCCAGGATGGAGAGGCGATCCCGCGCCTGTTGGTAGATGATCCGCAGTTCCCTTTTACCGTAACGGGCAGTCAGGATGCACTCCACAGCGGTCATTTATCCTTTGAAACCACCTTAATTCCTTACTACCAACATCTGCGTCAGACCTGGGAGGTCGAGTCGGTAGTGGCTGTGCCCCTGGTGGTGCGCAACGAAGGGATTGGTGAAATATGGGTGGGAAGCCGGCGCACCGATCAATTTGATCACTCGGATTTGCAATTGATGTTTACCGCAGCAGGGCAGTTGGCCGGCGTTGTTGAGCAGGCTTCTCTGCGGGCGCAAACCGATGAATCCCTGCGCCAGCGGTTAGAGCAGTTGACCGCATTGAATCGGATTACGCGTGAACTGAGTGCGTCGCTCGATCTTGAGCACCTGATGGAGATTGTGTACGAGGAAGCGTTGCGTATCACCCGCGCCGATTGCGGCAGCCTGTTGTTGTTCGACTTGCAGCGGGTATCGCAGGGAAACAAATGGCCGTTGCGCCTGAACTTGGGCGAACCGGTGCCGGCTGAAATGGGCGCGTTGGAACAGCAAGCGTTGCGGTCTGGAGCACCGATTATTGTGGCGGAAGTTTCCCCGGATACAACGGCTGTTCTGCATGAGGGTGTGGGTTCGCTGCTCATTGTGCCGATCTTTTACCGCCAATATCCGGCGGGCCTGATCCACCTGCATGCCCGTCACGTCAATCACTTTGGGCCGACCGTTACCGAAATTGTGCAATCCCTGGCTGCACAGGCCAGTGTGGCTCTATCGAATGCGTTGCAGTATGAAGAACAGGTGCAGCGCAGCGAGTTGGTGCGGCGGCAATTGGAAACCTTTGCCGAACTTTACCGCGTTTCTTCATTCTTGTGGCCCGATCAGTCCCTAGAAGATGCACTGGCGGCTATTGCACGGGCGATTACGCAAGCCACGCCCTTCCGCGCGGTGCTGATCAGCGTCTATGATCCTGAGAAAGCGCATTTGGTGCGCAAAATTAGCCGCGGACTAACTCCAGAACAGTGGGAGGAAGTCCGCCAACGCACCTTGCCTTGGTCGGCGTTGGAGTCCTTGCTCCGTCCTGAGTTTCGTCTGGATTCGCTTTACTACATCCCGGCCGATCGAACCCCGGTCTTGCCTGATTCCATCCACTGGGTCAATGTCATGCGCCCTGAGGATGAACTGCCCGCCGTAGAAGACCTTTGGCATCCGGACGATTTGCTCTTGGCGCCGCTCTATGATGACAAAGGCCAGCCATTAGGCTTAATCAGTGTGGATGACCCCAGTGATGGCCGTCGTCCGGATCGGGCCGCGCTGGATGCCTTGAGCCTCTTCGCTGCTCAGGCTGCATTGGTGATCGCCCGTCATCGTCATCTCCAAGAGTTACAGCAGCGCCTGGCTCGTTTTGAGGTCTTGCAAAGTGAAGAGATGCGTCAGCGCGAGAGGCTGCGTTGGCAGCGCGTGCGCGAGGGCTTCGCGGTTATGGAAGAGGCTTCTCGTCAGAGTAGTGTGGAGGGCGTGTTACACAGTGTTGCCTATCAGTGGTTGGAGCGATTAGAGGGAACGGCAGCTTTAATTGCCGAACAACGTCCCTCTGGCCCATATTTATGGGAGGTCATCGGCACTCAACCACCGGATCTGAATCCACAAGCCCTACTAGGCCAGCGTAATCCTCTCCTTCAGGCTTTGAATGAAGGAAGGCCGCTAATGGTAGCGGATGTTCACGAGGAACCGGCCTGGCAAGATAGTCCGCTGGTGCAGGGCTGGGGGGCTCAGGCCTTTATGACCCTTGTATTCGAGCCTGGCGTGGGGCGGCGAATAGGGGTGTTGGTATTAGTGGATCACCCATTGCCTTCTTTTGAAGCCGAAGATATTATCTTCTATGCCCAGTTTTCGCGCCAGATTAGCATTACACTGCAAAATCTCGAATTGCTGGAAGAAACGCGCCGCCGCCTGCGCGAGGTGAATCTACTCTTGGATTACAGCCGCAGACTGGGGAGTTTAAGTGAAACAGATTTGCTGCAAGCCTTGTGTACCACCGCATTGGAGGTCATTCCAGAAGCCGAGGCGGCATGGGTGGCGTTGTGGGAGCCGCGTGAAGACGCATTGGTACCACGTGCAGCGCACGGTTACGCTGATGAATCGTCCTTAATGGACGTTCATTTTGCAGTAACCCCTGCCGAGGCCTCCGCGTTGGCACGCGTCTTTCAGCAGGGGCAAGTAGCGCGTATAGATGAAGTAAATTTTGTGCGCGACTATGCCCTCGTTGGCGAGGACTTGCTGCGCTATCGGCAAGCGAATAAGGGAAAATTGCCACTATCCACGCTGATGTTGCCTTTGGGGAGCGGGGAGCGCGTGCTGGGGGTGTTTGTTATTGAGAATTTCAGCCAAAATGCAGCTTTTACCCCGGAGCATCAAACCCTGGTGCATTCGCTGGCCCAGCAAACGCTTTTGGCTCTGGAAAATGCCCGCCTGTTCCAGGCGGCAGGGCGGCGCTTGGAGCAACTTCAGGCACTTACGCAAGCGTCGGCACGCCTCTCGGCCAGCCTTACCCAGGACGAGGTTCTTTCCGCCCTTATGGAGGCATTAGGGGATGTAATGGCCTATGATACCGCGGCGCTCTGGCTGCGCGAGGGCAACGTTTTGCGTTTGGTGGCCGCGCAAGGCTTTGCCGATCATGAACAACGCGTGGGTTTGGAGGTGCGGCTGGAAGACAGCCGCCTGTTCCAGGCGATGCGTGAGCAAGGGCAGCCGATTCTGGTGGCAGATATTCGTCAGGATGAACGCTTCCCGAGCTTTTTGGAACCGGAACGTTTGTGTTGGTTAGGATTACCTCTTCTGGTTCAGGCCGATTTTATCGGCGTGCTGGCTTTGGAGAAGGCCGAGGCGGGTTATTACTCGTCTGAGGACGTGCAGGTGGGAGCAACATTTGCCAGCCAGGCGGCGTTGGCGTTGGCGAAGGCGCGCTTGCTTGAAGATAGCCAGCGTCGCGCGGTCGAACTTGACCAGCGTTCAGAACGTTTAGCCCTGCTTTATAACCTTTCTAACGAATTAGGGGCTTCTTTGGATGCGGCGCATATCTTGAGCCTTACCTTGCAGCGCTTGAAGGATGCGTTGGGCGCCGATGTCGCGGCTGTGTTGACCTGGGAGGAGGGGCGGGCCACCTTGACGCTGGTTGCTCCGCCGGGGGAGATGAGATTACCTCAACCCTTACCCGTGATTCCGCTCTTTGAGCGCTTGCAGGAGACGCGCGGGATTTACATTGTAGGGGATATTCATCGCGAGGCCGAGGTGATTGACCTAACGCGCGCATGGCCGGCGCTGGCAATGATGCACTCGCTCATCATGGTGCCCTTGGCAAGCGCTCAGGTGATGCAGGGGTGGGTTGGGTTGGCTTACGCGCAGGAGCACCGTTTTGCCGCGCCAGAACTGGAACTGGCGCGAACTATCTGTAACCAAGCGGCGGTGGCTTTGCAAAATGCCCGCTTGTTTGCTGAAACTCATGCCCTCAAAGAGGATCTGGAGCGGCGCGTTGCCTTACGCACGGCCGAATTGCGCCAAGCCAACCTGGAGACGCAAACCCTCTTACGTGTAATTATGGAACTCTCGGCCAGCCTGGATATCCATCAGGTTCTGACGCGGGCTTTGGAAGTGCTCAATCAGGCTTTGGATGTGGATGCCAGCCTGGTGCGGTTGGTGCAGGGCGAGAGTTTCTTGCGTGCCGTGCCTGACCTAGACCTGGAACCGAAAGCCCTGATTGAAGCCGTCAAACCCCTACATCAACGCGTAGTTAAGCAGCGCTCTCTCTTGTGCTGGGATGACCTTACCGAGAGCGAAGACGGTGAGATCTACGCCTTAAGGTCTCTAGGTGTGCGGGCCGGGGTAGGTGTGCCTTTGATCCTGGGTGAAGAGGTTCTCGGTTCCCTGTTCCTGATCCACCGCCAGCCGGGACACTTCCGGGAAGCGCACATCCATCTGGCTCAGGCCATTGCTCGCCAGATGAGCATTACCTTGAGCAATGCTGAACTCTTTGGGCTGATCCGCGATCAGGCGGAGAGCCTGGGGCAGATGGTGCGGGAACAGCAAATTGAAGCCAGCCGCTCGCGGGCGATTCTCGAAGCCGTAGCTGACGGTGTCATGGTGACCGATGCCGATCTGCGCATTACGTTGTTCAATGCCTCGGCAGAGCGTATTTTGGGCCTGCAGGCCGACCTGGTGCTCAATCAGTCCTTAGAGCGTTTCAGCGGTCTCTTTGGTGAAGCCGGTCATGCCTGGGTGCAGACGATTCAGCGCTGGTCGGAGCAGGCCGAGGCGGCGGATGCCAGTGAGACGTTTGCCGGCCAAATGGTGTTGGAAGACCAGCGGGTGGTGGCGATTCATGTTGCGCCGGTCTTCTGGCGCGATCACTTCTTGGGCACAGTTTCGATTTTCCGCGATGTTACGTATCAGGTGCAGGTGGATCGTCTGAAGTCGGAGTTCTTGGCCAATGTTAGTCACGAATTGCGCACCCCTCTCACCGCGATCAAAGGGTATGTAGATGTCATGCTCATGGGGGCAGCGGGCACCATCACTGAACCTCAAGGGCGATTCCTGCGCATCGTCAAAGAAAATGCCGAGCGCTTGATCCGATTGGTGAACGATCTGCTGGATGTTTCACGCATTGAGGCCGGGCGAGTGGAACTCAACCGGGCAGCTTTTGACTTAGCCGAAGTGGTGAAAGAGGGATTGCAGGCGATGCAAGCGCGTGCTCAAGAAGAATCCCGTCACCTGATGTTTGAATTGGACCTTGCGCCCACCTTACCACAAGTTTATGGTGACCGGGAACGGGTGCGCCAGATTGTAGAAAGCCTGCTTTCTAATAGTTACCATTACACTCCGGATCAAGGACGGATTATGCTGAGAGTCTACCCCGTCGGTGAACACGAGGTGCAAGTAGATGTGCAAGATACCGGAATCGGCATCCCCATCGAAGATCAACCGCGCATTTTTGAGCGTTTCTACCGCGGTAACAATCCTTTGGTGATGGCGAAGGCCGGCACCGGGTTGGGGTTAGCCCTGGCGAAAATCCTGGTTGAAATGCAGGGGGGGCGGATCTGGTTTACCAGTAGCGGTGTTCCGGGCGAAGGGAGCACCTTCTCATTTACCTTACCGATTGCGGAGCGTTGAGGAAGTCCAATGACCCATATTTTGGTGGCTGAAGACGAACGTGATATCCGAGAATTGATTGCCTTTACCCTACGCTTTGCCGGGTATGAGGTAACCACGGTGAGCAACGGCGAGGAAGCCGTGCAGGCCGCAGCGCAACTTCATCCGGCATTAATTCTTATGGACGTGCGCATGCCGCGCATGGATGGCTATCAGGCTTGCCAAGCCCTCAAGGCCGACCCGGCGTTGAAGCACATCCCCGTGGTTTTTCTCTCGGCCAAGGGTCAAGAGTCTGAAATTCAAGCCGGGCTAGCCGCCGGGGCGACGGATTATTTGCTTAAACCGTTCGCCCCAGATGAACTGACCCGGCGTGTGCGTGAACTATTAGAGAAACATTCTCCGGCAATGGGAGCATGAGCGCGATCCTGCTGGAAGACGCCATTGTGCATTATGAAGTCCTGGGGCGAGGGCGCCCGGTCATCTTCTTGCATGGCTGGGTGGGATCATGGCGCTATTGGATTCCGATGATGCAAGCAGTTTCATTGAATTATCGCGCCTATGCGCTGGATTTATGGGGTTTTGGGGATACGGCTAAGAACCGGCGCTATCGTTTGGACGATCAGGTTGAGCTCTTGGTTGCCTTTATGGAGAAAATCGGGATCCTCAAGATTGCGATCATCGGACATGGGCTGGGGGCTTTGGTCGGGATGCGCTTTGCCGCGCGCTATCCTGAGGCCGTGGATCGCCTCATGGCGGTGAGCCTGCCGCTGGGTCGGGAGCAGGTCAGTCACCGTCTGCGGAACACCAGCCCGGATGACTTGGCGCACTGGCTGCTTAGCGGTTCCCCCCTTACCGAGCCTGTCCTAACGGATGCGATTAAGACCGATCCTCAAGCCGTGCTCACCTCGCTGGATGACTTGCGAGAGTTAAATTTGGTGGGGTTATGGCAGGGTTTCCGTTTGCCTTGCTTGCTGGTTTATGGGCTGGATGATCCTTTAATCGAGCCGGCTTCAAACGAACAGGTTGCTACGATGCCTGAGAGCATGCACCTGGTTTATTTCGAGAATGCGGGACATTTTCCGATGCTGGATGATAGCAGTAAATTCAACCGCTTGACCAATGACTTTTTAGCCCTCCCGTCGGGGGAAAGCCCACGCCAGTTACAACTTAAAGAGGAGTGGAAGCGGCGCGTGCGCTGAAAAGCGCCTTGGTTGCAACGCGATATCCTAGGGTTGTCGAACATCTTTTTGAATTTCGGGTAGCGCAATGACCATAACGGCACTACGTCACCGAATCCGCGTGCAGCGGGTTTTTTATCGCACGTTTCGGGCCTTACGCCATCGGAACTATCGGCTCTGGTTTGCCGGGCAATCTATCTCGTTGATCGGCACCTGGATGCAGTCAGTTGCTCAGCAGGTGCTGGTGTATCGTTTGACCGGGTCGGCGGCGGCGCTGGGGATGGTCAATTTCGTTGCCCTGATTCCGTTGGTACCCTTTTCACTTTGGGGTGGGGCAGTGGCCGATCGCTGGCCCAAGCGCCAGGTGGTATTGATGGCACAAATCGTGATGATGGTGCAAGCGTTCATCCTGGCCGGGCTGACCTGGAGCGGTTGGGTTCGTATTGGGCATGTGTATGTGTTGGCTTTTATCCTGGGCGCTGCCAACGCCGTGGATATGCCGGCGCGCCAAGCGATGACGGTGGAATTGGTGGAAGGCAAAGAAGATCTTACCAATGCCATTGGCTTGAATTCAGCCATGTTCAACCTAGCCCGCGCAGTCGGTCCGGCCCTGGCGGGTGGCTTGGTGGCGACGACGGGTGAGGCAGCCGCATTTTTGATTAATGCGTTGACGTTTGTGGCGGTCATCGCCAGTTTGCTGGCCATGCGGAATTTGCCTTTCCCAGAAGCCGATCCCTCTGGTATGCGGGATGGAGCGTACTTGTGGCAAGGCCTGCGCTTTGCCTTGGGTCAGGAAGTACCTCGTTTACTCATCGCTATTGTGGCGTTGAGTGCGTTGCTCTCCATGCCCTATACCACCTTGATGCCGGTTTTTGCCCAACGAGTCCTGTGGGAGAGCGCTCGCCCGGTTGTAGCAGCCCTGTGTGAAGGGCCTCTGAATGCCTTTTCATGCCGCGCACCTGAAGCGTTACCGCTGGGGTTGCTGTTGACGGCTGTGGGCGTGGGGGCGGTGCTGGCGGCGCTGACAGTTTCATCGTTCCCGGCGCGCACCCGGCGGGGTGTGTGGTTAACCTTAGGCAGTTTGGGCTTCCCGGGCATGTTGATCGCTTTTGCTCTTTCGCGGTCGTTTTTGCTCTCATTGGGTTTGATGTTTTTGGCCGGGTGGTTCTTTGTCCTTCAGAACGCATTGGCAAATACTTTGCTTCAGTTGCATACCCCAGATGCTTATCGTGGGCGGGTGATGGCAGTTTATTCGATGACCGTTCAAGGGATGATGCGTTTGGGCGGCTTGCAGGCCGGATTGATGGCAGATCGCGTCGGTGCTCCCGCCGCAATTGGGATTGGGGCGTTGGTTTCACTGCTGTTTAGTGGGCTGGTGGCCTTATACCGCCCGACGCTGCGGCGGTTGAGGTGACCTTAGGGTGTGCCCATAATGTCGAGCGCCAGGATATACGTTTGGAGATGGGCTTCTACCGTGAGGTCAATCGGCTGCGCATAGCCGCCGGCCATAACCAGGACGATCGGGATGGCGTGGGCGGCGCAGGCTTCTAACACCATGCGGTCGCGTTGGGCTAATCCTTCCAGACTTAAGTCCAATCGTCCCAGGCGATCGGCGGCGAGAGGGTCCGCGCCGGCGAGGTAGAGCACGATTTGAGGGTGAAAGTCCAGCACGGCGCTTAAGCCCTCGCGCAATGCAGTCAGGTAGGTGGTATCATCGCAGTGATCGGGTAAACCGATATCGAGGGTAGAGGGTACCTTGCGGAAAGGGTAGTTCTTTTCCCCGTGCAGGCTGAGGGTAAAGATGTCAGGATATCGCCCCAGGATGGCTGCCGTGCCATTTCCTTGATGCACGTCCAAATCCACCACGGCAATCCGTTGCACCCATCCGTGTTCGAGCAAAGCCAGGGCTGTCACCGCCACGTCATTAAACACGCAAAACCCCATCCCCTGGTCGGCCAGGGCGTGGTGGGTGCCGCCGGCTAGGTTTCCACTGATCCCATCGTGCAAGGCATTTTGGGCCGCTTGCCAGGTGCCGCCGACGCTCATTAGCGAGCGCTGAGCCAGTTCGGGACTCCATGGCAGCCCAATTTGCCGCTCGATTTGGGGAGAGAGATTACCTTCTAATACGGCTTGGATATAGGACGGCGTATGGGCTAAAGCCAGCAGGTCCAGCGGAATCGGTTCCGCCGGATGGCACGCCGCGGCGGTTAAAACACCTCGCTGAAGCAGGGCTTGGTGCAACAGTCGGTATTTTTGTGCCGGAAAGCGGTGCCCTGGCGGGAGGGGAAACTCGCAGTGGTCTGAATAGAATACGTGCATAATTAACCCTTGGCAGCCATAACCGGAAAGGATTATAGTTACTTCAACGGCAAACGTCTATCCCAATTGATGGAGGTATCCAACCGATGGAGAAGCGTTTTGGGGCTCTACGTGTCATTGGTATTATTTTCAAGGTTCTAGGTGTCATCGTTTTTCTGGTAGCCCTGATTGCAGCCGTAGCGGCATTGGTTGGCGGGGCGGCTCGCATGGTCGGCCCAGGTGATTGGCGGTTTATGATGCGCGGCTTGGGAGTGTTGAGCGGCTTGTGGATTTTGTTGTGGGGCGCGATCAGTGCGGTGTTTCTCTACGGCGTTGGAGAGGTGCTGGATCTACTGATCGCGGTGGAAGAAAACACCCGCGCTACTCGCCTCTTGCTCGAGCGTGAGCGCGGGAATGTCCCTTAGAACGGTCCCGGTTAAATGGTCCCAAACCGAATGGGTCCAAGGGCGTGTGATATTAGCGCACGCCTTTGGCGTTTAAGAATTGCCCATATCGTTTATCACTGTCGTAGATGTGGTTTCGCAGCCAATCCTTAAGGAAGTTCATGACCGTGATGGAGAGGGCAATCTGGCCGTTGCGGTACTTTTCCCGTAACTCCAGCACCTGCTGGGTCAATTCTTCATGTTGCTGACGGTGGATTGCGTAATCAGGGTAGCCGTATCGCCCCATAAGCGCTTCTTCGGAGGCAAAATGGGTGCGGGTGTAGTCCACCAGTTCATCGAAAATGTCATTGAGAACGGCGCGGCCTTGGCCGGTGCTCATCGCCTCGTAAAGTTTTTGGGCAATGGCAAACAGGCGCTTGTGTTGCTCATCATACTGTTCCACACCGATGCTGTAGATGGGATTCCATTCAAACATTATCTTGCTCTCCCTGAATCCTATATCCTCATTGAAAATTATCCACGATCTTTGCTTGGATTTCCATAAAACCGAGGTTAATTTGCCCTATTTGCCCTCTTGCCACCAGGCGGCGCCCAGAACCCCCGGCCCGGCATGGGCGCCGATTACCGGTGTGAGTTCGGTAAGATAGTGCTCATATGGCTGGAGCAGTTCAACTAGATGCTGGTAGAGTTCCTGCCCTTCTTCGGCTGCGTCTGCATGAAAGCAGATGAGAGCCCTGATTTTCCCGCTCAGGTGTTTTTGCAACCATTCCGTCATGCGTTGGATGGCTTTGCGGCGGGTGCGTTCGACGCTCTCCAAGCGGATATGTCCCTGGTGGAGCGAAAGCACCGGGTATAAGCGAAGCGCAGATTCTAAAAGGGGGGTGATGGCGCTGACCCGGCCGCTGTGGGCGATAAAGTTGAGGGTATCCAGGACGCCGATGATCCCTATACGGGGGATCAGGGCGGGCAGGGAGTCAGTAATTTGCTCGGCGCTGGCACCACCCGCTGCCATGCGCGCAGCGGCCAGGGCTAACAACCCCTGCGCCGGGCCGGCCAAGCGGGTATCCACCACTCGTACCTGCAGTCCTTCTTCGGCTGCCATTTGTGCCGCCAGGTTAGCGCTGAAGAAACACTGGGTGAGTTCTGCTGGCGGCGTCAGGATCAGGGCAGTTTGGCCTGAGCCAATTGCCTGACGAATGGCTTGCAGATACTCCCCAGGCGCTGGGGCAGAGGTTTTGGGAAGTAGATTGTTGTTGCGCAACTGCTGATAATACTCCCGCGCATTGATATCCAAGCCATCGCGGGCAACCCCTTGGGGCAAGATGAGTGCCATGGGCAAGATGCGGATGCCCTCACGTCGGCAAAGGTCAGAGGGCAGAGAAGCCACGCTGTCGGTGAGCACTACGGTTGTGGGCCGGGGGAGAGGGGTGACGCGAGGGTGAAGCAGTTCATAGAGCAAGCGGCGCGCGTTGCGGGTTTGTTGCCAACGGGTTAGGACTTCAGGCAGGGAACACACGGCAGTGGTGAAGGCAAGGATCATTGGGGCGGCGATGATCCAGGGATCATAACCATCCCAATAGATGAGTAGCATGAGCACCGGAAAAGCCAGCAGGGTGGCGAGGATGCCACTGCCCCCGCTACCCAAGTAGATCATTCCGTAAAGCGGAAGCGCCATCAAAGTTTGCCGTGGGGTGAGGGCAAGTAGTACCCCAAGTGTGGTTGCCAGTCCACGCCCACCGCGGAAGCGAAAGTAGAGAGGGAAGCGGTGGCCCAAAACGGCCGCAACGCCGGCCAGTACCGTACATACCTCGGGGGCACGCAAAGCGTGTGCCACCAGGATGGCGAGACTGCCTTTGGCAATGTCCACAATGGCTACGAACGCAGCCGGTTTAACCCCCAGGTGACGGGCGACATTGGCGGTGCCGGCGTTGGCGTCTCCCAGGGTGCGAATATCTCGCCCGCTCCACCAGCGACTGACCAAAATAGCCCCCGAAAATGAGCCGATCAGGTATCCGGCAAGCACCACCCACACGCAGGTCATTGTCCTTCCCCTTCACGATTGGGCGGGATTGTCATTGGTTTCAACCGCACGGCGATTTTACTTGGGGGGTGGTACCAGCAATCACCCCCTTCATTCTCTTCTAAATTATTATAGCCGTTGCGGCGCAGGTGGGTTCGGGCGAGTTCGATGTCCGGGACTTCAAATGTGAGTTCGATGTCGGCTTGGGATGAGATTGCGGCATCTTGCAGGATCAACTCCAAGCCTTCGCCGAGAGAGAGTGCAACCTCTTGGTCTGAATGGGTGGAGGTCAGTGGCAGCCCCAACCCTTCGGTGAAAAGAGCGCGTTGCATGGGCAGGTTTTCCACCCGCAGGCGGATGCCTCGCAACCACCCGCGGGTGGAAGGGGTAGAGAGGCTGAATAATCGGCGAAGCCAGCGGTAACCTAGGAAACCGGGCGTCATGGGGTTGACATTACCTCTGGGACTTGGGGTTGAGTGTTGAGGATATCCTCAAATTCGGGTGCGCGGCCTTCAATGTAGGTGTTTTGCCAGACGCGATCGGCCAATTCCTGATATGTTCGGGCGTAGTTCATCAAACCTTCCGCGTAGGATGGGTCGAGTAGAGCAGCGCGAGCGTTCTCATCGCTGGGTTCAGGTTCATGTTCTTTGATGAGCCGCCGCAGAACATCGTGGTGGTCGCGGATTAAGCACGGGGCAAGCAGATTTTGGTGTTGGTAACTGGTTTGCCAGCGCCGGATGCCGGCAAAGAACGGTTCACGATACACGTCATTTAGGTTGCCACCGCGGGCGTAAACATCTTTGATGTTAGTCGCAGCATAGGGCACAAACACACACGGGCTGACGTTGCCGTTCCAATCCACGTAGAAATATCCACCCTTGCCGTAACCTCCCGCGGAGATGCACCCCCCAACCAAGGTGCCGTGGTTCCAGAAGTCGGCTAAGAGGATGCGTTTTTCGCGAATGAGGCGCCAGGATTGCCGCCACATCCACAATCGTTGTTGGGGCGTGGGCATTAAGTCCAGGGTGAAGGAACGCCCGATTGGCATGTATTGGAAAATCCAGCCATAGAGCGCATGTCGCTCAAAGAAGATGTAATCAATGAATTCTTCCGAGAGGATGATTTCGGCGTTGTGACGCGTCGCCGTGAGCGAAACGCCAAATGGAACGCCAGCCTGAAAGAGGCGATCCATGGCCGCCATGACTTTGTCAAAGACCCCATGACCACGCCGTTGATCGGTCTGCTCACGCCAGCCTTCTAGCGAGATAGCGGGGGTAAGGTTACCCAATTCGCTCAGGCGTTGGGCAACCTCATCGGTGATCAACGTGCCGTTGGTGTACATCAGAAAGAAGGTATTGGGATGGGCGGCAGCCAAATCCAGGATGGTCTTACCCTGGGAGCGGTATGCCAAGGGTTCGCCGCCGCTGATCACAATGAACTGCGACCCCCACAGCGTTTCGGCTTCGGTGACCAGGCGATCTACAATCTCCCATTCCAGTTTCTGGGAATTAGCCCCCGAATCGGCATAACACCCCACGCAACGCAGATTGCAGCCTTTAAAGGGGCTGATGGTGAGAAACGAGGGTTGGTCGTAACCATATTGGGTCCGGAAGGCTTCTGCCGCTTCGCGGCGGCGTTGCTTTTCAAGAAACAGGTCCCGGATTAGGGTATTAAACAACCCCTGCAGCCAGGGCTTGGAAAGGCGGTACTCGGTGAGTGCGCGCTCTGCAACCCGCAGAAGGGATAGGGCAAAGGCTTCTTGATCGGCGATCAGGCCGGGCAAGTCATTTCCGGCCCGTCGTTGGGCGTCAAATTGTTCATGGATCTGACGTTCGATAGAACGCACAATCCATTGGCGGGTGGTTTGACTGCGGACCAGCAAGGGGGCTAATTCCACCACCCGATTGGTTAACAAGCCGAGGTAGCGCGAAGGCGCGTAGGAAGGCGCCATCAAGGTCTTTGTTGTCATAGATCACCTCTGCTGATATTCAAATGATTTCAAAATAAAAATACCCCCACCTTTGGGTGGAGGTATTGAGTCAAAAGTGTTATTTCGGTGTTAATGGCCGATTGGGTTAGGGCTTATACACCACAAAGTTATCGAAGAGGATCTCAACCCCCGGCTCGGTATATGTGCCTGCCGTTAGGCCGATATCACCTTCTTGAAAGGTGTCATCGTTAACCGTGCGCAAGAGAACGCCATTCGCATAAAGGCTCAGGGTGTTGCCTGCGCAATCGGCTCGAATGTGGTTGGTGGTCGTTCCCTGCCGAATGGCGGTATGGGATTCTAGGTTCTCAGCCCCAATGACCTGTGTTTCACCGTTAACCTTTTTGCCGATGCCGAAATAACCGTCGCTGCTGATAAGAAAGAAGTAGAAGTTCTGGGTGTCCACATAACGGCAAAGAACACCAAAGTCGTTATCATCTGGTCCGGCGACCTTGGCGGCGTCCACTTCGATCCGCACGTCTGTGAAATTCCGACCGGGATTCGCCCATACCTCTAGGTTAGGCGTTTCCACGCGAATGCGGTAGGCGCCATCACCGGTGTAATCGGTCTCTCCGTCGCTGTCTTGGCGACGATCCCACCCGCTTTCGGGGTTGGAAAAATCATCCTGGAACAGGATTTCGACCTGCGGTGTAGCCGTAGGAGCGGTTTGACTTGGGAGTCCACAGGCCAGCGCAGGTAATGTGAGGATAATCAACCCTAGAGCCAGAATCCATAAAGAACCGCGTTTGATCACGAGGAATACCTCCTTTGGCGTTAAAACTTGACTTATTCTAGCATCATAGACAATTTCCGGGAAAGGGAGGGGGTTGGGGATTGACAATTTAGAAATAACGTTTATAATGATTATAAAATTGTACCAAATACAAATTTAGAATTATTACAGGAAATAACATGACGGAGACAGCAATTCTTCTCGACTCCTTACGTAAAGCGGGTTTGCGCATCACACCGCAACGCCAGGCAATTTGCGAACTCCTGGCGACCAGCCATGACCATCCGACGGCTACCATGATCTATGAAACCCTAAAGCCGCGCTTTCCTTCCTTGAGCCTGGCAACGGTCTATAACACGCTAGAGGTTCTCGTTCGGTTAGGTGCGGTCAATGTGTTAGGGAATGCCGGGGATGGTATGGCGCATTATGACGCCGACACTGATCCACACATTAACCTGGCATGTGTTTCTTGCCATAAGATTGTGGATTTTCCCAGCCAGTACGTGCAGTTTTTAGACGAAGAGATCAGCGCTGCCTCAGGCTATCGAGTGCTGGGAGCGCGCGTGTTGTATTATGGCCTTTGCCCTGAATGCCAGCAAAAGACAACCATCGCACTGAGGGAATCCGACTATGACCACCGCCGAGACAACGCCTGAACGATCCTTCTCCAGCTTACCCCCTGTGGGCTTACGTTGCACCGATGTTTTTGCCGATACGCTAAGAGGGTATGCCGGGGTTAAAGCGGTTCATTATGACTACAATCAGGGGCGCTTACGTCTGGTCTATGATCCCGAAGTGATCTCGCCCGAACGTGCGCTCCGCCTGGTCCACGAAGCCGGTAAAGTAGCGGCCGGGCGTGTTTCTCAGTGTGCTGCTCGTCGTGAGAAGGGTGAGGCGGCGTGCGCGTTATGTGCCATGCAATTAGGGCAGGTGCTGGCATTAGATCCAGCACGGGTGACATTCCGCAACGGCACTCTGGAGGTGACGTGGGCTGAGGCAGTTCAGCCTGTGGCGGAGGTGGAAGAGTTTTCAGCACACGTGTCTGAACGGGCACCGGCAACAACCCTGCGCCTGGATGAACAGCGTTTGCAGATTCTATTTACAGTTCTCACCGCGCTGTTTACATTGGTGGCATTATTGTTTCAACGCTGGGGTGCGTTTCCACTGATTGTTCATGGGCTGTTTGCTCTGGCGTATTTCACCGGGGGCTGGTTTGGACTGTTGGCCAGCCTAGAAGCCCTACGAGAGAAAACCCTCAATGTGGATCTACTGATGATCCTGGCCGCATTGGGAGCGGCATTTATCGGTTCACCCGCCGAAGGGGCTGCGTTACTCTTCCTGTTCTCCCTTTCTAACGCCCTACAAGCGTACGCCATGGATCGCAGTCGCCGGGCGATCGAGAAATTGTTGGACTTGCGCCCTAAGGTGGCAACCGTGCGGCGGGGTTCGCGTCTGGTCACGGTGCCGGTAGAAAAGTTAGTGATCGGGGACGTCATTGTGGTGCGTCCGGGGGAGCGCTTCCCGATTGATGGTGAGGTTATCAGTGGCGCCTCGGAGGTCAATCAGGCGACGATTACCGGCGAGTCTATGCCGGTGAGCAAGCAGGTAGGGGATATGGTCTTTGCCGGTACCGTCAACGGCAATGGCAGCCTGGAAGTGCGGGTGACGCGTCTGGCAAAGGATACGACCCTGGCGCGCATTGTTCAGATGGTCGAAGAAGCGCAGGCCAATAAGGCCAAGACCCAACGGATGTTAGATACTTTTGAGCAGTATTATGCTTTCTTTGTGCTCGGGGCTGCGGTCTTGTTGGTTGTGATCCCTTATTTTGTCCTGGGGCAGCCCTTTTATCCCACTTTCTACCGCGCTATGACCTGGTTGGTGGTGGCTTCACCCTGCGCCTTGGTCATCTCGACCCCGGCCAGCATCCTCTCGGCCATCGCCAACGGAGCGCGCAACGGGGTGCTCTTCAAGGGCGGTGTTCACCTGGAAAAGGCGGCCAGCCTCAAAGTGGTGGCTTTTGATAAAACCGGCACGCTTACCCACGGCGTACCGCAGTTAACGGGCGTTTATCCGTTGAGCGGTTGGGATGAGAACACCCTTTTATCACACGTGGCCGCCGTCGAAGCGCGTTCGGAGCATCCTCTTGGAACTGCCGTCGTGCGCGCGGCGCAAGAGCGCGGTCTATCCTTGCCGACGGCGCTGAACTTCCGTGCTTATCCAGGGCGCGGCATAGAAGCCCAGGTTGAAGGGCGTCATTGGCTGGTAGGGAATGTCCGCTTCTTTGCCGAATACAACCTTCCTATCCCGGCGGAACTGCAAGACCGGATTCAGCAGTTAGAGGGGGAAGGCCAAACGGTGATGGTGGCTTATGCCAGTGGCCTTTCTGGGCCTGAGGCCGGGGCAGGGTGCTTTGTGGGGCTTCTGACCGTAGCGGATGCGCTTCGTCCTGAGGCTGCAGTGGTCGTTCAGGCGCTCAAGCAAGTGGGCGTTGAGCGCGTGGTCATGCTAACCGGGGATAATGAGCGTGTCGCCGCGCGGATTGCGGCGCGAACCGGCGTAGATACTTATTACGCCAATCTCTTACCCCAGGATAAAGTGCGCGTTTTGCGCGAACTGCGTGAAACCTATGGGGCGGTGGCCATGATCGGGGATGGAGTGAACGATGCCCCTTCACTGGCGGCGGCCGATCTGGGGATTGCCATGGGAGGCGCGGGCACCGATGTGGCCATCGAGACGGCGGATGTGATTCTGATGTCGGATGATTTACGCAAGATTCCCTTTGCCCTCGGGCTGGCACGGCGCGCGCGCCAGGTCGTGTGGCAGAACCTGGCGTTTGCGTTGGCGATGATTGTCGTGTTGGTAATAAGCACATTTGGCGCCACCTTGCCGTTGCCGTTAGGAGTATTAGGACATGAGGGGAGCACCGTCATTGTGGTGTTGAACGGGCTGCGTCTTCTGGCCTATCGGGGTTCCGGCGCATCGCCGTTGCCGCGAAAGGCCCCTTCTCGCCTGTTGCGGCAGTATTCCCCCTAAGGGTGGGAGCGTTACGCCTTTGCTTAGCCCGCCCATGGGATTGGGCGGGCATGTTGTTGGTTCTTGGGAGGAGATGTGTATATTTGGATTATACTTAGGCGCGACAAAAACACCCTAGGAGCGATCGCGCATGAAAAAGTGGATGGCATTTTTCTTGTTGGTCTTGTTTTTCCTTTCCGCATGTGCGCCAACAAAGCCGGCAGAAATAGTGACCATTCGGGTGGCTCTTCTGCCCATTTTGGATGGGTTGCCCATTGTGGTTGCCCAACAGGAGGGGTTATTTGAGAAGCACAACGTCAAGGTTGAGATTCTTCCGGTGAGTTCAGGGCCTGAACGGGATCAAATGGTGGCCGCCGGACAAGCCGATGCCATGGTTAACGAATTAACCTCGGTGATGTTCTTCAACAAAGAAACCCCGCAGGTGCAGGCGGTGCGCTTTGCCCGCACGGCGACGGCAGATCAAGCGCTTTTTCGGGTTTTAGCCGCCAAGGGGGCCAATATTAAGCAGGTGGCAGATCTGAAAGGTGTTCCGGTAGGGGTATCGCAGGCGACGGTGATCGAATACCTGACCCAGCGTCTATTGGAGGTTCAGGGCTTCCAGCCGGATGAGATACAGACCATCTCGGTGCCGAAGATTCCCGACCGCATGGCACTGCTGGCGAGCGGCGAACTGAAAGCCGCCATGTTGCCGGAACCGTTTGCAACTCTGGCGGAACAGCAGGGTGCGCTTCCGCTTTTCGATGATACGCTTGCGCCGGAGTATTCTTTCAGTATGATTTCTGTGCGCAAGGCACTCATTGATCAGCATCCGCAGGCGGTTAAGGCCTTTCTGATGGCGATTGAGGAGGCTGTCCAACACATCAATGCCGATCCACAGAAATATAGTGGTCTGATGGTCGAGCAAAAGATGGTGCCTGCACCCCTGGCCGAGAGTTTTCGCGTGCCAATCTACCCCTTGAAGGGTGTACCGACCGAAACACAGTTTGCCGATGCGCTGGCATGGGCGAAGGCGAAGGGTTACTTAGATAAAGATTTGGCCTACAGCGATTGCGTCAATCCCAATTTTCTGCCTTAGAGGGATGATCGAGGTCGAATCCATCACGTTTGGTTATACTCCCGGCGCGCCTATTTTTGAAGATTTTACTTGGCGCGCCGGGCGCAATGAATCCTGGGTGATCCTGGGGCCGTCGGGCTGCGGTAAGAGCACACTGCTTTCTCTACTGGCCGGCCTGTTACGCCCTCAGCGGGGTGTGATTCGCATTGATGGCCAGGCACTGACCCGCCCGCGTCCGCAGACCGGGTTGATCATCCAGGACTACGGTCTGCTACCTTGGGCAACGGTGCGTGAAAACGTGCGGTTGGGACTGCGCATTCGTAACTTCTATGGCGCCGATGGTATTCACGCTCCCCGCGACTACCGTCCAACGCTGGATGTGGAACCCTGGCTGGAACGCTTGGGGTTACTGCCGGTCGCCGAGCACTATCCCGGTCAGATTTCCGGTGGTCAACGCCAGCGCACGGCGATTGCCCGTACTTTGGTCTTAAATCCGGATGTGTTGTTGATGGATGAGCCCTTTGCCTCGTTGGATGCGCCAACGCGTGAGAATTTACAACGCCTAGTGCTCGATCTGTGGCAAGAACGCGGCCTGACCTTGGTCCTGGTTACCCATTCTATCGAAGAGGCGGCGCTGATAGGGCAAAAAATCTTGCTTTTGGGGGAGATGCCCAACCGCATAGCCCGGGTGATTGAAAATCCCGGTGTGCTTCAGCCCGATTACCGGGATTCATCGGCGTATCACGATCTCTGCCGTCAATTGCGTGCCCTGTTGGAGGAAGCATGAACCGTCGCCATCTGTTTCTGGCCGGGTTAGCGTTGTTGGCGCTCTGGCAAGGGGTGGCGATGTTGGTGCACCAACCCATTTTGCCACCCCCGACCGAGGTTGGAGCAGTGTTATGGCAGGAGGTTCGGAACGGTTCGCTGGGCGGGCATTTTTTGGCCAGTTTGTGGCGGGTGGTGGCCAGTACATTGTTGGCCATTCTTACCGCGGCGCCGGTGGGCTTGATTTTGGGGCAGTCGCGGCGCTTAAATGCTTTCTTTGCACCGGTGATTTATCTTCTCTATCCTATTCCGAAGGTTGTCTTTGTCCCGGTGGTATTGCTTTTCCTGGGTATTGGAGACCTTTCCAAGATCGTGGTGATCTATTTGATTTTGTTTTTTCAGGTTTTGGTGTTAGTGCGCGATCAGGCGGCGGGTTTGCGTCCGGAACTCATTCTAAGTGTGCGCAGTCTGGGGGCAGGACGCCTGGCCTTATTTCGTTTTGTATACCTGCCGGCCAGTTTGCCTGCCATCCTTACGGCGTTGCGCCAATCCATTGGCACGGCGGTGGCCGTGCTTTACGTCGCTGAACTCTTTGCGACGCAGAAGGGTCTGGGATATTACATCTACCTCAACGGCAGTGCGCTTCTGAACTACCCTGCGATGTATGCAGGGGTAGTGGCAATGAGTGTGCTAGGGTTGGGGTTGTATTTTTTGGTGGATGGATTGGAAAAACGTTGGTGCCGCTGGCAGACGGCCGCTTAACTCGGTAGGCCGTGAGAGGTACTAACGAAACACAATTTTTTCGAGCACGACTCCGAGCGAAAAGAGCAGACTAAATACCAGCACCAATTGGGCGCTTCCGGCCAGAGAACGGTTGAGCGCCCGCCCCTGGTTTGACCACACGCCACGGGTGACTTGAACGGCCAGCGGCAGTGAAGCCAATGCAAGTAGTCCGCCGAGGGGAAGGATACCGGTGAGGCTTGCAAGGGTGGTGACCAGATACGTGAGGATCAAAAGGGTGAGATATTCCCGCCGTGTCCAGGCTTCACCAAAGCGAACGGCCAGGGTGTGTTTACCGCTGGCACGGTCAGTGGGAATATCACGGAGGTTGTTAACGACAAGGATGTTGACGATCAAGAGCCCGATGGGAATAGACACCGCCACGGCGCCGGCGCTCACCTGCCGTGCCTGCACGTAATACGTGCCCACCACCGCGGCCAGCCCAAAGAATACAAAGACGGCCACCTCTCCCCATCCGCTATAACCATAGGGGCACGGCCCCCCGGTGTAGGCTAGGGCGGCCAGGATGGACGCCAAGCCGATCAGCACTACTGGCCAGCCGGCCAGCATGATCAGATAAATCCCCACCAGGCTCGCTAATCCAAACACGGCCATCGTTCCGACCAGGACATGACCGGGTTTAAGTAACCCGGCTTGGGTAACGCGCAATGGCCCCAGCCGCTCGGCGGTATCTGCGCCTTTTTGATAATCAAAATAGTCGTTGGCCAGGTTAGCACCGATTTGCAATAGCAGGGCGCCGATCAACGCCGCCAATGCCGCCCCCCAGTGGAAGAGCCCATCTGACCAGGCCAGTGCGGTGGCGGCGATGACCGGCGAGGCCGCCGCGGGGAGCGTCCTCGGGCGGGCAGCCAAGATCCAAGCGCGCCAGGGCGGAATCTGGGTTGGGATACTGCTTTCCATAGAGCCGGGCTGAATTATAACCTGAACGAGGGGAACAGATACCCATCGGGTTGATTATGTGCTCAAAACGATTCTTGAGAAGAAGCGGCCAGACTCTGAGGCTGGAAAGAGGGCGTCGTGACCGATTCGATCCCGATAAGCCCCTGTCTCAAAAGTTCGCCTGGACGATAAACAAACAGATATTCCAAGAGATGGTCTCGTTCTGCCGGCTCTAGGGTGTCGAATGCGGCGCCACTGTCCAACCAGCCCTGCGCATCGGCACGGCGGAACCTCACCGATCTCAGAGGCACATGGATGCGCGGATGATAAGGGGTGCTAAACGTCAGATGCGCGCCATCTTCTAATATGGCGTTAGGGGTAAACGGCGCTTGCACCCGCAACCCTACCCCACTCAGGGAAAGGTTGTTGATTTGGGCCGGATATTTGTGCCCGTGGTATTCTAGACAACCCTGAAGGTTTACCGGGAAGCGATAATGGCGGCGCTCGTGGCGGCGGCTGAGCACTTCCCGCACACCCAAATACACTACGGCCGCATTATAGGCGCCCCAGAACAACACAATCCAGAAGGCTTCGCGACTCAAGCCGGTGATTCCTGAGAACAGAAGGCGAAAACTGCCGAACAAGAGCGCACCGATCATAGCGCCCAACAGGGCAAAGTGCAGGCGCAGGGCACTGCGTTCTTTTTCATATACGGAGCGGTCTACCGACTTGGGCGTCACCTGGAATTTAAGCGGTTTGTTGACCAATAATACCAGAAGGGACTGGATAAAAACAACCATGCGCAGGAAGGCATAAATTTCGCTCTTGAAGTAACGGAAGTAACCTCGTCCTCCCAACTGATTAGCAACGATATTCAGGATGAAATAGGGCGTCCAAAAGAGCAGGAAGCGCGGCAGTTCAACCCGCATCGGAAGCACATTGAAGAGCAAAATCACGACCGGCATCATCAAGAAGATGAACTTCTGCACCGATTCGATGTAGGCCAGAAAACTGGCCAGATAGGAAAGCCTTTGTTTCAGGGTCAATCCTGGAATCCAAAGTGGGCTCTCTTTACTACGGTAAAGTTGCATGGTGCCTTGCGCCCAGCGCAAGCGTTGGAGCAAATAGGCTGTGATGGTCTGCGGGGCAATGCCGAACGCCAGGGACTCGTTGACAAACAGGGATTTCCAGCCGCGGCTGTGTAAGCGCACCGAGGTGTGAATATCTTCGGTAATGGTTTCGGTGGCCACGCCGCCAACGTCTTCCAATGCCTTGCGGCGGATGACCGAAGGACTGCCGCACCAAAAGGCGCTGTTGGTGTAGTTCTTGCCCGGTTGGATGACACGGAAGAAGAGCGATTGCTCGTGCCAGGTGGGTTTGCTTGGGTCGTGTTGCACCGAGTCGAGGTTATAAAATTCCTGCGGCAGTTGGACGAAAGCCAGCCGTTCATCCTCAAAGTACCCCAAAGTGCGCTCTAAGAAGTCCGGCTGGGGCACCATATCGGCATCCAGCACCACGATGAAATCCCCATCGGTGTGCTTAAGGGCATGGTTAAGATTGCCGGCTTTGGCGTGGTGATTGTCGGGGCGGGTGATGTAGCCTACACCGAACCGCTCTGCCAATTGACGTACGTCTTCGCGCCGCCCGTCATCAAGCAGGTAGGTGCGGTGAGGATAGGTCATCAGCCGGCAACCGGTAAGCGTCGCCTCTAAGATCTCCACATCTTCGTTATAGGTGGGGATGAAGACGTCCACCTTTAACCCTGGGCGCGGTGGACGGTAGGGAACAGGGGGGGCAACACGGCGGGTCATCCAGGAAAAGAGAAGGTAGTTGACCACGCTAAATGCCTCGGCTCCCCACAGCAACCAGGAAAGAAAAGGCACTTGTGGATTGATGGTCTCAGCGGCGCGCCAGGCCAGGTAGAAAATCATATAAGCGCCCACAAAGAGGGGGAGCCAGAAATGCCATTCTACGCGATGTAAAAAGCGCCGTAAGAACCGAGAAGAAATGCGCTTTGACGTCATCCTTTATTGCCTCTAACCCTCATCTTCTTTATCTTCATTATGAATTGGCTTGCCTGTTTATTAAATAAAGGCGTTGTTAGATCGGCGTAAAATACATGTAAAATTTTTGTTTGAAAAATCTACCCATGGGTCACAAGAAAATCGTGTCAGGGGAATGGTATAATCCCAACCGATGGCCTCACTTGTTGCTTTAGATCTCGAAACGACCGGCACTGATCCGGCGCGCGACGCCATTATTGAGATTGGCGTCGTGCGGTTTAACGGCCCGCGGGTGGAAGAGACCTGGAGCACCCTGGTCAATCCCGGACGCCCGATCCCCCCGGCGATCACCCAACTGACCGGGATCAATGACCTGATGGTGCGCGATGCCCCGCCGTTGCATGCGGTTTTGCCCCGCCTGGAACGATTTGTAGGGGATGCCGTGGTGGTAGGGCACAACATTGGTTTTGATCTCGGCTTTTTGCGCCGCCAGGGTGCTTTGACCTTAGTAGAGGCGGTGGACACCTACGAATTGGCGGCGATTTTAATGCCCGCCGCCAGCCGATATAACTTGGGATCGCTAGGACAGTTGCTTGGCATACCTCTGCCCAATTCACACCGGGCGCTGGACGATGCGCGCTTAACCCATGCGGTTTATCATCGCCTATATGAAAAGGCGCTTACCCTTCCGGTTGACATTGTGCAGGAATTGGTGCGCCTGAGCGAGGCGCTGGATTGGATGGGGTACTGGTTCTTCAGCGAGGTACTTCAACAGCGTGCCCGTGAGGGCATTCGGGCCAGTGCGGCACCGAATGCGGGACGGGGTTGGTTTCAATCGCTCGATGCGGAGTGGCTGGCGCGTCCGCTGGAACCTCGCGATGTGCCGGTGGCGCTGGACATTGACGAGGTCGCGGCTTTGTTGGAGCCGGGGGGTGTCTTTTCACGCTACATGCCCGGTTTTGAGCACCGTTCTGAACAGGTTGCCATGTTGCGAGCGGTGGCTCAAGCGCTTTCTGAGGGGTATCATCTGCTGGTGGAGGCCGGCACCGGCACGGGTAAGTCGTTTGCCTATCTGATCCCGGCGGCGTTGTGGGCATGGCAGAACGGTCGTCGGGTGGTGATTTCAACCAATACCATCACCTTACAGGAACAATTAATCAAGAAGGACATCCCAGACCTGGTGAAGGCCTTGGGATTGGATCTGCGTGCGACAGTGATGAAAGGGCGTATTAACTATCTATGTCCACGCCGCCTGGAAGCCCTGCGCCAGCGCGGCCCACAAAGCGTGGATGAGTTGCGCGTTCTGGGTAAAATTCTGGTCTGGTTGTGGGAAGGGGGGAGCGGAGACCGTAGTGAAATCACACTCCATGGGGCCGCGGAACGCGAGGTGTGGCAGCGCCTTTCGGCTGAGGACGAAGAATGTAAGGCTGAGACCTGCCTTAAGCGCACCGGTGGGGCCTGTCCCTTTTACCGTTCCCGCCAGGCCGCGCTAACCTCGCATTTGGTAGTCGTCAACCATGCGCTCTTGTTGGCGGATGTCGTTGCCGGCAACCGCGTCATCCCGGAGTATGAGGCGCTGATTGTGGATGAGGCTCATCACCTGGAAGAGGCGACCACCAACGCCCTTAGTTACCGCGTCACCCGTGAAGACCTGGCGCGCATGCTGCGAGAATTGGGAGGAACTTCAAGTGGCATTTTGGGGCATGTGCTCACCCAGTTGCGCAACGTCCTGCGCCCCTCGGATTTCGCCGCCGCGAATCGTGAGATTCAGCACCTCACTGATTTGGCATTCCAGGTCGAACAGGGGTTGGGACAGTTTTTTAGTGCGCTAGATGTCTTCCTTGAGTATGAGCGAGAGGGACAACCGCTGGGCATGTATGGTCAGCAAGTGCGGCTGTTGCCCGGTAATCGCCATCAACCAACCTGGGAAGCGGCGGAACTGGCCTGGCAGGCGGTGCACGAACGCCTGATAGCCCTGATCACGCGCGGCGAGCAGTTCGTGCAGGCATTAGGGGAGGTCTTGGGACTGGCACCCGAGGAATTGGACGATGTGCTGGGGTCGCTCAACGGTGTGTTACGCCGCCTAGGCGAAGCCGATCATTACATCACAGCCTTGGTTAGCCAACCGGATCCGGATTTTGTCTATTGGGTCGAAACGAGCGGTGGGGCTAACCGCATTGCCTTACAGGTGGCGCCGGTCCATATCGGCTCGCTGATGGAAAAATACCTATGGAATGAGAAGCGCAGTATCGTGCTCACCTCGGCCACACTAACGACCCAGGGGAATTTTGATTATCTGCGCAATCGTTTGAATGCGTATACCGCCGATGAATTGGCGTTAGATTCGCCTTTTGATTACCAGAACTCAACTTTGCTGTATATCGTCAATGACATTCCTGAACCCAATGGGGGCGGGGACTATCAGCGCAAAGTTGAGCAAGTGCTGGTGCAATTGGCGAAGGCAACCGGCGGGCGCATGCTGGTGCTCTTCACATCGTACGCTCAACTGCGCCGCACGTCTGAAGCCATTACCGCCCGTCTGCTAGAAGCCGATATTCAGGTCTATGAGCAGGGGGAGGGGGTGTCGTCAAACCTGCTGTTAGAGTCATTCCGCGAGAGCGAGCGCGCCGTCCTTTTGGGCACGCGAGCGTTTTGGGAGGGTGTGGATATTCCCGGCGAGGCACTTTCGGTGCTGGTCATTGTGCGCTTACCTTTTGATGTGCCCTCTGATCCGATCGTGGCGGCACGCGCTGAGACCTTTGAAGATCCTTTCAATGAGTATCATCTGCCTGAAGCGATTTTGCGCTTTCGGCAGGGATTTGGCCGTCTAATCCGCACCCAAACCGACCGCGGCGTTGTGGTTATTTTGGATCGGCGTGTCCTCACCAAGAGTTATGGAAAAGCCTTTTTAGAATCTCTGCCGCAGTGCACGCTGCGTGTGGCTTCCATGCAGGAACTACCCGCTGCTGCGGCACGGTGGTTGAACTTGTAGGGCGTCAGGCTGTGAGGGGATAGGGCAGGGGGCTTCAAGGCTTATCTTGGTAAGTCAAAGAATTCTGAAGCGAATCTGCGGCTTGGGCATCAGTTCTGTGTTATCATAAATTACAGGGGGAACGAAGGCATAAAAACCCTGATGAGATATCTACTGGAAAAAGGAGAGTCTATGTTTGCCACGACACTAATGGATCAGATTGCTGCCCACCTCGACTTTTTGGGCTATGAAACCTCGTGGGGCGAGGATCGCGTGCTGTTCGCCCGTCATCCGCGCCATTTTAATTTGATCGTGAAGGATTATGCCTTTGGTGTCCTGTTTACCACGTTTTTCAAGGTTAACGATAAAGGGTTGTCCCATCGCAATGAGGTGCATCAGGCGGTGAACGCCTATAATCGGTTGGCGCGCGTATGTCGGGGGTATCTGGATAAGGACTTTGATCTCGTGGTCGAGGCGTGCTTTCCCAACTATTACGATAAAGGTGTTTTTGGATCCTTCATGGATACTCTAAATGAGGACCTGCGGGCGCTGGCCGATGAGAGCGTTGGCTTGCGTCAATTTGTGCTCTAGGCCGTCTAAACAAACTGCTTTGTGTGGCCTTGTATAGGATTGTGTCACTGGGTAATTCGTTGTGCCTGGCGAAAATAACTCGATTTCGTCTGATAAGGGGCTATCGGCTCTGCTCGTTCGAGGTCACCGGGGTATCCCCGCATAAGATTTTTTGGAGGGTGAGGGCATTGTAGGGGGCAAAGGCTTCGAAGTCATTGTTAAAGAAGACATAAACCGTATCTGCCCCTTGACGCACGGCCTGTTGTATCCAATGGGCGATTTCATTGAGTTCGTCATGCGTATAGTTATGATAATACCAATGACTACGGCCATGTAGGCGAAAATAGGCTGAAGAGGCCGTGACCCAGCCAAGCGGTCGGCTCTTAGGTGAGTCGGCTTCGCAGAACGTGACACCGAGTTCGGTGAGCAGTGCTTTGGTTTCCTCGGTGAGCCAGCGCGGGTGGCGGAACTCCACCGCTATCCGTGAGGGATCTTCGAACGCTAACAAAGCAGTACGCAGACGGGAAAGATCATAGGGAGTGCTGGGGGCTAATTGTAACAAAATCAATCCCAGTTTCTCACCGAGCAAGTTGGCCGATTTCCAAAACGCGCGGATCTCGTCTTCGACCTCGACTAAGTATTTGCGATGGGTGATGGTTTTGGGGGCTTTGAGCACGTAGTGAAAACCAGGCGGCGCTTGCTCAGCCCATTTCTGATACGTTTGATCTTTGAAGGTGCGATAAAACGTGGCGTTGATCTCTACGGTATTAAAATGCTGCGCGTAATAGGCAAAGCGCCGGCTGGCCGGCAAATCTGAGGGGTAGAACCGGCCCTGCCAATGGGGGTAGATCCAACCTGAGGTACCAATGTAATAGTGGGGACGAGAGGAAGTCGCCTCGCTCATAAGCATGAAACAGCGCCAAACGCGAACGCTTGACGACTTGGCTTATTCTCATTATAATAATGATCGCGCTGCGGGGTAGAGCAGTGGCAGCTCGTCGGGCTCATAACCCGGAGGTCGGTGGTTCGAATCCACCCCCCGCTACCTGAATGATGAAATCCGCCTCTGACGGCGGATTTCGCTTTTAACTGGCAAGAAACTCTGACCAGAAAACCGGGTCAGGATTCTTGACAGATTTGTGTTCTAGCCCTAATATATATACAGTGATATATAACAGGTATAATATATGAATTAATATTGCGAAGGGCGGTCAGCAAACGTACGGTATCCCCGTTAGGGTGAGAGCAAGGATGGGTATCCAATCTTTATCTACATAAGGGAGAGCCTATGAACAGTGATCCTTCAAAAACGGTGGTGGTCGTTGGGTCGGGTGCCGCGGGTATGACGGCGGCGCTGGCGGCAAAGGAAGCCGGTCTTGAGCCCATTGTCGTCGAAAGCATGGATACCATCGGCGGGTCCTCGGGGATGTCGGGTGGGGGGATGTGGATTCCAAATAATCCCCTCATGCTTAAGGCCGGGGTGCCCGATTCCTATGAGCAAGCCCGCTTGTATATGGATACTGTGATCGGCGACGTTGGTCCGGCCAGTTCACCACAGCGCCGCGAGACCTATTTACGCGAAGGCCCGCGGATGGTGGAATGGCTCTCGCGCTTAGGATTTCGCTTTTCCTACACCCCAGGGTATGCCGATTACTATCCTGAGCAACCGGGGGGAAGCGTCAAGGGACGGTGCATAGAACCCGATTTTTTTGACCTCAACAAGTTGGGCGCTTACAAAAACAAGATCAACGGCGCTCTTCCTCTGGCACTGCATACCTTAGACGCCTCTAAGATCTCACTCTCGTTTCGCCTTTTTTCGGCCTTTCTCCACACCACCTACGTGATCGGGGTTCGCAGTCTTGGTAGCCGGTTAATCGGCAAGTCCCTGACCGGGTTAGGGGGTGCGTTGATCGGTCAACTCTTATACCTTGCGTTACAGCGCGGTATCCCTATTTGGACCAACAGCCCCATGGTGGAGTTAATCTACGAATCCGGAAAGGTCAAGGGCGTGGTGGTAGAAAAAGAGGGTAAGCGGACTGCCATCTACGCCAAGGCGGTGATCCTGGCGGCGGGTGGTTTTGCCCATAATAACGAAATGCGGCAGAAATATCATCCTCATCCGATCACCACAAACTGGACGGTGGCCAGCCCCGGCGATCTTGGAGTGGCCATTCAGGCCGGGATGGCCATCGGGGCCGCTACTGCCTTGATGGATGAAGCCTGGTGGGGACCGGTGTTTATTGATCATAAGGGCAAGGCACAGTTCATGCTTTGGGAACGTTCGGCACCGTTCGGGTTTATCGTAGATAGTTCCGGTCAACGGTTTATGAATGAGTCGGCATCCTATGTGGATTGTGGGCATTGGCAATACGAACGCCATAAGCAGGTGCCGGCAATTCCTGCATTTTTAATCATGGATTCGCGGCATCGCAAATATTATCCCTTTGGGATGATGCTGCCGGGGATCACGCCCAAGGAATGGTTCGAATCGGGCATGATGATTAAAGCCAATTCACTGCCCGAGTTAGCCCGAGTGTGTGGGATAGATGCGGACAACCTGGTAAAAACGGCAGAGCGCTTCAACCACTTTGCTAAGACCGGCAGAGACCTGGATTTTCACCGTGGGGATAGCGCCTATGACCGTGTTTACAGCGATCCGACGGTCAAACCCAATCCCAACCTTGGGCCGGTGGAGCGACCACCCTTCTATGCGGTGCGGGTGTGGCCCGGTGATTTGGGAACAAAGGGCGGTTTGTTGACCGATGAATGTGCGCGGGTTTTGCGTGAGGATGGTCAGCCCATCGAAGGATTGTACGCCGCCGGCAATACAACGGCTTCGGTGATGGGGCGTACGTACCCCGGGCCTGGCTCCACCCTTGGCCCGGCAATGGTTTTCGGCATGATTGCCGGTCGTCATGCGGCAACCCTAGGTTAAACGTGAAGAACGTGTGGGGTGGTATGAGAGCGAGGGTTGGGCGATCTGCGTTAACCCTCGCTCGCTTAATTCCGAGTGCAAGCCTTGGGTAAATAGGCTGGGATATGTTGGTGGTGATACAATCTCTGTAAGGGAGAGACATCCATCGGGAAGAAGGTCTGATTATGGAAATTGACTATATCCTGCTGGGACTGATCAAGTTGTACCAAGAGGTAACCGGCTACGAATTAAATCGGATTATCCGCGATTCGAACCGTTACTTTATCTCGGTATCCCTGGCTTATATTTATCCGGTGCTCAAGCGTTTGTATCAACGGGGCTGGGTGACCTACGCGGCGACGCCGCTTCTTAATCGTCCGGATAAGAAGATATATCGCATCACCCCATTGGGTGAGCAGGCCTTACAAGCCTGGCTAGAAGCCCCGATAGAACCGGATATGTATTTTCGATCTTTTTTGCTCAAAATGCAGTTTGCCACCCTTATGAGCAAGTCAACGATCCTGGCTCACATTGAACGTGAGATGCAACGCCTGGAAGAAAAGATCCGCGATGTAAATCAACTCTCCAACTGCATTGACTCGGGAAAATTGGATGCCCGAAGTTGCGAGGTGCTGGCGCGAATGGCTCAATTGCTTCGAGATACGGATCAATTGAGGATTGAATGGTTGAGAGATTGGCGCGAAAGGTTAGAAGGTTGGGATGCGGCTTAGGGTGGGCGATTTGCCATTCCCATGGCTTACCTTGCCGTCCGTAACCCGTTCTTGGTTCGCCTTGATTCCATCAGGACGAGGTGCTGAAAGCGGGCAATTTTTGGGCTTTGCCCTCAACCGTAACGAGATAATACGGACACCACGCAATTCCGAACAATTCGACAAAGATGTTGCTACGTTGAGGGGGTAAAGGCAACTGGGTTTCCTCAGCAATAACCTTCGTCCAGCGCTCCTGCAACTCGGAAAGAGCCCTGTTGTAATCCTGCTCAAGGGCGGATAATTGCTTTTCTAAAGTTTCAAGTTCTTTTTTCTCCTGCTCCAAGGCGGCTTTGGCTTGAGCGGTCAAGCGCCGTTTGGTGAGGGAACTGGAAACACTGCGCTTACGTCCGCCAAATAGGCTCATGAGCAACTCGCCCCCGGTGCCTATTTCTTCTAGTCGTCGTTGCGAGAATTCCTCTTCCTTGCGCTTGACCTCAATTTTCTGGCGCTCGATGCGATCTCTTAAGGCGTCTATCTTCCGCTGGTGGGTCTCTTCCAATTTGGTTTTCTCGGTAGCCATCATCGCTTGGGCGGCCTGTTCGCACTGTTTTCGAAAGGCTTCTTCCGTGGTGGTGGGGGGCAGGTAAACTTTAAGCGCTTCGTTGGCGCGGAGATAGATCGTCCCGTTGCGGAAAACCCACTCCACAAAATCTTTTTCCAGATCTTTAAGCGCACGCGCATTACTGAGCCAGGGCGGGAGCGGCGCAAATAACGCCTGGGGCAATGGGCTGGTGTGAAGAGAGTTGGGGTCGAGGTTGCGCCAGGAATGTTTGTTCCAATCCATGAGACCACTTGGTTCGCGTTCTACCAGCGCGGTAAATTTACGGCTGAATTCAAGATTGTATTTGCGCGCCAGATAACGGATCTCGGCCTGGGCTAATAGGGCGGGGATGTAGAGAAGGCTCTGGGTTTCCATTTCGAGGTTAGATGGCAACCCTGCCAGAGTCACCGCCCGTTGAAAGTCTAAGTCGCTGGGAATGAAAAACTCATCCACACCAGCGGGTATCGCCGAGCGCGTGCTGGAAAAACCGGAGATTTTTTCGCTCTTGGTCGCACTTGGGGTCGCGGCGGGCATTTTGGCTTGGTCAAACGGCGTTGAAACTGCGGAAGAGGTCAAGCCTTGGTCGTGTTTCTTGGCCAACCGGTTGAGCGCGGGAATTTGCGACCGGGTGAGCGGCCCTGCCAGGAAGTTTAACGCCCAACGGGTTTGGAAGAGCGTTGGGCCTTTCGCGTGCACATTGTGAAGGAAGAACACCCGTTTGCCCAGACTCGAGATCATTCGATCCATTTGACCACGGTCTAACGCGCCGGTGATGGTTTCTAGCCCATCGAGCAAGCGGTCTTTATCTCGCTGGGTCTGCAAGCGGCCAATTGCCCATGTGCCTGCGTTTGAGAGTCCCTTGTAGTCTAGGTCTACCGGGTTCTGGGTGGCGAGAAGTAGTCCGATGCCAAAGGCGCGCGCCTGCTTAAGCATCCGTAGCATCACCGGGCGTGAGGGGGGATTGGCGACCGGTGGGAGGTAGCCCATAATCTCGTCAAAGTAAACAATTGCGCGCAAGCCGCTGGTGCCACGTTGATTTCGCATCCAGGCTTCTATAGAGGTGAAAAGCAGAGTAACAAAGAACATGCGCTCATTGTCGTTGAGGTGGGCAAGGTAAAAGATGGAATGGCGGGGTTTTCCTTCCGGAGTGTAGAGAAAAGCCGCTACATCCAGGGGATCCCCTTCGAGCCAGGTTTGGAAAGAGGGAGAAGCCAGGAAGTTGTTAAGCAACATAGCCAATTCAGCCCGCTCTTTGGGCGGGAAGAAGTTGTCCAGCGGGAAGGCGCCCAGGCGGTCAAAGGGTGGGTTTTGGGTTTGCAGAATCAGTTCGGTTAGATCGAATGAACGCCCTTGGCTCCAGGCTGTTTCAATGATGTTTGAGATCAAGATATGCTCCCGTGAACGCAGGGGATCAATGTTATCTAAGCCGACCAGGCCGAGCAAAGCCGTGACCGTACTGCTGATCTTTTCCCGCAGGATTTCGCGATTTTCCTCCCAAGGCACATCGGGAGCGGCGAAGGATCTCAAGATATTAACCGGCACGCCGGCCGAGGAACCCGGTGTGTAAATGGTATAATCCACGGCCTCTTGAAGGGCCGTGAGTTGTTCTGGGCCTAACCCCCATTTGGCCAAGCCCTCGCGCCACATTTGGGCCGTTTCAGCCGCGAGTTCACTCAGCGATTTGCCGCTTCGGCGGGCGCTCTCCGGATCTAGCCAGGGTTCGAAATCTTCGGGACGTAATTCGGGAAAATGGAGCACTAGATTGGTCAGATCACCCTTGGGATCAACAATAATGGCGGGGATGCCCTGTAATGCGGCCTCTTCGAGCAGGGAGATGCACAGCCCCGTTTTGCCTGAGCCGGTCATGCCGGTGATCACCGCGTGGGTGGTCAAATCGGCAGGATCGTAAATAAGCGGTTTTTCGGTAACCTCGTTTTTGGCAGGATCGAAGATCCGGCCAAGATAAAAACCGGATGGTTTTTCGCTACTCATGATGGTATCCTATTTTTGAATTCTTAACTTCATTATAGCATTGTCATAATCTATGCGTTGTGGCACGGAGTGAGTTCTGACAAGATGATCTGGTTAACGTCTGTGACACCCCGCACTGTCTTAATGTGAGTTGAGTATTGGGGGGCAATTTAATATCTTTTACCCCGTGCTATAATCTCCCCTGAGCCATGGCCGAGACTGAAATCCCCGAGTCGCCTTCTTCGATACCTAAGCGGCGTTCCATGTTGCGTGAGGTTAATCTGCGCCTCATCTTAAAGCCGGGCGAACATTACCACCTGAATGTCACTACCCTAACCCCAGAGGGTGAACCCCTGGAAACCCATACCCTGGCGCTTAGCAATCCTCCGCAGGTCGCCGAGCCGTTACCTTTGCCGTCCTGGGTCACCAGTGAGGTAGGACCCGCGTCTGGCGCAAGGTTCTGGCAGCGTCTGTGGTCACGGGTGCAAGCCCTGCCCTGGGTGGGTATTTTGACCCTTCTGGCCGTGGTTGTTTATGCGTTCACCCGTTTGGTGGGGTTAGATCGTTTCCCAATCTATTTCTTTAGCGACGAGGCGGTGCAAACGCTTTTGGCTGCCGACTTCCTGCGCGATGGTTTGCGCAATTATGACGGCGAGTTTCTTCCCACTTACTTTGAGAACGGCGGTCAGTATAACTTAAGCCTCTCGGTGTATCTCCAAGTCTTGCCTTATCTGCTCTTTGGCCGTTCGGTGATCGTCACACGGGCGGCGTCGGCCCTGGTCACCTGTTTGGCGGCGCTGTGGGTAGCGCTGATCATGCATAAGGCTTTTGGAAGCCGTTTCCCCTGGCTGGCGACGTTGATTTTGGCCGTAACGCCAGCCTGGTTTCTGCATTCACGCACGGCGTTTGAGACGGCCTTGGCGACCAGTTTCTACGCGGGATTCCTTTACTATTACCTGCGCTATCGGCTGGAGCAGCCGCGCTATCTGTTTCACACGGCTCTTTTGGCGGCGCTGACGTTTTACAGTTACAGCCCGGCCCAGGTCGTGATCGCGGTCAGCGTTGTCCTTTTGGGACTGCTCGATGTGCGCTACCACTGGCAGCACCGTCGCGAAATGGTGAAAGCGCTAGGTTTAGGGGTGCTCTTGCTTCTGCCCTATGTCCGTTTTCAACTCACCTATCCCGGCGAAACATTGCGCCACCTCGAAATCCTGCGCTCATATTGGCTGCAGCCTCTGCCGTTGGGAGAGAAGTTGCGCCTCTTGGGGCAGGAATATCTGCGCGGACTCGATCTGCTCTACTGGTTCCGTCCCGATCCCCCGGATTTGATTCGTCATGTGATGAAGAATTACGGGCACTTGTGGCGCCCCGGCTTGCTCTTTACCCTCATGGGGATTGTTTTGGCGTTACGCCACCTGCGACGGCCGGCCTATCGTACGGTGCTGGTGGCCGTGTTGGCAGCGCCGAGTGGAGCGGCCCTGGTCGGGTTGGGGGTGACACGGGCGCTATTTATGGTCATTCCGGCAGCGCTGCTCACGGCCCTAGGGTTGGAATGGGTGATCCGGCAGATTGGGCAAAGCCTGGCGAATTGGATTTCTCCATCGGTTACCCTGAATATGCTCGCAGGCATCACCTTGGTCGGGTTGAGCCTGTATGGCTTGGGCATGCTCCGTGATGCGCTGTCTAATGCGCCGCTGTGGTATCGTAATTACGGCCTGAACGGCATGCAGTACGGCGCCCGGCAGGTTTTTACTGCCGTGCAAGACTATTTGCGGGTTCACCCAGGGGTTAAAATCCTGGTCTCACCGACCTGGGCAAACGGCACCGATGCGTTGGCGCGCTTTTTTGCCGGCGATCCCCTGCCGTTTGAATTGGGGAACATTGATGGGTTTATGGATGAGTACCGCCCTGAACTAGAAACTCTGGTTTTGGTGATGACCCCGGAAGAATACGAGCGTGCCCGCAACAGCCCCAAATTTACGGATCTCCATATCGAGCAGATTTTGCCCTACCCCGATGGCCAGCCCGGGTTTTATTTTGTCCGCCTGCGTTATGTGGACAACATTGAGGCTATTCTCGAGGCTGAACGGCAGCAGCGCCGCCTTTTGGTTGAGGAACAAATGACCTTGCCGGATGGTCGTCAAGTCCAGGTGGCTCATTCTTACCTCGATATGGGTGATATTCAGCATGCTTTTGATGGTGATCCCACAACACTGATCCGTACCTACGAGGCAAACCCGCTGCGCATTCGGTTGACTTTCTCTGCCCCTGAAGTGATCCAAACACTCACATTTCGGGTTGGCGGTGTGCCGACCCGGATCACCGTGCAGTTATGGGCGCCGAGGGCCGTTGAGGCGGCCGTTGTGAGCCAGGAAGTGGGCGAAACACCGCTCCCGCGCGAGGTAACCTTGAGTCTACCTGCGCCGCAAGAGGTACTTCGGATGGAGATCGAGGTGCTTAACGTGCGCGATGGCGAGCCGGCGCATGTGCATCTATGGGAGGTGCAATGGCGGTGAACGTGCCGCAGCGGCGCGCGGGACGTAGTTGGCGCCGTTGGGTGTTGCTGGGTGGAATGGCTTGGTTTGCTCTCAGCCAGGCGATGCGCTTGGTGCAAGCAGTAACCTTATGGCCATGGCTCATCGAGGTTCAGGTGCGGCCTGGGCCAGCTTACCTTGCCGTGACAGGCTTGATCTGGGCGCTGGCGGGAGGGGTAGGCATGGTGGGAGTGTGGCAGCGCCAAAGATGGGGCTTGCGTCTGTGTGAGGTGACCCTGGTCGCCTGGAGTGCCTGGAATTGGCTGGACCGGCTCTGGGTTTCGTCTTCCCCTACAGCGTTGTGGAACTGGCCCTTTGCGCTGGGATTTAATCTCGTTCTACTGCTGGTACTCTTCTTGATCACCCACGCGGAAAGAACGATTGGAGGTCGCGGCAAAGATGAACAATGAAAATGAAGAGGAAATTGAGGTCAAGTTCTATATCCGATTCCCGCAGCGGCTGCGCCAGCGGTTGCTGGCATTAGGCGCTGTAGAGGTGCGGCCGCGCGGCTACGAACTCAACTTGCGCTTTGACTATCCCGACCGCCGCCTGACGCGCGAGCATCGGGTGCTGCGCTTGCGCCGCGATGTCAAAGCCTTGCTCACCTATAAAGGCCCTGCCCAACCCGATCTGCCGGTGAGCGCGCGGCGTGAAATCGAGGTGGAAGTAGCCGATTTTGACATAACGCGCCATCTATTAGAGGCGTTGGGTTTAGAAGTGAGCGTTATCTATGAAAAATGGCGCACCACTTACCGTTTGGGTGAGGTAGAAGTGGTTATTGATGAAATGCCCTATGGTGTTTTCTGCGAGATCGAAGGACCAGACGCCTCGGCTATTGAGGTGGCGGCGCAGCAACTTGGTCTAAACTGGGACACACGTGTCCGTCAGAGTTATCTGGCGTTGTTTGAGACGGCAAAGCGTGTTCTGCACCTTGAAACCCCGCATCTAACCTTCCAGGCATTCGAGGGCGTGATTGTGAGCCCTGAGGATCTGGACGTGCATGTTGCTGATGAGGAATAACATCCCTAAACGTTGGTGCTCAGGAAGGCTTGCAATGCCCGGACAAACCCTGAGGGATCTTCACGCTGTGGCCAATGCCCACACCGTGGCAAGATCACCAATTGGGAGCCGGGCAAACGCTGGTGGGCCTCACGAGCGCATTCTAACGGTACCAGGCGGTCATATTCTCCGTGGATAAATAGCGTCGGGGCTTTAATCTCACCCAGACGATCCAGATAGACGGTGCGTAAGCCATTCTTCAGCACTTCGTGGCGTTGGAAGGCGCGAAAGGCACGCCCGGCATGGGGTTTACGCACTTCTTCCCATACAGCGTTCATTAAGGCAGCATCAATCTTGCGCGGATCGTAGAAGATTTGTTGCAACGAGGCCTTAGCCAGGGCAGGATGACGCGTGATGATCCACCAGGTCAGGCGGTTAAGCCAATCCTGGTGCACCAGCCAGTACGACCAGCGGTGTGCCGGGGCAACGCGCTGAAGCCCATAACTATCTACCGGTATCAAGTGGTTAACCCGTTCGGGATGGGTAAGAGTCAGCCCAATCGCAATGCCTCCGCCCATGGAGACTCCGGCCACGGTGACCTGTGTCAGGTTGAGGGCATCTAAGAGGGCGGTAACAAAATCAATATAAAATGCCATGGTGTAGGCGATATCCGGTCGCGCACTATCGCCGTAGCCGGGCAAATCAGGCGCAAAAACACAATGGGTTTCGGCTAAGGCGGGGAGGATGGGTTCCCACGAGAGGCGTGCCGAATCCACACCCCCACCGTGTAAAAGCAGAATTGCTCTTTCGCCCTCGCCGGCGCTAAGCAGGTGCGTGGTTAGTCCTTGGACCTCGAGATACAAGTCTTTTACGATCATGGCTGTTTTTCTCTGTGGTGTAGGTGATGTTATGGGCCGGGATAATTCCCTCCCGGTGTCGCCGTTGCCGCGGGTTCGGGATACCCACCGGGTTGAGTGGGATAAGGGGTACCGGGTGGATAATAGCCTGGAACAGGTGTAGCCGTAGGTCCGCCTGGAGCGGGGGTGACAGATGTTGGGCGTGGGGTAGGGGTAGGCGGAATCACCAGCGGGGGTGAGGGCGGTGTCTGTCCGGGATAGACCCATGAGGTGGGGGTGGGTTGAACGCCGCTCAGGCGCTCGCTGATATCGCGCACATAGTCAATCGCGCCTTGGCAGGCTGGCTCTAGATGGGCGGCCACATGTTCCCAATCGAGCGGTTCGCCGGCGGCATAAGTCCCACGCAGGGCGCGCAACAGACACCCCGGGCCGGCGTTGTAATTCACCAAGGTGAAACGCCACAGGTCGGTGTAAGAACTGACCTCACCGGCCCGGCGACCGGTCAGGTTATTGATCAGGCGTCCGACTTGTTCGCAATTGGCTTTGAGCCCCTCGGCAAAGACGCGCACACTGAACTGGGCTTGGGTCAAGTCAATGCCGGCCGGGCACTCAGGGCAACTGGCATTAACCTGGCGCACCAGAGCACCGCGCAGCATGGCCTGTTCCTCGGCTTTGAGGTTGCCAAATCCCAGGTCACAACGTGATTGGTGTAGCACCAGAGGACAAAACTGCGCAAAGAAACTGGGATTCCAGAGCAAAAGCGTTTCGGCACCGTTCTCGGTGAGTTGTCCCAACCCGGCTTCGCGGTAAGTGCGGTAGATACCTGGCCAAAACTGGCTCTCGCGGCTGAAGATGTTCTTAAGCAGTTGGGCCGGCACACCGCTTTCCTGGGCAACGCGCCATATTTCTTCATTAAAACGGTTTTGCCATTCCAGAACCAGGCTATAAGCGCGTTGTACCCCGCAGGTGTTGGCGATCAGGGGCGCCTGCAGTCCACCGGCGGGGCAGTCCGTGGCCTCTACCTCACCTCGACTGATCAAGATGCCGGCCAAATAGTAAAGGGTGAGGGAGGAATATAACCCTTGGGGGTCTTCGGGCGTACGGAGCCAGGGCGGTGGCCCGCCGGGATCCGGGAAGGCTTGCCAAGTTTCGGCGCAACTGGCCGGAGCACTACCGCGCCATTGGGAACTCAAGATGTCCACATAGTAGTAGGGTTGCTGATCGGTGCGTCCTTCCGGAGCCATAAAATCGCCCCGGGGTAATACGCGTACCAATGCCGTATAGTGCGGGCTGGAGTCGCCGTAAGAAGAGTCGGCCCAAAATTCCAGAGTTTCCCCTTGCAGGCCGGTTGGGCGCAGAGGAATGGTACAGGTCGTACCGCGGCAGGTGAAAGGCTCATCGCCCAGGATGCCATTGACGGCGATAATCATTTCATTGGGAAGCGGCTCTTCCGCCTCTAGATGAAGCAGGGGTAAGCGATCGCACTGCCCGGGGGGTGATTCGGGATTGCAACCCTCTAGGCTCAACCAAACCGTGGGCAGAGGGAGTTCAACCTCAATCTCACGGCTGGCCTGCCATTGTTCGGCGAGGTGAAGGTAATATCCCGGACAGGACGTGAGAGGTTGATCGGGGGTGGACAGGACGCAAGGCTGGGTATTGCGCCAGAGATTGTAGACGTGGGGTTCGCACCAGGTGCGGATCTCATCCGCGTAGGGTAGTCCTTCGTGCTCAACGACAAACTCGCAAGCGATCCAATTGGTGCGCCATTCGACCACCCACCAACGGTAAGCGGTATAGTCATAGGTCAGAGTGGTGCGGCGGGCATAAGGCTCAGGGGTTGGGGTGGGATCTTCGGCTCGGGCGGTTGAGGCAGGCTGAAAACTCAGTCCAATCAGGACTAAGGCTAGAATTCCCCCTAATGCGGCGACTTTCCGAGCCATACTCGGCCTCGTTTGCGGCTTCCCAACCCCTATATCCTTCATATATAAAGTTTACCACACCCCTCTAGTTTGGCTCATTGACTTGTTTATTCCCTATAAGTCAAGTCGGATTGTCCCCATACGCGCATGAGTAAGACGTAGAACTGGATCATTCGGCCCAAATTTTCGATAGAAAGGTGTTCGTTCGTGCCGTGAATTCCTTCGAGGTCGGTGGGGGTCAGAGCATAAGGGATAAAGCGATAAACCTGGGGGCAAATTTGGGCGTAGTAGCGCGCATCGGAAGCCATTACCATTAAGTATGGGGCAACCAAGGCGTGGGGGTAAACGCTGGTGATGACTTGGTGGAGCGCTTGGTAGGCCGGCGTGTGAGTGGGCGAGACGGGTGAGGGTGCCCAGGCAGCGCCGGGGACAATCTCGATCTGGATATTGGGATCATCCACCACTCGGCGCACGTGTTCTAAAACGGTGATCGGGTTCTCGCCCGGTAGGATGCGGGCATTGAGCCAGGCTTCGGCCTGGGGAGGGAGCACATTTTCTTTCACTCCCCCACGAATCAAGGTAGGGGTGAGGGTGGTGCGGATTAAGGCATTGGTACGTGGATCTCGGCTTAGGCGGCGGGTCAGCCATGGCCCGAATAACCAGGTATTGGCCAGTAAAAATTGCGAAGTGGGTGACGCAGCGCTACCCACGGCGGCAAAGAGGTGCCGGATATGCTCGAGACGTGCCGGCAGAGGTTGAGCCACTAGGCGGGTAAGGGCGCGTGCCAGCAATGAAATGGCATTATCCTGGGGCGGAAGTGCGGCGTGCCCGCTTTCACCCTCTGCTTTGAGGTGTAAAACGGCAAAACCTTTCTCGGAGACACCGATCAGGGCGATTGGGCCATGGATTCCGCGCACCATGCCCTCGGTCACTGCGCCGCCCTCGTCAAGCACGGCCAAAGGGTGAATGCCCTGTTCGGCCAGCCAGGTAGCGATTTGGGCTGCCCCACGCTGTCCCCTTATTTCTTCATCCTCCCCCAAAGCCAAATAGATGGTGCGTTCAGGTTGATAACCTTCGCGTAGAAGGTGTTCTACGGCTTCAAAAATGGCAACGAGTGACCCTTTCATATCTAAAGCGCCGCGCCCCCAGACGGCGCCGTCTGCGATGACCCCCTCAAAGGGCGGGTAACGCCATCCGCTGGCAAGCCCTTCATCGGCGGGCACGACGTCAAGATGGGCTGAGAAGAGCACCGGGGCAAGTTCAGAGTTTTTTCCGTGCCAAATATAAAGTTGGCTGTAATGGCCGAAGCGCAGGCGTTCTAACGAAGCATGAACGCGGGGATAGCGCTGTTCCAACCAGGCGTGGAAAGCAGTGAAGGCTTCCGGTTCGGGGGGCGGTTGATTGGTTAGGGTGATGGTGCGGAAGCGGAGTGCTTCGGCTAAGTGTTCGGCGGCGATGTCGGCTTCACATTTGGGTAGGGGAAGGGGAGGATACGTGTACGGCGGACGGGTGAAGCGTGCCGTTCGCATCAACATGATGGCGAGAAGAAATAGCAAAACGGCAGGAATCAAGGTCAGAAGCACTGACATCGGCATCCCCCGATGAGAAGTTTCTTTTGTATTATAGGTCAGTTGTAGTATCTGGGGCGGCGATAGGAGAGCTTTTTTCAGGGGAGTGGGAAGAACTTTTATCGGTTGGAAGATTCTGGCGCACCTGCCGCAGAAACTCAGGGCTGTTCAGGCGTGCTTCCAAAATATAGGTAAGGTAGTCCTGAAGGATCCGCTCCATTTCGGCGGCAACAGCAGGTGTGGGACGGGCACGACGGGCTTCGGCGTAGGTACTGCGCTGTAGATGGCGCAGATAACGCAACGCGTTCATAGATATTGGGCGCGCTGAGGGCTCCAATTTGCCACACGCTGGACAGAGCACGCCCCCCAACATAGATGAAAAATACTGATCTTCGGGTTGAATGGGCTGACGGCAGGCAATGCACTCGGACAATTCGGGGCGGAAGCCGGCCAGATCAAGGATATGCAGTTCAAAATAGCGCAGGATAAGCCCGGGTGGGTCTAGATTCTCGTCCAAGCGGCGCAGGGTATCTACCAACAAGCGGTAGAGGTTGGGGTTGGGGCCTTCTTCGTAGGTCAAGCGTTCTAATAATTCCACCACGTAACTGGCGTAGCCAATGCCTTCAAGGTCACCGTGCAAGGCTAAGTTGGCTTCCAGGGTTTCGGCTTGGGTGACGATCCATAAATCACGCCCCCGTGCCAGCACCAAGGCAACGCGGGTGAAGGGTTCCAGGTGGCCGGCCTTACGCGAGCGGATGCGGCGTGCTCCTTTTGCCACCGCCCGCATTCGTCCGTGCTCGCGGGTGAAGAGTGTGAGCAGGCGGTCGGCCTCTCCCCATTCGTGGTGCTCGAGCACCACGGCTTCAACCTTAAGCACACGTTCCTGGGCCGGATTCATGACCGCTTTGCTTTTGTGGAAAAAAAGTTACCGATCCCGCAGGTTTTGTGGCCCAAAGGCATGGGGCAAAAGATCATTCACCGTGGCTTCCTGAAGGATTTCGCCCTGAGGGTTGGCAATAATGACCAGGGTGTGGAGGCCAAACTCGCTCAACACCTGGCGACACGAGCCACACGGAAAGCCACCATCCTGGCTGACCACAGCAATGGCGATAAACTCGCGTTCACCTTCGGAGACGGCCTTGAAGACGGCGACGCGTTCGGCGCAGATGCCATCCGGGTAGGCTGCGTTTTCGACATTGACGCCATCATAAATCTTCCCTGAGGCGGTTAATAAGGCGGCGCCAACCGTATAGCCTGAATAAGGGGCATAGGCCCACTGTCGAGCTTCAAGCGCTGTGGCTACTAACTGCTGGCGTGTTGTGTTGTCGAGCATCATTTGCTTCCTCCTCGGTTGGGGGTTGAGAGGGCTGGCGGATGGCATGTACGCGGCGGATGCGGCGACCACTGACCTGTTCTACAATGAAGGTCCAGTCGCCCACTTGGATCTGCTCGCCACCCAACGGCACTTTGCCCACGACGCTGTAAACATACCCTCCCAGTGTATCTGCAACGTCTGTATCTAAGTTCAAATCAAGCAAATCGTTCACATCATCCAGGGAGAGCCGTCCATGCAGAATATACTCGTCTGGCCCAAGTTTTTGGTAAGGCAGTTCTTCGCTCTGATCATATTCGTCCCGAATTTCACCCACGATCTCTTCGACAATGTCCTCGAGGGTAACCAAGCCGGCGGTGCCCCCATATTCATCTACCACAATGGCCATGTGAATACTGCGCACCTGCATCTCGCGCAACAGGTCATCCACCTTTTTGGATTCGGGCACAAAGTAAGCCGGGCGGAGGAAAGGACGGATGGTGGAAGGTTTCTCTGGTTCGAGTTGAATGCGGAGAAGATCTTTGGCGTAGAGCAGGCCGATAATGTTGTCTATGGTTTCTTCATAGACCGGGACGCGGGAATGGCCGGATTGGGTGAACGCGCGGATCGCCTCTTCCACGGTAGCGCTGGCTTCCAGGGCCAGGATATCAATGCGGGGTACCATGATCTCGCGGGCCAGGGTATCCCCAAACTGGAAGATGGAATAGATCATCTCGCGTTCGCCCTTTTCCAGGCTGCCCGGCGTATCTTCATTTTCAACCCAGGCGCGTAGTTCGTCTTCGGTGACGGCATGCGGCGAGGTTTCCACGGTCGCCCGCCCGCCGCGCAGGGCGATTAGCAAAACCGTTACAGGGCGGAGTAGAAAGCCCAACAAACGATAAAAACTATAGAGGCGTAGAACCCAAGTTTCGGCATGGGAGGCGATAGCGCCTTCAAGAAGGTGCTCAACGGCTAAAATGAAACCGCCCACCAGCGCCACGCCCAACCAATTGGTGACCAGGGTAGGGCCTAACCCCAGCAAGGTTTGCCATAAAGCCCAGCCCAAGAGTAGATGCAAAAGCGAGAGAATAAACCGCAACCCCACTCGCAAGTGAGGGTCTTCTAAAAGACGGATGGCACGTTCGACTTCCTGTTCGCGTCCTTCAGCCCGCAGAATTAGACGCCCGCGCTGAGCGCTGAGTAGCGCGGCACGTAACAGTGCCACGCCCCAATCCAAAAGCAGTAAGCTAATTAGCCCGATACCGAGAAAGTTACTCATAGTGTGCAGATAAATCGTCTGTTGCAGAGGTGGCTGATGGCGATTGTCCTGCCTCTGCAGCCCAAATAAGATTCATTCCTGAGGGGGGAAGGATGGAGGTGCCGGGTGCAATCTGCTGACCATGCAAAGCGCACCCGACCAGATGGCAGTTTTCACCCACTCTGACGTCTTGCAATGACGTAAAGGGGCCAATGCGGCAGTTTGCCCCGATTTGAGTCATGCCGCGCAGGGAGGTAAAAGGATAAATGATGGTGTCCATCCCGATTTGTACGTCAACCTCGATATACGTGCTGGTCGGATCCACAAAGGTGACGCCCTGGTCCATCCAGGCTGAGATAATGCGCTGTCGCATGACGGCCTCGGCTTCGGCTAAGTGGGCACGGGTATTGATCCCAAGGGCTTCTTGAGGATCATCCAGCACCAGGGCTTGGACATGTAGACCATCCTGAGCGGCGATACCGACCACATCGGTAAGGTAATACTCCCCTTTGGGCGAAAGTGGCACGCGGCGCAGGGCGTTCCAAATCCAATCGGCTCTGAAACAATAAACACTGGCATTGAGTTCGCGGATGGCCAGTTGCTCCGGGGTGGCCTGGGCTTCTTCTACGATTCCCTGCACGTGACCCTCCGGTCCGCGCAGGATGCGCCCAAAACCGTAAGAATTTTCGCTGATCAGGGTGACCAGGCTGAGCGGCCCGGAATTGTTGGATTGTAACGCGATCAGGCGGCGAAACGTGGTTGGCGTCAATAAGGGCATATCCCCGGTCACCACCAGGATGAGATCGGTTTGTCCATCGAGAAGAGGTTCTGCCATTTGCAATGCGTGCGCCGTTCCCAACTGCTCAGTCTGGTAGGCAAAGCGCACCCCGTTCCCGATGGCCTGGCGCACCTGATCGGCGCCGTGCCCGATCACCACAACCGGCGGTTCGGTGGTCACGGCGCGTACGGCGCGCAGAACGTGATGAATAATAGGCAGTCCGGCCAGAGGATGAAGAACTTTGGGCAGGTTGGATTTCATCCGCTTGCCGTAGCCGGCGGCCAGGATGACGGGGGTGATGCGTTGACTCATAGACGCGGTTGTCCTCCGAAAAACAAACGAGTCTTGCCAGGCATTGCCCTAGCGGCAAGACTCACGGGGTAGGATGTGCGGCGTGATGACGAAGGTAAAGGTGGGTCTTGGGCTTCGTTCATTGCCGACCACTAGGCTGGGGCGCCTGGATTCGAACCAAGATCCACGGATCCAAAGTCCGGTGTGCTGCCATTGCACCACGCCCCAGTGCTTGCGTGAGAGCGCCCTTTATTTTAATCGCAAATTGAGGGGATGACAATGCCTTGACAAAATCTTCGTTCGTTGTAAAATTGCCTCCAACCTGAACCTCCCCAATTGAATAGCCTAACCACTGGTAAAGGCGTTGAAGGGAAAGAGTAAGCATCAAAACGGCAGTCCAGAGAGCAGGGAACAGGTGCGAGCCCTGTCTGTACGCTGGTGCTGAATGGTTCCCCGAGCCGCAGGGCGAACGGTAATACGCCTAGTAGTCTGTGCCGGAGTTGCCACCGTTATCAGGGCAAAGAGTATATCCGGTTGAATCCGGCGTACTCGCAAGAGTGAGGCTGGCTTTTTTAATCCCGTCGCATCACCGACGGGATTTTTTGTAAATGGGCTGGCCTAAGCAGGGTGGCACCGCGGGAAACAGTCCCCTCCCGTCCCTGATGGCGGAGGGGACTGCGTTTTAACCGCTGGAGGTGATGAATATGGTCTCCCTGCAATCTACCGATGTTAACGTCCTGGCCGATGGCACGCGGGTGTATGAACTGCCGGCTGACACCGAAACCCCCGTTTCAGCCTATCTTAAGGTTGCCCATCCCGGGCCGGCGTTCCTGCTGGAAAGTGTGGTGGGAGGGGAACGGTTGGGGCGGTATTCGTTTATCGGTCTGTTTCCTGAACAGGTTTGGGTTCTACGTTCCGGAGGGTGGGAGATTCAAAATCCATGGGAGCGGACACATACAACTGTGGCGGTAAGCGGCGACCCCTTGGCAGTCTTACAGTCTTACCTTCGACCCCCAACACTTGAAGCACCCTCCAACCGCCATTTACCGCGCTTTACCGGTGGCTGGGTTGGCTATCTGAGTTACGAGATAGCGCGTTACTTCGAGCCGGTGCTCGGGTTGACCCCCGATCCTTCGCTACCCGAATCCGTATTGTTAGAGACCGGGATCTTGATCGCCTTTGATCATGCCTATAACAAGATGCTGGTGATCGCTCGTCCGGGCCGCGGAGGTTCGACCGAGGCCGAGGCGCGGTTAGCGGAGGTGATTGCGCGTTTGCGTCAACCCAACCTGCCTGCGTTTGCCTTCTCTAACCGATCTGGTGCCACTGAGACCTATTCGACATTTCCCCGTGACCAATTTCTGGCTGCGGTCTCCCAGACCAAGGAAGCCATCGCCGCCGGCGAGATTTTTCAAGCAGTGCTTTCGCAGCGTCTCATCCGACCGGCGCGGGTTCACCCTTTTCAGATTTACCGTGCACTGCGCCGTCTTAATCCTTCTCCCTATATGTTTTTCTTTGACTTTGGTGAGGTAGCAGGGGAGCCGTTTTATCTGATCGGCGCGTCACCTGAGTTACATGTGCGGCTGGAAGGGAGGCATGCCCTGATGCGTCCGATTGCCGGCACGCGGCCTCGCGGCGTTACCGCGACCGAGGATCTCGCGCATGAGGCAGATTTGCTGGCAGATCCCAAAGAACGGGCAGAGCATATCATGCTGGTAGACCTGGCACGCAATGATTTGGGGCGGGTGTGTGACTATGGAAGTGTGGAGGTGCCTGAACGCATGGTTGTGGAACGTTATTCGCATGTCATGCATATTGTCTCGCAAGTTGAGGGACGCTTGCGTTCCGGCCTCGATGCTGTGGATGTATTGCGTGCTACGTTTCCTGCCGGTACGGTGAGCGGGGCGCCCAAGATTCGGGCGATGCAAATCATCCGTGATCTTGAACCCCATCCCCGCGGTCCGTATGCCGGTGTGACCGGATACGTAGGCTGGGAGGGAAACATGGATACCTGCATCACCATTCGTACCTTGGTCTATCAAGGGGAACGTTTGTTTGTCCAGGCGGGCGCGGGTATTGTCGCCGATTCGGTGCCCGAACGGGAATACGAGGAAACGCTAAACAAAGCCCGCGCCTTGTTGGTCGCCGTTGAACTGGCTGAGGCTGAGTCTCAATGAGTTGGAGGGTCGGCGATGATTGTGGTCATTGATAACTATGATTCGTTTACTTACAACCTGGTGCAGTATTTGGGGGCGTTAGGGGCTGAGGTTCGGGTCTTTCGTAATGATGCGCTCACATGTGCGGATCTCCGGCAACTCTCCCCTTCGCACATTGTGATCTCGCCGGGGCCTGGCGATCCGGATGATGCCGGTATCTCCGTAGAGGCTATCCGCGAATTGGGCCCGCGCATACCGATTTTAGGGGTGTGCCTGGGGCACCAGTGTATAGCGGCAGCGTTTGGTGGACGTGTTGTGCGCGCCGCGCGAATCATGCACGGAAAGACGTCTCTGGTGCATCATAAGGGTGACGCGCTGTTTACCGGCTTGCCCAACCCTTTTGAGGCGACCCGCTACCATTCCCTATTGATTGAACCGTCTTTACCCCCAGAAATCGAGGTTACGGCGTGGACGGATGAGGGTGAGATCATGGGGGTGCGTCATGTCGAATTTCCCATCTTCGGGGTGCAGTTTCACCCCGAGTCTATCCTGACCCAGGAAGGACGGCGGTTGTTACAGAACTTTCTTGAGGTAAAGCCAGTGTATGGAGGTTAAAAATGCTTCGGTCGTATATTGCCCAATTGGTCAAGTATCAGCATCTCAGCGAAGCCCAAGCCGAGGAGGCGATGAACCTGATCATGCGCGGTGAGGCAACGCCGGCTCAAATCGGGGCCTATCTGATCGCTCTGCGCATGAAAGGCGAGACGCCAGAGGAAATTTTGGGCAGTGCACGCGCCATGCGCGCCCATGCCACGCCGGTGCCGTTATCGTTTTCCGGCCCGGTGGTGGATACAGCCGGGACCGGCGGGGATGGACAGCATACATTCAACATCTCCACTGCGGCGGCTTTTGTGATCGCCGGCACGGGGCGCAAAGTAGCCAAGCACGGCAACCGCGCTGCCTCATCTCAATGCGGGAGTGCCGATGTGCTGGCGGCGTTGGGGGTCAATCTCGATCTCACCCCGGAGCAGGTCGCGCGGTGCATTGAGGAAGTCGGTATCGGCTTTCTCTTTGCTCCGCGTTTTCACCCGGCGATGAAACATGCCGTGGGCCCGCGTCGTGAAATCGGCCAGCGCACCGTGTTCAACTTATTGGGTCCGCTGACCAACCCGGCCGGGGCTACACATCAGTTGATCGGCGTGGCCGAATCACAATGGACCCACGTCATGGCCGAGGTTTTGGGAGCGCTGGGTGGAAAGGCGGCGCTGGTCGTGCATGGTTACGGTGGGGTAGATGAATTAACCACGGCGGGACCTAACCGGGTTAGCCATTTGAAAGATGGGCGGGTTGAAACCTATGATCTGGATGCGCGAGACTTGGGTTTGCGTCCGGCAAGCCTTAGCGACCTGCGTGGTGGGCTCCCTGAAGAGAACGCGCGAATGTTGCGGGCGCTATTGGCGGGCGAAGATCGCTCCCCACGCCGGGATGTGGTCTTGCTCAATGCGGCGGCTGCCTTGGCCGTAGAGGGGGGAGACCTGGCGACAGCCCTACGCGAAGCCGAAGAGTCTTTGGAAAGCGGCGCCGCTTTACACCGCTTAGAGGCCTTGATCGCTTTCTCGCATGAGGTCGTCTTATGAGCCGGTTGCAGACCATTTTTACCGCCCGGGCTGAGGATCTGGAACGGGTTAAGCGTCAATACCCCCTGGTCATGGTGCGTCGTGTCGCCGAGCAGGCTCCCCCGCCGCGCGATTTCTTGGCCGCGTTACACTCACGGGATGGGAGGATCGCTATTGTAGCCGAGATCAAACGGGCTTCACCTTCCCGCGGAGTGTTGCGGGCGGATTTGAATGTGGTGACCCAAGCGCGTCTTTACCATGCCGGGGGAGCGGCGGCGGTAAGCGTGCTTACGGAGCCGCGCTTCTTCCAGGGCAGCCTCGAAGATTTATCCGCGGTGGTACACGCAATCTCTCTCCCGGTGCTCCGCAAGGATTTTATTTTCGATCCCTATCAAATTTACGAAGCACGGGCGGCGGGGGCAGATGCTATCTTGCTCATTGCCTCATACCTCGATCAGGAACGTCTACGTGATCTGATGGCGCTGACGCAAACCCTAGGGATGACGGCGTTGGTGGAGGTTCACACGGCGGAAGACTTGGAAAAGGTGTTGCGCGCTGGCCTGCCGCGCCTCATCGGGATTAATAACCGTAATTTACATGATTTTTCCGTTAGCCTGAACACAACGTTCGCATTGTGTCCGCTAATTCCGGCGGGGATACGGGTGATTGCCGAGAGCGGCATTCATACCCGCGAGGACATCCAACGGCTGTGTGCAATAGGGATTGATGCTTTTTTGATCGGTGAAGCCCTGGTGCGGGCGTCTGATCCCGTTGCTCTGCTCCGCGAGTTACGCGGGGAAGGGAGGTAACCATGGTGGTTAAAATCTGTGGAATCACTACGTTGAAGGATGCCTTAACCGCCTTGGCGGCTGGCGCAGGGTGGTTAGGGTTCAATTTTTATTCTCACAGTCCTCGTTATCTCTCCCCTGAGGCTTGCCGTTCGTTGGTGGAGGTCATTCGCCCCCTCTATCCTGAGGCAACGCTGGTGGGTGTGTTCGTCAACGCGCCCGCAGATGAGGTGTGGCGAATTTTGGACGAGTGCCGGTTGGATTTGGCGCAGTTGAGCGGCGATGAACCCCCGGAAGTGCTCAGACACCTAGGTCAGCGAGCCTTCAAGGCTTATCGCCCTCGCTCACAGGATGAGATGGAGGCATTTTTTCTTACCTATCCGCTCCGTGCAGATCCCCCGGCTTGTCTGGTGGATGCGGCAAAGCCCGGTGTCTATGGTGGGAGTGGGCAAGTGGCCGATTGGTCAATTGCGGCTTGGGCGGCCCAACGTGCCCCGATCCTATTGGCGGGTGGTTTAACCCCCGAGAACGTGGCTATGGCCATTGATCAAGTTCGACCCTGGGGGGTGGATGTAGCATCGGGGGTGGAGACCGCACCCGGCTGTAAGGACAAAGCCCGCCTGGAGGCGTTTCTCAGGCAGGCACGCGACGCCTACGCGGCATTATCGTTTTCGCATTCACGAGGTGAGCCATGACGAGTCATTTTTCACCACGCTTTGGCCCTTATGGTGGCCAGTATGTGCCCGAGACGTTGATCCCGCCGCTCCAAGAACTTGAGCAGGCGTTCACGAGTGCTTTGGGGGATGCGGAATTTAAAACCACCTTGGACAATCTGCTGAAAACGTATGTAGGACGCCCAACGCCCTTAACCTATGCACGCCGTTTAAGCGCCGCTCTGGGTGGTGCTCAGATCTACCTCAAGCGTGAAGACCTGGCACATTCGGGCGCTCACAAGATTAATAATGCATTGGGGCAAGCCCTTTTGGCGCAACGGATGGGAAAGCGGCGGGTCGTGGCCGAAACCGGCGCCGGACAGCATGGTGTGGCAACGGCAACCGCATGTGCGCTGCTAGGGTTGGAATGCGTGATCTACATGGGTGACGTGGATATGGCGCGTCAACAACCGAATGTATTGCGCATGCGTCTGCTCGGTGCGGAGGTGCGTCCGGTGACGAGTGGTAGTCGCACGCTCAAGGACGCGGTCAATGAGGCGATTCGGGATTGGGTGACCCACGTTCACGATACCTACTATTTGATTGGGTCCGCGCTGGGTCCCTATCCTTATCCCCACATCGTGCGTGAGTTCCAGGCTGTCATCGGTCAGGAAGCGCGGGCGCAAATACAAGCCGTGTGCGGACGCCTGCCGGATGTGTGTATCGCCTGCGTGGGGGGCGGCTCAAATGCCATTGGACTTTTTTCCGCGTTTCTTGATGATGCATCGGTGCGTCTGATCGGGGTTGAGGCAGGCGGCCTAGGTTTAGCGAGCGGGCAACACGCCGCACGTTTGGCCGAAGGGGCCGGCGCTCGCCCCGGGGTGCTACACGGCAACCTGACCTACCTGCTTCAAGATGAGGATGGACAGGTTTTGGGGACGCATTCGATTTCTGCCGGGTTGGACTATCCGGCGGTTGGTCCGCAACATGCCTGGTTGCATGAACAGGGTCGCGTTACCTATACCATGGCAACGGATCATGAAGCCCTGCAAGCCTTTCAAATGCTGGCCCGCCTGGAAGGCATTTTGCCGGCGCTGGAGTCGGCTCATGCACTGGCCGAAGCCATTCGCTTGGCGCCTCAGTTGCCCACGGATGCCATCATCCTGGTCAATCTCTCCGGGCGCGGGGACAAAGATTTGGAAAGTGTGGCGCGGGCTCTGGAAACGCCCGCTCATGTTTCGAACCTTCCACAGCCTTCACGGCGATCGCGTCTCTCCATGCCGTCCTTGGCCCCTCAGCGCGTGTTACCCGCTGGCGAGGCGCGTATTACCAGGGCCTTTGACGCCGCTCGAGCATTGCACCGCCCGGCGATCATCCCTTACTTTCCATTGGGATATCCTTCCTTGGGGACTTCTTTAGACGTGATTGAGGCTTTAGCCCAGGCCGGCGCCGACCTGATCGAACTGGGGATTCCGTTTTCGGATCCCCTGGCGGATGGTCCGACCATTCAGCAGGCCAGTCAAATCGCCCTGGCTCAGGGAATGAGCGTTCCTACGGCCTTGGAGATGACGAGGCAGTTGCGTCAACAGGGGGTGCAGCAGCCTTGCCTGTTCATGAGTTACCTCAATCCCTTGCTGGCCTATGGCTTGGAAGCCTTTATCCGCGATGCCAGTCGGGCTGGGATAGATGGATTGATTATCCCAGACCTTCCACTTGAAGAGTCTATTCCGGTGCGGCGCTTGTGTCAGGCGCATGACCTAGCCCTAATACCGCTGATTCCGCCTAACCTCAGCATGGGACGTATCGCGCAAATTGTGCAGGATGCGACGGGGTTTCTCTATCTGGTTTCGGTGACGGGAGTAACCGGGGTGCGTGATTCATTGCCACCCGACCTGGGTAGTTTTCTCCGCCGCGTGCGCCAGATCACCCCGTTGCCCCTGGCGGTCGGATTCGGGATCGCCTCGCCTGAGCAGGTGCAGGCTCTGTATCCGCTGGCCGATGGGGTAATCGTGGGCTCCGCGCTGATCCGGGCGGTGGCAAGTTCGAACCAACCGTTAGAAGCAGCGGCAAATTTTCTGCGCGCTCTGGTTCATGCGGCGAACGAGGTGAAATCAGCCTGAATGAGTGGGATTGGCATTCATAATTGTATGACATGCATCACTTGACCCGGGGTAGGGGATAAAGTATACTTTTGGTCAGGATACTCACTTAGTGAGTATTGATCGTCTTGTGAGTTGAGACGGATGCGCCGTTCCCCTACCCCTGAATATCCGCTGTTGGCTCTTTTGCTGGAACGACCGATGCATGGGTATGAATTGCATCGGGTCTTTAGCCAGGATTTAGGGCATATCTGGCATCTCAGTCAGAGTCAGTTGTATGCCTCACTGGCACGCTTAGAAGCGCGGGGTTGGGTAGAGGGGCATGAGGCAACCGCCGAACGTGGATTGCCACGGCGGGTGTTTGCACTCACCGCACAGGGCCGCGCTGAAGCCGAAGCGTGGTTATATCGCCCCAGCCGCTGCAGCGTGCAGATTATCCGCCTAGAATTGCCAACCCGCTTATATCTCTTGCAACGCCTCGCGCCCCAAGCCATTCCTGAATTCCTGGCCCGCCAACGGGTAGAGATTGTGAATGGGCTGGCGCAGTTGAAGAAGCAAGTTCAAGCCATTCCTGCGGATCAGCCCTATAACCGCATGGCGTGCGCACTGCGGGTGCATCAAGTGGAAGCCTTGTTGGACTGGTTCGATCACATGTTTTCCATCTCGGGAGGTTCCTCATGAGGTCGCGCTTGGCATTAAGTTGGATGCTTGCACTATCGTTGTTGCTTGTTGCCTGTACCCCAGCCGCTTCGGCGCCTACCCCAACGCTTTCGCCTACATCGGCTGTGACAATAGCGCCTGAACCCACGGCGACGGTAACGTTATCGCCGAGTCCGACACAGGCGTTGATCACCGTGACCGATGCGTTGGGGCGTGAGGTGATCTTTTCCCAGCCCCCTCAGCGTGTTGTGATTGCCGGACGGGCGACGGCTTTATTAGCGGATGCGGCCTACCTCTTCCCTGAAGCGAAAGAGAAAGTGGCTGCTCTCTCACGCACCAGTCAGGGCGCAGAGGGCGATTTTCTGACGTTGGTGGATCCCAACTTGGGTAAGAAGATCGTCTTTGAGACCAACGTGGGGGCGGAGCAAGTGGTGGCATCTCAGCCGGATGTCGTGATAATGAAGACCTATATGGCGGAGTCATTGGGAAAGCCGCTGGAAACTCTGGGCATTCCTGTGGTTTATCTCTCGCTGGAGACCCCCGAGGAATATCAGCGTGACCTGCGCATCCTAGGGCAGATTTTTCAAAACCCACAACGGGCAGAGGAATTGGTCAGTTATTTTGATACCCAGATTCAAAATGTAACGCAGCCTCTGCAAGGACTCTTACCGGAGCAAAAGCCGCGCACGCTGTTGCTCTATTATTCTGATCGCGATGGTCAGGTGGCGTTCAATGTTGCCCCCAAGGCTTGGATGCAAACGATCATGACCGAATTGGCAGGAGGGCGCCCGGTTTGGACGGACATTGAATTGGGAAGCGGTTGGACTAAAGTGAATTTGGAGCAAGTCGCGGCGTGGGATGCGGATGTGATTGCCATCATTGCTTACACGGCTAATCCGGATGAGGTGGCGGCACGCTTGAAGGCAGATCCGCAGTGGCAGGCGATGCGAGCCGTGAGAGATGGACGTTTGTATGCGTTTCCCAAGGATTTTTATTCCTGGGATCAACCGGATGTGCGCTGGGTATTGGGGTTGCGCTGGTTGGCCTGGCGTTTGCATCCTGAGGCTTACCCCGGATTGGATATGGTGAAGGAAGTCCGCGCCTTCTTTGAGCAGTTGTACGGTATGGATGCCAAGATATTTGACGCCCGCCTGTTGCCGCTCCTGAAAGGGGATTTGAGGTGAATTTGACCTCGTCCGCGCAGCCCTTGGATCTGATGGCGCGTGCCCCGCTCTGGTTGCAATACCGGGCACGCGCTCACCGGCGCCTGTTGGTGTTAGGAGCGCTTCTGGTAGTCGTGCTGGGGGTGTCGCTCTTTCTGGGGCGCTACCCCCAGGTGGGCTTTTTGACGCCGGCGCAAATCCTGGAAGACCCGCTGGCACAGCGGTTGATCCTCAACCTACGCCTGCCGCGCTTGCTGGCGGCAGTCATGATAGGGATGAGCCTGGCCGGGGCCGGCTTGGTGCTTCAAATGGTGTTCAGCAACCCCCTGGTCGAGCCGGGGTTTCTGGGAGTTTCTCAAGCGGCGGCGTTTGGAGCCGTATTGAGCATCATCCTTTTCGGTGGTGCTGCCTGGCGGGTTCAGGCCAGTGCGGTGTTTTTTGGTTTGGGTGGTTTGGCGCTTTCGTATTTGCTGGCGCGGCGGGTGCGTTATGGTGGTTGGGTGTTGCGTCTGCTGCTCTCGGGAATCGCCGTTTCGGCGCTCTTTGCCTCCGGGGTGGGGCTGATCAAATATCTGGCCGACCCCCTGCGCCAATTGCCGGAAATCACTTTTTGGCTCTTAGGTGGGCTGGCCGGCGTAACTTGGAAACCGTTGCTGGCGGCACTGCCCCTGATGGTATTAGGTTTGGTCATTCTGATCCTGATGCGGTGGCGCCTGAATCTATTGGCTTTGGAAGATGAAGTGGCTTTCTCGTTAGGGGTAGCCGTGCATCGTGAGCGGCTGTTGGTTCTGTTGGCGGCAGTGATGGTGACGGCGGCCTCGATTTCAATCGGTGGGCTGATCGGCTGGGTGGGGCTATTGGTGCCGCAACTGGCGCGGCGATTGAGCGGCGCCGACGCGCGCTATGCCGTACCGACCGCGTTACTTTTAGGGGGTACGTTTGTCGTACTGTGTGATGATTTAGCCCGTGTCCTGAGTGCGGGTGAAATTCCTCTGGGCGTATTGACCTCGCTGTTGGGCGCCGTGGGGTTCTTGCTGCTCATGACTCGGCCTGCAGTCAAGGTGTGAGCATAATGATGTCTATTCTCCGTTTTGAGGATGTCACTTTCCGTTATCCCGAAACGTCACACGAAGCGCTTCAAGGGTTAACCTTGGAGGTGCCCCGTGGGGCAGTCACCGCTATTCTCGGCCCCAATGGCGCGGGGAAGACCACTTTGTTGCGCTTGGCCTATGGGCGTTATGTTCCGACACGGGGGCAGGTTTGGTTAGAGGGTCGTCCCCTGGGGGCGTACACGCGGCAAGAAATCGGGCGGATGGTGGCGTTGGTACCCCAGCGAGAGGCCAATCCCTTTGCCTATTCTCTGCTGGAATATGTGCTGTTAGGACGTGCCCCTTATCTATTGCCTTTGCAGATGCCTACCGCATCTGATGTCGCTATGGCCTGGGAGGCCTTGGAGCGGGTCGGGTTGCACCATCTGTCGCGCCGTTCGGTGCAGGCTTTGAGCGGGGGAGAGTACCAATTGTTGCTGGTGGCGCGGGCACTGGCACAACAGCCGCGACTCTTGCTCTTGGATGAGCCTACCTCGCATCTTGACCTGGCCAATAAAAAGCGCTTGGTAGAGTGTCTTAGAAGCCTGGTCAGTGCCGGGGTTACCATTCTCATGACCTCGCATGAGCCGGAGGTGGTTTCTGCCCTGGCGCAGCACGTTATCCTGATGCGCGAGGGGCGGGTCTTACGTAGTGGGCCTTTGGATGTGCTGTGGACGGCCGAGGCTCTGAGCGAGACCTATAACGTCCCCTTGCGGGTGTGGGCGTTCAATGGGCATCGCTATGTGACGTGGGAGTGAGCCGATGAGGTCACCTGTCTCACGCTTGTGGATTCTCACCGGGTCTATTGGCGTGGGAAAAACCGCAATCTGTCAGCGTTTGGTCGCCGAAGCCCAAGGTCGAGGCTGGGATGTAGCCGGAATATTCAGCCCTGGTGTCTATCAAGGTGGGCAGAAGGTGGCGATAGATGCGGTAGATGTGCGCAGCAATGAGCGCCGGCGTTTGGCGTGGCGGGTCACGGGGGAGAACAGCGCGGTCATTCACACCCAGGAATGGCGTTTCGATCCTGAAACGCTGTGCTGGGGGAACACGGTATTTGAAACCGCTGTCCCGTGTGACTTCTTGGTCGTGGATGAAATTGGCCCGCTCGAACTTGAACGTAAGCAAGGCTGGATCACCGCTCTTTCCGCCATTGCTTCACGTGCATACCGCTTGGGCGTGGTGGTTTTGCGGCCTTCCCTGCTGGCATTGGCGGTACGTTGGTCGCCGGCGCACGTTCTGGCGATCCGCCACCCTGATCAGCCGTTAACGCTGGCCGATTTGCTGGGAGGTGAGCCCCTTGGGGTTAGATGATGTGTTCGCGGCGCAGGGGAAGAAGGCTCTGCTCTGAGAACCAGCGCGTTATCTGAGGGATTACCTCGGCCAAAGGGATGATTTGAGCATCGCCGCTGTGGCGCCATTTGACCTCTACGGCGGCCGTTTCCAGCGTGCGCGGGCTGAGGGTGAGGCGTAACGGCAGCCCAATCAAGTCGGCATCGTTGAATTTGACCCCCGGGCTGGCATCGCGGTCATCGTAGAGGACGCTGATCCCGGCGGCTTGGAGCAGCCCATATAAACGTTCGGCTTCCTCGCTTACCTGTGGGGCTTTGCGTCCTCCCAAAGCCACGAGATGAACGGCATAGGGGGCAAGTGAAACCGGCCAGGTTAGGCCGTGGTCGTCATGGTAGTGCTCGGCCAGTGCTAGCAGAGCGGCATCCAAACTGAGGCGAAAATAAGCCATGTGGAGAGGTCGGCTTTGACCGTTTTCATCCAAGAAGGCTGTCCCTTCTAACGTTCCAAGCACTGCCAAAAAGGCTAACGGCAGGCTGTTTGCTTTGGCTAACGGGGCACCGCATTGGGGGCAGGGATCGTCCGGTTCGGCTAGAGTCAAATCGGTGACCAAATCAGCGCTGAAATCGCGCCCGAAATTAACGTGGCGCAAGTGGACATCGGGTTGGTTAGCGCCGGCCACGAGATTGGGAGAAAGCGGAATCAAATCATCTACGATAACTTTTACCCCCGGTTTCAGTCCGATGGGTGAGGCGTATCCGGGCACCGCTCCAACTGCCGTGATCGCTTCGGGGGGAGCAGGCCGCAGATAGCGCGCGCCAAGCGCGTGGGCAAGTTTGGCTTCGCTGAGGGTGCGGTCACCGCGCACTAACGCCAAGACCAGGTGCTCGGTGTCTTCATTTTCCCATCGGGCCAGGTAAAAGACGGCTTTGGCCAGCCGTGAGGCCGGGAGTTCAAGGAAGGCGGCGAGATCGCGGATGGTTTGCACCCCCGGGGTGGAAACGCGTTCTATGGGGAGAGGGGTTTCGGGAGATGGCTCGGGCTTTTTGAAGGTGGCAAAGGCTTCTAAAGCGGCGTAGGTGCATTGGGAACAATGCAAGATGGATAAGTCGCCTTGGGGGTGCGGTAGCCACAATATCTGAGCGGAAAGCGCATCAGTCAAGCCGGCGCGCGCAAGGCGCACCGTCAACCCTAATCGCTGAAAGGTGTTTCCCGCGGCTTGGAGAAAACGCCGCTGAGAACCTTCCTGCGCGGCGGGCGCGCTAATCAACGCAAAGGCTTCCAGCACCACACTTGAGTTGAGGTGAAGAGGAGCCAAACGTTCCCACGGTGCGGTTGCCAGTGGGGAAATGTGATAGAGCAGGCAAGGCAGTTGACGATAGGTTTGAAGATCGCGTTGCGCCAGATTTTGGATAATCTCAAGTTGGGTGGCCGCCAGCGGAGATGCAGGTTCAGGTAAATCCCAGGTATAGTCCAACGCATCCCAAGGCGTGTGGGAGTCGGTGCCCGAAGATAGAGGCATACCAATCCGCTGGGCTTCCAGGTGGCTCATCTCGGATTCGAGAATGCGTTTCACCTGCTCCAGAACACGTTGGCCCAAGGGAAGGTGTATCCATCCCGACTCTGAGAGGCGAAGATAACCGGCACGGATCAACCAAGCCAGGCCGGGGGAGGGGCAGTTCGTTGGTGGCTCGCGGAGGGTGGGAGGGAAGAGGCGGGTAAGGCGCATGGGAATGACTTATTCAGTCCACCCAATCATCAGGCTCGATGTGGACGTAGGCGCGGTCAACTTCGGGGATGGACTCGACGCGCGCGATAACTTCATCACAGATGCGGTGGGTCTCGACCAAGGGAGTGGAGCCATCCACATTGATGTGCAGGTCGGCAACCAGGCGCGGGCCGGCGTAATCGGTCATCAGGTGATGAACGCGCAAGACGCCCGGCACCGATTGGGCGGCTTCAACGATCTTTTGTCGCAGTTCTTCAGAGGCGCCGGCACCGGTCAAATAGTTCAGATTCTCGCGCCCGGCTCGAAAGGCGGCGCGAAAGATCCACAGGGCTACCAGAAAACCGGCGATGGGGTCAAGCAAGGGGTGGACGAACTTGGAACCCGCAGCACCGATGAAGGCTGCGATTGAGGTCAGGACATCGCTGAGATTATCTTGAGCCGTGGTGCGCAGGGTGGGGCTGTGCAGTTTGACCGCCAGGCGGGTGATGGCCAGATACATCCCGGCTTTGACCCCGGCACTGAAGAGCAAGACCAGGGTGGGCAAACCGGGTTCAATCGCCAAACCGCCAACCAAAAAGCGCTGCAATGAGGCGCGCGCGGCTTCAAACCCGGCAAAGGTCATCGAGAGGGTAACCATCAGCCCAACCAGTGGCTCGAACCGACTGTGGCCTTGGGGGTGGGTGAGGTCGGGTGGGCGCTGAGCCATCCACAAACCGAAGACCATCAGCAGTGAATAAACCACATCCGAGGCAGAATTTGCCGCATCGGCATACAGCGCTACGCTGCCCGAAAGATATGCCGCCAGTGCCTTTATGCTTACCAGAAAAATATTACCCCCTAGGGTGATCCAGAGGGCTTGACGGTACCATCCTTGCACTTGTGGTTGAGGTTTATAGTCGCGCACCCAACGCATAATTGTAAATTGACACTCCTCTTTATGTGGCTCACGGCCACCCCATATGTATCCAGCGCATAGTTTACCATAAAGAAACCGGGGGTGTAGTACAGCGTTTTGTGTTTAAGCGAGGGTGATTAGGCGATATTGCTCTTGCCATTCTGTTCTTTCACGACTATAATGAAAACCATCCAATACCTTAAACGCGCTGACCAGGACGAGTAGCCGTAGTGCGTGCCGACAGAGAAAGGGCATCAAGGGCTGAGAGTGCCCTGCGGACAGGCGGCGGCGAAAACCCCCTGCGAGCGGAAGCCTGAACGGGCATTATACCCTAGTAAGGTAAACGGCTGACCCCGTTATCGGTCGCAATGAGATGGTCGGTGGTAGTACCGGCTAATCTGGGTGGAACCGCGAGCGCCGAACGCTTGCCCCAGAACGGGCAGGCGTTCTTCGTTATTTTAGAGAGGTGTACAGGTAAAAAGGAGGTTGATCATGCCGCAGGAAAAACAAAAGGAACGCTACGAAGACTCATGGCTTTACCGCATTCGTCATTCGGCGGCGCATATTATGGCTCAAGCCGTGTTGGAAATGTTCCCGAACGGCAAAATTGCCATTGGGCCGCCCATCGAGGACGGGTTTTATTATGATTTTGATCTCCCCCGTCCGCTAACCCCGGAAGATTTGGAGAAGATTGAACAGCGCATGCGTGAGATCATCAAAGGGGATTATCCCTTCGTCAAAAGGGTAGTCACGGCCGAGGAGGCGCGCCAGATCTTCCGCGATCAGCCCTATAAATTGGAATTGATTGATGGGTTAGAAGCCGGCGGGATGGACGAGGATGGCAATCCGCTCACCGAGAAACCCGAGATTTCCATCTATGCCCATGATAAATTCGTAGATTTGTGCCGCGGGCCACACGTTGAACGCACCGGGCAGATTAACCCCGATGCGATCAAGTTGCTCAACGTGGCCGGGGCCTATTGGCGCGGCGACGAACGTCGCCCAATGCTTCAGCGTATCTACGGTACCGCCTGGGAGACCCCGGAGCAACTTCAACATTACTTGTGGAAGCTGGAAGAAGCCAAGAAGCGCGATCACCGTAAACTGGGTAAGGACCTGGATCTCTTTAGCATCAACCCGGAGGTCGGAGCGGGTCTGATCCTTTGGCATCCCAAAGGCGGGATGATTCGCCATTTGGCGGAGCAGTACTGTAAAGAAGAGCATCTCAAACACGGCTATGTGCCGGTTTATACGCCCCATATTGGGCGCAGCACGCTCTGGGAAACCAGTGGTCACCTGCATTGGTATCGCGAAAACATGTACCCGGCGATGCAGGTGGAAAACGAGGAATACCTTCTCAAACCCATGAACTGCCCCTTCCACATCATGATTTACAAGAGCCAGATTCGCAGTTACCGCGAGTTGCCGATCCGTATGGCGGAATGGGGCACGGTTTATCGCTATGAGCGGAGTGGGGTTCTGCATGGCCTGTTGCGGGTGCGCGGTTTTACCCAAGATGATGCGCACATCTTCTGCCGTCCCGATCAGATGCCGCAAGAGATTGACAACACCTTGCAGTTCTGTTTGCAAATCTTGCGCCGTTTCGGGATAACCAATTTCCATGCCTATCTTTCTACTCGCGACCCTGAAAAGTTTGCCGGGCGGGTTGAGGATTGGGAAAAGGCTACCGAGGCCCTGCGCCAGGCACTGGAGCGCGCCGGTATTGATTATGACATTGACGAAGGCGGTGCGGCATTCTATGGACCGAAGATTGACCTGAAAATGATTGATGCCCTGGGGCGCGAATGGCAGTTAAGCACCATCCAATTCGACTTTAACCTGCCCGAACGCTTTGAACTGGAATATATCGGTGAGGATGGGCAACCGCATCGTCCGTTTATGATCCATCGCGCGCTGTTAGGGTCAATGGAGCGGTTCATGGGCGTGCTGATTGAGCACTACGCCGGCGCCTTTCCGGTCTGGCTGGCGCCGGTGCAGGCCGTGCTCATCCCGATTGCGGACCGCCATTTGGATTATGCCCACGAGGTGGCCGCAAAACTGCGCGCCCAAGGACTGCGCGTGGAGGTGGATGAACGCCCTGAGCGGATGAACGCCAAGATTCGCGATGCACAGTTACAGAAGATCCCGTATATGCTGGTTGTGGGCGACAAAGAAGCCGCAGAAGGGAAAGTGGCATTACGCCTACGTAATGGCGAGAATCCCGGCCCAATGTCCTTGGATGCCTTCATCGCCCGTGCCCAAGAGGATATTGCTGAAGGGCGTTGAGCGTTGGTCCATTGTGAGTGGGTGATTAACCGGTCAGGCGCCGTGGGTTTCAGGACCCAGGCGCCTGACGGCTTCTCCTCCTAGATTGGGCGAAGCGGTTTAGGGCAGGAAGTCGTGGGGGTTGACTTTGCCGTAAACATCGTGGCGCATTTCAAAGTGCAGGTGTGGCCCGCTGGAACGCCCGGTGCTGCCCATGAGGCCGATCAGGTCACCCTGATAAACGCTTTGCCCACACACGACGTTGATTTGGCTGAGGTGGGCGTAAAGGGTTTGCCACCCGTTGCCGTGGTCAATCACGATGACGTTGCCGTAACCCCAGTCGTTCCAACCGGCATAGACAATCACACCGTTGTCGGCGGCATAAATGGCAACCCCAATGGCGCCGCCAATATCAATGCCGTAATGGTTGGTCGAAGGGGAGTAATCGTAACCTGAGATCCATTTGGAGGGAGTCGGCCAGATGAAGGAACCCGTGCCCACTGCGCCTTCGGTGATGACTCCACAGGCACCCGGGCCCATGATCTTGGCCACGCCGGGGTTCTGGCGGGTGATACGCGGTGCGCTCCAGGTGACGAACTCGCGCCGCCCACCGGGGACGAAGATCTTTGTGCCAGCCTCGATGTTGGGGTGGGAGAGATCGCCTAGTGAGGCCGGATCGAGGTGGTTGCCCGGCCAGTTGATGATATCTTCGGGTTTGACTTTGAAGAACTCGGCCACTTTCTTGAGGCTGTCGCCTTCATGCCAGGTGTAAAGCAGGCCATCCGTGGGAAGGATATTGAGTACCTGGCCGGGCTGTAAAAAGTGAGGGTTATCGTAGAGGATATCATAATTGCCCCACAAAATGGTCTCGGGTTTGAGGCCGAACTTCTCGGCGATCCCGAAGATGGTATCGCCCTTTTGCACCTCATACTGTGTAATCTCAAAGCGCGGACGGCTGGGGAGGATGGTCTTTAGTTGGGCACGACGCACCACACCGTTGATGGCAACCTCGGTATCGGGGAGGGTAAAGGCAGGGATGGCTATCGTGGGTGTAGCGGTGGGGAGCGCCGCCGCTTGTGCCGCACCCCCTGCTGCCAAAGGTGTGCTCTGGGGGGATAAATTCCCCATCACCGCGACTACAATGAGGATTAGAACCAGCGAAGCCAATCCTGAGGCGACGCGCAACGTTATCTCACCTAACCCCATGCGGGTCAGGTGATCCCACCAATCGGGAAAATGTTTTATTGGGTCGGAGGATTTCGGAGCATCTGCCCCGTTTAAGTCGGAGTTGGTTGTTTCTTTTTCTGCATGTAAAGGATGCATGCCTTGCACCTCACAGTGTCAATATATCACAAGATTTGGCGCAACGTCAAGCGCCTTGCGTTAAAGGTTGGTCGGGGTTGGTGCGTCGGTATGGGATAAGCAGTAGGAAGCCCAGCGCAATGATCGCCTGACCGAACTCCACGCCTCGCGCCTGCCAGGGACCAAAATAGGGGACACCGGGCAGGGGGTGACTGCCGGCACCGAAGACATCCGCCATCCCGGAGAAGACGGCGATGACGTAGCCCGTGCTCACCAGGCGCAATCCAATATCGGCGGCGATGCTGGGTTGGCGGTTTTTCCATAACGCCATTAGAGCGATATACCCCCCCAGGCAGATAATGGCCAGCCCAATCAAGAAGACAGCAATTTGGACAAAGCCGATCACCGGACTGCGGTCGAGACCAAACAAACTGGGGCGCGCGCCAATTAAAAAGATCACAAAACCTACCAGGGTCAAGGATAACCCCAGACGGATCCGCCGCCGTGAGTACGGCAGGGGGCTGGTGGGAGGCTCTTGTCCGGCTTGGGTTTCGGGTTGGAAATTTGGGGGGCTTTCGCTCATCGGCAGTCTTACTCCGGCAAGGCACGTTCTAGAATGCGTTGCCAGTTGGCGTAAAAGATAGCCGCAATATCGGCAGAGGTGTAACCACGTTGTGACAAACCTGCGGCCAGTTTAGGCAGATCGGCAATCGTATTGATTTCGAGCGGAACGGCGGGATAGCCAAAACCGCCGTCAAAATCACTGCCCAAGGCGACGTGGTGGGCGTCTCCGGCGATTTGACAGATGGCGTCAATGTGGGCGATTAAGTGCTCTAAACGCACCTGCTCGCGTGGATCGCCGTTTTTCCATTCAGGACGCAGGTAGCGGTTGAAGGGGAGGACTCCGATCAGGCCGTCCCGTTGGATCAGTTCTCGAATTTGTTGTAGAGAGAGATGCCGCTCATGGGGGTCTTCGGAGAGCAGGGCGCGCACATTGCTGTGGGAGGCAACCACGATCCCCTCATAGCGTTCCAGTGCCGTCAGTGCCGCGGCTTCGCTCATATGGGTGATATCCAAGATAAAGCCCAGTTCTGCCAGAGCTGCCAGCCAGCGCTGACCCTCGCGGCTTAATCCGCCGTGGTAATACATCCCCCCACAGCGTTCGTCTCCAGCCCAAACCATGCCTACCAGGCGTACCCCATGTTCACGCCATTCCGCCAGTTCGTCCGGCTTCTGCATCCACTCGATACCCTCCAAGGTGAGCATCAGACCCACCGGATGGGTGAGGTCAGGGTAGCGCGCCGGCGCCGCTTGCCAGGGGCGCAACACGGCTTCGAGGTCACTGCGGCTTGCAACCGGACGGAAGAGATCAGGTTCGCGTTCGAATAAATCGCGGTACCACGCTAGTTGGGCCCGTGCCAGACGGCGTCCCTCTTCGGGGGTCGTGTAGGCTTGGTTTTCCCAGTCCCCGGCCTTGTAGCGCGCCGGGGTGAGGAAAATGGTGGCAAAAATCAGCCCTACCTGAGCCTGTTGATATTCCGGCCAGCCTAATAACGTTTCGCCGGTTACGGTAGGAATCCAGGTATTGGCTTCGCGCTGGCGGGTTTCCAGGGCAGAGCGGCGGATATCCCGCCCAAACGTCAAGGCGTTATAGGCAATATCTTGATGACCGTCAATGATCAATGTCATGGGGAGAAGCCTGGATGCAAGGAGCGCACACAAAACGTGTGCGCTCCCCCATTTTGGCGTTATCGTTCAGGCTGCCGTGGACTCACCGGTTGATGATGACTCGTCTTCTTCGCTTGAGGTATCTACCTCTTCGATCACTTCTTCTAAAGCAGACCAATCAATATCCGCATATGCCATCGAATCCACTCGCCGTAGGCTCAACCCTATCCGGTGATTTTCAGGGTCAATGCGGATAATGCGCAAGGTGACAATTTCGCCTTCTTTCAGCACCTCTTTGGGGTGCTCCACGCGTTTCTCGCTTAATTCGGAGATATGGATCAGGCCTTCCAGGTCTTCCTGACCTTCAATTTGCGCAAAGGCACCGAACTTTGTCAGGCGGGTGATTTTTGCTTCGACCAGTTGACCCACTTTGTACTTTGAGACCCGCTGTAACCAGGGATCCTCTTGGAGTTGGCGGATCGAAAGGCCGATGCGCTTCTTTTCGCGGTCAATAGAAATGACCTTGACTTGAACCTCATCCCCAACTTTGAGCACCTCACTCGGATGGTTAATCTTTTCCCACGAGATTTCGGAGAGGTGTACCAAGCCATCAGCACCGCTGATGTTGACAAAAGCGCCAAAATCGGCCAGGCTGGTGACCCGGCCGGTGACGACCTGCCCTTCCTGCAATTCTTCGATCACGCGTTCCTTGATGGACTCGCGGGTTTCGGTGCTGGCGGCGCGTTCTGAGACGATCAGGCGGCGGCGTTCCCGATCTACCTCAATCACCACCACATCAATTTCCTGCCCGATCATCTTGCCCCAGCGTTCCTCAGGGGTATCACCGGAGGCCATAGCGCGGCGAGAAAGGCTGACTTGAGAGGCCGGCAAGAAGCCGCGCAGACCGCTCACAGGCACGATCAGACCACCTTTATTGTAGCCTACAATCTTAGAGTGCACCGGTTTCTTAGAGCGGAGCAGTTCTTCCACCTCGCGCCAGGCGACTTCATCGCGGGCGCGTGTGTAGGAAAGCACCACGTTCCCATTCTGGTCTTCTGGATCGAGGACATACACGGGAATGCGTTGACCGACTTCAAGGCGCGCCAGTTCGTCGTGGGGGATTTGTTCGAACTCACGTCCACTAATCACGCCCTCGGACTTTGTGCCCACGCTGACCAGAATCTGCTTCTGCTCTGGGTTGATGCTGGCAATTACGCCTTCGCGAATTTCGCCCCGCTTGGGAAAGTCAATTCCCAAACTCTGTTCCAAAAGGGAAGCCATATTGTTGTTTTCACTGGCATGGTTCTCGGGGGATACCCCCTGCTCCGATGAGGTCTCATGGTAGTCCATACGATTCAAATACTCCGCCTGAAAAGATTGTTCTCATTATAAAGGTGAATAACGTGATTGGCAACCCTCGCCGCTCAGATTCAAAGAGATTAGTGACGGCGCCGTTTCTTACGCGCGGGGGCCGACTCGCTTTGGTTCGCTGATGCCGGCGCTGAGGCGATGGGTGCGGCTTCTGCCCGTTCACGCTCTGTGGTGGCGGTCATACTGCGGGTGGGTTGGGCGGTGAACATGCGCGTCACCACACCGGCCCGGATTTCGCTCAAGAGTTCCTCAAACATTTCAGAGGCACGGCTCTTGTACTGCACGAGTGGGTCGCGCTGGGCATAGGCTTCCAAGCCGATTGAGACGCGCAGCGCTTCGATGCGTGTCAAGTAGTCCACCCACATTTGCGAGATAACGCCGAGCAAAAGATCGCGATAGATCTCGTTTTGCAAGCGCCAACCCAGGATCTCGATGATGTTTTCGCGATCGGCCTCTTCCAACGCTTCCAAGGGTTGACTGCGCAGTGCTTCGACGTAATCCTCACCGTACTCGGCACTCAGGCGTTCCAAGATGCGGGGGTGTAACTGGCCTACTGTGGTCTGAGTTTGAGCCAGGCGATTGAATTCAAATCGTCCGTAGATACGGCGTAATACCTCTTGGGCCGTTTCAAGATGGTCCAAGATGTCAGCGGTGAGTGCCTGAGGGGATTGGTCGGCTAACAACCGTGCGGCATAGTAAATGTAAGTAAGGCGCAGGTAGCGCATTTGCCCGCGGCGATGGGTACGGCGATCAAACGCCAGACGTGTGCCCTGCATCATCAGAAGCAGCAACCCTATTAACCCTCGTTCATCAATCAGAAGGTTGCCGTTGGCTTTCTCAAGAGCCGTGGTCAGGTCGCGTCGGATTTGCCCTTCCTCGCCGATGAGTTGGTTCAGGCGCAGATCAAATGCCGTTTCCAGGGCTTCCAGCACGCGGCGTCGAATATCCTCCCAGGTAAGCCCCAACACGTCCGCTGGGCGCAAACTCCAGTTCTCTACCCGTTGTTGCAGTGCCCCTAGCAGGCGATTGAGTGCGGTACTTTGAAGGTGCGTTTCAATCTGTTCGCGCAGCGCGGTCTCGAGGTCTTCGCGTCCGTCTTCCCCGGCGACCAGGCGGCGCTGTTGCTCGGGATTTAAGCGTAGCGGTGTGCGCACCAGAGATTGCAATTCTTCCAGCAAAGCCTGTGGGCGAAGTGGGGTTTCACTCTCGGCCAGACGATCTTCCAAACCCTCAAAGAAGGTGGAAAGCGATTCAAGACGCTCATTTAATTGTGCCTCAAACGTTTCCTCAGCCCGTTCCAGCAGGTTTTCGACAATGTGATAGAGATGCTCATGCTCGGCTTCCAAGGCCTGCTGGGCAATCTCTAGCAGTGCGGCGATCAACCGTTCGCGGCTAACACTGCCTTCAGGCAAGCGTTGGCGCAGTTCGTTCAGCACGAGGCGCAAAGTATATGAGGGGTGATAGAGGCCGTTGGCATCAATCGGGGGCTGAATCTCTTCAAGATAAGCCAGTAAGCGCCAAGGGCCTTCAGCATCGCGCAAGGCGGCGGGGACGCGGGCCTGGATCTCACTGCGCAGCATCTCGGTGACGTCTTCACTCAGATCTTCCTTGGTGAAGACGCGATCGCGCTGGGCATAGATGCGCTTGCGTTGCAGGTTCAGCACGTCGTCATATTCCAACAGGTGCTTGCGCACGTCAAAGTTCATCCCCTCAACCCGGGTTTGTGACTGCTCGACAATGCGCGAGACCAGACCGTGCTCAATGGGCAGACTTTCGTCAAAATTGAAACGGCGCAACATAGACTCAACCTGTTCGCCGCCGAAGAGGCGCATCAGGTCATCTTCCAGCGAGAGGTAGAAGCGCGAAGAACCGGGGTCGCCCTGACGCGCCGCACGCCCGCGCAACTGATTGTCAATGCGGCGTGCCTCATGACGCTCTGAACCGATAACATGTAGGCCGCCCAGAGCACGGACTTTTTCCATCTCGTCCATGTATTTCAGGAAAGCGTGGACGGCTTCGGCGTAAATGCCGTAGTGTTCTTCGCGTAACCCTTGTAAAGCCTGCCGCCGTTCCTCGTTGCTCATCTCATACGCGTTGGCAAAGCCGTTGCGGCGCAAGACACGCACGACGTCACGAATCACTTCTTCACGCAGTTCACCACCCAGTTTGATGTCCACGCCGCGACCGGCCATATTGGTAGCGATGGTCACTGCACCGTAAGCACCGGCACGCGCGATGATCTGCGATTCCTCATCGTGTTTGCGCGCGTTAAGCACCTGATGGGGGATGCCCCCCTGCAAGACGCGGATCAGGCGCGGGCGGTCCTCGTCGCGTACACCTAACAACGCTACCAGGCGTTCCAAGTTGCCTGCATCCTCGGGGTTGAGCGACGTGATTCCCACACTGCGCGCAAACTGACGCAACTCTCCAACGTTAAGTTCCGGTAGAGGCTTATTGAGGAATTGCAATTCCGGGATTGCCGTTTCGCTTTCTTGACGGTTGTGTTTTTCCAGCCAGGCCTGGCGCACCAGCAGAACCTGCATCAGACGACGCAATAGTTCAGGCTGCAGGCGCTGTGAAAGTCGCTCGGAATGCTCAACCGAGGTCGTACCGACCAGAAGGGGACGCCCCAAGACATGGTAACGCAGGATTTCCAAGGTGATGGCGCGTAGTTTGGCTTCCTCGGTGCGGTAGACCACATCGGGGTAGTCCTTGCGCTTCCAATAGACGGGGTGCTTGAGCGGATCATCACGGCGCGCATAATACGTGAATTTATAACCGTCCTCGTCCTTGGCGGTAACTTCCACCAGCGGCGAGTCGGGCTGCATGGCCAGGTATTCCAGATTGGTCGGGATGGGCACGACCTCTAATTTGTAGATTTTGCTGAACTCTTCGGCTTCGGTAACCGCCGTGCCGCTCATGCCGGCCAGTTTCTGGTACATGCGGAAGTAGTTCTGGATCGTAATGGTGGCGTAGGTGACGTTTTCGGGCTCGACCCGAACGCCCTCTTTGGCTTCAACCGCTTGGTGCAGACCTTCGGACCAGCGCCGCCCGGGCATCAGGCGACCGGTGAATTCATCCACGATGATGACCTTACCGCCCTGGACGATGTAATCCTTGTTGCGCTTGAAGAGGAATTGCGCTTTAAGGGCTTGTTCCAGATAGCCCATGATACGGGCTTGCTCTGGGGTGACGTCCTCAGGCCGGTCAGGATCGCCCAATGCCATATCCAAGAGGGCTTCCACATGGGCTTTACCGACTTCGGTCAGGGTGACGGTGCGGTCACGTTCGTTGATTTCGTAATCCTCTTCACGCAATTGGCGCACCACTTGCGCCATGCGTACATACCATTCCGTTTCTTCAGCCGCAGGGCCAGAAATGATCAACGGGGTGCGGGCTTCGTCTATGAGGATATTGTCCACTTCATCTACAATGGCGTAGTAATGCCCCCGCTGCACTCGGTCTTCTAGGCGCATGGCGAGATTATCGCGCAGGTAGTCAAACCCGAACTCGCTGTTGGTGCCGTAAACGATATCGGCACGATAGGCTTCAGCGCGGTCTACCATGCGCAACTGGTGCTGATCCTCAAAGGGGGAGGATTTTTCCAGATCTACAATGAAGGCTTTCTTGCCGTTCTCGGTGCGGGCAGCCATTTGCAAGACGCCCACTTTGAGCCCGAGCAAATCGTAAATGGGTGCCATCCAGCGCGCGTCACGCCGGGCCAGGTAATCATTGACGGTAACGAGGTGTACGCCCCGCCCGGTGAGTGCGTTGAGATAGAGCGGCAGGGTGGCCACCAGCGTTTTGCCCTCGCCGGTGCGCATCTCGGCAATTTTGCCCTCATGCAGGACGATGCCACCCATAAGTTGCACGTCGTAATGGCGCAACCCCAGCGTACGCTTGGAAGCCTCACGGACCACCGCAAAGGCTTCAGGCAGGATCTCGTTCAGTGCGACCTGCTCGGCCTGATAACGTTCCTGTTCATCCTCTATGCCGGAGGTGGCTTCGCGCAATCGGCGGCGGAACACCTCGGTTTGGTCGCGCAGGGCGTCGTCACTATACGATTCAAACGTTTTTTCCAGTTCGTTAATGCGTTCCACCAGGCGAGTGAGACGAGTGAGTTCTCGCCGAGTTGGATCGCCACTTAGCACACGAATTAGATTCTTGAACATATGCCCTCAGTTTCCTTAAAAAGACTTGCTAAGGGGAGATTATAGCACAACCTTAATGTCGCTTTTGAGCCCTGGGTAGCATGGCTAGGGAGCAGGAATCCGCCACTGAGCCGCGTACCATCTCAGATAATCCTCGAGATGGTTTTGCCAGTATGCGCTGTTATGTTCCCCCGAATTGAGATGCCATTCATGGGGTATGCCGAGTTCGCCCAAGCGATTGACAAACGCCTGAGCGGGTTTGAGATAGCGGTCGCGCTCACCGCTATCGAGGTAAAGGTTCGGCCATTGCTCGGGAGGATTTTCGGCGGTGCGGTAGTAGAGGCGTAAATCGTCGCCCCAGAAAGGCGCAGGGCTATGGACGCCGACGGCGATAAACAGGTTCGGATATTGAATGAAAAGATGAAGCGCCCATCCACCCCCGCGGGAGATACCGCCCAAGGCGCGGCATCCACGGGCGGGACAGACGGCAAAATGACTTTCTACCCAGGGAATGAGGTTTTCAACGATCGTTTGACCGAAGACCGATTCTCGGGGATCACGGAGGGCATATTCCTCATAGGGCATAACGATTAAGAAAGGTGGAATTTGTCCCTCGCTCATCAGCCGGTCGGCAAGTTGAGGAAGCCCCAAATCCATCCAGAGGGTTTCATCACTACCTTGACCGTGAAGCAAATAAAGCACAGGATACTTGGACTCGGCTTGTGGGTTATAACAGGGTGGAAAATAGATGCGAAAGCGCAGGGGTTTACCGATGGGAGTAGAGTCGAGGGTGTACAGTTCAACTTTTCCCTCAGGGCAAAGCGTAGGTGTCCTTATTGGAGTTGATATGTGCGGGGCAGGGGATGGCGTCGGTAGTGGGGAAGGCTGAGTGTCGGTGAGGGTGGGTATGGCGGTGGGGGGTGTTTCGGACAAAGGCGGGGGAAGACTAGGTTGACATGCCATTAATAGCCCAAACCATCCTAGAAAGAGGATCCCTTGCACCACCCGAAATGGCAGATACCAGATAAGACCCTTCCTAACCATACCTAACGTGTGATAAGCCCTTGGTCTTCCAGCAGGGAGAGGAACTTGCTTACTACGTAAGGGTCGAAGAGGCGCCCGCTTTCGCGCCGCAGATATTCGGCGATAGTGTGGTCATCCCAAGCAGGGCGGTAGACGCGAGGTGTGCGTAGGGCGTCCCAAACATCCACCACGGCAAAGATACGCGCGGCAAGGGGAATTTGCTCCCCACGCAAGCCTTTAGGGTAACCACTTCCATCCCAACGCTCGTGATGGTAATAGGGAATATCCAATGCCGGCTTAAGAAATTCGATGGACTCCAGAAAGCGCAGTGCGTATTCTGGGTGACGTTTCATGAGCGCCCATTCTTCAGGCGAGAGGTCGTCCTCTTTTTGCAAAATGGCATCTGGAATGCCCATTTTACCAATGTCATGTAGCAGTGCCCCATACCAGATATGAGTTAGGCTTTCCTCTTCTAGCCCAAGGGTTTTTGCCAGGGCCACGCTCCACTCGGCAACACGGCGTGAGTGCCCGCTCAAACTGCCATCCCGTAGTTCCAGCGCGGCGGCCCAGCCCTCGATGGTGGCTTCATAGGCCTGGGTGAGGCGTCGGTTAGCGTCTTGAAGTGCTTGAAATAGACGCACATGTTCCACGGCCACAGCGGTTTGGGTGCTCAGATTCTCAAAAAAGGATAGCCAATCCGGAGGATTCTCTAAAGGTGAACGATAAAACAGTTCAAAGAGGCCGTAAATTTCGCCATGGGCGACCAGTGGGGCCGCCAGATAGGCTTGGAAACCCTCTAACCGGCATTGTTCCTGAATCTCAGGGGGGACTGAGAAGGTACCAAAATTTAGATGTTGAACCGGGGTGCGGGTGGTAATCACTTCACGGGCACATGGGTCATGATCCAGCGAGCGCCGAAGTGAGGGCTGAGGGGATCGAAAACCCTCTGCCGCGGCTAAACTTAGAGCGCGATGATCCGAATCCAAGAGCCATAGTGCCGCCGCATCCATGGGAATGGTGTTGCGTGCTTCCTGAAGAATAGTGGTCAGGACGGCCGTCATTTCGGTATGGCTGATAATCGCGGTGTCAATAGCCCGTAGGGCAGCCATCTGACGTAGTTTTTCGTTAACATAAATTTCGGCTTCCTGACGTTCGGTGATGTCTGAAAACATCACCAAGATGGCAGGTTGCTCTTCCCAGATGATGCGCTCAGCGTGGAGCAACAGCCAGCGAGTGCTACCCCGCGCTGTGATGACACGCAGGGTGTAGCGGGAAGGTATATTCTCCCCGCGCAGTCGTGCCGCGTAACGCATCATAGTTTGATCCCGATCTTCCGGATGAATCAAGGTAGCGACTGATAGACCCTCAAGCGTGACCAAAGGTTGCCCCAGAATCTCCGCCGCCATAGGGTTGGCGAAGACAATGCGCCCTTCCTCGCCAACGATAACGATAATCCCCTCGGTTGCATTTTCTACCAAGGTTCGATAGCGCGCCTCGCTGTGACGCAGCGCCGCTGTACGTTGCTGCAGGCGGCGACGGAGTGCCAGCAAGGCCATCAGGCTGATCATTAATGCCCCAATCAACAGGCCAGCGGCAATAAAATAGGGTTGCAGCGTTTGCCAATCGGGTAGGATTAAGTGGGTAACTCGACCGATAATTGAACGGGTAAAGCGGCTTATATCCGGCTCGTTCTTAACGTTAAACACGTGAAGCGTATAACGTAAGACGTGCACGGGGAGAGGCATATCGTCCATTGACCAATCCAGTCATTCCACGGATTCGGTGGTGTGGTAGCAAAGGCGAGATTATACCCTCCCCCTGCAGATTCGCAACAGGGTTCTGAATAAGTGAGCATTTTCTCGTCACAGGGATGTTCATCCGCCCCTTTATTCTATCCTAAATCTGGGTTATGAGGGCTTTTCGTTTGGATATGCTAAAATGAGAGCATGGATTTGTTTGAGCATGCCATGGAGCAGGAGATGAGCACCGAAGCACCACTTGCGGTGCGCATGCGCCCCCGCACCCTGGACGAAATTGTGGGGCAAGATCATATCATTGGGCCGGGGCGGTTACTGCGCCGCGCGATCGAGGCAGATCACTTGATGACCTCGATCATCCTTTATGGGCCGCCCGGAAGCGGTAAGACCACCCTGGCACAGGTGATCGCCCGTCACACCCAAGCCCATTTTGAGCGTATCTCGGCGGTGCTGGCCGGCGTAGCCGACTTGCGGCGGGTGATTGAAGAGGCGACCGAACGGCGTAAACTGTACCGACGCCGTACCATCCTTTTTATTGACGAGGTGCACCGCTGGAACAAGGCACAGCAAGATGCTCTGCTTCCGCATGTAGAAAGCGGTTTGATCACTCTGATCGGTGCGACCACCCAAAACCCTTATTTTGATGTTATCCCGGCGCTGGTGTCGCGTTCCCGCATCTTTGAACTGCGGCCCTTAAGTGAGGCGGATTTGAATCAAGTGCTGGAGCGGGCATTACGCGATCCCGAGCGGGGATATGGCCAACGCAAGATCCTCATTGACCCGGAGGCACGGTCATTGTGGCTGCGCACGGCCGGTGGTGATGCACGCAATTTGCTCAACGCGCTGGAATTAGCGGTTGAGACCACCCCGCCGGATGCAGATGGAGTCATCCATATTACTCGCGAGATTGCCGAGGAAGCGATTCAGCAGCGCGCCATCCATTATGGGCGTGAGGGCGATGCTCATTACGACACGATCTCAGCCTTCATTAAGTCGGTGCGCGGCTCCGATCCGGATGCGGCGCTTTATTGGCTGGCAACCATGATTACGGCGGGTGAGGATCCCCGCTTTATCCTGCGCCGTCTGCTTATCCTGGCCGGGGAGGATATTGGCTTGGCCGACCCGCGCGGGCTGCTGGTAGCGGCTGCCGCCGCTTATGCATTCGAGTATGTGGGCATGCCGGAGGGCATCTATCCCATTGTGGAAGCTACGCTTTACCTGGCGACGGCGCCGAAATCGAATACTGCCACTACTTTCTTTGAGGTACAGCGTCTGGTCCAGGAAGAAGGTCCTGCGCCCGTACCCCGCCACCTTATGGATAGCAGTCGGGACGCCAAGGGGTTCGGGCATGGTGAAGGCTACCAGTATCCACATGCCTTCCCTGGGCATTTCATCCCTCAACAGTACCTGCCAGAGCGCTTGATGGGGCGGGTCTTCTATCAGCCCTCAGATCAAGGTTATGAAGCGGAAATTGCCGCGCGTCTGGCGCAGTGGCGGGCGGCACAAGCGGCGCTCAGGCCCCAGTCACCTTCCAAGGATGATGATGACCAAAATCATACTTCTGATTCGCCACGCCGAGAATGATGTCATGTACCGCCGTCTGGCGGGCCGCTTGCCGGGGGTGCATTTGAACCGTCGCGGGCAACAACAGGCCCTGGCGCTCGCGCGAATGTTGTTGGGAATGCCGGTGCAAGCGCTTTACAGTAGTCCTTTGGAACGGGCTGTGGAAACTGCCGAACCGTTAGCGCGTGCCCTGGGATTGAGGATAGAAATGCGGCCGGGTTTAAATGAGGTGGATTTTGGGCGCTGGCAAGGGCGGTCGTATAAACAATTGCAGCGAACACAACTCTGGCAGGTGCTGCAGGCCACACCTTCGCGGGTGCGTTTCCCGGAGGGTGAAGCGTTGTCCGACGCCCAGCAGCGGGTTGTTGCCGAACTGGAAGATTTGGCGGTTGAGGGTATGATCGCTTGTGTCACCCATGCCGATGTGATCCGTTTGGCGTTGTTGCACTATCTCAACATGGCATTGGACGACCTTCATCGCTTGGTGATTGCGCCTGCATCGCTCTCCGCGATTCTGGTGGGAGAGAGGGGACCTCAGGTGCTCTTTTTTAACCGCACCCCGGACTTAGAATGGCCTTTCTTTCCTTCTCAGGGCGTTAATTCCGGTGCGTCTCCCTCGCGTTCGTGACTGACCTGGGCGATTTGGTGAAGCAGTTGCTCTGCCCGTGCCACGCCGCGGTTGACAAAATGGGGGTGGCCCTGGGCGTCTAGCACAAAGGTGGTCGGGATGCTGAAGACTCCCCATTGATCGGCTAATTGAGGATAATCGTAGGCATTGATTTCGATCACTTGCAGAGTTTCTCCCAATTGATCACGCACGCGTTGTAGGGCGGGGCGTTGTAAGGTTTTACACGGCACACACTCCGGAGTTGTAAAGTACAGAATGGCGGGTTTCCCGGTGCGGAATCCCGGGAGCATGAACTGCGCACGTCGTGCTTGTCGCAATAACCAATGGTTGATCAGCCTGAACACGAGGATCCCAGTGCTCAGGATCAGCAATGCCCAGAAAAGTCGTACCAGAATATCTGTGTTCATTGCGTTTGGCGGGGAGGACGAAAGCCGGGGCGGGTGTCGGGGGGCGGTGCTTGGGTGAAACCGGGCACGCCCAAGCGGTTTAGCAAGTAGTAAACAGCGCAACCGGCGCAAAAGCCCAGGAATAAGTTAAGAGCAGCCAGGCCGACCACGATCCAGGCTAAGATCCAGCCCAAGGTTGGAGCACCGGCAAAGAGGGCTACTGCCGCCGCGGCTACCACACTGCCCCCAAATCCCTGAGCAAAACGATGCGGAGCAGGGTTGTCTTGGAGCACCTCGGGTTCAAGCACCCTCAAAGGTTTGAGCACGCCCTGATAGAGCCAACCAAAGCCGGGTCGTCCGAGCAGAGTGCCGCCAAGCATGAACAATGCAACCAAAACAACGAACAGGGGTTGGTTGAGGATATATCCCAAGATTAACAAGATAATGATGGTCGCCTGGTTGGTACGCAATGCCGTGTGATCAACGGGTTTTAGGTTGGTCATGAGAGGTACCTCCGGAAAGAGAAGATAAGATAAAAAGAGCGGTTGCTTCGAATGGGGGAGAGCAACCGCTCGGGATAACCATCAGGGCAAAACACGGACTTACACCGGCGGTTGCCACCTCCGCGGCTGACACAAACACATCGCCATAATGAGAGTTGCTCGATATATCATGACAAAAATTATAAAATATATCGCTATAAATGCAAGGGATGTGGATAGAGAGGGACTCAAAAACCGAGGCTTGACCGATCAGAGGGGGTGTTTTATAATTCAGCCGTTGAATATTAGCAGGTGATTATGCCGCTTTCTTCTGAGTCAACGCGCGATCTGATTATCCTGGAACAAATTGAGCAAGACCCGGATGCGACTCAAGCCTCACTGGCCACACGTTTAGGCGTCGCCGTTGGGACGGTTAACTGGCATCTCAAACGCCTGATTGCTAAGGGTTACATCAAGGTGCGGCGTGTGGAGCGCCGCAAATTGCGTTATCTGATCACACCGGAAGGGGTGGCGTTGCGTACCCGCTTAACCCTGGATTACATCCGCGATTCGTTTCAACTTTACCGCCAGGTGCGCGAGCGTGCTCTCACGGTGATCGAGAAGGTGCGCGAGAGTGGCTATCGGGCGGTGCGCCTGGAAGGTGAAGGTGAAGTGGCCGAGGTGTGTCGTCTCACCTGCCTGGAACAAGGGCTAACCCTGGTGGATAATGGTCGTGCACCGGTCATTCGGGTGCATAACTTGACCATTCAACTTGACTTTCCGAACGAGGCCGCTGATGAGTACTGATTCGTTTTGGAAGAAGCGCTTCTGCGTGACAGGTGGAGCCGGTTTTCTGGGCTCGTTTGTCGTGGATAAATTGCGCCAGCGTGGGGCAACCGAAATTTTCGTCCCGCGCAAGCGTGATTATGATTTAGTAGACCCACAGGCTATCCGGCGGATGTTAGATGATGCCCGCCCGGATGTGATTATTCACCTGGCCGCCCATGTAGGGGGCATTGGCGCTAACCGCATGCATCCGGCGGAGTTCTTCTACGATAACTTGATGATGGGTGTGCAGTTGATGCACCAGGCTTGGCAGCGAGGGGTGGAAAAGTTTGTCGCCATTGGAACGGTGTGCGCCTATCCCAAATACACCCCGGTGCCCTTCAAGGAAGATGACTTGTGGAACGGCTATCCAGAAGAGACGAACGCCCCCTATGGTTTAGCCAAAAAGATGTTGCTCGTGCAGGCGCAGGCTTACCGTCAGCAGTATGGGTTCAACGCCATTTATCTGCTACCGGTTAATCTCTATGGCCCACGGGATAACTTTGACCTTGAGACCTCTCATGTCATCCCGGCCTTGATTCGCAAGTGCATTGAAGCCCAAGAGCAAGGGTTACCCGAGGTGGTGGTGTGGGGAGATGGGTCACCGACGCGCGAATTTCTCTATGTGGAAGATGCGGCCGAAGGCATTGTGCTGGCTACCGAAAAATACAACGGACCCGAGCCGGTGAATCTGGGTTCAGGGATGGAAATCAGCATTCGTGACCTGGCAGAGATGATCCGCCGTCTGACCGGTTTCGAGGGCCGCCTGGTGTGGGATACCAGCCGCCCCAACGGGCAACCCCGGCGCGCCCTAGATACCAGCCGGGCGGAAAAGTACTTTGGTTTCAAAGCCCAAACGCCTTTTGAGGAAGGGTTGCGACGAACTATTGCGTGGTATCGTCAGAATCGTGAACGCGTGCGCGGTGTGACTGCCAGCGCCTGAGATGGGTTGACATATGGCCTTACGGGAACAAACTGCGGTGACGCTTATACGCCCCTCGCGAGGGTGGGCTGCGCTTGACTTGCGCGATTTGTGGCTGTATCGCGAGTTGATCTATTTCCTTACCTGGCGTGATCTCAAAGTGCGCTATAAGCAGACCCTGTTGGGGGCGGCTTGGGCCGTTTTACAACCCTTCTTAACCATGGTGGTTTTCACCATCTTTTTCGGCAATTTTGCCAAGGTCTCATCGGAAGGGTTCCCGTATCCGGTGTTCTCTTATGCGGCGTTATTGCCCTGGGGGCTGTTTTCGAAAGCCCTTAATGATGCCAGCCGTTCGCTGGTGGGCAACAGCCATATGATCACCAAAATCTATTTCCCCCGCTTAATCCTTCCCCTTTCCTCGGTGTTGAGCGGGGTGGTGGATTTTGGAATTGCCTTCTTGTTCTTGTTAGGGATGATGGCGTTTTACGGCCTCTACCCCACCTGGGGCATTCTGTTACTTCCCCTTTTGCTCTTGTTAGCCTTGGTCACGGCGCTGGGGGTGGGGTTGTGGCTCTCGGCGCTGAATGTGCTTTATCGTGATGTGGGTTATGCTCTGCCTTTCCTGACCCAGTTGTGGATGTTCATATCCCCGATCATTTATTCCATCAATACTGTGCCGGAACAGTGGCGGTTGGTGTATGCGCTTAACCCCATGACCGGTGTTGTGCAGGGATTTCGGTGGGCACTCTTGGGTAGCCAAACCGAGCAGTTGGGGCTGATTCTGGCGATCTCAAGCGCTACGGCTATCGTGATGCTAATTAGTGGATTGTTCTACTTCCGGCGGATGGAACGCCTGTTCGCCGATCGCGTTTGATGTTTCGGCGGGAAGAGGATTATGAGTCGTTACGCCATTCAAGTCCGAGACCTGGGTAAGCAATATCGCATTGGCACAGTGGTTACCCGTTATCCTACCCTGCGCGAAGCGTTGGCGGATCGGGTACAGGCGCTCTTTCACCGCAATCATCATACTGACGAAACCATCTGGGCGTTGCGGCACGTCTCTTTTGAGGTTGAACACGGTAAGGTGTTGGGGGTTATCGGGCGCAATGGGGCGGGAAAGAGCACCCTGCTCAAGATTTTATCCCGAGTTACCGAGCCTACGGAGGGTGAGGCCGAGATCCGTGGGCGCGTGGGATCACTGTTAGAAGTAGGCACGGGCTTTCACCCGGAATTGACCGGGCGGGAGAATATCTATCTCAACGGCGCCATTCTGGGCATGAAGCGGGCCGAAATCGACCGCAAATTTGACGAGATTGTGGCCTTTGCCGAGGTGGAGCCCTTCATTGACACCCCGGTCAAGCGCTATTCGAGCGGCATGTACCTGCGCTTGGCGTTTGCAGTGGCGGCTCACCTGGAGCCCGAAATCCTGGTGGTGGATGAGGTGCTGGCGGTGGGCGATGCAGAATTTCAGCGCAAATGCTTGGGTAAGATGGGGGAGGTGGCGCGCGAGGGGCGCACGGTGCTCTTCGTGAGCCACAACATGTCGGCCATCCTGCGCCTGACCGAAGAGACCCTGGTGTTGGACAAAGGGCGCCTGGTCATGCGTGCCCCCACTCCCGAAGCGGTGGACTATTACCTCTCGCAGGGTTTCTCGCAAACCGGGGAGCGGGTATGGGATCCTGAAGAGATACCGGCATCCGCGGCGCCGTTCCGCCCGATTGCCTTGCGTATCCGCAATGCGCAGGGGCAGGTGGTGGATACCGTGCGTTCGGTAGAACCCAGTGTGATTGAAATTGAGTATGAACTCAGTGCGCCGATTGCCGGCCTGCGGGTAGGTTTTTACCTGATGAGCACGCGCGGTGAGTATGTGTTTACATCTTTTGATACCGATGATCCGGAGCGGTTCGAACGTTTCTCGGTCCGCCCGGCAGGGCGCTATATCAGTCGTTGCCTGCTGCCCGCAAACCTTTTGAACGAAGGACGCTTTGTGGTGGGCGTCAATGCCAGCACCTATCGAGTGCGGCGCTATTTTCAGGATGAACAGGCACTGACTTTTACGGTGGATGCTACCGGTGCGCCGGGTACCCAGTGGCCCGAGCCGCGCCTGGGAGCGGTGCGTCCCCGTCTGGAATGGCAGGTTGAGGTTGCTTGAGATGAAAACCAATGGCAAAGAATTACTAAAAGAAGTGTTGGGCAGTCTGCCGTTTGCGGCAGAGTTGTATTGGATGGTGCGGCAGGGCGGTAACAAGCCGATACAAAGCCGTTTTGTATTGCGTAATTTGCAAAGCACCTTGCCCCAGATCGTTGCTCAGGCGCATGCCCTACGGGCTAAGGCATCCCCGGGACGCGACGTGTTCATCTTTGCCACCCTGCATTATTGGATTGAGCATGCAACCTTATTGGCGGTTTCACTGGCGGCACAGGGCCATCGTGTAACCCTGGCCTTTTTGCCGTATGGGGACTGGTACACGCCGATCAATCGCTTCGACTTGCGCCGCCAAAACGCCTATGCGCGCAAAGTGCTCTCGGTGGCTGAGGGGCTGATTAACATTGTGTCTTTCGTGACCTTGCGGGCGCCTTACACTCATTTGGCGCATGAACTCGAAGAAGCCGTGCGGCAGGTGTCGGTCTTTGACACGCAGTACACGCTGCAAGTCGAAGATATTGATCTGCAAAGCGATCTTTACCGTTTGCGCTATCTGCGCAATAAAGATGTGGCTCAGGCGGCGTTAACCTGGTTGAAGCAACATCGCCCGGACGTGGCGATTATCCCCAACGGTACTATTCAGGAACTGGGGGTTGTTTACCGTGTGGCGCGTTACCTGAAAATTCCCACGGTGACGTATGAGTTCGGCGATCAGCGTCAGCGCATCTGGTTGGCGCAAAATGCCGAAGTGATGCGCCAGGAAACAGATGCCCTGTGGCAGGCGCGTAAGGATGTACCTCTTACCGAGGATGAACTGGAGCGGATGCGTGCTTTATTGATGGCGCGGCGGCGTGCCACGCGCTGGGAAAACTTTGCCCGCTTGTGGCAGGGGGTACCGGCGCAAGGGGGCATGCAGGCGCGGGCGGCGTTGGGTCTGGATGAGCGCCCGGTGGTGCTGCTGGCGACCAATGTTCTGGGCGATAGCCTGACCTTGGGGCGCCAGGTGTTTAGCAAAACCATGACCGAGTGGATCAGCCGCACCGTGCAGTATTTCATGGGACGTCCGGATGTGCAGTTGGTTATTCGGGTGCATCCCGGCGAGGTGCTGACCCGCGGCCAATCTATGGTGGATATTCTCCATCATGTTTTGCCGCGCTTACCGGAGCATATCCGTCTGATCCGCCCTAAGGATCCGATCAATACGTATGATTTAGTTGAGGTGGCGGATTTGGGATTGGTGTATACCACTACGGTGGGGCTGGAGATGGCCATGCACGGCTTGCCGGTCATCGTGGCCGGGCAAACCCACTACCGTCAACGCGGCTTCACGTATGATCCCGATTCTTGGGTCAGTTACTTCAAGTTGTTGGGGCAGATTCTCGAAAACCCGGCGGCCTTTCGCCTGAGTCGCGAGCAGATTCAGCGCGCCTGGCAGTATGCCTACCGCTTCTTTTTCGAGTATCCTCAGCCCTTCCCCTGGCACCTAGTGCGCATGTGGGAAGACTACCAGGCGCGACCGCTGACTGAGGTATTGGAAGGTGAAGAACGGGATCTCTATGCCCCAACGTTTCACTATCTTGTTGGTGAACCGATCGAATGGACGGTTTCACCCCAAATGGTGGCCTACAACGCGCGTGAGGGTGCCAATGCATGAATGGACCCGGCTCGGTTAAGCAGCAGGTACAGCAATTTTACGATCAAGTCGGTTGGCAGCAGGTCACCGAGGGTATTTATCAAAATATGCGCTACGAAGACCTGCGCCCGGTCTCAGCCGAGTATCGCCATCGCTGTCACCTGCGGGTGGGGCGTTATCTCGCGCCACAAGGTCGCTTCTTGCTGGATGCGGGCTCCGGTCCGGTGCAGTACCCTGAATATCTGACCTATTCCCAGGGCTATACCTATCGGGTATGTGCTGACCTTTCGCTGGTCGCCCTTAAAGAGGCACGGGCGCGCTTGGGGGCGCATGGGCTATATGTCGTGGCGGATGTGGCTAATCTGCCCTTCCGTACTGAAGCGTTTGAGGGAGCGGTTTCTCTGCACACCTTTCATCATCTTCCCCTTGAGGAGCAGGAAAGGGCGTATCTGGAACTTTATCGGGTGTTGAAACCGGGCGCGGTAGGCGTTGTGGTCAATGGCTGGACGGATTCCCCCCTGATGCGCCGTTTGGAGCCCCTGATGCGCCTGATGGAACGTTTGAAAGCCCGCTTGGGACGGTCGCGAGTTCCCTCTTCTCATATCCAAGATAAGGCGGAGGCTGCGGCGTCATCTCCGAGCGGGACATTTGTGGAAAAAATGACCCCGGCTTGGCTCAAGACACACATTGGGGTGCACGTTCCTCTCGAAATTCGTGTCTGGCGCAGTGTCAGCGTGCGCTTCCTGCGGGCTATGATCCATGAGCAACTGTTAGGGCGCTTTTGGCTGCGTTTGATCTTTGCCTTGGAAGAGCGTTATCCTCACTTCTTCGGTGAGAACGGCCAATATCCTTTGATCATCTTACGTAAACCACACTAAGGAGTATGCATGAACTGGTCGGAAAAAGTGGTTCTGGTAACCGGCGGTACGGGGTCGTTTGGCAGGAAGTTCGTCCAGGTGATGCTGGAAGAGTACCACCCGGCCAAGATTATCGTATTCAGCCGGGACGAACTCAAACAGCACGAGATGCGCGTGAGTGGGTTTGACCATCCCTCCCTGCGCTATTTTATCGGCGATGTGCGCGACTTGCAGCGTTTGCGGCGCGCCTTTGATGGGGTGGATATCGTTGTGCATGCCGCGGCATTGAAGCAGGTGCCGGCGTGCGAGTACAACCCTATGGAAGCCATTAAAACCAATATCCTGGGGAGCAGCAACGTCATCGAAGCGGCACTGGATGCCGGCGTGGAACGCGTGATCGCGCTGAGCACGGACAAGGCCGTCAACCCGGTCAATCTTTATGGCGCTACCAAGTTGGCCGCGGAGAAACTCTTCGTTCAGAGCAATGCCTATGCCGGGGGTAAAGCAACGCGGTTCAGTTGTGTGCGCTACGGAAACGTGGTGGGAAGCCGCGGAAGTGTGGTGCCGGTTTTCCTGCGCCAGCGTGAGAGCGGGGTGCTGACGATCACCGATGAACGGATGACGCGCTTTTGGATTTCGCTGGATCAGGGTGTGCGTTTTGTGATCCATTGTTTGGAGCAAATGATGGGGGGAGAGGTGTTTGTTCCCAAGATTCCCAGCATGCGCGTGCTGGATTTGGCGCGGGCGATTGCGCCCGAGGCGCGGCTGGAGATCATCGGCATCCGCCCCGGTGAGAAACTGCACGAAGTGCTGATCTCCGAGGACGAAGCCCGCTCCACGGTGGAACTTGAAAACATGTATGTGGTGCAGCCGGTAGAGGCATTCTGGTTTGGGCGCAAGTGGGAAGGGCGCGGCAGACCTCTCCCCGATGGTTTTCGCTACGCCAGCAATACGAATGATGCCTGGCTTACGGTTGAGGAACTGCGCCAGATGATCGCACCGATTGAAGCAGAATACCTACAAGGTAAACTGCTATGAAACGCTGGTTGGTTACCGGCGCAAGTGGGTTGCTGGGCTTGAATTTTGCGGTGCACTTTGCCTCGCACCTGGAGATCATCGGCGTGGTCAATCACCATCCCTTGCGCAACCCGCCCTTTGAAACCGTTTCGGTAGACCTGACGCGCTTAGAAACATTGCCCGCTTTGATCGAGAAATTCAAGCCCGACGTGATCTTGCACGCGGCGGCTTTGGCTAACCTGGACGTGTGCGAGCAGCAGCCTGATTTGGCTTGGCGTTTGAATACGGAAGTGCCGGCAGAACTGGCGCGCCTGTGTGCTCAGAAGGGCATCCGGTTGGTGCATATTTCGACCGATGCGGTTTTTGATGGCCAACGGGGCAATTATACCGAGGAAGATCCCCCTAATCCTCTGAGCACGTATGCACGGAGCAAACTGGCCGCCGAACGCTATGTGCAAGACCTTTGCCCCCAGGCGTTGATCGCGAGAGTGAACTTCTATGGATGGAGCCTGCAAGGGCGGCGCAGCCTGGCGGAGTTTTTCTTTTATAATTTGAGTCAGGGACTTCGGGTCAACGGGTTCATGGATGTGATCTTTTGCCCTCTAGAAGTAACCCAACTGAGTGAAATTTTAATGACCCTGGTAGAACGGGAGTGCCAGGGGCTCTACCATGTTGTCAGCCGCGAATGTTTGAGCAAGTACACCTTTGGTTGTATGTTGGCGGAACGCTTTGGTTTGGATGCCAGCCTGATTACACCGATTTCGGTTCAGCAGGGGCAGTTGCGATCCCCGCGTGCGCCAAACCTGACGCTATCAACGGCGAAATTACAAGCCGTTTTGGGCGAGGTGCCGGGACAGCAGGAGGGTTTGGAGCGGTTCTATCACCAATATCGCGAGGGACGGGCTGCCTATTTGCGCGCCCTGGCTCTTGATGTTGAAAATCCGCATGCTTGAATCCTTACCCGAGGAGGATAATGATGGATATTCAGATTGGTCAGCGTTGGATCGGGGATAATCATCCCACCTATTTTGTCGCCGATATCGCTGCCAACCATGATGGCAGCCTAGAGCGAGCCAAGGATTTGATCCGCTTAGCCAAGGAAGCCGGCGCCGATGCCGCCAAGTTCCAGAACTTTCATGCCCCTAAAATCGTCTCGGATTATGGTTTTCGTGCTTTGGGTTCGCAGCGCTCTCACCAAGCCAAGTGGAAGAAGTCGGTTTTTGAGGTGTATCAGGACGCCTCAATTCCCCTCGAATGGACCTATGAGTTGAAAGCGACGTGTGACGAGGTGGGGATTGATTATTTCTCGGCGCCGTATGACTTCGAGTCCATTGACTTCTTGGAGCCTTTCATGCCGGCCTACAAGATCGGCTCGGGCGAAATTGATTGGCTAGAAGCCCTGGAGCGCATCGCCAAGAAAGGAAAACCGGTGCTGTTGGCTACCGGTGCGGCTAACATTGGCGAGGTGCAGCGCGCTGTCCACACAATTCTCAAATACAACTCGCAGTTGGTGCTGATGCAGTGCAACACCAATTACACCGGCAGCCGCGAGAATTTCAAATATGTTAACCTAAACGTGCTTAAGACCTATCGGGTGATGTTCCCGGATGTGGTGTTGGGGCTTTCGGATCACACCCCAGGGCATGCGGCAGTTTTGGGCGCCGTAGCATTGGGCGCGCGCGTCATTGAGAAGCACTTCACCGATGATAACACCCGCGAAGGCCCGGATCATCCCTTCTCGCTCACCCCGGCGGCTTGGCGCGAGATGGTTGAACGCACACGGGAATTGGAGTGGGCGTTGGGTTCGGCGGATAAGGTCGTCACCGAGAACGAGCAAGAGACGGTGATTCTGCAACGCCGTTGCCTGCGCGCTGCCCGTGATATCAAGGCGGGTGAGGTCCTGACGCGGGAGATGATTGACGTTCTGCGTCCGGCGACACCGGGGGCTATCTTGCCACCTGATATCGAACGCGTCATTGGCACCCGCGCGTTGGTAGATATCCCGTACGGCAAAGAATTACGCTGGACGGATCTGGGAAGTTAGGTGGCCCGCGTTCTTTACTTCAGTCGCGACTATACGCCGCACGACCACCGCTTTCTCTCCGCACTGGCGGCAACGAACCACCAGGTTTACTATCTGCGGCTGGAGCGCGGCGCGCGGCAGTTGGAAGACCGTCCTTTGCCCGAAGGGGTCACCTACGTACCCTGGGCGGGAGGGCTCAAACCTTTTACTTGGGCGGCCATGCCGGCGCTGTTGCGGGATTTTCAGCGTGTGCTAGGTGAGATCAAGCCCGACCTGATTCATGCCGGGCCGGTGCAAACCGCTGCCTTCCTGGCGGCATTGAGCGGTTTTCACCCTTTGGTAGTCATGTCCTGGGGTTCGGATTTACTTCGTGATGCCTTTCGCAACCGCTGGTGGCGTTGGATCACCACCTTCACCTTGCGCCGGGCAACTGTGCTGGTCGGCGACTGCCGTGCAGTGCAGGATATGGCGATATCCTTTGGAATGCCGGCAGAACGAATCGTTCTTTTCCCTTGGGGGGTTGATTTGCGCCACTTCAGCCCTGGTGAGGATGACGGTTTGCGCGAACGCCGCGGCTGGCAGGATGCCTTTGTCCTGCTCTCACTGCGTTCGTGGGAGCCCATTTATGGGTTGGATGTGGTGGTGCGGGCGTTTGCCGAGGTGGCACACGACCTTCCTGAGGTACGCCTCTTCCTTCTTGGGGGTGGCTCCCAAGCCCCGCTGATCCAGAGACTGCTGTACGAAAATGATCTTCTGGATCGGGTGTATCTTGGCGGTCAGGTGGGGTATCAGCGGTTACCGTCGTTTTACCGCGCCGCCGATCTTTATCTCAGCGCTTCACACAGCGATGGTTCTTCGGTTTCGCTAATGGAAGCTTTGGCCTGCGGCCTACCGGCAGTGGTATCGGATATTCCGGGCAATCGCGAGTGGGTGGTGCCGGGAGTGCATGGGTGGTTGTTCCCGGATGGTGATGCGCATGCATTGGCGGATCGGATTCGGGAAGCCTATGCTCGGCGTGATGCGCTGGTGGAAATGCGGCGCCAGGCGCGCTATCTGGCCGAAGAGCGCGCCAATTGGGAGAAGAATTTTGCGCGGCTTTTGCAAGCCTATGACCTGGCCTGGCAGATTGCCGCAAGGTGAGAGAGGATGCTTGATTCCAACCCCAACATTGTAGCCATTCTTCAAGCCCGGATGAGTTCCAGCCGTTTGCCCGGTAAGGTACTGCTCGACTTGGCCGGGCGTCCTATTTTGGCGTGGAGCGTTGAGCGTGCCCGCCGTGCGCGTTATGTTAGCCGCGTTGTTGTGGCAACTACGACCGAGGCCGCCGATGATCCAATTGTCGCGTTTTGCCAGACGCGCGGTTATCCCTGGTGGCGTGGCCATCCTTATGATGTGCTGGATCGCTTTTACCAGGCGGCACGCCACTTTCAAGCCGATGTAATTGTGCGGCTCACGGCGGATTGTCCGCTGGTTGATCCGGAATTGATTGATGTGACGGTAGAGGCTCTGCTCCAGCAGGGCGCCGATTTCGCTGCCAACCGTCTGCCCCCTCCCTGGCGGCGCACGTATCCCATCGGGTTAGACGTTGAGGTGTGCACGTTTCAGGCTTTAGAACGGGCCTGGCGCGAAGCCCAGGCGCCGCATCAACGCGAGCACGTTATGCCCTACCTCTACGAAGTGGAAGGGCGTTTCCGCACGGTGATTCTCAATGCGGAAAAGGATTACGGACAAGTGCGGTGGACGGTGGATACGCCGCAAGATTTAGAAGTGGTGCGTAAGTTGGTCGCCTTGCTGGGAGGACGGGATGATTTTACTTGGCGTGAAGCCCTGGCGGTGTGGCAGGCTCACCCTGAATTGGCCACGCTCAATGCCCAGGTTCGTCATCACACCTATACCGATGTGGATGAACGTTTTGGTGGCCAGGATACCACCGAACCGGGAGTCTCGACGTGACCCTGCTCACGCTCTTTACTACCCCAAAACCTTTTACCGATCCGCACATCGCGCGCATTCAGCGCAATGCCCTGCGCTCGTGGCTGGCGCTGGGAGAAGAGGTCGAGGTTTTCTTAATCGGAGATGAAACAGGGGTGGCTGAGGTAGCCCGTGAATTGGGAATCCGGCATATCCCTGACGTTGCGCGCAATGCTTATGGGACGCCGTTAATCCCGGCGCTCTTTGAGCAAGCGCGTCGGCATAGCACCAGCCCTCTGCTGGCGTACATCAACGCGGATATTTTACTGACCCCTAGTTTTGTGCAGGGGGCACATCTGATCTCCCAGAAAATGTCCCGATTCCTTGTGGTGGGGCAGCGCTGGGATTTGGAGGTGCACGAAGACTTGTCATTTGGGCCGGGATGGGAAGACGAACTGCGCCGGCGCGTGCAAGAACATGGGCGGCGGCATCCGCCGCGGGGCAGTGATTATTTCATTTTCCCGCGCGATTGTTTCCGCAATTTACCACCGCTGGCGGTTGGTCGGGCAGGGTGGGATAACTGGATGATTTACTATGCCCGCCGCCAGGGTTGGCCGGTGGTGGATGCTTCGTCTTTCATTTTTATTGTGCACCAAAATCACGATTATCGCCATCTACCGGGAGGACAACCCCACTATCGTCTTCCTGAGACGGACGAGAACGTTCGTCTGGGAGGCGGTCGGCGCACTATTTTCAATCTTATTGATGCCACGCATGTGCTCACGGCCAATGGCTTACAGCGTGCACCGCTTTCGTGGCCAAAGTTCTGGCGCGAGGTCGAAATTTTCCCCCTCATCTATTTGCGGTCACGCGTCTTGGGATGGCTGACATTTGCGCTCTTTCATCCCCGCAAGGCCTATTACGAGGCCTATGCTTGGCTGGCGGCGGTGACACGTCCTTGGCGTAAGCGTGAACAGAAAAGCGGATAACTTAGCGCTGTGGGGTGAGGGTTACCGGAATGCTCGGTGTGGCGGTAGGTAAGAGCGCCGGGTTTATGGCATAAATGCGCAGGCGGCGAAAACTGACCGATAGCGCCGAATCACCGGCGGCGCGGGCAAAAACGCCGATGCGCCCACTGGCGAACACCGGGTCGCGCAGGCTGAGTTCTTCAAACCCGTTGACGAACAGGCGTAGGCGGTCCTGATACAGCCAGGCAGCCAAGTGCGTTTCGACCAGGGGATTGACCTGAATCTCGCCCAGTTCGATCCAATCACTCAAGGGCAGACTGCGCCCGCTTTGTAAGCGTTCCAGGCGCATTTGTCCTTGGCAAGTGATCACCCAGCGATATGCGTTGAATTCGTTGGTGGCGCGAAGTAAGAGGCCAAATGTGTCCTGCCCCTGACATAAGTTGGGTTGCAGTACCACTTCGATATAGGCATTGCTCACCTCGGGAGCATCGCGCAAACTGGTCAGATAACCCTTGGCGGCGTTGACGGCCAGGGTCAGTTGGCGTTGTTCGTAGGCGGCACTGCCGGTAGCACTGCGGTAAGTTTGCCATGCACCGGGGGTGTCAAAATCATCGCTCAGCACCAGATCACCCAAGGCCAGAGCAGGCGTTGGGGTAGGGGAGATGGCGCGAGTGGGGACTGGGGTAGGGGTTGCGGTCGGCGGAAACCACACCGGTGAGGGGCTCGGTGTGGCCGTGGGGGGCGAGGGTGTAGGCGTCTCAGGGAGAGCGGTTGCGGGGGGGGCACACCCGATACCAATCAAAAGCCACACCATCCCGATGAAGAGGGAACGCGTCCCTATCTTCATGGACTCACTTCGACCACCTGGCTACGTTCAGGACCAACCGAAACCCGCCGCACAGGCACGCCGCACAATTCTTCGATGCGGCGCACATAAGCGCGGGCGGCAGCAGGCAGGTCATCCCATCGGCGCACGGTGGTGACATCTTCCATCCAGCCCGGCAGTTCCTCATAAACCGGCTCAAAAGGTTCGAGATGGGCGGGACCCAACGGCAAGTCCTGAAGGGTTTGACCGTTGTAGCGATAGGCAACGCACAAGCGCAGTGTAGGGAGTCCGCTCAGGATGTCCATTTTGGTAATCATGAGTTCGGTAACCCCGTTGACGCGCACGGCATAACGCAAGAGGACCCCGTCTAGCCACCCCACGCGGCGCGGGCGCCCGGTAGTGGTGCCGAATTCATCCCAGGGATTCTTGCCTGTTCCACGCAAGCGCTCGGCAGTTTTACCGAAGACCTCGGTAGGGAAGGGGCCGGCGCCGACGCGGGTTTGGAAGGCTTTGGTGACGCCGATTACTGCACGCACCGGGACAATGCCCAAACCCAACCCCAGCAGAGCGCCGGCGGCGGTAGGGGTTGAACTGGTCACGTATGGGTAGGTGCCTAAATCAAGGTCAAGCAATGTACCCTGCGCCCCTTCGGCGAGCACTTGCTTACCCAGGCGCAGGGCTTGATGGAGTTCCATCCCTACATCCGCAATATAGGGTTGCAATTGGGTGGCGTAATGGGTATATTCACGCACCACGGCTTGAATATCCAGGGGATCGGCCTCATAGATTCGCATCAGCCAGGTGTTAATTGTGGCCACATGATGCTCGAGTTTCTCGCGGAACGTGTCCAGATCCAGCAAATCTTCCATCCGTAAGCCGTGGCGGGCGGCTTTATCGGTATAGGCGGGACCAATGCCCCGCCCGGTGGTGCCGATTTGTCCGCTTCCTCGCGCTTGTTCTTGGGCTTGGTCTAGGGCACGGTGAGCAGGTGTGATCAGATGGGCGGCGAAGGAAATGCGCAATCGTTCCGGCGTGATGCTGACACCGGCGGCTTTGAGGTTCTCGATTTCTTGAACCAGAGTGGCCGGGTTGATCACCATGCCGTTGCCCAAGATCCCTATCGTATGCGGGTGAATAATTCCAGAAGGGATCAGGTGAAGGCGAAAAGTGTGCCCACCCACGTTGACCGTGTGTCCGGCGTTGTCGCCTCCGTTGTAGCGTGCGACCAGGTCGGCCTGTGCGGCCAATAAGTCCACGATGCGGCCTTTACCTTCATCCCCCCATTGGGTTCCGATGACGATATCCAATGGCATAACTCAGCCTCCTCGGTTAGAAAAAGCCTTACCCCCGCAAATGACTTTTAACAAATTATACCCGCAGCCGGGGCTGGACGTCGTGCCTCTTGGTTAGAAAAGAACGAAAACCAATAAGATCAACCGGCATTTGAAGCAATGGATGCCCCTGCTTTTCTTAAAATATGCGTGCTATAATGAAAGCATGATATCTGCAGGCTTGTGGTTGTGCCATGGCAGAGAGCGTTTTGGTACTAAATGCGAACTTTGAACCGATTAACGTGTGTAACTTGCAGCGGGCGATTGGTCTAATCCTGACCAACCGGGCAACGCTGGTGTTGAATGGGCGCGGCGAAATCCGCACGGTAAATCGGGTCTTTCCGCGTCCCTCGATTATTCGCTTGCAGCATATGGTGCACCGCCCGCGTCCCAAAGTCAAACTGACACGGCGCGAAATCTTTCGGCGCGATAACTATACCTGTCAATATTGCGGTCGCCATACCAATGACCTAACCGTAGACCACGTCATTCCACGCCATTTAGGTGGACAGCATACCTGGACCAATGTGGTTACGGCCTGCGCGGCCTGCAATCACCGCAAAGGGGGACGAACACTGGCTGAAGCAGGGATGACCCTTTTACGCCAACCCACCGAACCGCCTAATACGGCGCTTTACATTTTTGGCCGCCACCTCAGTGAATATGCGGAGTGGGCGCCGTTCCTCTCGGGTTGGTAATTTTCGTTGCGCTACACCATAATCTGGAACAAGTCTCGGGCGAGATAGACGGGGCCGTTAAACGCCTGGCGTGCCTGTGCAATCCAGGCTTCCGGCTGGCTCAAGGGAGGGGTATGGATGAGATAGAGCGCACCTGCGCCGGCCTGGGTGGCGATGCGCCCGGCTTGCTCGGGCGAGGTATGTCCTGGGCCCTCACCGGCAGCCTCATGTAAAAGGATGTTGACCCCCTGCGCCAGGCGGATGACGTTCTCGCACGGTTCGGTATCGCTAGAATAAGCAATGCTCCCGGTGGCAAGTTCGATGCGCAGTCCGAGGGTGGGTAAGAAGTGCTTCACCGGGGCCGAATAAACTCGCCAAAGGGGAGAATCTATAAAACAGGTCATCTCGTTTTCGGGCAGGGCGACAAATTTAACCGGGTAGAACCCCGGCCATTTTTTCCATTCATAGAGGTTCATCATGGCTTCCAGACGCTCCATGGCATGGGCGGGCCCGTAAACGTTAAGCGGTTCCTTGCGGCCTAGCAACCAGAGATCCATCAAGAGTAACGGTGCACCGGAGACGTGGTCGGGGTGAAAGTGCGTAATGATCAGGGCGTGGATTTGGCGCCAAGAGAGGCCGGCGCGCATTAAGCGGGCGATAGGACTGCCCGGTGCATCAATCAATAGAATTTGATCCTCTTCGACAACGGCCAAGTGAGTATTTTCGCGGTGTTCATCGGCGATGGCGTAGGCAGAACCTAAAATAACAACGCGTGCCATGTGTGATTTCTCCCTGTTTTAGAAAATTTGAGATAAGCGTCGGACAACTAACGGAAGAGCATTTGAAACGCAATGCGCGGTGTAATCCAGGCTTCGATACAAGCCGCGATGATCAGCAAAGGAACGACCAGTCCGATCATAATCTTGAGCCACTGTGCAAGGCTGGCCAGCAGGGCGGCGCTAAAGGTTTTTCCCCGTTGAGGGGTAATCATCCCCAGGCCGATATCCAGGGTGGCGGCGGTAGCCAGCCACAGCGCCGGAATCTCGAAAAGCCCATGGGGAAGGATCGTGCTAAGAATGAAAATCCCTATGGGTAATCCATTGGCACTCAAAGCCTGGGTCAGGAAACCCAGTGCGCCCATGGTGGCTAACATGGGGAGGACGCCCAATACGCCAAAAGAAAATGTGCCCAGAACGGCGCCCAACAGCAAGGCGCGGAGGTTCTGCCATAGGATGGCCGTTGCCGTATAGGGAGAGCCAAGCGGCCAGAGAGTCGTCAGCTGTGCCAGGCGCTGGTTGACCTGGGATTGCCCAAGATCAAGTTGGAGTGGAAAGCGGGTCGCAAAATGCATGCCTAAGCCGATGCTGACCGCCCCCAAGATGGCGGCGGTGAGCAGGGACCACCGCATGTGGCTCAACGTGCGTGGGATTTCCACCCGGTACCAATCACTCAAGTGGCGGGCTTCACCCCGCACATGCTGGAAAAAGGTGCGCCAGCCCCATGCCAGATCAAGCGTATCCAATTCGCGCCCCAACAGTTCTTCGCGCTGAAAGTGCGCCAACCCTACTCTGACCAGCAGAACGGCGAGCACAAACAAACCGAAGACGGCCCACCACAGGATGGCATTTTGGCGCCCCCAGAACATAATCGCCGTTTCGCCTTGGATTAACAAAGCCATCGGGATGACGATGAAACTGGCCAACAGGTTAGCCGCCCGCACGGATGTGGCTTGACTCGAAGCAACCACGGCCCCGCTCACCATAACCAGGGCATGGAAAATAGTCAGGCAGAAGACCTGAAGCACCACTTCAAAGGGCGGAAGCGCGACGCGATTGAGGGCTAACCCCAGGGTATATACACCCATGCCCAGAAAACTGGCCAACAATGGCAAAACCGTGGAGGAAAGCAGTTTCCCGGTGTAAAGTTGCCAGTCCTCAAGCGGTGTGACAAGCAGGGGCTCAATGCTTCCGCGTTCTTTTTCACCCACGAAACTTTCCAGAGCGATCACCAACGAAATAGAGATGGGAAAGAAGCCCACCACCAGCATCAGGAAGGGTACCAGGCGCTCGCCAATCAGTTCTGCCCCGTACCGGCGCACAAAATCGAGCATCTGTTGGGCGAAGAAGTTCATCAGAAACGGGAAGAAGGCGGTTAAGAACAGGATGGGAGTCAGGATGCGCCAATCGCGGAACTGATCCCGAATCTCACGGCGGGCAATGATCCAAACGGGTTGCAGGTCTTCAGTTCGTAGCATGGGCGTTCTCCATCTCTAGGCTCACAGCCCGCAGGTAGGCGTCTTCAAGAGAACGCGGTAGTTCGGAGAAAGAAAGCAGGGGAGCATTGACCTGAGCCAGTGCGGCCAGAAGATGAGGATTGCTCTGATGCGGGTTTTCGATGCGGAGATGCATCCAATCCGGCCCACGGGCTATGGGTGTGACGCCGGGGGGGAGAGGGGGTAAAGTATTTTCCCATGTTTGAGCAAAACGGAGTTCAAACACAGGCGCACCCAGCAGGTGGCGTTTTAGCGCATCAGGGGTGTCGTTAAGAAGAATGCGCCCGCGGCGAAGGATGGCAATACGGTCGGCCAGCATTTCGGCTTCGGTGAGGTTGTGGGTGCACAGGACAATGGTGTGATTGGCCTGACGCAATTCGCGGATCGTCTCGCGCACGATACGCGCATTTTCAGGGTCCATGGCCGAGGTGGGTTCATCTAAAAGCAACACCGGGGGCGCGTGGAGCAAGGCGCGCACCAAAGCCAGTTTTTGGCGCATCCCTTTGGAGTATTCGCCGATGCGGCGGTGGGATGCCTCGGCCAATCCGAATTGTTCTAGTAAGGCTTGCACGCGATGGTGCGCCGTATGTCCCTTTAAGCCATAGAGTTCGGCAAAAAAGTAGAGATATTCCTTGCCGGTCATGCGGGCATAAAGGCCGTGGTGTTCGGTCAATACCCCAACGCTGGCGCGTACCTTTTGGGGTTGGTGCACGACGTCATAGCCGGCAACGGTAGCCCGGCCACGGGTAGGACGCAGTACTGAGGTCAACAGGCGCACGGTCGTCGTTTTGCCGGCGCCGTTGGGGCCGAGCAGTGCTAGAACTTCACCGGCCTCAACCTGCAGGTTGAGGCCATCCACGGCCACGAAATCGCCAAATGTTTTACTCAGATCTTCGGTCTGGATCATCCCCCTTCTTCCTTTCGCTTAAGCCGCCGGTTGGGAGGCTTGTGGGCGCGGGCGGTGACGCAGGTATAAGGTTAGGGCGGAGGCAAGGGCTACAATGACCATCAGGGTTTGATTGATGTTCAAGCCGGCTACCGGTGAAGGATCCAGGCGCAGAAATTCCAGTAAGAAGCGCCCAATCGGATAGACGATGAGATAAACCAAGAATAAGTCGCCGGGCTTGCGTTGGGCGGCGAATCGTCTCTCAACCCACAGGATGATCCCAATATTCATCAGGTTCCATAATCCCTCATAGGCAAAAAGAGGGTGGTAATAGGCCTGATCCATGAATTCGGGCAGGCGGTGGGCGGGGTCAATGTAAATTGCCCAGGGCAGGTTGGTGGGCATGCCGTAGAGTTCTTGGTTGAAAAAATTCCCAAAGCGGCCGATAATCTGTGCCAGTGCCAACCCGGGTGCAATGATATCCGTCCAGGTAGCGAAGGACATGCCATGCTTACGGGTGTAAAGATAAAGCGCGATGATCCCACCGATAACAGCACCGGGTATGCCCAGACCGCCGTGCCAGATAGCGATGGCATCTAGCGGGTGGGTTAGGTAATACCAAGTGGTGATGCCTTGTTTGACCAGAGAGGCGGGTGGCGTCAGAATGTGCCATAAGCGTGCCCCGATGACGCCGGCGATGAACACCCAAAACAGCATATCCCAGGCGGCATCGGGATTTTCACCGTAGCGCCGGGCGCGTCGGCTGGCGATCCAGGTGGCGAGCATTGCGCCCCCGACAATCAGCAGACCGTAGAAACGAATGGTTAATGGACCGATATTGAAACCGGAAGGCATAAGCGTTTACTCCTCAGGCGAAGTTGGTTGGTTAGGCTGTGCCGGTATAGAGGCTTGGCGGAAGATCAACCATAAGCGCTGAAGTGCGGTGAAGTTCGCCAGCAGAGCAATAGCCCAAATGGCGATGAGGGGACGATTGATGATAAGGCAGGGCACCAAAACCAAAAATCGCTCAACGCGGGTCAATAATCCGCCCTCAACCCGAAAGCCCTGGGCTTCACCACGGGCTTTGGTGTACGAGACCATCAGCGAACCACCTGCGGCCAAGTAGATTAGGATCACAGGGGTGGGATCAGCCTGAGATAAATAATAAACCAATAACCCACCCCAAACCAGCAGTTCGGCATAGCGGTCGGTGACGGAATCTAACACACCGCCAAAAGGGGAGGGTGAACCGCGCAGGCGTGCTAATGCCCCATCCAAGGCATCCAACGGCCAAATGACGAGCAGTAACCATCCTGCCCAGGTGATTCGTCCTTGTGCCAGCCAAAAAGCGGCCAAAACATTTCCGGCCAGCCCGGCCAGGGTGACGGCATTGGGGGTGATCCCTAGACGGGCCAAGCCGCGCGCTATGCTTTCAAGCAGAGGCTTAAAGCGCCGGCGTAAAAAGGCGGTCAATGTTTGGGAAGATTGTTCAGAGGCTTGAGGTGTCAATATGGATCTCCTTCCTCGCAGCCATTTTGACGAATGCTATCCCAGCGTGGTAAAAAAGTCAAGTTTGATCGTCAAACATCGAGTCCGGCGCAGGTTCAGGCCGTTTCTTCATCGAGATCGGCGTCTTGTTCATCCTCCTCGGGGGGAAGCAAGACCTCGCGTTCCCGACCACCCCCTTGTGCCGGCCCCACAATCCCCATGGCTTCCAGTTCATCCAGAAGCCGTGCCGCACGGGGATAACCAATGCGCAGACGGCGCTGTAAGAGCGAGGCGCTGGCACGTTGGGTACGGCGCACCAGTGCAATCGCTTGTTCCAGTAAGTCGTCCGCTTCGTTTTCGTCCTCTTGCAAAAGGGCTTCCCACGGGGCTTCCTGGGGTTCGGTGGCCTGCTGGTGCCAATAAGCAACGACGCGATTGATTTCCGAATCTTTCATAATCACCCCCTGGGCGCGGATAGGGGAGCCGACCTCAGGGTTCAGAAACAGCATGTCGCCGCGCCCCAGCAGGGCTTCGGCACCGTTGGTGTCAAGAATAACGCGCGAATCCACGGATGAAGCCACAGCGAAGGCAATGCGCGCCGGAAAATTGGCCTTGATCAACCCGGTCAAGACATCGGTGCTGGGGCGTTGAGTGGCGATGACCAGGTGAATACCGGTGGCACGGGCGAGTTGTGCCAGGCGCACCAGACTGTGTTCGGTCTGATCCGGTGCCGACATCATCAAATCGGCCAGTTCGTCAATAATGATGACGATGCGCGGCAGGCCGGGTTGATTCTTGCGCGCTTGCTTGGCATTGTAGGCGTTGAGGTCACGGGCGCGGGCAGCCTCAAACAGGCGGTAACGTTGATCCATCTCGGTCAATGCCCAGCGCAGTACCGCCAGCATACGCTCGATCTCGGTTTCCACCCGCCCCAAGAGGTGGGGCAGACCATCGAACCGTGCCAGTTCCACCATCTTGGGATCCATGATGGCAAGGCGCAGTTGTTCCGGGGTGTTGTTCATCACCAGGCAGGTGATCAGGCTAGCGAGGCAGACCGATTTTCCCGAACCGGTCGTCCCGGCAATCAACAGATGGGGCATGCGTTCTAGGTCGGCAACCACGGGCTGGCCGGAAACATCGCGTCCCAAGGCCAGGGCTAAGGGAGAACGTAGACGTTGGAAGGCTTCTGACTCGAGGATCGGACGCAGGCGCACCGGGGTGGTCGTGCTGTTGGGGACTTCAATGCCCACGTAGGAATGACCGGGCACCGGTGCTTCGATGCGCAGGCGTTCGGCGGCCAAGGCCAGCGCCAGATCACGGCTCAGGCTCGAAATCTGTGAGACGCGGACTTTCTGGCGCATGGGTTGACCATCTGGGCCGAGGCGTTCAATGAAGCCCGGCTCAACCGCAAACTGGGTGACGGTAGGGCCGCGCCGATAGCCTACTACTTGGGCCGGCAGGCCAAATTCGGCTAATGTCTGCTCAATCTTCCGAGCCACGGCCAGAATGCGTTCTTCATCCAGCCCGTTAGTCTCTTCCTGGATCAGCAGGCTCAGCGGCGGCAGACGCGGATCACGTACGGTGTTGACGATGGTGACCGGAATACCATTGGATGCAGGCTCGGATGAGGGGGAAGAGGGCGTTGAGGGAGAGGGTGTCTGGGTGGTTGTCTTTGGGGTGAGGGGGGTGGCCCGGGACTGGCGTTCACGTTCTACCCACTTTGCTAATGCTGTAAGGGTTCGTTTCCACAACCCCAAGCCAACCAGCATCAGCCCAATCCAGAGGACAAACCACAACAACGCATTGAGCGGAGGAGGGAGAACACGGGCACTGAGTGTACCCAATGCCCAGCCGATGATGCCGCCATCGAGCCCGGCCTCGGCACGCTCCAGATTCAGCCCTTCCATAATGCTCAACCAGGCCATCCAGGCAAAAAGCGCCCCTTCCAGGCTCAGAAGGCGTTTCAGGAAACGCATGGGGGGACTGCCGGGATGTCCCCATACTAACCGTCCCCCTAGGTAGGCCAAGAGGAGGATTAGACCATATCCCCCTAAGCCGAAGCCGCGTTTGAGTAATAAACCCCAGGGTGTGATAAGGCTACCCTGGCTGAGTGATGTTATTCCCAGAAGGCTAAGTATGGCCAGAATGAGGAGGCTCAACCCAGCCGCATCGCGTCCGAAGCGCTCGACCAGCGCCCACACCTTGCCGACTCCGCCCAGCCAGGACTCCGAACGCTCCGGTTCGGCGGCTCGAGAGGGTGACAGTCCGGAACGCGGCTCAGGTCCTGGACGAGAGGTTACGCGCATTCAGCACACACAAATCCTAACCCCAGGCGGCGGCGCTCAACATCAATGTGAAGGATGCGCACTTGCACCGCTTGTCCGACTTGGAGAATATGATCCGGGGATTTTGTCCCGGGCGGCAGATTCATCGAAGAGACGTGAATCAGGCCTTCCACCCCTTCTTCAAGGCGGGCAAACGCGCCGTAAGGGGCAACGGCAGTGATCCAGGCAGGAACAATGTCCCCGGGTTTGTACCGGGTGGCCAGGGTGAGCCAGGGGTTGGGCATCAAGCGCTTGATGCTCAGGGCGATCCGAGCATTTTCCTCTGAGACCTGCAGAACCAACACGCGCACTTCATCACCCACCTGGACGATGTCACGGGGATGTTGCACGCGCCCCCACGAAAGTTCAGAGACGTGGATTAGCCCTTCAACGCCCCCCAGATCCACAAAAACTCCGAAATCGGTGATATTCGTCACCCGCCCGGTCACCACCGCACCCTCTTTTAGGGTATCGAAAAGGGCGCGCCGGCGTCCTTCACCGGCAAGGGCAGCCCGTTCCGAAAGGACGATGCGGTTTTGGGCCGGTTCACACTCGATGACCTTAAGGCGTAAGGTGCGGTTCAGGTAGGCCGAAAGTGCAGCGCGGCGTTTTTCCCCTTCTAGATTGCTGTTGATCTCCACGAGATGGGAAATGGGTACAAAGCCCTGGATGCGTTCGCCCTGCACCAACAGTCCCCCCCGATTGAATCCATACACGCGCAAGGTGAGCACCTCATCGTTTTCAAACACCTGCCGCACATATTGCCAATCGGTTTCGCACAAATCGGCTTGAAGCATAGGCCGGATTTCATATGTGCGGCAGTCGGGCATGATGGCGGCTTCATTGGCGAGCACAGACGCCCACCACCCCTCGTCCAGCGGTTCAGGCGATGAGGTCTCGGTCGTGGCGGTCATACGTTTGGTGACCATAAATTCCTCCCCGATAAACACGGTTAAAATATAAGATCCGATCCCGGCAGGATCGGGTTACCCCCGCATTGATGATGTTTGGGATTGACGCTGAGTTTGCTCTTCCATTTCCAGGAGGGCTCTAGCAACGGCTTCTATGGCTACCTTCTGCTTCCGATAAAGATCGGCTTCCGACATTGCGAGGCGCGCGGCAACCTCGCGCACCTTTTTGCCTTGGACAAATTTTAATTCGAGTATATTATACAACACCCATTCGGCGGTGAATCGTCTTTCGCCCTCGGGACGCACCCTTTCAATGGCCTCTTTTAGTACTGCCCGCAGTGCGTTGGAAACGTTTCCATCATAGGCTTCAATCGCGCGCTGGACGATGCTTAAGCGCAAGAGGGGGCTTTGGGTCAATTTAGGGCCGCCCCAGTAGTGGGAAAGCGCCTCGCGCACCCATTGGGTCAAGTCGGCGGGCTCGGGCGGTACATTCTGTAAGGTCGCGTTCTGATGATAGCGTCCACTAGCGCGTAAGCGCTGGATGAACTCCGTTTGTGAGGTCAGGGTGCGCAGGGATTCGAATACCTCACGCTGCAGGCGGTAATCTTGGAGTGCTAAGACCATACGGGCGGTCAGCGTGGCCAGGGCTTGCTCTTGTTCGCTGTCCAATTCCAGGTGGTCAACGTCACTGATGCCTAAAAACCCCAGCAACTGCGGCGTACCTTCCGTGTCTTCATCCATGAGCGGTATCAGCACGTCGTTACCCCAGCGAAAACGCCCGCTGAGGCTGCCGTTTTGAGCCAAAACCTGGTTGAGGCTGGCATTGGTGTGGTTGTCTTCTAGCCCCGTTTTTCCCACCCACACCAGGAGTTCGAGCCCCTGCGCATCCAGAGCGGCGACATATGCTCCAGGCACTTGCAACCGATCACAGACGGCGGCCAAGAGGGCTTCTAGGAACTGGCGCAGGTCGTTGCGGGTGAGCAAGCGGGTTTCCAGACGACGCAGTAATTCGAGGTCATTTTTGTCTTTACCGTCAAACAACCACTGCTCCAGCAGAGGGAAGAACAAGGTGATCAGATATTCGCTCAGCAATATGGTGGCGACCATGGTCATCGGCACCAGAGCGGAGTAAGGGGTGCCAAACTGCTCGCCTGCGCGGCGCACAATGGTAACCGCTGCCAAGGTCAGACTGGCGGTTACCGGACCGCGCAGGATCCACTTTAGGAGACGGCTCTTAACCGTGCGATCCGGCCAGCCCACCCCAAAGAAGGCTACGGCATAAGCCATGACCACAACCAAACCCCCCACCAGGAAGGTGCTGAGCACAGAAAAAATCCAAAATAGTGTGACATGGCGCGCCGCTAAGGCTGAACCGAAGAGCAGATAAGGGAAGGATCCCAGTGCTGGCGCAATGGAGCCTACCAGCAGGTAAAACATACGGCGACGGCCAGTTGAAGTGGTAGAACGTCGGAAGGCGCGCACCAGGTTGTAGCCACTGATGCCTATAGCCAAGGCATAACAGAGGGTAAAGAGATCGGTGAGAGGGGTTGGGCGCAGGTGTGGAGCGGGTGCGCCGTTCTGAACCAGTGGGCCGACCAACCAGGGGGTTGGAAGCAGCATTAAAAAGATCACCGAAATCAAGTAAGCCAGGCGCACAAAAAAGCGCCGTCGTCCGCGGCTGGGTTTGCCGGTGGTTTCAAGCAACGCATCCGAAAAATGCAAATAAGCCGCCGGCAGAAGGATAATCCCCACCCATTGGGTGCGTAACCAAAATGCTTGTTGGGCCGGTTGGGCGGCGACGCTGGCGAGGGCTTCGGCAGTATAAACGATCACTACGGCCACCAGGATCAATGCAAATGAACGGGCCACCCGGTCGCGCAGATTGAAGGCCAGTGCATACAGCAGTAAGGCAAAGGCTGTAATGGCAACCCCGGCGACCAGAATCTGGTTGAGGGTGATCAGTACCGTTAGCATACCCAACCCATGATCTAACCTGTCTTTACAATACTAACGCAAGAGGCGGCTGAAGAAAAGGGCAATATCCTGGTTGGCATAGTAGCGATCATGGAAACCGCTGAACTCGAAGCCGGCCTTGAGCGCGAGATGAATGGCTGGGGTGTTTTTGGAACTCATCTCCAGCACGATTTTACGCAGACCGCGGGGCAATGCCCAGGATTCGGCGGCCAGCAATAAAGCACTGGCGATCCCTTGGCGGCGGAAGGGCGCATCTACCACCAGATCCAGCACCCAAGCGGTGGCCGGAGCGCGCGAATCGCTCAACGTCAGGTAACCCACCGGTTTCCCACCCAACAGAGCCACCAACCCGCCACTGCGTTCAGACCATTCCTGCAATAACAGCGTCGGCGAACGCGGGTACTGCAAGCGTGCGACGCGGGGTAAGCGGACTTCACGGAAGCCAATCGTAACCTGGCCTTCTTCTAATGAACGGTCCATTTGCCACACGTATTGAATCTCAACGCTGTGGTCCATGGCTACCAGATAGTGTAAATCGGCGGAAAGCACGGGACGAATCTCAATTTGAGGCATGTAGGATTATCCTCCCTCAGGGGCAAGAATGCGCACCGAGACCACACAGGCCGGGAAAGGCTGGTTGGTATTATCATAAACTACCAGGCGCAGTTCATAATCTCCCGGTGTAACCATTTCGGTATCCCATTCGCCACTGCCCTCCCCGCCCAGTGGCTGGTCTATAATGGGGCGGTTGCCGGCGGCAATGGTCAACCAATTTTCGCTGCCAACAGCGCGGTACTCATATTTGTAAAAACCCAGATTGGGAACGTTGACCGTTCCCCGTAGCACGACCTTTCCTTGTAAAGTCCCTCCATTTTGGGGGAAAGTCCATTCAATCTGACCCGGCACGCATCCTTCGGCGGCCGGCGTGGCAGGTGAGAGGGTTGCGGTAACTGCGGGGGTAGGGCCAGTCGGTGTGGCAAGGGGGGCCGGGAGCGGCGTTTCAAGCAGGGCAACGGTCGGGGTTGGCAGGGGTTGCAAGGCGGTGGCAGTGGGATAGACAAAAGAAACGGTGATGAATTCCAGCAGTGCCAGACCGATGACAAATACCAGCAGGGTTACTGCGCCGCGTAAACGCATGAGCGCGCTCTCCCGCTCTAACCCGAAGACGGCGCCGCGCCAGTCCTCCCAGGCGCGGATTAAGTTGCGTAATCCAATCAATGCCGCAATTCCCAGGAACGCGTAGATCCAGGCTTCGTAGGTTTTCAAAAAGCGCAGCAGATCGTCCATGGCTCCTGGTTTTGTGCTGCGGCGCAGGATTGGGGTGGGTTTATACGGTAAGCCGTTTAAGCACGCCGCGGATGAGCGTGGTTAATTTAGGCACCAGTAGCTTACCGGCTTGCAACACTTCCTCGTGGGTGGTGATGGTATTTCCGTCTAGGTTGGCTTTATTACTGATGCCCGAAAGACCTAAGACGCGCATTTTGCCATGGCGTGCAACGGTTACTTCCGGCACGGTGGACATTCCCACTGCATCCGCACCGATCAGGCGTAAGAAGCGCAGATCGGCGGGGGTTTCAAAGGAAGGGCCAGCCAGGCAGATATAAACCCCTTCGCGCAGGGTTAGGCCGGCTTCGACTGCGGCGGCACGGCAGAACGTCATCAACTCGCGGTCATAGGCTTGACTCATGTCGGGGAAACGCTCGCCGAATTCGTCTAAGTTTGGCCCCCGTAAAGGATTCAGCCCGGCCATGCCGATCAGGTTAATGTGGTCGGTGATCAACATGACATCGCCGGGTTCAAAGGTTGGGTTGACCGCGCCGGCGGCGTTGGTGACGATCAGGGTAGAGACGCCCAGGCTTTGCATCACCCGTATCGGGAAGGTGACCTGCGCCATGGTATAACCTTCGTAGTAGTGGGCACGGCCCTGCATGACCATTACGGCCTGTCCCTCCAGATCGCCCACAATTAACCGACCACTATGCCCCTGGACGGTTGAGACCGGCCAGTGCGGAATGTCGCGGTAATCTAAAATAGTTGGGTTTGCAATGTGTTCGGCCAGGCTGCCCAGGCCGGAGCCGAGGATCAAGCCAACCCGAGGTTGAAGGGGAAGTTTGGACTGAATATAGTCACGAGCATGGTAAATTGTTTCCAGTGTATGTGTGTCCATGTAATTCCAATCCCTGTCCTTAGAGAATAGCAATCAAATCACAGCGGTTATACCCTGTGGGGTTGAACATTCCAGCCAGGTTTGATTATAACAGAAGCCTAACGCCTCTGTTCGCGGAATCATCAGGATCGGATCTGGGGGCTTACAAAAGTCATAGGTGCAGCGGATAGGAAAAAGTATATAATGGTAGGCAAATGGCATACCATGCTTAGAACGCGGTGAGATGGCGCCCCGGTTGTCTTCGGTTTTTAAGTTCCTGGATAAGTTTCCTAACTCACAAGAGGCTTATCTGACCTGGCCGGCAGCAGCAATAGCCTTCCTGCTGAATGCCGTGTTAGTAGGATATGCCCTTTTGACGCCACTGCCCTGGGTGTCCCGCCAAATCAGCCTCTTTTTTGGCTTGAGTGGGATGGCGATTACAATTAGGGCCTTATTTTATTTTCTTCGCTCCCCTCGCCCCAAGCCAAAGGGCTTGGCAAATTATCTTGGCCTGATCGGCAGTGGCGTGGTGATCCTGCTGGCGTTTGGGCTTCATAACTACCTTATGCCAGGGTATACCACGGTGCTGGGCATTATTCTGATTACCCAGACCGCAGTGTTGCACGGGCGGCGGGCTACTTATGGGTTGTTTGCTGCGGTCACCCTGATGGCAACGGGGTTGTATCTTTTGGGATGGCTCGAGGTTCACGATCTTTGGCAGGAGGCGACGTTGTTTTTCCTTACCAGCGCCCTGCTGGCTGAGACCACATTGCGCCTGCGTCAGTCTTACCTGCGGCAGATGACGCATTTGGATGTCCTCAATCGTGCCGCGCAGGTGTTAGCCTCTACTATTGAATACCATCAGGTCGTTAACTTGGTCTGCAGCCTGGTACAGGAATCCATCCCCGCGGATGCTTATTATATGGGGCTGCTGCAAGAAGATAAATTGCGCCTGGAACTGATCTACGACCTGGGGGAATATTTCCCGCCCACCGAGGTGGCCCTTGAGGATACCCTGGTAGCCCATGTGATCCGCCGTGCGCAGCCCTTGCTGATCAATGATATGGAATTGGAGCGTTGGAAGTATAAATGCAGTGTGCGCTATGTAGGGCAGCCGCGAGAGTCGCAATCCTGGTTGGGGGTGCCGATGGTGGTCGGGGGTGCGGTCATCGGCGTCATCGTAGTCTCTTCATATCGTAAAAATGCTTTCTCGATGAAAGATGTATGGCTGTTGGAAAATCTGGCGCGGCAGACGGCGATGGCGATTGATAATGCGCGTCATCACCAACAGGTCGAACAGCGTGCTCAACTGGATAGTTTGACCCAGGTGCTTAACCACAACGCCTTTCTCGAGGCTCTAGAGCGCGCGCTCACTCAGGCACGGGGCACAGGATCATCCTTGAGTCTGATCATGTTGGATGTGGACTATTTCAAGGAATACAACGATGCTTTTGGGCACTTATTAGGCGATCAGGTGCTCCAACTGATCATTGAGACCATTCGCCAACACATCAAGCGCACCGATTGGGTGGGGCGCTGGGGTGGTGAAGAGTTTGCCATTGCCTTGCCCAATGCCACCGGTGTTCAAGCCTACCAGGTCGCACAACGCATCCGCGAAACTCTGCGGCAAGCCCGCTTCACCGACCGGCTGGGCAACCCGGTAAGACCACCGACGGTCAGTCAGGGGATCGCCGTCTTTCCCGATGAGGCCGATGAGGTTTTTGCCCTGATTGATTTGGCCGATCAGCGGCTCTACATGGCTAAAAGCCGCGGGCGCGATCAAGTTGAGCCGGGCGCTGATTTTTGGGCGCGTCAAGCCAAATCGGGCGATGAATTGCCCTCTCTAGAACAGGGTAAATATCCGCTTCCCGATGTCAACCCAGAGCGTTGATCACGGCTTCAAAAGCCTCTAAGGTTTGGGCAACTTCGGCGTCGCCAATCCAATAATGGGTTACCAGGCGGAACTGACGCGGCCCAATCACGCCCACCCGTACGCCGTGATCGGCCAGACGAGCCGCAAAAGCCGCTGCGTCCAGGGTTAGGTTCTCGTCCAGGGCGATAAAGACCATGTTGGTCGCCGGCATGCCCATAGGTAGACGAATTCCCGGCAGGCGTGCCAAGCCTTGGGCTAAGGCGCGAGCGCGGGCGTGATCCTCGGCCAGGCGGTCAATCATGGTTTCCAGCGCGACGATGCCCGCCGCGGCCAAGATCCCGGCTTGGCGCATGCCACCTCCCAGTTGTTTGCGGATGCGCCGCGCACGTTCGATGAAATCCCGCGAGCCGCAAAGCACCGAGCCCACCGGTGCGCATAAGCCTTTGCTCAAGCAAAAGGTAACTGTATCGGCCGGTTCGGCGAGGGCTCTGGCGGTTACACCCAAAGCGACCGCGGCGTTGAAAATCCGTGCGCCGTCCAGGTGGAGTGCCAAGCCGCGAGCGTGCACGGCCTCTCCCACCTGACGGGTGTAGGCCACACTCAACGGCACGCCCCCACAGCGGTTGTGGGTATTCTCTAGAACCACCAGCCGGGTGATCGGGTGATGCACATCCGATGGGCGGATGGCGGACAAAATGTCTTCCAGGCGCAAGGTGCCATCGGGCTGGTTGGGCAGGGTGTGGACGAATACCCCTCCCAGAGCTGAAACCCCACCACCTTCAAACAGAAAGGTGTGGCCCAAATGTCCCATAATGACCTCATCGCCGCGCTGGCAATGCCCCAAGACACCGATCAGGTTGCCCATGGTGCCGGAAGGGACGAACAGCGCTGCTTCTTTTCCCAGCAGGTCGGCGGCCATGGCTTCCAGACGGTTGACCGTGGGATCCTCGCGGTAAACGTCATCTCCGACCTCCGCGCGGGCCATGGCTTCACGCATGGCGGGGGTGGGGTGAGTTACGGTATCGGAGCGCAGATCAATCATGATGGATCAACCCCTTTCAAGTGAGATGTCAGGCCGGTTGATACTGGCGCAGCCAGGCCAGAATACGCTCGAGATCGGCAGGAAGCGGGGCTTCAAAGGTGCGCGGCTCGTTTTCGCCGGGCAGGCGCAGGGTCAGCCGCGCCGCATGCAGGAAGTGGCGTGACACGGGCAGGCTGGGATGACGATGACCGTAGAGGGTATCACCTACAATTGGACAGCCAAGGAACGCCATATGCACGCGGATTTGGTGCGTGCGTCCGGTAAGAGGGTGTACCTCGAGCAGGGTGTGTTGGCGGAAGGCCTCAAGGGTGTGATACTCGGTGATGGCTTCACGCCCCTTGCCGGGAGGAAGCACGCTCATTTTCTGGCGGTGAAGTGGGTCACGGCCGACAGGCGCTTCGATCCGCCCGCGTGGGGTGGGGGGATGACCATCTACCAAGGCCAAATAGGTTTTGCGTACCTGGCGGTGACGAAACTGGTCCTGCAGCCAGCGGTGGGCTCGGTCGTTTTTTGCCACTAACAGCAACCCTGAGGTTTCTTTATCCAGGCGATGGACGATTCCCGGACGGCGTTCTCCCCCTATCCCTTCGAGATCAGGGTGATAGGCTAAAATGCCGTGTACCAGGGTGCCCTGGAGGTGGCCCGGTGAGGGGTGAACCACCATCCCGGCGGGTTTGTTGAGGATGATCAGGTCATCGTTCTCGAAAAGGATGTCTAGTGGAATATCTTCCGGCTGCAGGCGGCTGGGCTGGGGGGGCGGCAGGGTGACCTGGATCTGTTGGCCGGGTTGGACAGGAAATCCGGTTTTCGTGATCACCCGCCCGTTGAGGCATACTTTCCCTTCTTTGATGAGATTCTGCAATCGGGCACGTGAAAAATCGGACAGGTGCTGTACCAACACCTTATCCAGGCGTTCTTCGCGGGTGCCTTCAAACACAAAGGTGATCACCTGATCGAGATCATTCATTGCTGGTCGTTTGCCGGAGTCGAAATGCTCTCTTCAGAGGCGTGAGGAGGTGCGGCTTTGCGCACGGCTTGTTCGCGGCGTTCTTGCAGCCACACACTCAGGATTAACAGCGCAGTGCCGATTGTGATGCTGGCATCGGCGACATTGAAAACGGGAAAAGTACCCACGGAGATAAAATCGGTGACGTGTCCAATGGTCAGACGGTCAATTAGATTGCCGATGGCGCCGCCCAGTTGCAGGCTCAGCGCCAGGCGCAGCCAGGTTTCTTGAGCGGGGATGCGGGGAAAGTAGTAGAGGATGGCCAGAGCTACCACCACGGCTAGGATGGCGAAGAACTGCCCGCGATCCTGCAACAGCCCAAAGGCGACACCGGTGTTATACCAGTGTACGATACGGGCATAGGGTGCCAACCACGGCCAAGGCACCCAGGTTTCATAGAGGGCTAGGTTTTGACGGATCAGGGCTTTCGTCACCTGATCAAGGAGAATAATGCCTCCAGCAATAAGAACGAGCCAGCGGTAACGCGTCCAGAGTTTCACGTGAGCCTCCTAGAAGTGTCCCCCTTATTTTAATCCAGGAATGGGGTTGGTTGAGCCGGCCAACGTCTCAACGACTTAATCGAGGTGAACCGTGGTAGAGGCTTTTACATGTGTGGCCAGGTCATCTAGATTCAGATGGGTGCCGAAGTAGAGTAAGTGGGCAGGACACCTTTGTCGGCAATCCTGATTGCCGAAACCCTGCGCCGGAACGTTGGCATTAGGGAAGGTGAGCGCACGTTGCACCCATAGGCATTCCAGGTCATCCGGATGGAGGGTGAACAGCACGGCTTTGATCTGACCATGTGGGCGCAAAAAATCGAAGTGCCAGTGTGGGCGGGTAGTGAGATTGACGTGATGACGAATTCGCGCAGCAAGCCCACCCGGCCCGTGGGCACTGCCCCAGTAGGCATACCAGCCGGCAGGGAAATCATACGTGCCCAGACGCCCGATGCGGGCACGGGTGTCATGGGGTAGCCACAGGATCAAACCGTAGGTGCCGGGGATCGCAGGCAATGTGGGTGTCATTCGGGCACACAAAAGAGGAAATCCAGTTGATGGGCGATGAAAACTAACTCATGTTGGGAAATCTGCTCACGACGGATGGCCAGCCAATCCGACAGTGCGGTGGGTGCGATTAATGCTTGCTGGCCCAAACTATCTTCAACAAAGTGGAGAATACTACGCAGGAAATCGGCTTCCCCGGGTTGGTATTCCCCGCGCCGGGGCGAGACCACCCAATCCGATGCGCCAACCGCAACGAGGTCCAATCCCAGCATGGGGCCAAGGACAAGCAACGCCCGTCCGGTGGCACTTCCGCCGGTAGGTAGGCCATGAAAGCGGCGCTCATCCATGCTTTGATGATAAAGTGCAATGATCTGGGCGTCTAGATCGGGGGTCAGAGGGGGCAAGAACTGCGTCGAGCCATCGAAATTGAGGGTGAGATAAAGCCATCCGCCCGGACGCACATAAGACATCAGTGCGCTCAACCCCGCTTCCGGGTTGACCAGATCCATCACTGCGTGGGCTATCACGCCGTCAAAGACGCCACTTCTAAGGGGTGACTGGCCGGGTGCGAAAGCATCGGCGGCGAGGAATTCCACCCGGAGAGAGCGCTGTCCCTGCTGGAAGTGGTAATGCCCGGCTTGCTTTTGAAACTGGATGCGGTTTCGTTGTGCCCATTTTTCGAGGGCTCGTTGCGCGTAGCGCAAGTTGGCAAGGTCGAGGTCTAAGGCGGTATAGACGGCATTTTCCACCAAACCCCACTCCCAGGCGCGTTGAATCATCGTACCGATGCCGGCGCCAACCTCGAGAAGTTTCAGAGGGCGATGCGGGGTACGTGCGATATGATCCGCCAGGGCATTCCAAACATAACGGTTGAGGGCACGGTCATCCACACTGCGCTTGGTTTCTAAGTAACGCTGAAAATTAAACTGAAACGAGTTCATGCGGTTATTGCCGTTAGGTTAACGAGGTAATCACGGTTTGTAAAAAGCGCCGTGCTTCGGTCATGCCTTGCCCCCAGGTGGGAAACTGCTCGTAGCGGGTGCGCGCGGCAAGGCTCATCTGTGCCAGTGTCTCACGCTGCTCATGAAGAAGTGCCAGCATCCGCGCCAGAGCATCAGAGCGTCCGGGTGGGATGAGGAACCCGTTTTGACCATGGATGATGATCTCTGCCGCACCGCCGGAGGTGGTGGCAATCGGCACGACGCCGTAAGCCATGGCTTCAAGATAGGCGATACCGAAACCCTCGTAATCGGAGGGTACCGCCAAGATATGATGAGATCTTAGTAATTTCTGTAAGGTTTCGCTATTGCATGGGCCCCAAAAGCGGATATTCGGCCTGAGGTTATGCCGGCGGATCAAAGCATGGATGGCGTGGGCGGTTTTCGGTTCCAGGTCGGTGCGCCCTACGATATTAAGCATCCAGTCGGTGCGGGGGAGCGACATAAGCGCAGATAAGAGCACATCCAGGCGCTTACGCCGAATGAGATTGCCCAGGAATAGGATGTGCAAGGGCCCTTTCTGAAAACTACGTTGCACCAGGTAGTTGAGATCGGCGATGCCTTCGCCGTGGGCGTTCCCGCCGGGATAAACTATACAGTGCGGTTTCACTTGAGCGGAACGGCTGGCACGATAAACACTTTGCTGCGTGGCGCGGCTGTTGAAGATAAAGCCATCCACGCTGTTGATGTAAGCCTGTTCGATCCATCGGTATAGATGCCGAAATATATGTGGATGATAAGGCTCGCTGCTCCGCAAGTGGTGCACGATGCTTATGATCGGATAACGTACCCTTGACCTCAGGTGACGATTAAGCCAGAAGAGCGAGGGGTGATTCAATTCATCCTCAAGCAACACATCCAGTGGGAGATACCCGAGGTCTTTTAAGCGTTTTATGTTGACGTTTTCCAGCAGTGCCAGCCCGTATCCCCGCCAGGGTTGGGAGATAATATAGACCTCGTCCCCTTGGCTTTGCAGGTGATGCACCAAATAACGGTCATAGAGGTAGCCACCGGAGAGGGTATTCAGATCGCCGTAAATGATTAACCCTACCCGCATGATCAAAACGTCATCTCATAGGCTGCCCAGGCGTTCTCGTGCTCCCACAAGCGTACGTACAAACGCGTGAGCCCTGTAGTGGGTAGTTTGACAGCAATTCTCTCACCAATCAAACGGGCAAAGTATTCCAATGAAGGGTTGACGCCGGCGAACTCGGGCAAATCATTGAGCAGGCGATCCCGGTAGCGTGCAATTTGTTCTTCCAGTGCGGCTTCTAACGCCGTGATGTCTACCAAGTAGTAATGTGAATCCAACTGTTCGCCGCTAACCTCAACCTCAACACGATAGGGATGGGAGTGAGGTAGGTTCTCGCTACCCCAATCTCCGCCAATTAAGTAATGCTGGGCAATGAAAGAGCGCGAGACGGCCACATGATACATATTCCGATTCCTTCCTGATCGTTCTAATTTCGGATAACTTTGACTTCAAAAGACGCAAAACAGGCAATACTTTTATAATCATAGCATGAGCCCGAAAATAGGCGAGACTCGTGAACAAACTTTGACCGAAATTAATCTGGATGATGCGCTGGAAGCGTTGGGTTTAAAACGTTCCACTCTTCTCGGAAGAGGGTTGGCCGCCTTTCTGCGCCCCTCGGCCCGCAAATTTGCGCGTCAAATCCTGGCCTTTGACCATGAGGTGGCGGAATTCGGACTATACCGGGCGGCTTCCCGATTTATCTCTCTGTACGTCCAACACATCGAAATCCTGGGTGATGGTTTCATCCCGCGGACTGGTCCGGTTTTGGTGCTGGCAAACCACCCGGGGTTAAGCGATGCGCTGGCACTTTTCACCGCCATACACCGTGATGACCTGCGCATTCTGGCGGCTGAACGTCCCTTCTTGGAGGCTCTACCGGCTATAAAAAAACATCTTATCAGCGTCCCTGTGGATGAGAGCGCTCGTTTGGGCGTGATCCGTCAGGCCGTTCAGCATCTGCGGTCAGGGGGTGCACTGCTTAACTTCCCCGCCGGGCGGATTGAGCCCGATCCTGCGGTTCTACCGGGTGCTTGGGAATCCCTTGACACATGGTCGGAGAGCATTGGGGTTTTTGTGCGCGCGGTGCCGCAAGCGACTGTATTACCGCTGATCGTCAGCGGTGTGTTGTCTCCGGCTGCCTTGCAACATCCTTTGACGCGCCTGCGCCGCTCGGCACGTGAGCGGGAGCGCTTGGCGGCGACGCTGTGGTTGCTCGTAAAACTGCACCGGCCCGGACAATGGCCGATCAAGGTGACCGTACACGTCCTGCCACCGTTGGAGGCCGGTCGTTTAGCCTCATATCACGAGGTGGGTGCGATCACCCAAGGCGTGATCGCCCACATCAAAGCCTTTTTCCCGTTCAGGCGTAGGTCAGGATGACCTGCAACGCCTCTTCAGGGTACTCGCTGAGCAACCGATAGGCTTCGGCGGCACGTTCGAGGGGGAAGCGATGGGTAATCCAAAATGAGGGACGCAGCCACTTAAGGGCTTCAACCGCCATCTCAAGGCGGCGTGTTTTATTCCAGCGTCCGCTGAGTTCGGGAGCAATGCTGCTCACCTGACTGGAAATGATATAGATGCGGTTGCGGTGGAAACGCCCTCCCAGATCTAGGGCAACCGGTTTACGTCCGTACCAAGAACCGACCACGATGCGCCCATGGTAACCGGTGATTTCGACCGCCTGGTTAAGGGCTCCAGGTGCGCCTGAGACTTCAAACACAAGATCAGCCCCTTGATAGTAGCCCAGGGATTCTAAAATGGAACGTAGTCCACGCAGGACTTCTTCGCTAAGCGGGTCAAATGCGGCGGTGATCCCCAGTTCCAGCGCGGCCTTGCGCCGTAAGGGGTAACGGTCGAGCGCGACGATGCGGCTGAGGGGAAAACGGGTTAGCAAGGCTGTGGTGAGCAGTCCTACAATGCCGAGTCCAAAAATAACGACCTGTTCTCCCAAAATGGGGCGACCGTCTTGGATGAAGTTAATTGCCGTTTCCATATTGGGCAGGAATAACAGGTCCTCCTCACCCAGTCCCTCAGGGAGTGGGATGAGCGCATCCAAGGGTGCCACAAAGGCGCTTTCGTGAGGGTTGAAGGCAAATACTATGCGCCCCAACCAGGTTTCGTCCACCCCTTCGCCGACGGCGATGACCTCTCCTACGCAGGCATAGCCGTATTTGAAAGGAAACGTAAATGTCCCTTTAAGGGTGGGAAGAGTCTCATCCAGGTTCATCCAACTCGGAATTTGCCCGGTATAGGCCAGAATCTCCGTACCGGCACTGATTGCGCTGGCCAATGTTTTGACCAATACCTCGCCGTTTTGAGGGATAGGGCAGTCCTCTTCCTGGATTTCGACCGCGAGTGGCGATTTGAAGATAAGGGATTGACGCTTCATAGGCGGTGCGTTTTGGGCCTCCCCCATATAATTAGGTCTTGATCCCACATTTCTACTTGCCAGAGGGTTAATCCGGGCGCCTCGCGCTCGGGATTAACCAACAACTTGTTTATATAATGATACCCGCCAATCCAGATAGGGGCAAGAGTAATGAGAGCGGCGTCGAATAACCGGGCTTCTAAAAACGCGGCGAGCACCTTGGCCCCCCCTTCCACCATGAGCGAACGGATGCCTTGTGCCCATAAGTAATTGAGCAAAAGGTGCAGGGGGATGGGTTCGCCCGGTTCGTTCACCAAAGGCACAATCCGGGCGCCCAGTTCTTCTAGGGCGTGGCGCCGAGCGGCGGGGGCTTGGGCGGCAGTAAAGATCCAGGGCGCGTTTGTGGGGTGGTGCAGGAGGTGACTCTCAAGCGGGGTGCGCAGGTGGGTGTCCAGAATCAGCGGTTGGGGATGCTGCCCCGGCACAAGCCGCACGGTCAGGCGAGGATTGTCGGCCAGCACGGTGCCCACACCGACCAAGATGGCCTGATGTTCGGCGCGTAGGGTGTGAGTCAGATGAAGAGCGGCCTCACCGCTGAGGGTGCTGGGGTGTCCTTGGGCAAAGGTCAAACATCCGTCCAGACTTTGGGCAAAAGCCAGGGTTACCCAAGGACGTTGTTCGGTTTCGCAACGATGTGCGCCCTCTGCCTGCCACTCACGGATGCGGCTTTTTGCCGTTTCCACCATGGTGCTCCAGGCCGACATGGGGTAAATCTCCCAAATCAAGCCAATGGTTTAGACGTAAGGCTTTACTGCTCAAATAAGCCGCATTTTCAGGATACACTGTGGGTAAGAGCGGCACGCGTTCCACCACATGAATGCCTAAGGCTTCCAAATCGCGAATTTTTTGAGGATTATTGGTCATGAGACGCACACGCGATACCCCTAAGTCTTTGAGGATAAGGGCAGCAATATCATAACGGCGTGCGTCAGCCGGATGGCCGAGGGCAAGGTTGGCCTCGACAGTATCCAGCCCCTGGTCTTGCAGGTTGTAAGCGCGCAGTTTCTCGCGCAGACCAATGCCTCTCCCTTCCTGGCGCAGATAGATCAGAATACCCTGTCCCAGGGTGGCAATGTGATTCAGGGCAAGTTGCAACTGCTCGCCGCAATCACAACGCCGTGACCCCAACACATCCCCGGTAAAGCATTCGGAATGAACACGGGTGAGGACGGCTGAGAGGGGGTCAAGGTGTCCCCGCACCAGCGCCAGGTGTTCGCGGTGCTCTATCGAGTCCGTATAAAGATGCAGGCGGAACTCACCCCACATAGTCGGGAGCATCGTGCTGACTTCACGTTCTACCTCTAAATTGCGCATTTGATCACCTATCATCATAATGTTAAGGGGGATGGATCAGACTAGGTTCTATCGGTAACTAATAAGCCCACTAAGAGAATCTCAATGACTTTGGTGATGTAGCCCAAAGGTGTGCGGGCGCCGATCAGCACCCACAGCAGGATGGTGACTCCGGTGTAAGCGATGAAACCATAACGCACCCAAAGGAAGCGCTCACCAAGGCGTTCCCGGCCAAGTAGATAGGCGCCCAGAAAGGCGAGGTAGCCTAAGCCGTTAAGGATGAAGACAGGATCGGGGAAAAGTAGGGAAATGTGAATGAAGGCCGTGGCTAGGGTCATTAAGACGATTACTAACGTTCGCAACGGTTGAGCAGATGTGGGGTTCATATGCGGCTCCAATCTCAAAGGCTACTATGCGCTTGGGAATGATGGACATCGCTAAATCCGATCTGAAAAGGTGCTCGCAATAGGCTAATACATACGACGCCAAAGCAACTAATGTAGATGTATTTTATCAATAATCGGATCGGTTGTGGGGCAATGTAAAAACTCGGGCAGGTCTAACACCTGCCCGAGTTGCTGCAACCAGGAGGGGTAAACGTTACCGGCTGATACGTTCTAGGGCGATTTGCAACTTCTCACCATCGAAGGTGTCTTCGGCGGCGGGAAGGTTGGGCGGTAAGGGCTGGTTGAGCATCTCAACCGTGAGGGTTTCACCCATGATGTAATCCTTGAACGCGGCAACCGCAGCCTCCAGCCCGGGGGTAGCCTGGTAATAGAGGCGGATACGGTCGGCAATATCGAGGTCGGCTTGCTTGCGCAATTCTTGCACCCGCCGCACGAACTCGCGGGCAAGCCCTTCCTGGATCAATTCGGGGGTTAGATCGGTCACCAAGGCGGCCAGGTAAGGCCCTTCAGAGGCAACGGCAAAACCCTCACGCGCTTGGACGCGCACCTCAACCTCTTCGGGCAGGATGGTGTACGTTTCGCCATTCACGTGGACGTCAATGGGCTGATTGTTGAGCAAACGCTTCGCGGCCGGTTCAGGATCCAGGTCGAGAATGGCTTTGCGAATGGCCGGGAAGCGGCTGGCATACTTCTGCCCCAACTGCTTAGGCAGTGGGTTGAGGCTATAGGCCACTGCCTCGCTGGTGGCGTCCAATACCCGCACCCGCTTGACGTTTAATTCATCGGCCAAGAGATCCGCGTAGGCTTGCACCACCGGGATTTCCTCGGCATTGCCCACAGCAAAGGCGGCTTCGGCCAAGGGTTGGCGCACCTTGCGGTTGGCTTTGTTGCGCGCCGCATGTCCGAGTGAGGCTAGGCGCATCACCAGGGCCATCTCACGGTTGAGGCGTTCGTCAATGACCTGCTCATCATACCCCGGCCACTCGGCTAAATGTACCGAGAGCGGCGCCTCTTGATCTACGGAGCGCACGAGGTTCTGATACAGCGCCTCGGCCAGGAAAGGCATGGTGGGCGCCAGCAGTTTGCTCAGCGTGACCAGTGCCTCATAAAGGGTGGCATAGGCGGCGCGTTTGTCGGCATCCGATTCGCTCTTCCAGAAACGCCGCCGTGAACGCCGCAGATACCAGTTGGAAAGTTGATCCACAAAGGTTTCAATAGGGCGGGTGGCACCTAATACATCGTAATGTTCTAATGCGTCCGTGACTTCACGCACCAGGGCGTGCAGGGACGAACGCAACCAGCGATCCAGTGGGGTATAGTCAGGCACCTCGTCCGAGGGTTGCCAGTTGTCCAAATTGGCGTAGGTCACAAAGAAGGCATAGGTGTTCCACAGGGTGAGTACAAAACTGCGCAGTACCTCTGCCACCAGGTCGCTGGAGAAGCGGCGTTCCTGCCCGGGCGGGCTGGCGGTGTAGAGATACCAGCGCATGGCATCGGCGCCGGTGCGGTTGATCACGTCCCACGGATCCACAACATTCCCGCGGGACTTGGACATCTTTTGCCCCTGAGCGTCCAAGATCAACCCGAGGCAGATGACATTCTTGTAGGCCACTTCGTTGAACAGTAGCGTGCTGATGGCATGGAGGGAGTAGAACCAGCCGCGCGTTTGGTCAACGGCCTCACAGATGTAGTCCGCTGGGAACTGGCGTTTGAACATCTCTTGATTCTCAAAGGGGTAATGCCATTGGGCTACCGGCATTGCTCCCGAATCGAACCAGACGTCAATCAATTCCGGTACGCGGGTCATGGTGCCACCGCATTCAGGACATTTCCAGCGGATCTCATCCACATGGGGACGATGCAGGTCTAATCCTGAGAGGTCTCGCCCGGTTTTTTGCGAGAGTTCGGCTACCGAACCGATGCACTCTTGATGATGACACTGCTGGCATTCCCAGATGGGCAGAGGGGTGCCCCAATAACGTTCGCGCCCAAGAGCCCAATCAATGTTATTGGCCAGCCAGTTGCCGAAGCGTCCATGCTTAATATGCTCGGGATACCAATTGATTTTTTCGTTCAGGGCAACCATTTGCTCTTTGAACTGGCTGGTGCGGATATACCAGGTGGGACGAGCGTAATAGAGCAAGGGGGTGGAACAACGCCAGCAGAAGGGGTAGGTATGGGTATAGGTCTCGGCACGCAATAACAGTCCGCGGCGGCGTAGATCCTCGGTGATTTCAGGGTCGGCATCTTTGACGAACTTGCCGGCCCACGGGCGCACCTCAGGGATGAAAGCGCCTTCTTCATTGACGGTCATCAGGATCGGCAGATCGTATTCCAATGCCGCACTCATATCTTCCGCACCGAAGGCGGGTGCCATGTGCACCAGGCCGGTGCCTTCTTCCGTAGTTACAAAGTCACCCAAAACGACATAATGGGCGGGTTTGTCCACCGGCAGGAAGGTAAATAAGGGGTGATAGCGTTTACCCTTTAGTTGTCGTCCTTTCATTCGGGCGACGACGGTTACGGTTTCCTCGCCAAACACGCGTGAAACCAGAGGTTCGGCCAAGATCAGGCGTTCTTTACCGTTTTCTGGAGTCCTGCGCTCAATGACCACGTAATCCACATCCGGGTGGGCGGCTACAGCTACGTTTGCGGGCAGTGTCCAAGGGGTCGTAGTCCAAATCAGCAGGGATGTACCGGGTTCATCCACGAGGGGTAGGCGCACATAAACCGAGGGATCGGTAGCTTCATCATACCCCAGGGCTACCTCGTGGTCTGAGAGCGGCGTACCACAGCGTGGACAATACGGGACGACCTTGAAACCCTGGTAGAGCAGGTTGCGCTCCCAGAAGTTTTTCAGAATCCACCACACCGATTCGATGTAATCGTTGGTGTAGGTGATATACGCAGTATCCAGGTCAACCCAGTAGGCGATGCGCTCGGTGAGTTTTTCCCACTCGCGAATGTAGGTGAAAGCCGATTTACGGCAGAGTTCGTTGAAGCGGGCAATGCCATAGGCTTCAATTTCCCGCTTGGTGTTGAACCCTAGTTGCTTTTCGACTTCAATCTCGACCGGGAGTCCGTGAGTGTCCCATCCTCCGCGGCGGATGACATGAAAGCCGCGCATGGTTTTGTAACGGGGGAAGACATCCTTGAACGCGCGCGCCAGGACGTGGTGCACGCCGGGCTTGCCGTTAGCGGTCGGAGGCCCTTCGTAGAAGACGTATTCCGGCTGGCCTTCTCGCTGGCGTAGGGTCTCGTGGAAAATGTCGTGCGTTTTCCAAAACCGTAGGATGGATTCCTCAAGCGCGACGATATCGAGTTTCGGTGAGATGGGTCGGAACATACGCTACTCCTCTAACCTCAAATTTGATCTCTCCGAGAGTAAGTTGATGTCTAAAATATAAAAACCCTCTCTCCACTCAGGGACGAGAGGGGTTCTCGCGGTACCACCCTGATTCCTGCCCGTAGGCAGGCACTCTGCCAGGTACGCCCGGTTTGCCCGTTGATACCTGCGCCGCGGATAACGGCTGGCGAGGCCGGCGCCCCTACTGACGAACCCTCTGGTTCGCGTTCAGTTTGCAGCTCCGGAAGGATTTTCGGCTCACCGATCTGCCCCGGCTCGCACTCTCCCGGGTTCGCTGACAGCCTCGCATGAGCCTACTCGTTTCCATCATCGCTTTTCGGTTGTGCCAATTATGCCACGAAGTGGGCAAAAAATCAACCGAGGACCAGGTTTCGGGGTGAGGGGATCACAGTATAATCAAAAAGAACCCCACTCTACACCCCTTGGATTTTCGTATAGATATAAGCCCAGAGAAAGTGAGGCCGATCTCATGAGAATTCTAATTATCGGTGGCAGTGGTTTTATCGGGCGGGCGTTGATTAAGCGCTTGCTAGAAACCGGGCACGAGGTCAGCGTTCTGAGCCGCCGTCCCCAAGCCGTGCATTTGCCGTCTGCGGTGGCTGTGTATCCCTGGGATGGGCGCCGCGGTGCCCCTTGGGCGGAGGTGCTGGCCGAGATGGACGCGGTGGTTAACTTGGCCGGGGCAAATTTGGGCGCCGGGCGTTGGACACCGCAACGGAAACAAACGTTTCTCACCAGTCGCGTTTGGAGCGGTGAAGCCGTGGTGGAGGCGTTCTCTCTGGCGCCCCGCAAACCCTCTGTCTTACTGCAAGCCTCGGCGGTGGGGTATTACGGGCCCTGTGGCGATGAAATCATCACCGAAGATGCGCCCCCGGGCAAGGATTTTCTGGCTCAACTCTGCGTGCAATGGGAAGCCAGCACTCAGCCCGTTGAGGCTTGGGGAGTGCGACGGGTGCTCTTGCGCACCGGGATTGTCCTGGCCAAGGACAGCCTGGCGCTAAAACGCCTGGTGCTCCCCATTCGCTGGGGCGTAGGGGGACCGCTGGGGAGTGGGCGGCAGTGGATGCCTTGGATCCACATTGCCGATCAAATCGAGGCGATGCTTTTCCTGCTTCAGCACGAACAAGCCCGGGGACCGTTTAACCTGACTGCGCCTAACCCAGTGCGCAATGCAGATTTTGGGCGCGCATTGGCGCGGGTGATGCGCCGCCCCTTCTGGCTACCGGTTCCAGCATTGGCGTTGTGGTTGATGTTGGGAGAGATGAGCACAGTGGTCTTGGATGGACAGCGTGCCATTCCGCGCCGGCTCTTAGAACTGGGGTATCGTTTCAAGTTCGAGGATTTGGAATTAGCCCTGCGCGACCTGCTGGCTTCGTAATGTCCTCGTGGATTTAGGTATAATTAACCAACTCATGGAGGACATGGCTATGAACATTGATGAGCAGGTTGCACTTTTGATGCAAGGTACCGAATACGGGGATGAAGCCCTCAAACAGGCCATGGCGGCGGAGTTGCGCGAGCGGCTGATCGAGGCGCAACAGGAAGGCCGACCATTGCGGGTCTATTGTGGTTATGACCCACGCAAGGCGGACTTGCACCTGGGTCATACGGTGACCATGCGCAAGTTACGCCAGTTTCAAGATCTGGGGCATGAGGTCACCTTTTTGATCGGGAATTTCACCTCGCTCATCGGCGATCCTTCGGACAAAGACAAATTGCGCCCTCGCCTCACCCCAGAAGAGATTGAAGAAAACGCTCGCACCTACGCCGAGCAAGCCTTCCGCATCTTGGATCCGGCCAAGACCAAGATTCGCTACAACGCGGAGTGGCTCTCCAAACTCTGCTTGGCGGATATGATTCCCCTGGCCGCTAATTTCACCCTCCAGCAGTTCTTGACCCGTGAAAACTTCCGCTTACGCTGGGAGCGCGGCGATCCCATTTATCTCCACGAGACCTTCTATGCCATCATGCAAGGCTATGATGCTTATATGCTCAAGGCCGATGTGCAGGTTGGTGGTACGGATCAACTTTTTAACATTGTGACCGCGGCGCGCAAGATTATGACCTTCCTCGGCGCCAAGCCCAACATTGCCATCATCATGGGCATCTTGCCCGGCACCGATGGTGTGGTCAAGATGAGCAAGTCGTTGGGCAACCATATCCCGATCAACACCACGGCTGAGGATATGTATGGCAAGGTCATGAGCATCCCGGATTTTGTGATGCCCACCTATGCCAAGTTGGTCACACGCTGGTTGCCGGATGAAGTGGCGGCGTTCGAAAAGGCATTGGCCGACGGCACGTTGCATCCGCGCGATGCCAAGATGAAACTGGCTTTTGAAATTACGGCAAACTTCTATGGTGAAGAAGCCGCACAGCGCGCTCAAGAAGCATTTGTGCGCCTGTTCCAGAAACGCGATTTGCCCGAAGAGGTTCCCGAATTTCGTGCCGAAGCGGGGCAAAGCGTGTTAGATATCTTAGTGAAAGCCCAATTGGTCAACAGCAAGAGTGAGGGACGCCGTCTGATTGAGCAAAAAGGGGTGCGCCTGGACGGGCAGGTGTTGACCGATCCCAATGCGCCCCTCCCGCACGCGGGCATCTTACAGGTGGGCAAACGCCAATTCCTAAAAATTGTTTTCTGATCGTACTTCAAGTGTAATTCTGAAACGGAGTCCGATGTCTGATTTACCGCTGGTCATTGAAAACCTCACCTTCCGCTATCGTAGCCGTCATGAACCGGCGCTCCGCAATATTAACCTGAGCGTACAACCCGGCCAGGTGGTGCTGATCGCCGGCGCCAGCGGGTGTGGTAAGACAACGCTGATCCGCTGCATCAACGGCCTGATTCCCCGCAGTTATAAAGGGGATTTATCGGGAAGTATTCGCATCTTTGGACAGGATACACGCGGACTCTCACTGGCCCGCATCTCCCAAATGGTGGGAACCGTGTTGCAAGACCCCGAACGCCAGATACTGGGTTCGCGGGTGATCAATGAAGTAGCGTTTGGCCTGGAAAACCTGGGTTTACCCCGGGAAGAAATCCTGCAACGGGCCCATGAGGCCTTAGAACGGTTGAAGATTGCCCACCTGCGGGATCGTGAGACGTTTAGTCTCTCGGGCGGGGAGAAGCAAAAGGTGGCGCTGGCAGGGGTATTGGCAATGCGCCCAGGGGTTCTGCTCTTGGATGAACCCCTGGCCAGCCTGGATCCGGCCAGCGCTCAGGATGCATTGAGCATGATCCGCCAACTGGCCGATGAGGGAATGACGATTATTCTGATCGAGCACCGCGTTGAGGATGTGTTGACCATTCAGCCTGAGCGCGTGCTCTATATGAGTGAGGGGGAGATCAAGTTTGACGGCACCGCCGAGCAGTTGGTTGATTATGTGGACTTCCGTGAGATCAAACTCCCTGCGCGCATGGTTTTAGATCTGGCGGCACGCACCGCACCGCCGCCTGCCCCTCGGTGGTTGCCCAGTGGACGTGAAGGACCGCGGGAGCCGCTCGTAGAATTCCAGGATGTACATTTCGGATACGAAACCGAAACAGAGGTCTTACATGGCATCAATTTGGCCATTTACCGCGGGGATGTGATCGCGGTATTGGGGCCCAACGGTGCCGGCAAGACAACGCTCGTCAAGCACGCGATCGGTTTGCTCAAGCCCAAACGCGGGCGAGTGCTTATCCGAGGGCGTGATACCCGTCAAATGAGCGTGGCGGAAATTGCCAGCACCTTGGGGTATGTTTTCCAAAGCCCAAGCCATATGCTCTTTGCGCCTACCGTTTACGAAGAACTGGCGTTTGGGCCCAAAAATCTCAACCATGATCCGGAAACCATTCGAAAGGAGGTGATGGAGGCCATTGAGATTGTGAACCTGACAGGCTATGAGCAGACCCCACCGCTTTCCATGTCCTTTGGGCAGCAGAAGCGCGTCAGTATCGCGGCCATCCTTTCCATGCGTTCGCGTATCCTGGTCATGGATGAGCCCACCGCCGGGCAGGATTATAAAAACTACATCAATTTTATGGATTCCATCCTTCAAATGCCCGGGTTTGAGGCGATTCTTTTCATCACCCATGATATTGATGTGGCCATTCGGTATGCCAATCGCGTGCTTCTGGTCAACAATGGCCAGATTGTGGCGGATGGGGCGCCCGAAGAGGTGTTGAGCGACTTGGGGCGGCTGGAGGCCTGCCGTCTGGTTCCAACCTCGCTGTTACGCTTAAATCTGGAATATCTCCCTGCCACCCGACGTTTTCTCAGCGCAGAAGCGCTGGCCCATTTTTCACCGGCTTGATAAGGAGGAGCAAGATGGACAAACGTTTGCGATCCATTCTTTTTTCGCTGATCGGCGTATTGGTCTTTTTCCTGTTGATCGTCTGGATCGGGGGATTGATCAACCCGAACCTGCAACTGGATGAGACCGGTGTGCTGCGTTTTGTTTTCGTTGGCATTGGTCTCTTGATTGTCTTCGTCATCTATGCCGTAACCCGCACCAGCCCGGTCTGGGAAGTGGGCACCCGTGAGGTCGTCTATATGGCTATTGGGGCGGCACTCTATGCAGTATTGTCGTTCCTCTTCAACGGTACGGTATTTGCGGTGCCCTCGGTCAGCCAGGTGGCGTTGCGCCCGGCGATTGCCATCCCGATGTTCTTCGGTTATGCGTTCGGGCCGGTCGTGGGGTTCTTTAGCGGCGCGGTAGGCAATATGTTTGGCGATGCCCTAACCGGTTTCGGGCTCTCGCCGCAGTGGAGCATCGGTAACGGCCTGGTCGGTTTTGTGGCCGGCCTGGTGCATCTGTTCAAAGATAAGAAGCACAGTGTAGATGCGGTTTTGATTGCCAGTGCTCTGCTGGCTGCCCTGGCGACGGTAATCTTCTTTGTCAACCGCAACGTGCCCAACATGATGTTCTTTGATCCTGAAGCCGGCATCTTTGGCGATGCCACGATCAGCCTCTTCGCCGGCCTCTCCGCTGTGGTGGGGTTTGTGCTGGTGCTCTTGGTACGCTTGCTCTTTGGTCAGAATCTGGATGTGGTGGCCGCGGTGACCTGGAGCCTATTGGGCAATTTCCTGGGAATCGGCTTTGCGGCCATTTCGGATATCTGGATTAACGGCTATCCGCCGGCGGTTGCCATTGTTGGCGAATTCTTACCGGCGGCGGGGCCAAATGCCATCTTTGCGGCTATCTTGGTGCCCTTGTTGGTGGTGGCGTTCGCTTCGGTGCAACGCCAGACCGGACGGTAAACTTAATGGATTGGGGGGCGGGGTAACCCGCTCCCCAATGGGAGAGATTGGGATCGTATGCTGGTGACTTGGCGCTACCGACCGCGTAAATCGCTGATCCAAAGTTTTGATCCGCGGGCATGGATTATTTTCTTCCTATGTTATATTGCCTGCACGGTGCTCTTTTGGGATTTGCGCTATCTTTTAGTGCTCTTTGCTATGGCCCTGGTGGCGGTCTTTACCTCGGGCATCAAGTGGCATGAGATGCGCCGGGCTTGGCTGTTCATTGGCGGCTTTATCTTGTTCTTTTCTTTCCTTACCCTACTCACCGGGCGGGGTGGGATTGAACTCTATAAAGAAGAGCACATTATTCGCCGTCTAACCGCGGGTTTCACGCTTTTGGGTTGGCGCCCTACGCTGGTCTTGAGCGCCGAGCGCATTGCCTATGCGGTGGCAATGATGGTGCGCGTGTTCAGCCTGGCCAGCATGACCATTCTTATCCCATATTCACTGAATCCCGCTCTATACGGCGTTACGTTCCGCGGCTTGGGCTTGCCGGATAAGGTGGCCTATGGTATGGATCTGACCATGCGTTTTATCCCTTCGTTTGGGCGTGATTTCCAGTTAACCATGGATGCCCAGCGTGCGCGGGGCTATGAATTGGAAAAGATTTCAGGGGGACTATTCGCTCAGGTGCGCAAACTGGCGCCCCTGATTGTGCCGGTGACCATTCATGCCATTGTGGCGAGCGAAGACATTATTGATGCCATGGATCTGCGCGCCTTCGGCGTTGGTCCGCGCACTTGGGTAGACGAACTGCACTACCGTCCACGTGATCGTGCCCTGATCGCATTTGGGGTGGGAATGCTGTTGGTTTGTATTGCGCTTTCGCTGTGGGGATTCGGCAAGTTCTGGGTGCCGGACTTCCTGCTCCGGTTGGCGCAGTAAGTTTCCACGAGTAAACTCAAGTTTCAGCATGTCACTCGGGAAAATTGGGTGGCATGTTTGTTTTTATTACCGAGAGCGCGGGTGATGGTTCTCCGGTAGAGCGAGGATGATCGGCAGTCCCAAAATCATAATCCCGACGCTGAGCCAGTAAGTGGCATGTAGGCCAAGGTGATCGCCCAACCAACCCACACCCAGCATGGCCAGCGAGCCAACGACAAAATTCACCGCCATGAAAGCCCCGTTGGCCAGGGCACGCTGTTCGGGATAGTGGTCTTGGATCAGGGCCATTAGGATGGGGGTTACCGAAAGCATGGTGGCACCGAGTCCCAGCAGGGTGATTAAGCGCAAGGTGAGGTCGGTTGTGGCGAGAAATGCCACCGTGAAGATCGCCGCGCCGATACCGGCGACGATAAGCACAGATTTACGCCCTAGGCGGTCGCTCAAAGAGCCCCCCAGGAAAGCGCCGCCGATGCCGGCGAATTCCATAATGGTTAGGGAGCCCCCTGCCAGCCATAGGCCTGCCCCTTCTTCGGTCAGAAACGTAGGCAGGAAGGTGGAAAAGGCCACCTGGGCTAAGGCGCGCGTTATTAACAGGGCACTGACCGGCAGCAACACCGGCCGTAGCAGGTGCCACGCCTCGTGCCAGGGCAGTGGATCGGGGGCTTGTTGGGGTTGGGCAGGTACATCGCGCAGGTTCCAGTAAACGGCGAGCGAGACCAAGATTCCGATGACCATCAGCCAGGGCAGGCGTTGTTGCCCCAAGCCCTGGATCGCCGCAACGGCGATGAGGGGGCCAAGAGTGCGCCCCAGTTCTCCGGCGGCCATCCATAGGCTCATGCCCAGACCGAGCCGCGCGGCGGAGAGCCGCCCGGCGATGGCCGGGCCGATGGCGTGAAACCCGGCCGAAGAAAAACCGACGATAAGCAGGAACACAACGGCCAGGGAATAGGTTGGGGCTGCTCCAACCAGCGACATCATGATCGCGGTAACCGCCGGTCCGAGGAAAAGCAACAAACGCAGCCCGACCCGATCACCCAAGTAGCCAATGAAAGGCTGCAAAATAGAGGGGGCTTGGGTCAAAAAGGGGAGCAAACCCGCCTCGGTTTTGGAAAGCGCGTAGCGCTCTATCAACAAGGGTAAGAAGGAAGGCAGAAACGCCGTATAGGTATCGTGGACGGCGTGTCCAAGGGCAATGGTGCTGACCCGTTCGCTCTGGAATTTTTCGGTGGCTAGACTTTGATCTGCGATCATGGTGATGTTTGCCTCGAGGTCGCCGCTTGGTCGGGTTTAAGGATGGCGGCGGATTTCGTCTTCCACCACAACGCGCAGAGGCGCAGCCGGAGGATGAGAACCGTAATCCGTGATGTCTTCTAGGGTGATGCGCAGACGGAGCGGAAAATCACCGGGAGTCTGTTCTAGATAACGCATAATGGCCTCATCGGCTTGCACGCCAAAGGTTTTTAACAGACGGCGGATGTCGTGGCGGATGATTTCTTCGTCCATGAGAGCGGTTCCTTTCTTCAGTTGCTTATCCTAGTGACATGTTTTTTGTTCGCCACTGACAACGGAGTAAGCGGCTTGCTTGCGGCGCTGGGCATCCAGCCATAGTGCCAGCACGGCCAGTAACGTAGCGATAAGGATGACAAACGCGGCAATCTGATAAGTGCCCCGCAAGCCGATAAGCAGGGCTTGAGGGTCGGCTTGGGTTACCTCAAAATTGGGGGGCAGATTGGCTGCAGCCCGCACTTGTAGGGCGAACAGGGTGCCCATGAGAGGAAGCCCTGAGGTTTGCCCCAGCGTTCGCATCAGGGCGAGCAGTCCGGAGGCGATACCCAGGCGGTTACGCGGCACAGATCCCATAATGGCGTTGTTATTAGGGGATTGGAACATGCCCAACCCAATTCCGAAGGGAATCAGGTGTAGGACAAAACCTAACGGACTAAGCCCAGGTTGGATGGAAGCAACCGAGAGACATCCCAAGATCACCACAATCAACCCGAGCAGGCTGATGCCCCGTGATCCATAGCGATCGGAGAGCGCGCCGGCCAGGGGGGCTACGATGCCCATCGCTACCGGATGAGCCATCATCAACAGCCCTACCAGTTGCGCAGGGTAACCCTGCACCAGTTCCAGGAAAAATGGCATCAGAAACATCCCGGCCATGACGATGAACACCAGGAATGCCATCAGCAGGTTGATCGAAAAGAGGGTATTGCGGAACAGGGTCAGATCAACCATGGGATGGCGTTGACGGCGCTCGATGATGACAAAAGTGATCAGCCCGACGAGGGCGATCCCGAGAAGAATTCTTGGCCATTGGGTGTCGAACCCCAGGTCTTGCCCCATGGTCATGCCTAGGGCATAGCATCCCATGGTCATGAACAGGACCGCGGCTCCTAGCACATCAAAGCCGCCCTCGCGTTTTTCGGGGTGCAGGTCGGGCACCACGCGATGCACAATGAAGGATGCAATGATGCCAATCGGTAGGTTGACCAAGAAGACCCAATGCCACCCGGCCCAGGCAATGATCAGCCCACCCAGCGGCGGGCCGGCGGCAATGCCGATGGAGACGATGCTCCCGATGGTGCCCAGGGCGCGACCGCGCGATTCGGGAGGAAAGACTTCAGTGACAATAGCAGTACCGAGGGCTTGGGTAAATGCGGCGCCGATGCCCTGCAGGGCACGGAAAACGATCAAAGCCGTAATGGTTGGGGCCAAACCGCATAGCAACGAACCCAGAGTGAAAATGATCAATCCGATCTGGTAAAGCCGTTTCTTGTTATAGAGATCCCCCAGCCGGGCGGCACCCAGCATCAGTGCGGTTAGCACCAGCACGTAGGCCAGAACAACCCACTCCACGGTGGCAAAATCGGTGTGGAGATCTTTGACCAGGGTGGGGAGGGAGATATTGACGATGCTGGCGTCGAGCGTGGCCATCAAAACCCCGCTGCCGACTCCAAGCAACGCTAGCCAGTGTTTTGAGGTGGGGCGTGAAGAGGCCATATTTGAGGATGTCAATCCCTTATTCGGGTAGGAAGATATACCCCCCCATTGTACTCTGAATCAAGAGTGTTTCGCCAGATTCGGGCTGTAATTTATAAAGGAGACTGCGAATCGTATTCTCAACCAGCGCTCGGGCGGTGGCTTCAGGAAGGATCTCATCCCCCCACCCGGCGTGATAGAGGGATTCCCAGGCGACTTCATGAAATGCATTGTCCATCAGGAATTGGAACAGCCGGGTTTCGGTTGGGCTGAGGAGAATGGGCGTATCGTTATACAGGAGCAGATTTTGCTGTGGATCTAGTCGAAAATGGGCTTTCCAAGAAGTATCGGGCACCATGCGCGGGGGAATTTTCTCCGCCAAGCGTCGTACTCGTTCTTTTAATTGTGACATTGCAAAGGGTTTGACCAGGTAATCGCTCGCGCCCAAATGGTAACACTGCTGCATGACCCGGGGGTCGGAAAGGGCTGTCAACATCAAGATGGGGGCTTGGGTTTCCCGGCGCAGGGCTTCGAGCAGGCTCAGGCCGTCTAAATCCGGCATCATGATATCTAGAATAACTATGTCCACGGCTTCGTGCTGTAAAAGACGCAGTGCCGATTGGGGTTGCGTGGTCGTTAAGACCTGATAGTTCTCTTTTTCCAGCACGCTACGCACCAGATCACAGGTGTCGCGATCATCATCAATGATTAGGATTTTCAGGGTAGAGGGCGTGGCTTTGAAAACCATATCATACCCCTTATCTAAACGAGAACGAATTGAACGGTCTTCGTCTATTGTAGGTTGGGCGCACTAAATTAGCAAGCATAAAATCGGAGCAAATGATGGTTGAAGGATAGGATCGAAAATTGATAGAATCAGACCAGAGGATAAAGTCAATGAGATAAAGTGGAGGAAGAAAGCGATGGTGGTTCATTTTTATGCGACCTTCCGCCCAATTGTGGGGGGTAAGACGGTAGAGGTGCCGCTGGCCGATGGGAGCACAATTCAACAGGTGTTGGAGCATTTGTTTGAACGCTTTCCGGGCTTGCGTGCGCAGATGATGGATGAGCAGGGCAACCTCTTGCCGTATGTTCACTGCTTTGTCAATGGCCGTGATGTGCATTATCTGCCCGAGGGACTGCAGACTACGCTCAGGCCCGAAGATCGTCTGGACATCTTTCCACCTGTGGGTGGGGGATAGGCTTAAGAAGCCCTCTTAAAAGCGGGGCGAGAGCGTATGACCGACCATACGCTCTCGCCGGGAAAGGGGAAAACGGGGGTTAGATGATCTCCAGTTCTTTGAGTTTGCTCTCGGGCACTACGCCGTTGACCCAGCCGCGCTCGCGGTAATATTCCTCGAGCATTTTGTCCAACTCGCAGACGTGACCGAACGAACCTTGCTCTTGCGAGGGTTCTTCGAGGAAGCGCTTGGGTAGGGTATCGCTGCCCTCACGGAAGCCGCACAGGTTGTTGTAGTAGCGCTCCAAGTTGTAAATGCGCTCCCCGGTCTTTAGCACATCATCGGCAGTGAAAGGAATACCCACGACGGCTGAGAATTGGGCCGCGTAGTCCTCGGCCGCTTCGGCAAAGGCGCTGAACTTGCACAGGTCAAGGCTATCTGAGAAGGCATGCAGGTCCTGAAGCAGTTTGAGCAGTTTGCCTTTGCCTTCCCAGGCTAACGGGTCGGTCTTGAGCGGGATCAGCCCTAATTCAGAAGCCGGGCTGTAACCGCGGAGGTGGCAAGCGCCGCGGTTGCTGGTGGCGTAGCCCAAGCCCATACCCTTCAGACCACGTGGGTCGTAGGCCGGGATGCCCATGCCCTTGACCGTCATGGCAATTTCGGGGTGACCGAATTGTTTGGCCGCTTTCTCGGTGCCTTCCGCCAAGATGTCGCCCACGCCTTCGCGATAGGCGATCTTGCGCATGACCTCGATCATGCCGAACACATCACCCCATTGTAGGCCACCGGTACCGTTCACATAGCCGCGCTGGGTGGCTTCCATGTACATGGCTAGCACATCGCCGATTTCAATGGCGTCATAGCCATAATCGTTGGAGAGGTCAATCATCTTGGCGATGGCGGCGGCATCGTCATTATCGCACATGGCGCCGAGTGACCAGGCCGGTTCATATTCCACCGACTCCATGCGCAAGCCGGCAAACGGGCCTTCTTTGATCTCCACTTCCTTCTTGCAGGCCACCGGGCAGGCGTGGCAGGTGGGATCATCTACCAGGATGTGTTCTTTGACCCACTCGCCGCTGATTTTTTCGGACTTGGGCACAAATGAAGCGCGTTGGGCATTGCGAGTGGGTAGAGCCCCCATCGTGCTGGTGATGTTCATCAGGACGTTGGTACCGTAAACCGAGAGGCCGCCCTTGCGTGGGCTGGTGACGTTGGCCGGATCCATGATTTTGGCCAGAGCCTGCTGGTGCGCCGTCTTCCATAAGTCGCGGTCTACCGCTTTGGGCATCTTCTTCTCGGCTTTGATCACAATGGCCTTGAGCAGTTTGCTTCCGCCCACGCACCCGGTGCCGCCGCGGCCGCTGGCGCGGTCATCCTCATTGACCCAACAGGCAAATTTGACCAGGCGCTCACCCGCCGGGCCAATGGCCAATACGCTCAGATCTTTCTCACCGTATTTTGCTTGCAGGGTTTTAATGGTTTCGTGGACTCCCTTGCCCCATAACTCTGAGGCATCGTGAATTTCAACCTTGCCGTCTTCAACATAGAGGTAAACGGGCTTGGCCGCTTTTCCCTTGACGACGATGCCATCCAGGCCGGCCCATTTGAGGCGCGCTCCCGACCAGCCGCCGTGATGGCTGTCCGTGATGGTGCCGGTCAACGGCGATTTCGTGCAGATCGCCATGCGACCGCTCATGGTGACCTCGGTACCGGTGAGCGGACCGGTCATGAAGCACAAAATGTTCTCGGGTGAAAGGGGATCAACCTGATACCCGTTTTCAAAAACATACTTGTCCCCTAAACCGCGTCCGCCGATATACTTCAGCGCCCAGTCTTCGCGGATGGGTTCGTATGTTACCGTTCCCGTACTCAGATCTACATGGGCAATCCGATTCGCATAACCTCCGAGTGCCATACTCCCCTCCTGGTTGGCAAAACTTAGATTCAAATGAACCAGTCATTCAGTCGAAAGCAGAATATCCTCCCTCACCTCCTTTCCTACATAAACAAGGCTGGGACGAGGCCACAATGGAACGGCTGAACATTATTTGTTGTGATGGTGAAAGCGGCGGGAACGAAAGCGAAATGCGCAACTGAACAGGAAGATTCCCCTGCTTATAAGTCTAGTAAATTGTTCACGGCGATTCAAGTGACATTTGTCAATTCTTCCTCCCAGGTGTAGGTTCAGTGGACGAGTGAGTCGGTCGGTACTAATGGTAAAATCAAGAGCAATGTTCTCGGGTATTTTCCAAACAAGAGGATTCTGATGTCTCTTAAGCCTTCGCATCCTTCACCACGTTCGTGGCGCGACTACCTAAGTTTGATAGCCCAAGGTTTTCTGATCGGTACCGTGGATGCTGTGCCGGGCGTTTCAGGGGGTACGGTGGCTTTGTTACTCGGACTCTACGAGGAACTGATTCGGTCAATTCGTTCAATGGCAGACTTGAAGGTAGTGCGGAAACTGTTCAGACCGCGAGAGTGGGGATATTTGTGGTCGCAGACACCGTGGCGATTTTTGTTGGCTGTGGTTTTGGGGATTTTAGGGGGCGCCTTTACTCTTGCCCATACGTTGGAATGGGCGTTAATTCATCATCCGCAAGTGGTGTGGGCGTTATTCTTTGGTTTTGTATTGGCTTCTACCCTTCTTGTCAGCCGTCGCGTTCAACGCTGGAAACCTCATTATGCAGGCCTGTTTCTGGCGGGCGGTGCGGTAGCCTTTGCCCTGGCAGGTGCGATGGCGCTCTCAACGCCAAAGGCGCTGTGGGCATTCTTCTTAAGCGGGTTTGCGGCGATCTGCGCGATGATCTTACCCGGGGTCTCCGGCGCGTTGGTGTTGGTCTTGCTGGGCAAATACCAGGATGTGCTTAATGCTGTAACCAGTTTTCAAGTTCTTCCTTTAGTGGTATTTGGACTTGGTGCTCTGCTGGGGTTAAGCCTGATGGTGCGCTTGCTGACGCGGTTGTTGCGGCGATATCATGACGCCACCTTGACCTTTCTGTGCGGTTTGATGGCCGGTTCCTTACGCCGCTTATGGCCGTGGAAGGCGTGGGGTGAAGAGTATGAGGAAACCACGGCGTTTGTCGAGATGGTCAATAATACTTGGCCGTCATTCACCGAACTCGAAACCTGGGGCTTACTTGGCTTGATGGGAGTGGGATTTGTTGTGGTGTGGTGGTTGGAACGCTTGGCGCATGGACGATCCGGTGCGCGTTCTTCAACTTCTAGAGCCATTCTCATGGGAGGTGAGTAAAAATGAACCTTTTTGCCTCATCTGAAAGGCGTTTTCCGCTGGCGCATACGTTTTCTATCGTGGCTCGTGATCCACAAACAGGTTGGATGGGCGTGGCGGTTCAGTCACATTGGTTCTCGGTGGGCTCCATTGTGGCTTGGGGTGAGGCCGGGGTTGGGGTGGTGGCCACGCAGTCCATGGTGGAGATCAGTTATGGCCCACGTGGCCTGGCGCTCATGCGAGCCGGTCTCTCGGCGCCGGTAGCATTGCAGGCCCTATTGCAAATGGATGAGGGGCGTGAGGTGCGCCAGGTAGCGATGGTGGATGCCCAGGGAGGGGTTGCGGTGCATACCGGCGCGCGGTGTATTGAGGCCGCCGGGCATTTTCAAGGGGACGGCTTTTCAGTGCAGGCTAATATGATGAAAGATGCGCGAGTCTGGCCGGCCATGGCGCAGGCCTATCAGGAAACCCATGGTGATCTGGCCGAGCGGCTTCTGGCGGCGTTGGAGGCTGCACAGGCCGTTGGGGGCGACATCCGTGGACAGCAGTCTGCCTGCATTTTGATCGTCAAGGGGGAGCGTACAACTCGACCTTGGGAGGGCGTGGTAATGGATTTGCGTGTGGAGGATCACCCTCAGCCCATCGCAGAGTTGCGCCGTTTGGTCTCATTACATCGCGCCTATCAACAAATGAATACCGGGGATGCCCACCTGGCTGAGGGCCGGGTGGAGGCGGCTCTAGAGGCTTATCGCCAGGCGGCTCTGACGGCGCCTGAGATAGACGAACTGCCGTTTTGGCATGCCGTGACCCTGGCGGAGTTGGGACGGCTGGATGAGGCACTCCCGATTTTCAAGCGAGTGTTTGTGCGTAATCCTGATTGGGCAGAGTTACTCACGCGATTGCCGGCGGCGGGCCTTTTGCGCCAGGATGAGGCGATGATCAAAGCCATCTTAGCGCAACGGGATGCTTGAGCAGTGTCGGGTCTGGCACGTATATTGCATACGATGCCATGAACTGATCTGGAAGAGGTGTTTTGAGTGGTGGATCTGATCCTAAAACCCAGTTCGCGATCTGATGAACGCGTGCGGTTTGTTCACTATCTCGCTGTGCCGCCCCGGCGCCTTGCCCGTGGACGGGAACATGAGCAGATCTGGTTGGCATTATGGGCATCTGCAAGTAAAGTCGCGGATGAGACTTCCCTCAAGGGCTGGTTGGAACAGGCGGCTACTCACTATTACCGCACCCGCGGATCGGTAAGCCTGGCGTTGCGCCAAGCCTTTGAGCATCTCAACCGGCAAGCCCTCGCTTTCAATCAGGCTCAGAAAACCTCTTCGCCTTTCCTGGGCGCGGCGCTTGTTTTACGCGGAGAGCAGGTTTATTTGGCATTAAGCGGCCCGGTGCATGCTTATCTCTTTGCGGGCCAAGAGATGCGAGATGCGTTATTACCCGAGCAAGCCGGGCGTGGACTGGGGATTGGCCAAGCGTGGGGAATGCGTTTTTATCTTTGGGCGGCGCAACCCGGTGCAGGGGGGGTGTTGACGGTGATGCCGTTGCCATCTGAAGGCCAGGGTTTACCGAAGGGAATGAATTTTGAAGCGGCTGAGGGTGTTTGGGTTGAGGTTAAAGCAGGCAGTGGACAAATTCGCTTGGCCGAAAGCCAACCCGTCCTATCTCGCATATCTTCTGAAATCCCACATGCTTCTCCCTCTGCTCCCATCCCCGGAACAACGGTTGGGCCCGCGCCCTCGTTCCAATCGGGAGAAGCGCGCATGCTCGAGGGAGGCGTTGTTCGTTCATCTCCCACCCCGGTTCGTACTCCGCCTGCTAGGTCTGACACGGCGCCGGCATCAACTACGGTTGAGTCAGACAAAACCTCTGCACCTTCGCATTCACCGCGCCCGCGGACCGAGTCGGCTGCGCGCTTTAAGGGAACGCCATTGGCAGGGTGGGGGCAGGCGCTGGCGGGTGTTCTTTGGCACCTATGGCAGGGATGGAAGCGGGTTGTTGCGCCCTTGAAACGGGGAATAGATAACGTGTTATCGCGCGTGCTGCCGGCCGAAAGCACGCCGTTCCGCATTTCTCCCAGCACGTTAGCCTTTTTGGCTGTGGCGATCCCATTGATGGTGGTTACGGTTGCCGTGATTGTATATTGGCAACAAGGACGCATGGAGCAACACCGCCTTTATCTCCAACAGGCACAGCAGGTGGTTAGTCAGGCACTAGGGCAGTCCGATCCAGCGCTGAAGCGCGTCAACCTGGAAGCCGCTCTTACGTGGGTGGATAAGGCGGAGCAATATGGGCAAAGTGCGGATTCAAAAGCACTGCGCACGGCCATCTACCAAAATCTGGATGCGCTTGCCGGGGTTCAGCGGTTGACCTTTCAAGCCTTGCTACCGGGAGGAATTGGAGGGAACATCCAGATCGGCAAAATTGTGGCGGCTCAAAGTGAAGACCTCTACCTGCTGGATCGCAATCAAGGGAATATTTTGCGCCTGGTAGCCACCGAAAGCGGCTATGCCCTTGATACCCAATTTGCCTGCCGTCCGGGACAGATTGGCTCATTGATTGTAGGGCCATTTGTAGATATGGTGGCCTTGCCGGTGTCCAACCTCCACGGCGCCCAGGTGATGGCTATTGATGCTAACGGCAACCTGGTTTATTGTGGCTTTAAGGGCAGTCAAACCGTCTTGGATGCGGTGGCACTGCAGCCCCCCGATCAGGGGTGGGGCGAGGTTAAAGGCATTGCCGTACGTCAGGGCAATCTCATTGTTATGGATGCTATACAGAACGGCTTATACGAATATCGGGGCAGTCAGTGGGATTTTGTGGATCGGCCTAAGCCGCTCTTTGGCTCGCAGGTTATTTCTCTAAGTAACGCCATGTCCGTGGTGGCGTTCCAGGAAGACATTTTTATCCTCTTTGACGATGGTCACGTCAGCCGCTGTAGTGGAGTGGGCAGTGTCGAGTGCCAGGATCCCTTTCCCTTCCGCCTTACCCAGGATGGGCAAGTCCGGGAGGTGCCGCGTTTGGATGTAACGTTTTCCGATTGGGTATTAACACCGCCGCCTGACCCGGCCATTTATCTTTTGGAATCCTCGAATCAGTCTGTTTATTACGTCAGCCTGATGCTCAGCGTGCAGCAGCAATTTCGCCCCTCGTTAGTCGAGGGGGAACGTCTGCCACAGCGCGCGGCAACGGCTTTCACAGTCACACCGGGGCGCAACCTGGTGCTGGCATTTGGCAATATGCTGTATAGCGCCGGGTTGCCTTGAGATTAACCGCGGGCACGCAGCCAGGCCAGTAAACGTTCGGGAGACCAAGTATTAATGATGTGAGACGGCTCTACCCAGGCGCGCCGTGCAATGCCGATCCCGTACTCGATCAAGTCAAAATCGGTGGGAGTGTGCGCATCGGTATTGAGGGCCAGTGGGATGCCCAGTTCTGCGGCGCGGCGGGCATAGACATCATCCAAGTCCAAGCGGGCCGGATTGGCGTTAATTTCCAAGGCAACCCCATGTTGTTGAGCCGTTACAAGTACCGCTTCCCAATCTAGATCCGCGCCATCGCGGTTGGGAAGCAATCGGCCACTGGGGTGACCGATGATGTCGACATGGGGGTTGCGGATGGCATTGAGCAGGCGCTGGGTAACTTCGGCCCGGGGTTGGCGCAAACTGACGTGGAGCGAGGCAATGACGATGTCCAATTCGGCTAACACCTCGTCCGGGTAGTCCAAATGACCATCGGCGCGGATTTCCACCTCAGCCCCTTGAAGGATGACGATTTTATCCCCCCAGCGCTGGCGCAAAGTCTCAATTTCGGCCCGCTGTTGGCGTAGGCGCTCAGGGGTAAGGCCGTTGGCGATGCCTAACCCGGCTGAGTGATCGGTAATGGCAATCACGCGTAGGCCCCGCTGGTAAGCCGCGGCAATCATCTCTTCCATTGTGGCCGCGCCGTCACTCCAGGTGGAATGCGTGTGTAACTCGGCCCGGAGATCTTCTCTTTGCAACAAAGGCGGAAGAGTGCCATTAAGTGCGGCCTCGATTTCCCCGCGGTCTTCGCGCAGTTCGGGTGGGATCCAAGGTAGCCCCAATGCCTGATAAAGATCCTCTTCGGTGGCATAGTGTGTTTCATGGCCTTCTTCATCGCTGAGCCCATGCTCAGAGAGGGAGAGTCCACGTTTCTGGGCCAGCCCGCGCAGGCGAACATTGTGGTCTTTAGAGCCGGTGGCGTATTGCCAGAGACTGCCGAACTTCTCCGGAGGTTGACACCACAATTGCAGGCGGGTACCGCTTTTGGTTTCAATGCTGGCCTTGTTTTCGCCCTGGGCAACAATTCGGTAAACCTCAGGGTGGTGGACGAATGCGTCCATCAGGGCCTCGGGTTGATACGAGGCCGCCACCAGGTCGAGATCACCGACAGTGGGGCGCCAGCGGCGCAGACTGCCGGCCAGTTCGGCCCGCACGACAACCGGCTGTTGGTGCAGCCAATCCAACCAACGCAAGGCCATGGGGCGGGCGACCCCTAATGGCAGGCGGTGAGAACGGCGGCGCAGTGCCTCAATGCCTTCCAGGATGCGGGCTTCGCTTTTTTCGCCCATGCCGGGCAAATGGCGCAGGCGCCCGGCACGGGCGGCTTCTTCCAGGGCTTCAAGCGTGGTAATACCGGCCTGTTTCCAAAACAGGGCGGCGCGTTTCGGGCCCACATCAGGAATTTGGAGTAAATCAATCAGCGAAGGCGGCACCTCGGCTTCCAGCCGCTTCAGAAAACCTAGTTCCCCGGTGTCCAACAGTTCTTCGATTTTCTCGGCAATGGCCTTGCCGACCCCGGGAATCTCGTGTAGCCGTCCCTGAGCGCGCAGAACGCTGGCCTCTTGTCCGAGCGTGCGCAGTGATTCGGCCACCCGCCGATACGAGAGCACGCGGTAGATGTTCTCGCCTTTGATTTCTAAGAGGTTGGCAATGCGTTCAAAAACGGCGGCCAGTTCTTCATTGGTCATAGGACCATCTTTTCACGGCATTAAGACCAGCGGGACAGGGGTGAAAATCAACGCGAAGATGATCAACATGATTACACCAAGCAGTCGTCGTCGCCCATCCAGTTCGGTGATCTGATCCAGAGGCTCGGCATAGGTGCGACCGAAGAAGAAGATCAGCAGTGCCCACAGCCACCAACCACTCCAGATGAAACCCATCAGGATGAGCACGGCCAGAATGACCGGAAAGAGTGCCTGGGCACGCTTGCGTCCAAAAAGGGTGTAAAGGATATGCCCCCCATCCAATTGCCCGGCAGGGATAAGATTGAGGGCGGTGATTAACAATCCACCCCATCCAGCCCATGCCACCGGATGTAGGACAACATCCAGCCCGCCGTAGGGCAGAGGCTGCCCGGTAAGCACATACCGCAACCAGTACAGCAAGGGCGGTAATCCCTGGTAGGTGGCCGGTTCGGGTAAGAGGCGGCCAAAGACCAGGAACTTGAGGAAAAGGTAGAGGATCGAATTACCTTCAAGTTGAGCCTGCCCCAGCACGCCGGGTTGGGGAAAGGCCGGCAGGGGTTCCAGACGAGAGAGTGATAAACCGATGAGCAGGACCGGAATGGCCACGATCAAACCGCTAAGTGGGCCGGCAATGCCGATATCCATTAGAATGCGCCGATTCTTGGGCACTTCTTTCATGTTGATAAAAGCGCCCATGGTGCCAAACGGGCTGATGGGAAAGGGCAGGGGCAAAAAATAAGGCAAGGTGACATGCACGCCGTGATGGCGTCCCATCAGGTAGTGCCCGAATTCATGCGCGGCCAGGATGGCCATCATACTTAGCGCAAAGGGCCAACCGTTTTTGAGCAGTTGCAGAATGACCTGAGAGGCGGAGCCGGTCAGTTCTCCCTCACTGCCCAGTACACCCCCGGTGAACCAAACACTAAGCAGGGTCAAGATAAAGAAAATCAAGTTGACCGTTGGGTTAGATGGGCGCGCCGAGGGTAGGCCGCGGATGATGTAAATAACATGGCGTCCCTCTTCAGTGCGGAAGAGCGGCGTCAGCCCCAGGGGCTTAAGTTGGGTGCTCAACGTGTCGTAAGCGTTTGCGGAGTCAGGGACCACCAGTCGCCCACGGTAGCGTATCAGGTAGGGCGTGCGTTCGCTCCCCAGTGTGACATCCTCAATGTGAAAGATGCGGCGGACATAGGTCTCGATGAGGTCCTGACGTTGGAGGTCAAAAGAAAAATCCATAGCAGTCACCTAATCGCATTTGCAGTGCAAAAACATTATGCTCGGTTGGCGTTCAGGCGGGGATGAATGGGAGTCGAACCCACCACGGCTCGCCACGCGACCCGTCACCGGTTTTGAAGACCGGGGAGCTCACCGGAGCTCTCCCATCCCCACATCTAAGGATAATTCAGCCCTTATAATTCGTCAACAATTTGCCTAACGACGGGTTAAGCGGAAGAATTGCAAAGGGATTGTAAAGCGAGGTCAAAAGGCAGATTTTTATAATGGATGAACAGACAGGGTAAACGGTTGGCTTATGGGATCTCGATGGCGGCAGATGTTTCTCGTGGTTTTGAGCCTGGTAGTGTTCCTTGCCTCTGCTGAAGTTGCTTTGGCTCAAGATACCTCTCCAACCGTTGGCTCATCGGTTTCGTTGGCGTCGGGAGATTTTGAGGCGCTGTTTACAGGGTGCGCCACCGGAAGTGAAACCATCACGCCGGTTCGGGCTGATTTCGAACAGCACGTGGTGGAGTTAGTCAACGATCATCGGGCTTCGAGGGGCTTGCCCCCGCTTAAGCGGGTGACGGAACTGGACAATGCGGCTCGTTACCATGCGCGCGACCTGCGCCAGGATAATTATTTTGACCACGACTCATATGATCGCAGTGGAAGTACTCTGACCCGGGTTTGCGAGTGGAACACGCGGATCACGGCTTTTTATAAGAATTGGAGCAACCTGGGCGAAAATATTGCGGCGGGGCCTTCTTCCCCCGAAAATGTCATGCAGGGGTGGCTAAATTCAAGCGGCCATCGTGCTAACATTGAATCCCCCAATTATTGGGAAATTGGGATGGGCTATGATGAGGGAGGTGGCACTTACTATCGCTACTGGGTACAGGATTTTGGGCGGCGCGACGGTATCTACCCACTGGTCATTAATCGGGAGTATGCGCAAACGGCGAATCCAAACGTTGAACTTTATATCTACGGGCAGGGTGTGTGGACGCAGATGCGCTTGCGCAATGATGAGGATGCGTGGGGGGAATGGCAGACCTTTTCACCCAAATTGGCCTGGCGCTTGAAATGGGTCAAAGGACTCCGCACGGTCTGCGCAGAATTACGTAACAGTACTCAAATTTATACGGCTTGCGATTCGATTGAACTAACCACGGGTGAGCCGGTGCTTACGGTAAAGCCGTCACAACTCTCCTTTTTGTTCATTCGAGCAAAACGCCAGATCTTACCCGAACAGGCAGCCCTTCAAATTGCGAACAGTGGGAATGACCAGGTTTTGTTTTGGCGCATCGTCTCCGCCCCGGAATGGACTCGGGTCGCACCGACAAGCGGCACAACCCCAAGCGGCGCTGTGATCAGCCTGAATCCGGCTGAGATACCCACTTCACCGGGCACCTATTCAGGAATCATCCGAGTGGCAGTGGACGCGACGGAAAACGTTCGCGGCTCACCCTATGACGTGGTAGTGACGCTGACGGTGGTGGAAGACCTGCCCTATGCCATCTTCCTGCCGGCGGTGTCGCGCTAGCGTAATCGTGCGCAAAAGATCAGGGTTGTACCGGAAGTTCGCGCAGGATTTCTTCGAACATCTGGCTGAATTGGGGCGCGAACAACATCCCCACTACGGAATTGACAATTGAGAGGATCAACCCCAGGCTGGCAATAATGAGGCCGGCAATGGCCAGGCCGCGGTTGGTGCTGTTCAGGCCTAAAATGCCGGTGATGATTCCGGCGATGGCCAATGGGGCGCCGCAAATCGGTAGGCACCAGGCGATCAGCGTAATCAGGCCCAGCACCAGTGAGGCTATGGCCAGTCCTGGGCGGTTCGGGGTGGTGGGAGGTGGGGAAGTAGATGGGGGAGACGTCGTCGGTTCGTACGTCATAAGATTTGACTCCTTTCGGAAATGGGAGAAAGGAAAAAAGACACCCCAGGCCGGTCTGTAAGCCGCATTCTGTCCGTCCGGTGGGTATCTCTGGTCATACCAGAGACGGCACCGGCCGGGATGATCATCTATCTGGGCGAGCCGTTACCGGCCCGCTCTAGCGGCCTACCCGGGGCTCCAGGGAAGCGAGCCACTTCCCGCCCGCAGATGCGGACTTCGCCCCTGCTTGGCCTTGCTCCCGGTGGGGGTTACCTAGCCGCCGGTATTACTACCGGCGCTGGTGGTCTCTTACACCACCTTTTCACTATCACCACTCGCGCCTTGATAGGCACGAGGGCTACCTGTTTCTGTGGCCCTGTCCGGCAGGTTACCCCGCCCCGGGTGTTACCCGGCACCGTGCTCTGTGGAGTGCGGACTTTCCTCAGCCTCGCACTTAGCGAGACCGCGATCATCCGACCGACCTGGAGCAATAACAATAATAATGAAAATATGGCGGGGCGTCAACTAGGGGTTGCTCCCACTTTTCCCGTTGAGTACAAGAAGCATTTGACAACCTGTAACTTTTAGACCTTTAACGTGTTAAACTTGCCAGAACGATAATCATTGCTTAGGTCAGAGGAGGAGCGTTTCATGTCCAAGGTCGCCGTGGTCACCGACAGCACTGCTTACATCCCAAAATCTTTGAGCCAAGGGTTACCCATTCACGTGGTGCCTTTGCAGGTTGTTTGGGGTGAAGAAACTTACCGCGACGGCGTAGATATTCAGCCTTTGGAGTTTTATACGCGGCTAAAGACGGCCAAAGTTATGCCGACAACCTCGCAACCCTCTCCCGAAGCCTTTCGCCAGGTGTATGCTACCCTGTTGGAAGAGGGCTATGATATCGTCAGCATCCACATTTCGGCGAAGTTATCGGGGACGCTGGATTCCGCAATACAAGCCCGTGCCATGCTCAAGAGTGAGCGGATTGAGGTGGTGGATTCGAAGGTCACGGCTATGGCATTGGGTTACCATGTGCTTAGTGTGGCGCGCGCGGCAGCGCAGGGTGCCACCTTTGAAGAATGCAAGGCCTTGGCGCACCAAGCGGTCAATCACACCGGGGCGGTGTTTGTGGTCAGCACGCTGGAATTCCTGCACCGCGGAGGCCGCATCGGTGGTGCGGCGGCCTTTTTAGGAACTGCGCTCAACCTCAAGCCCTTGCTGGAACTACGTGATGGGCGTGTGGAGGCGGTTGAGCGTATTCGCACCTTACGCAAGGCTGTGGATCGTCTGCTGGACCTTTTAGATGAGCGGGTGGGAGAGCGGTCGCCACTGCGTTTAGCCTGCTTGCATGCCAATGCGCCCCAGGAAGCCGAAGAACTGATGGAGCGGGTACGTCAGCGTTATCCCCAAGAACGCCTGGCTGAATTGGTGCTGGCAGAAGTCAGCCCGGTGATCGGCACACACACCGGGCCGGGCACCGTCGGGATTGCGTATATGGCAGGTATGTGAACCGATTAGGGCAGTGAAAGAAGCAGGGCTGTGCCGGTGTGGGACAGCCTTTTTGGTATTTAAGGGGTAGTAAAGCATGTCGGCTCTGATTAAAGTTTGATAGAATCACCGTGCGTGTTTCATCATTCCACTGCACGAGGTCTGCGATGCGAAACTATCCTCAAATCGGTGTTCAGGTTGCAGATGTTCTACTTCCCAGGCCTGGGATTGACCTTCATAAATGGGCCGTCATCGCTTGTGATCAATTCACCTCCCAGCCGGATTATTGGGAGAAGGTCTCTGCCCTTGTCGGTGAATCTCCCTCTACGTTTCATTTGATCTTGCCCGAGGTTTACCTAGGCACTCCAGAAGAAAGTCGGCGCATCCATAGCGCCCAGGAAACCATGCGGCGTTACCTTGAAGCCAATTTGTTCGAAACCTATACCGGCTTGATTTACGTCGAACGCACCGTGGGCGAAAAAACACGGCGCGGCTTGATCTTGGCACTGGATTTAGAAAAGTATGAATTCACCCCGGGCGCGCAGTCGCTGATTCGGGCCACTGAGGGCACGATTTTGGAGCGCATCCCCCCACGCATGCGTATTCGCGAGGGAGCGATGCTTGAACTCCCTCATATCCTGGTGTTGATTGATGATCCAGAGCGCACGGTGATTGAACCGGTAGCAGAGCAATCCGAGCGGTTGCCTCTGCTGTACGACTTCGACCTGATGCTTGGAAGTGGTCACCTACGCGGGCGCTGGGTGAATGATCCGGCGTTGGAACAGCAGGTCGTGCGAGCCTTGGAACGCCTGGCCTCTCCCGAGGTCTTTTATACCAAATACGGCGTTGGTCGGGAAAAGGGTGTACTGCTTTTTGCGGTTGGGGATGGCAACCACTCGTTAGCCACCGCCAAATCGGTGTGGGAGAAAATCAAAGCCCAGGTTGGTCCCGATCATCCCGCCCGCTATGCCTTGGTGGAAATTGAGAACCTCTACGACGAGGGCTTGGAATTTGAACCGATTCACCGTGTGGTTTTCAATGCCCAGCGCGACATGTTGTCGGATCTGCAGGCGTGGTTTGGTGAACGCCTGACCCTACAGCCGTGTGCTGGGGAGGATGAGATGGTGGAGCAGGTACATCGTCCACAGCCATCCAATGAGCACCGGTTTGGTATTATTTCGGCCCAGGGCTACTGGTTAGCTCGGGTGCACCAGCCCGAGTCGAACCTGCCGGTTGGGACGCTGCAAACCTTCTTGGACGCCTGGCTCAAACAGCAGAACGGAGCCAAAATTGATTACATCCACGGGCGCGAGGTCGTGAGTACGTTGGGGCGTCAGGGCGGTAATTACGGATTTTATCTGCCCGCCATGCCCAAAACCGAACTTTTCCGCACCGTGATCCTGGACGGCGTCCTGCCGCGCAAGACGTTCTCAATGGGTGAAGCCATTGAGAAGCGCTTCTATATGGAAGCGCGTCGCATTGCGTAATAGAGAGCGCACTAGCGGGTGATTTGGTAGAGTTCGACCAGCACTCCGCCGGTGCTTTTCGGATGGATAAAGGCCATTTTGCGGCCCGGCAGTTCCAACGGGGATTCGTTGATCAAGCGGATCCCCTTTTCTTTCAACTGGGCGAGCATTTCTTCGATGTTGTCCACCTCGAAACAGAGATGGTGCATCCCGCCCCCGCGTTCGGCGATGAAGCGCGCGACTCCGGTGTCATCGCTGGTCGGTTTAACCAGTTCGACTTCGCTCTCGCCCACCGGAATGAACACCACGGTAGCCTGTTGGCTGGGTACATCCTCAATATGATCAACTGTTAAGCCCAACGCATCTTGCCAGAACGAAAGCGCCGTGTCAACGTCGGAAACGGCAATTGCAACGTGGTTGATTTTGGTGATTTTGGCCATACAGTTCACCTCGCTTGGGCTCAAATCCAGGTTGGGGGTTGATACTCGCCCCACACCTGGCGCAAGACGCGGCAAATTTCTCCCAAAGTGATGTCGTTTTCAACACACTCGATAAAGAGGGGCATCAGATTTTCGCTCCCGCGGGCGGCTTGTTCAAGGCGTGTGAGTAGTTCGCTGACCTTGGCATTATCCCGTTGAGCGCGCAGTTCGGCCAACCGGGCCCGCTGGGCGGCCTCGATGGCCGGGTCTACTTTCAGGCGTTCCAGATCTAACTGCTCTTCAACCTGAAACGCATTGACGCCCACGATGATCTGCTCTTTACTTTCAACGGCCTGCTGATAGCGATAGGCCGATTCCTGGATTTCTTGCTGCATGTAGCCGTTTTCGATGGCGGCCAGGGCCCCGCCCATGGTATCAATTTTGTGAATGTAATCCATGGCGCGCTGGCCGATTTCATCGGTGAGATATTCGATCACGTAGGAACCGGCAAGTGGATCCACGGTATCCGCTACGCCCGATTCGTAGCCGATGATCTGTTGAGTACGCAGAGCAATGCGCACCGATTTCTCGGTCGGCAGCCAGAGCGCCTCATCCATGGAGTTGGTGTGTAAGGACTGGGTTCCCCCTAGCACTGCCGCCAATGCTTGGATGGTCACGCGCACGATGTTGTTTTCGGGCTGTTGCGCTGTCAGGGTGGAGCCGGCGGTCTGGGTGTGGAAGCGCAGCATCCAGGACTTGGGATCCTGGGCCTTGAAGCGTTCGCGCATGATTTGAGCCCACAAGCGGCGGGCGGCGCGGAATTTGGCCACTTCTTCCAGGAATTGGTTATGGGCGGCGAAGAAAAATGAGAGTTGAGCAGCAAATTCATCAACTTGTAGACCGGAATCAATCGCCGCCTGCACGTAGGCAATGGCATTAGCCAGCGTGAAGGCGACCTCTTGCACGGCGTTGGCACCGGCTTCACGGATGTGGTAACCGGAGATGCTGATGGTGTTCCAGCGCGGCACGTGCTTAGCGCAGTACTTGAAGACATCCGTGATCAAGCGCATCGAGGGCCCAGGTGGGAAGATATACGTACCCCGTGCCACATATTCTTTGAGGATGTCGTTTTGGATGGTGCCGCGCAACCATTTGGGATCTATGCCCTGACGCTTGGCTACGGCAATGTACATTGCCAGCAGGATCGCCGCCGGGGCGTTGATGGTCATGCTGGTGGAAACCTTGTCCAAGGGAATATCTTTGAACAAGATTTCCATGTCCCGCAGGGAGGACACTGATACTCCGACTTTGCCCACCTCCCCGCTGGCCATAGGATCATCGGCATCATAGCCGATTTGGGTGGGCAAGTCAAAAGCAACCGAAAGGCCGGTTTGGCCTTGGGCAAGTAAATAACGATAGCGCTGATTGGATTCCTCGGCGGTGGCATAGCCGGCATATTGCCGCATCGTCCACAAGCGCCCGCGGTACATGGTGGGCTGAACGCCGCGGGTGAAGGGGTATTCACCCGGGAAGCCCAGTTTTTCCATATAATCAAAGTGTTTGGGAGGAAGAGCCACCCGGGGGAGGGGAATTTGGGATGAGGTATAGAATTCGGCTTTACGCTCTGGGTATTTCTCGATCAAAGGATTTAACGTTTGGGTTTCCCAACGTTGTTTTTCCTTTTCGAGGTCGCTCATAAGTCATCTCCTGGCTGGCCTGCATTGTCTAGTATACCGTATCCCTCATCTCAGAAAAGATAACAATTTCATGGTAAACTTTGGACAAACTTCCTGAGAGCATAGCCGCCATGACACCGTTTTTACAATTTGTCCTGGTTTCTGCCATTATTCTGTTTGCGGCAAAGGCCGCGGGCTATTTGAGCACACGCTTGGGACAACCTTCGGTGCTGGGGGAACTACTGGTTGGGCTGCTGCTCGGGCCTTCGCTGATTGATCTGATCCACCTACATATTTTTACCGATACCCATTTGGGCGAGTTTGTGTATGAAATTGGCGAGTTGGGCGTTCTCATCCTGATGTTTTTGGCCGGGATGGAACTCCACATTCGCGATTTTGTGCGTAATACCCGTGTATCGCTGTTGAGCGGCTCGCTAGGTGTTATTGTCCCAGTCGTATTGGGGGCAGGGGTGGGGTTGTTGGCACACATGCCCTTGGATAGCGCGCTCTTTTTGGGCCTGTCGTTGGGGGCAACCAGCGTCAGCATTTCGGCTCAGACCCTTATGGAACTCAATGTGTTACGCACTCGGGTGGGGCTGGGATTGCTGGGAGCAGCCGTTTTCGATGATATTCTGGTCATCTTATTCCTCTCAATTTTCCTGGCGCTGGGCGATGGTGGCTTGACACCGGCAACTATTTTGCCGGTGGTGTTGCGCATGGCGCTTTTCCTGGCGCTTGCGATGGGATTTGGGTTGTGGATTCTCCCTCGGCTTAGCCAACGCGTGGTGCGACTGCCGATCAGTCAGGCAGCGTTGAGTTTTGCGATTGTCATCATGCTGTTCTACGGGTTGGCAGCCGAGGTAGTGGGGGGAATGGCGGCTATTACCGGTACATTTTTGGCCGGCTTGATGTTCGCACGCACGTCAGAAAAAGGGCAAATTGAGAGCGGCTTGCGTGCTTTGGGCTACGGCTTCTTTATCCCGTTGTTCTTTGTTAATGTCGGGCTTGCGGTGGATCTTCACCTTATCCGTCTTGAAACCATATGGGTGATGCTTGGGGTTATCCTGGTGGCTATTTTGGGCAAGATTTTGGGGGCAGGATTGGGGGCACGAATTTCGGGTTATTCCTGGTTGGAATCACTACAATTAGGAATAGGGATGATCTCGCGCGGTGAGGTTGGGTTGATTGTGGCAACGGTTGGCCTGGACAACGGTTGGCTCTCCCCTCAGGTTTTTCCGGCAATTGTGGCCATGGTGTTGGTGACGACATTGATCACGCCGCCTCTTCTGCGGGCTACCTTTGTTCACCAGGAAAAAAAGCAGAAAGTAGAAATTCCGGAAGCCGCGTCAACCCCTGAGGCTTCGGTGGAAACGCTTGAACCCAAATCTTAAACGAGGTGATGGCCGTTTATGTTTCTGGTTTTGTACGTCCTCAATGATCCTGAAAATCTGGACGCGCTGCTTAACGCATGGGAGGATGTAGGTGTCAGTGGGGTTACAATTCTGCTTAGCAAGGGATTGGTGCGATTTCGGGAAAGCGGTGGGGTGTGGCGCGAGGATTTTCCGTTGTTTCCCTCCCTTGAAAACTTTAGGGAACATATAGAGAATACCAACCGCACGTTGTTCTCTATTGTAGAAGATGAGGCTATGGTTGAGCGCTTGGTTAAGGCAACGGAAAAGGTAGTGGGTAGCCTCAGCCAACCCGGCACGGGAATTATGGCCGTCATTCCCTTGGCGCGCGTGTATGGGCTAAAAAAGCGCGCTTAGATTGATTAAAGGATGAGCATCGCATCACCGAACGAATAGAAGCGATAGTTCAGACGAACGGCTTCGCGATACACCTCAAGGATACGTTCGCGTCCGGCAAAGGCGCTGACCAGCATGAGCAAGGTGGAGCGGGGAAGGTGAAAATTGGTCACCAGGGCATCCACCACGCGGAACTCAAAGCCAGGCAGAATGTAGAGATCGGTTGGTCCGGCAAACGGGGCAACCCACGTGCCGGGTGTGGCATAGCGCGCCGCCGTTTCCAGCGTGCGCACGCTCGTGGTGCCCACAGCCACTACGCGCTTGCCGGCCCGTTTGGTGGCGTTGATCCGTTCGGCGGTCTCCGGGGGGAGTTCACACCATTCGGTGTGTATGCGGTGCTGGGTGGGGTCTTCTTCGGTCACCGGGGCGAAGGTGTCTAAACCGATATGGAGCACCAATCCGGCAAATCCAATTCCCTGGGCTTTGAGGTGTGCAATAAGTTCAGGGGTGAAGTGGAGTCCCGCAGTAGGCGCGGCAGCCGAACCGGGTTCACGGGCAAAGACGGTTTGGTAGCGCTCGGGGTCGCGTAGCGGTTCATGAATGTAAGGGGGGAGAGGCATTTGTCCTACCCTGGGCAGGTAGGGTTCAATGGGTTCGGCAAATTGGATCAGACGGCGTGATCCCCCCAGGTCGGCAAGGACGTCGGCGGTAGGGCCGCCTTCCACCTGAAGTCGCATAGGCGGCCTGACGCGTTTGCCACCCACCAGGCCCTCCCAGGTCTGGTCGGCGATTTTCTTAAGCAGAAGCAACTCCACCCGTCCGCCGGAGGGTTTGCGCGCCCATAGGCGTGCCGGGATGACGCGGGTCTCATTGACTACCAATAAGTCACCGGGATTAAGGTAACGCCCAATCTCCCAGAAAACAGTGTGTTCTAGTTCAGGGCGATCCCGCCACATTACCAGCAAGCGTGCCTTGTGGCGTGGCTCAATCGGTGTCTGGGCGATGCGGTCGGGAGGAAGATCGTAATCGAAGTCAGAGGTTTTAAAGGACGAACCGGCCATAAATGTGATAATGCTTTCGGTGTTAGTTTGATGTTCAGGTAAACAGCCGCGGCTGTTGATTGTCTTTGGTATAAGGAATGCCGAGATGCGCATAGGCCAAAGGCGTGGCCACACGCCCTTGCGGGGTACGATCCAGAAAACCCAGTTGGAGCAGGTAGGGCTCGACCACGTCCATAATGGTATCGGGTTCTTCACCGATGGAGGCGGCAATGGTGTTTAGACCGACCGGCCCGCCGTTGTATTTTTCAATCACCGTGCGCAAGACGCGTTGATCTACATCGTCCAATCCCAAGGGGTCAACATTGAGAAGATTGAGCGCCTCGCGGGCGATCTCAGCCGTGATCTGGCCGGCGCCGCGTACTTGGGCGTAATCGCGCACGCGGCGCAAGAGGCGTAGGGCCACGCGGGGGGTGCCGCGCGAACGTCGCGCGATTTCCTCGATGCCCTCTGGTTCGGCTTGGACACCCAGCAGTATTGCGGCGCGGCTCAGGATCTGTTCGATGGCTTCACGGCTGTAATAGTCCAGGCGATAAACGGCGCCAAAACGCGCCCGCAGGGGTGCACTGACCAGCGCTAGGCGGGTGGTGGCGCCAATTAGGGTGAAGCGAGGTAGTTTAAGGCGGATCGAGCGCGCCGCTGGCCCTTTTCCGATAACGATATCGAGGGCAAAATCTTCCATGGCCGGGTAAAGCACTTCTTCCACGGCTTTACCCAAGCGGTGGATTTCATCAATAAAAAGAATATCCCCGGCACGCAGATTGGTCAGGATGGCGGCTAAATCTCCCGCGCGCTCAATGGCCGGCCCTGCGGTGACTTTGATCTCCACGCCCATCTCATTGGCCAGCACATGCGAAAGAGTGGTCTTCCCCAGCCCCGGCGGGCCGTAGAAGAGAACATGTTCCAGGGGTTCGCCGCGCTGGCGAGCAGCAGCAATGAGAATGGAAAGATTTTCCTTTAAAGCCTCTTGTCCAATGATGTCGGCTAAGCGGCGTGGGCGCAGGGCTTGATCCAACCGGTCGTCTGGTCGGCTTTCGGGTTGTACGAGGCGCTGTTTGAAATCGTCCATATCGGTTTGATTATAACTGCTTTCTGCTTGGGGATTGAATTATAATAAGCGAAATTTGAGCAAAGGAGCACGCCACATATGTCGCTCGTCCATGTCTCAAAACATCCCCTCGTGGCTCATAAATTAGCCAAGTTGCGCTCAGTGGAGACCGAACCAAAGCGATTCCGCGAATTGGTACGTGAACTAAGCGCGCTTTTAGCCTATGAAGCAACTGCGGACCTTGCGACGCGCCCGGTAACGGTGCAGACCCCCATGGGGGTTGCCCAAGGGGCGGAGTTGGTGGAAAAAATTGGGTTGGTGCCCATCTTGCGTGCGGGTTTGGGTATGGTCGAGGGGGTTTGGGAACTCATGCCTTCGGCAGAGGTCTGGCATCTAGGCATCTATCGAGATGAAAAGACGCTTAAGCCGGTGCAGTACTATAACAAACTCCCGACCGAGCCTCGGGTCAGCGTGTGCTTGATTTTGGATCCAATGCTGGCTACAGGCGGTTCGGCGATTGCCGCGGTGGATATCCTTAAGCAGTGGGGCGTTAAGCGCATTAAGTTCGTGGGACTGATTGGATCACCCGAAGGTATTCAACGCTTAGAAATTCACCATCCGGATGTGGCGATTTACCTGGCGGCCATTGACGAGCGCCTGAATAACCAGGGTTATATCGTACCCGGACTGGGGGACGCCGGAGATCGTCAGTTCGGTACCGGCTAAAACTTGGTTTTAATTCCAGAACGCGGCGTGTTGGTGGAGGCGAGGGCACGCCGTGCGCGGAATAACACTCGATTAGTAACCCATAGGGGAATGGCTAAAGCCAGGTGAATGGTAAGCGCCATCCCCAAAATGAGTCCCTGTGCGGAGAGAGCTTGGTTTAGCATCGGCCACAGGGAAAGTGCTAGCCATTGCTCGATCCCGGCCAGAAAGGCGACCATGGCAAAGATGCCCAAGGCTACTGCCACAGCCCACCAGGCGCGGCGATCGGCGGCGGAAGGGATCATGGTACTGCTGACGGCAAAGGTGAGATAAAACCAGAGCCAGAAATCGGGTTGTTGGGTTAGGGCAAGCATCTGAGGTAGAAGGGCTTGCCAATTGGCTTGAAGCAAAGGCGGAAACAAGACGTTGAGACCCAAGTGATTCAACCCGAGGTAGGCGACCACAAGCGAGCCGGTGAAGAACGGCGCCGCACCAATTAGAGCATCACGTAGAAAGTCGGTTTTAGATGTTTGCACATAGCCCAATTGCAATTGTCCATCCGATGATAGGCGTGGGAGAAGAGAAAATCCACGTAACGGGACACGCAGCAACCAGGCGGCGAGGACATGGCTGAATTCATGCAAGAACACGCCTGGAAAGAGAACGATGGAGAAGAGCGTCACCGCCAAGTTGGGGCGTCGGGTTAGCAGGTAAAAGAAAGCCTGCATCTCGTGATGCAGCCAACGCTGTATCACAAGGAAAAGAAGCAGAGTCAAACCAAAGGCGATTAAGCCCTCGAAAGCCAAATCGTTCTCACTTGGCGGCGGCCTCGACAATCTTTACGAACTCGGCGGCTTTTAGACTGGCACCACCTACCAAAGCGCCATCAATTTGCGGTTGAGAGAAGAACTCAGCGGCGTTGGCGGCAGTTACCGAACCACCGTAGAGCACGCGGATGGTTTCGGCGACGGTGTTCCCAAACATTTTGGCCAGGGTTGGGCGGATGACTTCCGCTACAACGCGATTGGCATCTTCACCACTGGCGGCGCGTCCGGTGCCGATGGCCCAAACCGGTTCGTAAGCGATGACCAGCCCGCTGGCTTGTTCGGGTGTCAGGTCTTTCAGACCCTGTTCAATCTGGCGAGAGACGACCTCGGCGGTGCGTCCAGCTTCGTTTTCGGCCAGCGTTTCACCGATGCAGACGATGGGGGTAAGCCCATGGGCAAATGCGGCCCGTACCTTGCGGTTGACCGTTTCGTCGGTCTCGCCGAAATATGTGCGCCGCTCTGAGTGGCCCAGAATCACGTAATGACAGAACTCTTTAACCATTGCAGGGGCAATTTCACCGGTGAATGCACCGGCGGCTTCCCAGTGCATATTTTGGGCTCCCAGGCCGATATCGGTGCCACTCAGCATGGCGGCGATTGCCATCAGGCTGGTAAAAGGTGGACAGAGGACGCGTTCAACCGCTTTGACGGCTTGTAACCCCGGTAGCATTTCTGAAACCAGGACGCGCGCCTGCTCAACGGTTTTATTCATCTTCCAGTTTCCGGCAACAAAAGGTTTACGCATGGTGGCTTCTCCTGAAGGGTTTTAAGAGTTATTTAGTCAATGATGAAAGATGATGATTAGTAGTAGAGAGGGGGGCCGTACTGGGTAACGGCTCCTCTAAAAAAGCCCCTTGGGACATAAGGAAGAAACCGGTAAAACTGGTAAATAACCAGGGTAACATCCCGGCTTGCGCGTGGCTGGCCAGTAACAAAGCCGAGACCAGTAAATAAAGGCTTAAGACACCTTCGCCCCATTTGAGATAATTATAGATGGTTCTTACGGAGGGGGGCATCGGTTTTGATTTCGAAGTTAGACCTTTGGGAGTGCGCTCAAACACGCCACCGTCATGAAGCCAACCGTCAACGGCTCCAAAGGCACACGTCAGGCTGATACCGATTCCAAGCAGCGCCATTCCCGGCAATAACTTTAAGCGCGATGCCAAACGGGGGTTGATTTCGGTTCGCGCGGTAAGGTATTCTGCGGCTAACCCCACTCCCCCGAGGATGCTCCAGAGGAAGAAACTGAAATACGAAGGTGCCCATAAACCCAAGGGGAGGATTAACAGGAAAGCCAGCACGGCGAAGGGGAACGGGACATACATGGCAAGGTGAAGCAAGCCCTGCAAACGCACCTTCCAGGGCAGAGGGGCACGCCACAGACGTACCCCGAGTTTGCGCAAGGTTTGGAGGCTACCTTTCGCCCAGCGGTATTGTTGTCGTCTAAGGGCGGCTAAGGTTTCGGGCAACTCCGCTAAGACGGTAACGTCGGGCAAGTAGAGCCCTTTCCAACCCAAAAGTTGGGCGCGGTACGCCAGATCGAGATCTTCGGTTAGGGTATCCCATTGCCATCCACCGGCAGCCTCAATGCACTCGCGGCGCCAGATGCCGCCTGAACCGTCAAAGCCGATGAAAAAACCGCCCGCGGCACGACCACCTTGTTCTACAATGGCGTGTCCGTCCATTGCCAGATTGACCAGGCGGGTGAGAAGGTTGGTATGAGCGTTGTAGTGGACCCACCGGGTCTGCACGAAACCAACGTTCGGATCTTGAAAGGCGGGCACGACCCGTTTCAGCCAGTCACGGGGAGGTAGGAAGTCAGCGTCAAAGATGGCAATCAACTCGCCTTTTGCGGTCGAGAGACCCGAGGCCAGGTTGCCGGCTTTGTAGCCCTGGCGGTTGGCGCGGTGGCGGTAGACGATTTGAAACCCTTCACGTTGATAGCGTTCGACCAGCGCACGGGCAAGTGTGCTGGTTTCGTCGGTGGAGTCATCCAGGACCTGGATTTCCAGGCGATCACGGGGGTAGTCTAGACGCGTAACGGCGCGTAATAAGCGGGTAATCAGTTGCCCTTCGTTATAGATTGGAAGTTGGACAGTGACTCGCGGCCACGAAGTGGGGGGCGTAAAATCGGAAGAGCGGGGGAGACGTTGGCGGTGACGCAAATACGTGTAAGCGAGGAACAGGCTGTTAAGCCCGGGAATGACTACCGCCAGCATACATAAGGCGTAGAGCACTTTAATTGCAGTAAGCAATGTTTCCCAGGCGATGACGTTGGTCATAATGTCCTCCCCATCAAAGCAGTGGGGCTTTGCAAGCGCTAATTCTACCACTGTTGTGTTAATGAAAGATTTGAGAAAATAGGATTAGTACTGGAAAGACGATGTAAGTTCCTTGTCGAACCATGGGGGTTGTGTTAAAATCAAAACCAGACATACGGTGGCTGTAGCTCAAAGGCAGAGCACCTGACTGTGGATCAGGTGGTTGTGGGTTCGACCCCCATCAGCCACCCCTTTTTTATATATTGTTTTGTGTAATAGGCATTCTCTAGGATTGCCCTTTTTAAAATTAGCGTCTCAGGTGGTATGGAACGTCAATGATGACGCGTTGGAATCCCATGCGCCGCCGCCGATAGAGCAGTGCGGTTTTAAGCAACCAGGCGGATTGGTTATGCAGAAAGAAGTGCCACCAGCGCGCCGGGACAAACTCCGGTAACATGACCACGGCCAGTTGCCCATCGTTATGTTCCCGATCGGTCTCATCTAAAAAATCTAAGAGAGGCCCCACCAGGGAGCGGTAAGGGGAAGGTAAAACGACCAGAGGAATATCTGGCCATAGGCCTGCCCATTTGCTCCGGATCTGTTCGCCGCTTCCGGGTTCTAATTCCACAAAAACGGCAGTGATCTCTTGCCCGATGGCGCGGGCAAAATTGACAGCATTAACAATCCCTTTGTGAACGCCTGAGATGGGGATCACAATACGGGGACGAGGTGGAATGGAGGTGGGAAGATCCGCAACATTAGAAAGCGACAACTCTTGGGCAACGTCTCGGTAGTGGTCACGGATGCGCATAAATCCGAATGTCAGCAGTGCAATCGCGATAGGCACAACCCACGCCCCTTCGGTAAATTTGCTGACCCCGACGATGATCATGGTTGCCCCTGTGATCAATCCCCCAAGGCCGTTCAAAAAGGCTTTCATTTTCCAATGCTTGCCGCGGGTTCGCTGCCAATGGTTGACCATTCCAATCTGTGAAAGGGTGAAGGCTAGGAAGGCGCCCACGGCGAACAAGGGGATCAAAGCGTGGGTATCTCCACCAAATAGAAGGATGAGCAGACCGGCGACACCGGCTAAGGTGAGGATCCCGTTGGAATAAACCAGCCGATCGCCTAACCCGGCCAGTTGGTGCGGTAGAAAACCGTCGCGAGCGAGAATGGCGGCCAGACGAGGAAAATCGGCAAAACTGGTGTTGGCGGCCACGGCCAGGATGAGCAGTGTGCTGAGTTGCACAAGGAAGTAAAACGGACTCTCCCCGAAAATGCGATGGGCTAGAGCAGAAAGAATGGTCTCTTCCGCCCGGGGAATGACGGCTAAAAATTGGGTTAGGCCAATACTACCGACAAAGAGCATTCCCATAAGTATGGCCATAATGATCAACGTCTGTCCGGCGTTGCGTGCTTCAGGGGGGCGAAAGGCGGGGATACCGTTGCTGATGGCTTCAATACCGGTCATTGCCGTGCATCCGGTAGCAAAGGCGTGTAAAACCAGTAGCGGGGTCAAAGACTGAACCGCTGGTGGGGCCACGGAGGTAAGATGACCAGGACCTTCTACAATCAATCGTACCAGGCCAATTCCAATCATAAGCAGGAAAGCCCCCAGAAAGGAATAGACGGGGACCGCCATTACCGTTCCCGATTCCTGAATACCCCGTAAATTGATCACCGTAATGATGACTAGCAGGATGAGCGCCAATTCTACCTTGTAGGCCCAGAGGGCGGGAAACGCCGAAGCAAGTGCGGCAACACCAGCAGTTAGGCTCACCGCAGCCGTCAAACTGTAATCCACAGTTAAAGCAGCGGCAGCGATCAACCCCGGAAGTGTCCCTAGATTTTCGCGGGCGACAATATAAGCGCCACCCCCGGAAGGATAACCATGAATAGTTTGATAATAAGAGGTAGCCACGATGATCAGCAAACCCGTGATCGCTAACCCAATAGGCCACGAGAAAGCCAGGCCAGCGCTTCCAGCCACAACGAGACTAAGGTAAATTTCCTGGTTAGCATAGGCCACCGAAGAAAGCGCATCGGGGGAGAAGGCCGCCAAAGCCCGGATTTTGTCTAAGCGCTCATGGGCTAAATTTTGAGTAGGAAGGGGAGACCCTATGATCAAGTGCCAGAGATGACTTAACACACCAGCCTCCGGAAACGCTTTATTCTTCGTTTGAGTATACTGCGTACCGGTTGTCTTGTTTGCGCCGATTTTCTTGCCAATTAATGAGCAAAAGTGTTTTGCTCTTTGTTTGATTTCGGTTAAAATCAAATTACCCCGTCACCCCGGTTCTTGGCCTTTTATAAGGTCGTCCTGATATGAGTCTTTCCGGTCATCTTCTGATTCTGGAGCCCGACCAGGCCCTTCGTTTATGGTTGGTTTCCTTAATCGCGCCCCTTGGGTTGAGGATAACCACGGTTTCATCCCTTGAAACAGCCGTGACCCTGCTGGCCAGCGAGGGTTTTGACATCTTGCTTGCTGATATTCGTCACGAAGGTGAGGGGGGTGCTCTGGAAAAGGCGTTGGAAGATTACAAGAAACGTGTCAAGGCTGTTTTTCTGATCTCGCCTGGGATTAAGCCAACCGCGGAGACTTGGTTAACCCCCCTTATGGTGTTACAAAAACCTCTACCTCCACGTAGTCTCATCGAGGCCATTACGGCTTTGCAAGCCCAAGGCACAGAGACCAAGGAATCCAATTACGTTGTTCATGCATCGAGCGCTCTCTATATGACCGCGTGCCCATTGCAGTTCGAGCGCCTTTCGGTTTATCTTGATAATGGGGTCATTCTGGATGCGCAGAACCGGGTGCTGCGGACGACGGAGCGGATTGTGCGTCTTTCATTGACTGAAGCCCGGCTGATGGAATCGCTTTTGGCGAATCATGGCGTGGCTCTGCCGTATGAAGATCTTGGACGCTTAGTCTATGGCTGTTCCATAGACCGTGTTGAAGCGGCTCGCTTGTTAAGTCCACTGGCTAGTCGGTTGCGGCGCAAACTCGGCCAAGTTGGGGGAAGCCATTGGCTACACAATCAGCGGCAGTTGGGCTACTGCCTTCAGGTTGCTGCTACCCCCGGTCCGCTGATCGAGTAATCCAGGGTTAACGTTGCCAGGGAAGGTCAATTTCCGGTAATTGCGGTGGGTTCAACCATCGCAACCAGCCACTGCTGGTGCGGCGCTCCGGTGTGGGTGGATCAAGTGCAACCAAGGTCATGCTTCCGGCGATTAATAATGCCCCTATCCATTGCGCAGGGCTGAGGCGTTCATTCAGCCAGACTTGTGCTAAAAGGACCGTAACAAGAAGTTCGCTTAATCCCAAGAGGGCGGTTTGAAGTCCGCCCAGATTTTTGACGCCAAGGAACAAGGTGAGGCGAGAAAGAAAAGTGACACCGGCCATTCCGAGCACCGGCCACCACGCCAGGGTAAGGGGTGGAAGCGTTGGGTGAGTAACACCAAAGGCAATACCCACGGTAATCGCCATAGCCAGAAGGGTGTAGAACGTCACGGTTGGCGCTGGGGCTTCGTATAGGATGCGCTGATTGATAATAAGGTGAAGCGCGTAGAAAAGCGCGGCTAGCAACATCATCAGGGCGCCTGCCAAATCCACCGGCGTATGACCGGTGCGAATCAATAAATAGATACCGGGTAACGCCAAAGTGAGGCGCAGGAGGGTAATTGGGCCGATTTTCTGCCGGTCTAGCCAGAGCCACAGTGCCACGAAAAGAGGATAAAACGAGTAAATCAGGTGACCTACGCTGGCATCCAAACGAACCAAAGCAGTGTAGTAAAAAATGGAGCCAATCCCATTGATGATCCCAGCGATTAGGCAACCTACTAGTCCTACCGGATAGATATAGAAGAACTGGCGCTGAAAGTTCATGGCTCCTAACATCAAAAGTGCGGCAATGGCGCTGCGTAAGGCAACGACTGCCAACGGGGAGAAGCCGGCTCCAAAAGCCTGTTTGCCAAAGATGGGCATGGCGCCCATAAACAGCGCCGATGCCAGCGCTGCAATTACCCCCTGGGAACGCCGGTTAGCCCACATTTGTTGACCTCATTAGGGTGGCTTCATTTCAGCAACGCGCGAACTTCATCCAATAGATCGTCGCTCATGAAATCTCCTTTCTGCATCAGGGATTGGATGTGTCCGCGCAGGCGGTCCTTTTCTGCTGGGGTTAACTCCTTGGCAGTCACCACGATAATTGGGATATCTGCCGTTTCGGGCTGGGCTTGTAGGGCTTCGATGACACCAAAGCCGTCAATTTCCGGCATCATGAGATCCAGGATGATTAGGTCGGGGTGTTCACGTTGGGCGAGTTCGATGGCTTCGCGGCCACTGGCGGCTTCATAGAGGGTGTACTCCCCTTGGGATTGGAGAATGCGGCGGATCAGACGTCGTGCTTCGGGATGATCATCTACGATCGCAATACGTGGGAAGCGGTCAATGGTGATCTTGCTCAACGCTGCCAGCAGACCTTCTTCGGCGCCGGCGTGGATGGCTTCGGAGACTACAACGTTGCGTGACCAGCCATCGCCAACGACCGCGCGCTCAACCGGTAACGTGTGCCCCGAAATATTCATGACGACCACCTCATGGGGCTTGATTTGCCCACTACGTACCAATTTGATCAAGCCGGCGCACGCCACCGCTGCTGCCGGTTCAACGGACATTCCTTCCATTTTGGCCAGGAAGTGGATCGCTCGAAAGGCCTCTTCATCGCTAACGGCTTCAAAAGCCCCGCCCGATCCTTCCAACATCCCATTGCGGAGCAGGGTATAGGTTCGCCCAGGATCGCCGGTTGCCAGCGTGGCAATATTGGTGCGGGGGGATTGGACCGGAATGGCCGTCTCACGACCCTGCTTCCAAGCATTCACCATCGGGGCGCAACCCTCCACCTGGATAACCCCGATCTTGGGGATTTTGTCAATCCAGCCCATTTCATACATCTCACGAAAGCCCTTGAGCACACCTAATGGGCCCATTCCACCGCTCACGGCCTGGATATACCAGTCCGGCGCTTGCCAGCGCGGTTGTCCGCTACTCACAGGATTGTCGGAATTGTTAAGCACCTCTCCCAATTGTTCGGCAATTTCATAAGCGATGGTTTTCATGGACTCAATGTTGGCAATGCTTCGCGCCCCGGCGTCCAGGTAGATTCCGCGCTGACGGGCAAATTCGGCGGCCACCTGCTTGGCTTGATCATAGGATCCGGTGACTTTGATAACTTGGGTGCCGTAAAGCGCCACCTCGCGCATTTTTGCCGCGGGGACAAGGCTGGTGAGAAACGCCCAAAGTTTGATCCCGGCGCGGGCCGCATACGCTGAATAGGCGATAGCGACGTTCCCGGTCGAGGCCAAAACGACCTCACGCACCCCTACGGTCTTGAGGGCAGAGATGCTGAGCGCTGCCTGACGATCCTTAAACGAGGAAGTGGGCCCCTGGCGTTCATCTTTCATGAAAATATTGGCTAACCCCAGCATCATGCCCAAGTTAAGCGCGCGAATGAGCGGTGTGCCCCCTTCGGAAAGGCGTAATTCAGGGGTTGGCTGCGTTACCGGCAGCAATTCGCGATAGCGCCAGAGGTCGAAGGGGCGTTCCTTTAGCCGGGGTGGGAGGGCACGAGAGAGGTACGTGTAATCATAAACGGCCTTACGCCACATGCCTCCACAATGGGGGCATGTTGTTTCAAGCGGGTGGTAAGGCGTCCGAAAACCGCAGTCCAGGCACTCAATTTGGCAGTGTTCGTTGAGCATGATGATGCTTCCTCAGTGCGATGATGGAGTGTTTTTAGACCACTTTTGTAGGGCCGATTCTAACAGGGCGAAAAGGTCTTTCTCGTGGAACTGGCTCTTGTTGAGCATACGCTTGCTGAACTCGGCCAGTTGTTCGCGCTGCTCGGGGGTAAGATCTCCACCGGTAATGATGATCACCGGGATACGGCTCCAAATCGGGTGGGTGCGCAACGCTTCCAGAACTTGGAAGCCGTCCATTCCGGGCATGAATAGATCTAAGAGGATGACGTCAGGTGAAGATTGGGCTAAGTGTTCCAAGGCCGCTTGCCCATCGTAGGCTACCTGGATGTGGAAGCGGCCATCAGCATCCAGGATTTTTTGGAGCAGGCGAACATCTTCAGCCGAGTCATCTACAATCAGGATCTTGGGTTCACTCCCCCCATTCTTCAGGCGGTAGAGGGCATGGATTAAATCCTCCGGCAGGAAAGGTTTCACCAGATAATCGGCAGCGCCCAGGCTGAAGCCCTTTTCTTCCTCTTCCAAGATGCTACAAATGATTACTGGGATATCCCGTGTTTCGGGGTCGTTTTTGAGGTCGAAGAGCACTTGCCAGCCGTCTTTATCGGGCATCATGAGATCAAGGGTGATGGCAAAAGGTTTCAGGCGTTTGGCCGTAGCAACGGCCTGATGCGGATCGTGAAGAGGCACAATGCGGTAACCGTTGTTCTCCAGGTAGCGCTGATAGAGTTGGGTGACTTGATGATCGTCGTCAATGGCTAAGATTACCGGGGCGCCATCCGGTAAGGCTGACATTGTTTCGCCGCTTTGAGCCGTCGTCGGCGTTGGAACGGGCAGCGTGAAGAAGAAGGTGCTCCCCTTACCCACTTCGCTCCATAAGAGCCCAATCCGTCCCCCATGCATTTCCACAAATGAGCGGCAGATGGAAAGCCCCAACCCCGTGCCACCGGTGCGGCGCGTGGGCGAGTCATCTACCTGGGAGAAGGGTTGGAACAGTTTATGCCGATCCTCTTCTGCCACTCCGATCCCCGTATCGGTAACGGTGATCATGACTTCAGGGGTGCCCTTGGGACTTTCGACTACCTTCGCTTCTACCGTAATCGAGCCTTCTTCGGTAAACTTTGCCGCGTTCGAGAGGAAATTGAGCAAGACCTGGCGAATGCGGGTTGCATCGGCGATGACGGTGGGCAAATCCGCAGGGACATGGTGATAAAGGGTGATTGGTTTGTCCTTGACCAAACCCACAGCGGTGGACATCACGCTGTTGATCAAGTCTACCAGATTCACCTCGCTGAACTGCAATTCCATCTTGCCGGCTTCGATCTTGGAAAGATCGAGAATGTCATTGATCAGCCCAAGGAGGTGCTGACCAGAGTTGTAGATCGAGGTTAAATCCTGCCGTTGCAATTCGGTGATCGGACCGTCAATTCCCTTAAGGATGACTTTGGAGAAACCGATGATAGAGTTCAACGGGGTGCGCAGTTCGTGGCTCATGTTGGCCAAGAACTGGCTCTTGAGCCGGTCAGCACGGCGCATTTCCTCTACGGCTTGCTGGGCGAGTTCATAAGCGCGAGCGTTCTCAATCGCCACGGCGATTTGGTCAGCCAGAATCTGAAGCACGTGCAAGTCTTCCGAGGTGAAGGCGCTCTCGTTGCGGGCGTGAATGTCCAATACCCCCATCACGTTATCACCCGTCTTGAGCGGTAAGATGACCTCCGAACGAGTGTGAGGAAGGTAAGGATTGGGTTGATAGAAGGGGTCTTCTAAAACCCGGTTAAGCACGAGCGGTTCACCCACAGTTGCCACGCGCCCGATTGGCGTGCGCGAGCCCCTGGCATAACGGGGCGGGTTGTTCAGCAGATCATCACGTCCTGCACCGGCAGCCTCACGGAGAACCAAATGGCTGTTTTCGTCGTTGCTCAGGTAGATGCCCACATGGTAGTAATTAAAGCGCTGAGCAACCAGTTGCACCATACGCCCGAGCAGGGTGTTGAGGTCTAGGGTGCTAAGGGTATCGCGGGCGATCTGCGCCGCCGTTTCGAGTTGCAGAGCGCGGCGCTGGGCTTCACGCAAGAGGCTGAAGCGTTCAATCGCGACAGTGATACCGTTACCTGCCGCTTGCAAGATTTGGATATCCTCACTTGAAAGGGTCATCGGACGAGACGCCGAGACCGTCAGTAAACCCAGCAAGCGCTCACCGCTGATTAAGGGCACAATACAGCCTGAAACAAACCCCAGAGATTGCAAGGTGTTGCGCGAAGTTGAATCTAATCCACTTTGCTCTAGGTGCGTGAGAATCCAGGGTTCATAACGCAATTGGGTCAGGGATGGGAGGGCTTGCACTGGTAGCACCATCCCCTGCCGCTGTAAAGCGGCATTCTTGGAGCAGAAGCCGGCGACTTCGAGGGTTGTGGCTTCACCCTCAGGGGTGCGGTTGACCAGAATAATAGCGAGGTTCTCGGCGGTCGCGGGCAAGGCATGTTGGAAGAGCAGGTCGGCCAGTTCCTGGATCTCGCGCGCCTGGGCAATACCATTACTGATGGTGTAGAGCAACTCGGTACGCGCCAGGGCTTTCTGCGTTTGTTCAAACAGGCGCAGGTTCTCGACCTCGGTAGCCATCTGGCCGGCTAGGGGGGGATAAGTGCGCAGTTCGCGTCCGCTGAAGTGGTGAGGCTCATCGCACAGCAAGAGCAATGCCCCTAATTGTTCCCGCGAAGCCCATAAGGGTAGGGCGGCCAATGCCCGCACCGAAAGATCCAGCAGTTGCTGGCGCATGGCGGGATCGGTGATCTGTTCGAGGACATCCTCATAAAATTGAGGCGTTCGGGTGTGAGTCAAGTGATAGTAAGGGTGGTTAGTTCCATAGACCGTGTCAACGGGTGGTGGTGGGGTGCCGCGGCCACTATGCCAATTGGCCACCACGCGCAGATACTCTTTCCCCAATGATGTATCACTCTCTTTGAGCAGCAGCACAGCGCGGTTGATGGCCGGGATGCGCATTCCCTGAGGAATAACGGCCACCATTTCCTGTAAGGTGGCGGCGGTGGACATGCGCGTGCTGAGGTGATACAGATTCTCGGTCTCATCGAGTGAGGCTTGTAACTGCTCGAGCAGATCCTGGCGCACCAGGGTGTTGGCAACGGCATCCGCGGCAAGGCGCAGAATATTGATCTCGTCATTTTGCCAATGGCGGGGAGTAGCCTGTTCGAACGCCAAGAAACCGGGTACCGCCGCTTTGCCGGGAACGGCCAGGAGCAAAATGGAGGTTGTGTTTAAGTTGCGTAGAAAATTCTGTTCGAAGGGTTCCAGATCCTCCAGAGTTGCTGCAAACCAACCGCGCTCGCGTAACGGTCGCCCCCACGAAGGGAAAAGCGCAACCGGCATGTGCTGGAGTTTATTGCGCTCTAAGTGAAATTCCGTCTCTTGCTTAGACCAGTCGGCAACGGCGGTCCAGTAGAGCCCTTGCTCATCTTCCTTTACCGTGGCATAAAATACGTGATCGCATTGAGCCGCTTCACCCAAGAGGCTCAGCACATCGCGCAAGGCTTTAAGGCCCGATTCACTCAGCAACGCGACCGCGCGAGCGACAGCGGCTTGATAGCGCTCGCGGGTCTCAATCGCCCGCAAACCGGCCATGACTTCCTGGAACAGGTTGGCGTTCTGGAGGGAGATGCTCAACTGCGTCACCAGGGTGGAGAGCAATTCATACTGCACCCGGGTATAGGCGTTATCCGAAGTAAACGATTGAACGACCAATGCTCCCAGCACACGTTCACCCGTGCTCATGGGTAGGGCAATTAAGGCTTTGGGGTGGGGTTCGGGGAGCAGAAGACCGAGGGATTGGACTTCTTGTTCCAAATCGCGGCTGAGCCAAAGCGGGCGCCGTTCCAGGATAACGTGACCGATCACATCCTCACGGCTGGGTGGGCGGGCCGGCCATTCCTGGAATTTTCCGTCTTGAATTACGAGCGGGAAGCGGACCAGATTACTCTTCTCATCGTAAAGCGCCAGGATGAGGTTCGTATTGTCAGCAATTTGGCCCACCGCATGCGGGACGAGATCCAGAATCTCATCGGCTTCGGTAAGACGGGAAATCTGTTGCCCGATCTCGTTAAGCAGGGCTAATTGCTGATTACGGCGTAGGAGTTCTTGCTCGGCGCGCGTGCGCTCGGCCAGTTCTTGTTGCACTGCAGCATAAAGTTGGGCATTTTCAATCGCCAGACTGAGTTGCCGCATTACTTCTTCAACCAGGAGGATTTCGTCCTCGGTCCAGATTCGATCCGGCACCTCATCTATCACCTCTAATAGGCCCTCGCCAAAGCCGGGAAGTGTGAGCGGTGCAGTAAGGCGAGCAGGTTGAACGTGTGGGCGTTGTTTGAGCGGGGTTTTGACCTCTGGAGCCCTCTGCCCCAGGGATGGCGGGGTGGGAAGAGTGGTTTTGATTGCGCGAGCCACGGGCTGGGTTGTTACGTCTAGATGGCTTGGTCGGTGGGAAGGTGAGGATGACCCGTGGGGAGATGGGGACTGATGGAGGGATGAGCGAGAAGAGCCAGGGGTACCGTTTAGAACCTGGACGTAGCCGCGCCAATGTGGATCAGATTGACCGGTTTCACCCAGACGGTGGGCGGTTAACCGTAATACAAACGTTTGGCCTTCCTGTCCAGTCCATGTAAATTCTTCCTCGAAGGATGGAGTGTTGGAGCCCAGCCAGGCTTGGATGCGGCTGGACAACTCCGCGGGGAGAAAAGACTTAAACACATTATTTCCGATGACCTGCCCTAGGGTTAGACCTAGCCAATATGTGATCTCCGGACTGCATGCTACGCAAGTACCGTCCACCTGGCAGGTAAATCCCCACCCCTGTGCCATGTCGTCATCCGACACCGATTGGCCGGGAATGCTTCCTTTTTCCTGAGGGGAGTTAAGTTGTTGAAAGAGGGCATCAAGCCGGCTGTGCAAGGGTTTCTTGGACATGGTGGATGATCTCCTGGGCTAGGGCACGATATTGAAGAGCGGCTCGACTTTTAGGCGCATGATGGAGAACGGGAACGCCGGCGATGGCGCTTTCGCGCAGTCGGGTGTCTATAGGGATTACAGTTTCCATTAGCCCATCCGCAAAGTGCTCACGCAGGTATTGATACAATGTGCGGTGGATGCGGTTGCGCTGGTCAAACATGGTGAGGAGCAAACGATAAGCCAGGGAAGGATTATGCTGTTCACGAATGCGGCGGATCAATGCCAAAATATTTTTCAGCGCATAGATGGAAAAGTATTCTGCCTGGGTAGGGATTAGAGCGATATCCGCTACTGCCAAGGCATTGCTCATCAGGGCACCTAGAAAGGGAGGGCAGTCGAGGATGACGTAGTCAAACTTGGCCCCGATAAACGGCAGTTTCTTTTGCAACAACGTTTCATAACCGGATTGGCGTGGAAGCAATCGTTCGGCTAAGTTCAGTCCTGAGTTGCTACCCAATAGGTGTAAATGCTCTATACCGGTTGGTTTTAAGATTTCTTCAGTTGAGAGGACGTTATCCAGAATAATATCCAGAATTGTGGCGTGGATTTGCTGTGGATCTGCCCCGACCGCAAGGGTAAGATTGGCCTGAGCATCCATATCTATCAGAAGCACACGATGCCCCATCTCGGCCAGCGCGGCACCGAGGTTTACCGAGGTTGTTGTCTTCGCCACACCACCTTTTTCATTGGTTACCGCTATACATTTCATCTGGCCCTCCCACGCTTTATGTGCTTAACCCCGTGTTTTTCCCGTTATCGGGCGCTTCCTCGGCTGAGGATGAGGTCGCAGGTGAATTAAAGATAACCTGAACATGTGAGGCACCTAGAGCGCGTTTGAGTTCCTCCATCGCGATGTTCAGCATGGTCTGTGGATCCGTAGCGGCGCGGATGCGCCCGGTAATCTCCAAAGCCTTGCGTTCGCGTTCGGCGCGGCGCAGGGTGGTTTCGAGCAAACGCGCGTTTTCTAAAGCCAACGCAACCTGGGCAGCCACGGCTTTAAGGGCTTCGATTTCCTCTTCGGTCCAGGTGCGTTCGGGAACCCCCATGTCTTGCACGCGGATCACACCCAGAACCTCGTCGCGGAGTTGGATGGGTACCGTTAACACAGCCGCTTGCTCATCTTGGGCAGGGATGGCGGTGATTTCACCCCGCCGAATAGCGGCTTCAATTTCGGGGCGGGAGATCGGCGGTTGGGCAAATAGACCTTGTGAAGTGTAGATGTAAGCGCGGTGGCGGCGAGAACGGACTTCTTTCTCCCATTCTTGTTGTAAATAGCGCCGGTTGACACGGCGCGCCTCGTCCAGGGCACGCATGGTTTCTTCTAGTAACTGGTTGTTGACGATAGCGATGGCAATTTGGTCGGCCAAAGTGCTAAAGAGTTCAATATCCTCAGGGGTAAAAGCATTGGGTTGGGTGCTCTGAACATCCAGAGCGCCGATGATGCGGTTATTGGCGATAAGGGGCAACGCCATCTCTGAGCGCGTTTCGGGCAGGTCAGGGTTCTTGAAGTGAACGGCATCTTCACCAACATCGGTTGCGATACGGGGCTGGCCGGTTGCGGTAACATAACCCACAATACCGACCTTGCCTACCGGTAACTTGTGCTGGCGGGCGAGCATACGCTTCCCTCCCTCGCTGTTGGCGGCGCGGAGAACGGCGTATTCGCCTTTCTCATCAAGAAGGAAGACCCCAACGTGGTAGAAGCCAAAACGCTCGCTGATAAGGGTGGTGACTTGATTAAGCAGGCTTTCCAGCGCCTGAGCCGAGACGATGCTCCGTGCCACATCGGCAACCGTCTGGAGTTGACGGGTGCGGTAGCGCAGTGCTTCGTTCTGCTGGGCCAGTTCACGTGTACGCTCGCGAACACGGTCTTCCAATTCGTTGATGAGGCTACGCAACTGAGAGGTCATCATGTTGAAAGCGCGCCCCAATGCCCCGATCTCATCGCGGCTTTCTACGTTGGCTTGGGCTTCTAGATCGCCCGCGGTGATTTGCTCCGCGGTTTGTTTCAATTGGACAACCGGTGCACTTAGCGCCCCTGAGACCCACGAGGCGACTAAGCCTACCGCGGCGGCAAACAGCGCTGCGATTATCACCGCCAGGCGGCCTTGGGCTTGTAACAAGGCGACTAAGGTGCTTTGCTCACGTACAAAGAGGACATACCAGGGTTTGGTCTGCAAACGGATGGCAACGCCGTTTTCCAGGTGGCCGGGCTTGTCAGGATGGACATCTAAGGTGAAGTAGATGACGTCTGCCCCCTGTTTCAAGATGTTAGCCAGATCGGTTTGGTTGGTGTAATTGACGTAAGGATGGTAAGGTAACCGGTTGCGCTGGGCCAACTCGAGCGTTTGGGAATACGTAGGTGGGGTAAGGAAGCGGTATAAATGCGTTGGTGTCAGCGTATCGGCAATACGCATGAAGTTTTCGTCCAGCAGAATGGGATAAGAGTGCCGTCCCAAAAGGTTGAGTTTGGGCTCCAATAGGCGTTGGAATACCTGCGCGTCATATTCCAATCGCAAGACCCCAAGCATTTGCTGGCGCTGATCGCGAATCGGCACCGCAAAGTAAATATACGCCACCTTGTTATCGGGATTGAATTGGATGGGGGATATATACACTCGTCCGGTGCGAGTGACTTGCATGAAATAATCGCGTTTGCTTTCATCCTGACCGATGGCAGCGGGATTGCTATCGTAGATATTTTGTCCGCGCAGGTTGAGCAAACCATATGAGACCAGGTGAGTTTCGTGCTTGAGGAGTAGGGAGTTAATGGTGGTGCGCAGTTGCTCTTCCTGGGGACTGCCCTGGCGCTTGGCCGGATCCATGACCAGGTAATCGTAGAAGATGGGGAGACTGGCTTCATTGATTAGAGAGTCGCGGTTGGAGGTGAGGAAGGACTCAATCTCTTGGGCGACCTGCTCGGCTGCCAGACGCAATGCCTGGTTGCTTTGGTTCTGCAGGCTGGTAAAGATGAAGCGCGTATCTACGAGCGAGAGCAGGATCAAGGGGGTGATGGCCATGCCCAACGCACTGGTGATCAATCGTACGCGTAGCGTAACGGTGACATAGTCCAGGCTAAGCAGTACCAGATAAGCCATGATGAGTGCGCCTAGAACTAAGGGGAGAAGGTTGTTGATAATCGGGATGGATACCTGGTACTGGGGAAGCACTGAACCGATGAGAGCGGTAGCAACTGCGACAAAGAAGGCGCGGGTAATAGCGGGTTCACGGTGCTCTTCTTCAAGCACGCCGGTGGCGACGAGAATGCCGTAGATGAAAGAAAGCAGAGCGAGGTAAACCGCCGTGGATTGGCTTAACGCTGCTAGGACGAGAAGGGCGAATTGAAAGGTGGGTGCAAGCCGGGGTATGGCTTGTCGGTAATCCGTCTGGCCGGGGGCATTGGCGATAACAGAAAGGGCTATTAACGAGGCCAAACCAAAGGTAATGGCTAAAACGTACAATTGCCAGAATTGAGGTTGATAGAACATTCCGATGATGAAGAGAGCCGCCAGCAAGGCTAATGCCAATGCTGTGCTAAAGGTCACTGTGGTGGCTAACTGGCGCTGCTTCTCTTCGATCGGAATTTGAGTGGGGTCATACGTTGAGAAAGCCGCCGTGGAAATCATGCAGCGCCTCCAGACTGCCCCTCGCTGGGGAGATTTGTGGCATCACGTAATTGCACCAGTACCTCAGACACACCCAAAGCGCGACCAATTTCAAGGGCGGCGGCGCGCAAAATGCCCTCAACATCGGTTGCGGCTTGCACACGGCTACCCAATTCGCTAACCAGATGTTCACGTTCAACTCGGACGCGCATCATTTCTAGCAGGCGAGCGTTTTCGAGGGCTAATCCAATGCGCTCAGCCACATTATGGAGCAGGCGCAACGTCTCTTCGGGTATGCCCTTCCCCTGGATTTTGACCTCAATGGTTCCAATCGGTTCGCCTCGCGCCCGAATGGGAAGGAAGAAGGTGTGTTGATCTTCAGAAGGTGAAGACTTAAGCAGGGGCTGCATCTGGCGTGAGATTTGCTCAATTTCTGCCGGCGGTGTCTTAATCACCTCTAAGCGATTGGCGCGCCAGCGATACCCACGGGGGGTGTGCGATGATCGTAGATAATCCCGCCATTGTTGACGCACCACTTGACGGTAGCGGGTTTCCAATTCGGTGGCGTAATGTTGCAACTGCTCGATGAGTTGGCGTCGCTCCAGCGCAACCCCTAACTGATCCGCCATTGCCTGCAAGACTTGAATGTCTTCCTCGCTGAACGCACTCACCTCTGTGCTTTGGATATCTAAAGCACCGATGACCTCTTGCCCAACACGGATCGGCAGGGCGATTTCGGAGCGGGTATCGGGTAAATAGGGGTTCTTAAAGTGAACGGCGTCTTTACCAACATCCAAGGCGATGCGCGCCTCGCCCTTCTCAACGACATATCCTACAATGCCCTCAACACCTTTTTTGAGGCGGTGTCCGGCGGTGATCATGCGCTGTCCAGCCTCACTGCTGGCTGCGCGTAGGATGGCGTATTCTTTCGCCTCATCAAGGATGAAAATACCGGCATGATAAAAGCCAAGGTAACGCTGAATGACCGCAAGCGCGGTACGGAAGAGGGTATCTTCATCGGCTTCCAATGAGATCTCGCGTGCCATCAGGCTGGCTACTTCGAGATACGTTCGGTGACGGCGCAGGTCGCGGGTGCGTTGTTCGATGCGCAGTTCCAACGCGGCTCGCTCGGCTTCCAGAGCGTGAGTCAGGGCCGTTTCTTCCTGCAAGGCGCGGTAAAGTTCTCGCTGAGCCACACCGTAAGAGGCAGTAAGAAGTCCAACCACAAAAAGCCAGGCGGTTACTGCCACTGCCCAACTGAAGGGAGAGATCGGGGTCGCGTTAATACCCAGGCGTGTTATCCCGCCTGTTATATGAAGCACTGCGATTCCCCCCGTTCCCGCGAGCACCAGCCCGAAGATGACATATGCACTCCGTTGACCGAGGAAAGCATAAGCCATCAAGATGAGCGCCAGCAGCCATAACCAGGCGGTACTGAGTGGTCCGCGGTAAAGCAGTTCAAGTCCCGCGAGAGCGCTAAGGGTGATCAACAGGGCGGCAACACGCAGGCCTTGGGGTTGGCGTTGAATCAGAACGCTGGCACCCAGCCACAATAAGACGAGGGTTAAACCGATTAGGGGCAGGTATTGCCGACTGCGGAACAGCGTGAATGCCGCCCACAGGTAACCCAAGGCAGCCGCCGCCGACACAAGATAGAGTGCTCGCTGTAAGATCCTTTCACGCAGGGAGGCGATACCCGTCGCAGTTATAGGGGAGGGAGATGAAGAAGGGGTTGGGAGACTCATCGCCCGTTGTCCTTTGCGGCTTGGGTTTCGGGAGGAATAAGATGGATGCTGGTTTCGGTGACGTTGGGAAGTTGGGCCAGGGCTTGTACAGCTACTTTCAAGATCTCATCCACAGTTTCAACCTGAGAGAGGGTCGAACTAATTTCATTCAAGCGTTGCTCCAGCAAGGCCTGGCGTTGGGTTTCTTGGAACAGGCGGGCGTTCTCAAGTGCCGTGGCCGTTTGCATGGCAACCGCATCCAACCAGGCAATTTCTTCGCTGGTAAGTTCGGGCTGGGTCATTTCCAGCGAGATAGTACCGATGATCTGATCGCGCAGTACGAGTGGAAAGTGAGCCAGGTGTGTGGACGAGCCTGCGGTCGGCGGTGCAGACGGGTTTTGATAGGTCGCTTCCAGGACATCGTGCTCTTTCAAGAAATCGCCCCATTCTTCGGCGATATGGGCGCGGGCTAGGGCACGCACTTCCTCCCGCAATTGTTGAATACGCTGGAAAAATTCGTGGTTCTCAAGGGCTAGGCCAAGACTATCGGCGATTCCCTGAAGCACCAGAATGTCATCTTCCTCAAAGGCGCGTACCTGGGTGGATTGAATGCTGATGGCACCCAGACATTGACCACGGCGCAGGATAGGGAGGGCGAGTTCTGAGCGAGTCAGCGGCAGATGCGGATTGCTGAACCGCACTAACTCCAAACTCACGTCTTGCGAAATACGAGGTTCTTTGCGTGCCGTAGCCCAACCGATCATCGAGTTGCCGCCGACGGCTAGGCGATGCCCCTCGGCAAGCATACGCCGCCCGGCTTCACCGGTGCCTGCACGCAAGACGGCAAATTTTCCGCTCTCATCAATCAGGAAGATACCGACATAATAAAGGTTGAACTCTTGCTGAATAAGGTCGGCTACTTGTTGTAAGAGGGTGGCTTGGTCGCCGGCAGTGTTCACGGTGCGGGCAATAGTCGAAGCCGTATAGAGTTCACGGATGCGTCGTTGTAAGTGGCTGGTGCGTTCCGCTAGTTCACGTTCGAATTCGGTACGGGTTGAACGGAGTTGGCGTTCTAATGTGTTTTTCTCAATTCCCAATTGGTTGATCCGTTCCCCTAAGAACGGAAGAGCAAGGACACCTAAAGCGGCCAGATAAGCCAGCAGAACGAGCCCGTTATACCAATTCGGGAGGGAGTTGAAGGCCAGGATGTTTTCGGGGGCGGGGGTTGGCAAAATGTTAAGATGAACGGCAAGAGTAAGCATCAAGGGGGTGAGAAGGACAGCGCCCACCCAGGGTAGAACTGTTGAGAGGTCAAAGAGTAATGCGCCAATCAGGATGGCACAGGCAAAGGCAATAACGGCGGTGGACTGCAGCCCATAGGCGAGGGTAATCTGAGTGCCTAACAAGTAAGGAAATAACCCTAATGCTATAGCACGGATGCTGAACGGCCAGTGACGCAGAAAAGGCAAAAGCAGGGCGAAGGCAAGCCATAACACCCATAAGCCCAAGCCCGGCTCTGACACACCCCGGATGGCCCGCACGATGTGGGGCACGGCGAACCATCCGATGACAGGGATCTGGAGCAGAAGGCTTTGTTGGAGCAAGTACTCGCGGAGAGTGCTTAGTTCACCACGCTCTACGACTTCAGGAGGGATATTGCGGGGGTGGATGCGCTGCCAGATGTTCATGGATTTATCGGTTCTCCCTAGCGATCACGTCCGTTAGAGTCGGTCGGCAAACCATTGAGGAAAGTGAGGTCACCAGAAGATGGTGCGGGTGGTGAGATGCGGATACTTACCCGCTGAGCGCCTAAGGTGCGCCCAATCTCTGCGGCTGAGGTTTGCAGGATATTACCCACATCGGTCAGGGCACGGATCTTGCTGGTGATCTCGTAAAGGCGTCGCTGGCGTTCGGCTTGGATTTGGATCTGGTGGATCAGGCGGGCATTGGTTAGGATTGCGGCAAGGTTTGTGGTCAGCGAAGTAAATAATTCTTGATCGCCTTCGTCAAAAGCGGCAGGCCGTTCGGATTCAATATAGAGCACACCCAGGATTTCGTTTTGATAGCCAAGGGGGAGGGCCAGGGCGGAATGCGCTCCCGCCATCAAGGGATGAAAAGCGATCTCGGGAGTGAATTCACTGATGCGGAGCGCCTGACGATGGGCAATCACCCAAGCCGGTGCGCTTTCTTCCGATTGCCAGGTGGTTCGTTCCAGGCTTTCGGCTTCGAAACCGGTGTAGGCTTTCATTTCTAGGGCTTGATCGCGGTTAAGCAGGAAGATGGCTAACCGATCTTGAGGCAATACCTCGTGCAGACCTTCCAGTGTTTTCTCAATGATTTCCTCAGGCGTCAGATGAACTGATGCCTCACTAATAATGCGGTAGAAGTGACGGTGCTGGGTGAGGTTTTGCTGTGTGCGCGTATAGAGCAGGATATTATCCAGGGCAATGGCGAGCAGTCCCGCTAGTGTTTCTAGGATTTGTACATCTTCGGCCTGAAATGCATCATACGACCGGCTTTGTACATCTAAGGCGCCGAGTAAGCGGTCACCAACCCGCAGTGGGACAACGATCTCGGAACGGGTTTCGGGCAATAAGGGATTAGGATAATAATCCGGGTTGCCTTGCACATTATTAGCGACGATCGTGCGTCCTAACGCCATGGCTTGTCCTACCAGTGAACGCGAACCCACTGCAAGTCGGTGACCGGTTTGCTTCATGATTTGCCCAACGTCACCGGAGGCTTCGCGCAGGACGGCATAACGCCCCAATGGATCAAGGAGGAAGACGGAGGCGTGATAATATCCCAACCGTTCTCGAATCTGGTTGGTCGCATTTTGGAGCATGGTATCTATATCCCGCGCGCTGATGGCTTCGCGCGCGATTTCGGCGGAGGCCAATAATTGTTCTGCCCGGCGCTGTGCAACTTGCTCAGTGCGGATAAACTCACTGATATCTTGGGCGATGCGGATTAATCGAGGTTCACCGTTTTCATCTAAGTTGATCGGAATGCGCGAAACCAGTTCCCAGGTGTTTTCACCTTGTAAACTAAAGTAATAATTGGGGGTTTTGATCCGGGCTTCACCTGATTGGATGACTTCCAGATCTTGGATTAAGTCCAGGTTCCCCGCCTCGCCAATAAGATCTACCTCAGTTTTGCCCAAAAGATCGGCGAGCGAATTCACCCCATAATGCCGAAGAAAGGCTTGGTTGGCGTATAAAATGCGGCCATTTTCATCCTTGATTGCGATGCGTTCAGGCAACGATTCCAAGAGAGTTGTCAGGAGGGTGTGTTCTCGGATAACCTGACGCTGAGCCGCTTCCGTCTTTTCGGAAAGGCGGTGAGTGTGAAACATCCAGGCGAGGAGAGCGGCAAGAACTTCTAAGGCCTGTAAATCATTTTCGTTAAACCGGGCTTCGTGGTGCAAATCCTGAAGAATGATCGCTCCCAATATCTCTTCTCCAAGACGTAGAGGAACGCCCAGCCAGGATTTGGCCGGGGTGCCAATTAGGCTCACGCCAAGTGTTCGCGCCGTTGCCTCTACGCCGTGTTGGATCAGCAAAGGCGTCTTCTGAGTGATCACATACGACGTAAGCCCTTGTCCCAAAGGCAGTGGCTCTACGTGGATGGGTTGGCCGTGCTCCAGCAGTAAGGGGAAAGTGATCTGGTGTTGGAGGCTGTCGTAAAGCGCAATCCCAAAGGAGATATCTGAACCATAAGTTTGGTGAATCAACGCAGTGAGTTCGGCATAGATTTCAGAAATGTTGGGTGATTTCGTCAGACAAGCGCGGAAAAAGGCATCTGTTAGGGATGTAACCGATGGTGATATCTCGCTTTGCGGGGATTCTGAGGGTTGTGGTGGTGCCGCTAATGAGGTGGGGTGATGCACCAGGAAACTCAGCGCAATTTGATCGGCAAGGGTGCATAAGACGTTGTAAAGCGCTGGGGGGAAAGCATTCTTTTGCCCGGATTGGAAATCTAGGACTCCGAATACTTTGGCACCGGCAATAAGGGGGGCGGCAAGAAGCGATTCGGCACCTTCCCAAATATGCGGTGCACGATTCTGGGTGAATTCGCGTTCTAGTTGGGGAAGGTAATAGGGGCGTTGATTGGCAACGGTCCACCCAAAGACAGTATTGGAGTTAGCGGGAACAATCACCTGATTGGGAGGGAAGGCTTGGGGCGCAGGCGTATGAACGGCTTTTAGCACTACCGAAGTATTGTCCGAATCAAAAGTATAGAGCGCGACATGAGGGATATTTAATCCCTGGGCAATTTTGTGCACCGCGCTGCGTAAAAATTCCTCATTATTAGCGGCTATGCCTATAGCGCGTGTGACCTCGGAGATCACTTGCGTGTAGGGCAGAGGGGTGTGCAGGACGTCGTCTGAGGCTTTTTCGCCGTTCATGCGCAGTTTGCTCCGTAGTGGATTAACTTAACTCCCAAACCGATTCACCGTTGAGGATACGCTTGATCTGATCGGGAAAGCGATCGGGATCCAGAGGTTTGCCTAAAAAGCCGTCAAAACCGGCCTGACGGGCTTTATTCATTTGCTCCAGGCTGGCTTCGGCGGTAACCGCAATGACTGGCACATTACGAAAACGGGGCGATTGGCGAATTTTGCGTAATGCGCCATACCCATCTTCATAAGGCAGGCGAATGTCCATCAGGATGAGATCTACTTTGGGCAGAGAATCGGCAAATTCGGCGACCTCATAACCAGAGGTTTTCCATTCACAGTGAACTCCCAAGTAACCCAGGAGACGAGCAATGAGGACAAAATTCGAGACATTATCTTCGACCACCAACACCACCGTGTCTTTGCTTAAGGGGCGGGTGCCATGCGTTTGGCGGATAGAGAGGGGTGTGGGCGTCGCGCTTTCGGGCGAAGCAGGGGATTGAGGATTGGCCGTCATGGAGTTACTCCCGGTGACCGTTGGTGAGGAATTCAGCGATTTGATCGGTGAAGCGATCCACATCAATCGGCTTTTCGATGTACCCATCACAGCCGGCCTGGAGGGTGCGTTCCTTGTCTCCGCGCATGACATTAGCCGTTAAAGCAACGATAGGCACATTGTGCAAGTGTTCGTGGGTTTTGATCGTGCGGGTAAGCGTATAGCCGTCAATGTCGGGCATGTTGATGTCCATCAGGATCAGGTCGGGACGATGGGTCTTAAGAAGATCGAGCGCTTCGGTGGCATTGGCGGCTTCGAGGACGTTATAGCCGCTGGCTTGTAACAAGCGCCGCACCAAGGTGCGATTATCTAAATTGTCTTCGACATAGAGGATGGTCTTTGCCGTTTGCATAGCAACCTACCTGGGTGGAGGAAGAGGGTGGTTTTAGTTAAAAAAGTGCACGCCCCAATGGGGATAAATGGGTTTATGTTTTCATAAAATTATAGTGAGATTTTGGTGATGAAACAGCCATCCTTGCGAAACTGTAATGTAGTCGCAAGGTCTTTCTAACCAAATGCGCATCGCATGCAAAGATTGTGCCAGGATTTGAGGGGATAAAAGGGACAAAAAATTGCCACTACCCTTCTCAATGGTAGTGGCGTTTGCTCTCGAGAGCGGGCGACGGGATTCGAACCCGCGAATCTCAGCTTGGAAGGCGAAATTTGCGATTCAACGCCTTACCCGCCATATATGGCGCTTGGCTGACCCGAAAACCGCCATATCTTGGGTTTTTGGTGCCGATTGGCTAAGTAACCAAATCGGCGCGAATGTGATTCATGTTTAGTTTATTGACCCGTCTGCTGGTGTGGGTAGTGTCAAATGACACGTTCATTTGTTCTAGCACGCAAAGGTGTTCGGTTAGGTGGGGCAGGGTGTTGCTCAGTATGGCGAGAGGTTTTTTTGCCTTACCAAGATACACCTAGATTTTGGTGCGGCTTGTCATACTGAGCACGCCGGAGTGTAGAACATTTGAGCGCGCCACAGGTGGGTGTAAAGCAATGGGAAACCGGCATATATACGGGAATTTTAAGGTTTTTGGTCTTGCAATCACAAAAATTGTCAGTACAATAATTGACGAAACAACTCACGAGGTGCACCCGGAGCGAACCACTATCAGGTGTTATGCCCGGGTAACTTCTGGCGGTTTGCCATGCAGGAGGAGTAACCCGGTGCCGGCGCCGAAAGGTGTTGCTTCCGGGTTTTTGATTGGTGAGGTGCTTATGCGAAAAAGAAAACCTGAAACAAAATCCGTTATCGTACAATTTCGAGCCACAAAAGCAGAAGCCGATCAATTCAAACAAGCGGCAAAGAGGCGTTCGGTGACCTTATCTAAACTCATTAGGGTGGCTATTAGCGATTTTCTCAATCGTGAGGTGGAGCACGAACGGAAGCTTTAATCAAACAAAACCCGCCGGCGGCACGGCGGGCAGAGCGGTGATTATTCAGCAGGAGCGATGAACTATGTCTATTGTAACAAAAAAACAAACAAACGCAAGCAAAATCTTGAAGCTGGTCAACGGGTTGGAGTTATTCACAGACCCTTCCGGTGTAGCGTGGATTGGACTCCCAAACGGTAGTTATCCTGAATATGTGCCGCTGAAATCTACCAAATTCAGCGGTTGGATAGCACGCAAGTTTTATGAAACCTATGGCAATCCAGTGGGGCAAAAAGCCCTTGAGGATGCGAGGGGCGTTCTCTACGGCCTTGCCGCGGATACCGTCCGTCAGGTTTATGTGCGAGTGGCTAATCTTGAAGATCGTGTGATAGTGGACTTAGGCCGATCTTATGTGGAAATTACCGCGCAGGGCTGGCAGATTACCGATAGGCCGCCTGTTCCGTTTCGGCGTCCAGCGGGGATGTTGCCCTTGCCCATACCCGAACCACAGTACGATGGGCGTCTGGAAGACACTTTAGAAGAGGTTATTGGATTTTCAAACAAGGAACTGATCCTGATTGTTGGCTGGATTATTGGAGCATACGGCAGTAATGACTTCCCAATCCTAATCTTGAACGGTGAACAGGGTAGTGGGAAATCCACCCTTGCGGAAATTTTGAAGGGACTCATTGACCCTTCAGAAGTGCCGCTGCGTTCCGTTCCGCGCGATGAGCAAGGGTTAGCGGTTGCGGCAGTTAATTCATGGGTGGTTGCTTTGGATAATTTATCCGGAGTGCCGGATTGGCTTTCTGATGGCCTATGCCGTATCAGTACGGGAGCGGGGTACTCGGCACGAAAACTTTACTTTGACCTTGAAGAAACATTCGCCAAAACCCAAAGACCCGTCATACTGAACGGGATTCCAGAACTGGTTTCACGCGGCGACCTTCAAGACCGATCAATCGTAATCACCCTGCCGGCGATCAGCGATTTACAGAGGCGTAGCAAAGCGGATATTCTGAGCGCCTTTCGGAGTCGTTTGCCCATACTTTTGGGGCAAGTTTTTGACGCTGTTAGTGCGGCAATTCGCTTGAAAGACGTCACCACGATTAATGGCGGGTTGCCGCGAATGGCCGATTTTGCACAGTGGGCAGCGCGGGGTTGTGTGGTTGCTGCATGGAACGGCGGAACGGAATTTCTGAGAGCCTACGCTGAAAACCGCCAAACCGCGACCCTAGCCCTGCTTGATCTATCGCCCATAGCACAAGAACTTCAGAAATTTGCTTCAAAACATAAGAACTGGATGGGTACGATTAGCGACCTGAGAGACAATTTAGTACTTATTGCGGGTCCTAGCACTGCAACCGAAAGGATCATTCAAAACATGTCACTGAAAGCCTTCAGCGCCGAACTTCGCCGCCTTGCGCCGGTTTTGAGGTGTACGGGATTAGAAATTTCATTCAAGGGGTTACAGAGGATAAACGGGATTGTTGGCCGATTCGTGGAAATTGCAGATCTAAGCGTTCCCCAAAAGGTTAAAGTGCTGTGATGTGTAACGGATGTAACTCATGTAACAGATGTAACAGATTTTGCTTATTGTTTACCCTTTCAGATATTCGTGAAGAAAAAAGTAGAAATTTAAGGGGAAAACAATACGGGAAAATCCGTTACAACCGTTACAACCGTTACACGCTTGCTGAGTATGCTTTTGCGGCTCCACACCATACTGAGCAACCTCAGGACAGGGGTGACAAATGACCACATGGAAAAACGTTGAAAGGATAATTGCCAAACGGCTGAACGGGAAGCGGTTAGGCGCTACCGGGCAGGCTACCGCAGACGTGGTAAACGATTGGCTGAGCGTAGAAGTCAAGCACAGGAAGACACTGCCGCAATGGCTAAAAGAAGCGCTTGGTCAGGCCCGACATGGCGCAGGCGGGCGGTTGCCGATTGTCATTTTGCACGAAAGCGGCCAGCGGCATGCTGATGATTTGGTGCTGATGCGCATGGCCGATTTTGAGGACTGGTTTGGTGAGGTGAACGATGGACGTTCTGACTGAAGCAATCAAGTGGTTTGGCTTAGGGGTTTCGGTGATACCGGTGCGCAATCAGTCAAAGGTGGCGGCTATCCGCTGGCAAGCCTATCAAAATCGGCTACCGACACCCGATGAGATTGTCCACTGGTTTGGGCGACCGCTGTTCAGGAATTACGGCGTCCTTTGCGGCAAGCGTCACGAGCAACCCGGCTATTTGGTGGTGCTGGATTTTGACGTTTTAGATGCCGGGGTGTCTTGGTTGCTCAGTATGGGATGGGTGACCTACACGGTGGCAACGGCGCGGGGGTTACACGCCTATTTTCTTACCGAACAACCAGCTGAAACCGTCCACTTTGAGGGCGGGGATATTAAGGGTTCAGGGTATGTGCTTGGCGCGGGGAGCATTCACCCGAGCGGCGCGGTGTATAACGTCCTGAACGATGCGCCAATCTTGGGCGTTCGTTCTATTCGTGACGTGATGCCCGACCTGCCCGAACCGGTAAAGCGCGAACCTAAAACCTTCCCCATACTGAGCAAGCCAGAGCCCAAAGACGCATGGGAAGCCGCCGAGTATCAGCGTCCGAACCTGATTGAGACCATAAAAGCGCGGTTTTCGATATTGGATTTTCTGCCCGATTTGCACTTGCGAAAGACCAGCCAGAGCGGGCATTTGTGGATTACCCGATGCCCACTGCATGATGATCATACGCCGTCCATGTGGGTAGATACAGAGCACCAGATTTGCGGCTGTTTTGCCGGATGCAATAATCGGCGTCCGATGGACGTTATCAACCTGGCAGCGCAATTGTGGAACTGCTCTAACGCTGAAGCCATAGATCGGCTTCGGCAGATGCTTTGAAATTCGTCAAGCGGAGTGGGAGCGATGACCGATATTACATTTCGACAATGGCTAAAACTCCAACGGTGGCGTGATGACCTAGTGGGCGACCTTGCCCGTGACTTGTTAGATGATCCTTGTGCAAAACGCTTGCGCACGGTTGGCAGTATCCGGCGTCATATTCTGTATGCTCATAAACCTTGCGTGGGTGCAGTAGAAGCGCTGGATGCTGCAATTGCCGAGTATTTGACGCGCGATGTTGCGACCAATGAAGACTGAAGCCGATTTCGTTTTTCGCCTGGCCGGGGTGCGTGACCCGTTCGCTGATGATAATCCTTACCTGGCGGCGTTTATGGCGTTGAAGATACCCGAACGCAAGCATATTGCGCACCAGGTAGTTTTGCTGTGCGCCACAATTGAAGGGCTTGACCCACTTGGCGCGCTGGAACTTCTAGCAAAGGTTTCGCCGTACGTAGGGGCGGCTTCTAAGTTTACTTGACCACTAACTTTTGCTAACACTGCGCCTATTGGGGGAAACGCAGCCCCCCCCATACGGAGCAACGAAAGCCCGACAAATGACGACCCGCCCAAAAAGCGGCCCAAAATGGCCTTCTAGACGCACGTAGAGCCGCGATTTTGGGGTAGGGCGATATTCCTGACCTGGTGCGGCTAATCGGCGGTTTTATAAGGACTCTCAACGTGAATCATAGAATTGCCGAATTCGCCGCCGTGCTTCCAAATGTGAATCGTCAGCCGACCCACGCATTCAATGAAGTCCGCCACGGTGTCATAAGGTGTTGTGCCGCCCTTGGCCGCCAGGTAGAGCACATAATAAATCCAGATGAAATCATCAAAGAAATCCTTGAGCGAATCGGGCAAATGCTTGGCAATCAGGCTTTGGGCCTCTTCCAGTAGCACTTCGACAAATTCGGGCTGAACACCCAGGAATTCAGGCGTCAGGCTGGCCGTGACCCTTTCAAAGTGTTCGGGCTTTTGTGGGGTGGGGTTGGTCTTGCCGTTGGACTTGGACATGGGAGACCTCCATTTGGGGTGAAAAATAGGTTCTGATTTATTGGGCAAATCAGAATTTATTGCTTCAGTCGGTCTATCGGGCTGGCTTTCTGATGTGCGGCTACCAAATCACTGTCCAGCCACTGAATATATTGGCGCGTGGTGCTAATATCCGCGTGACCCATAAGCATTTGGACACTGACCAAATCCATGCCGTTCTGGAGCGCCAGCGTGGCAAAGGTGCGCCGTAAAGCATGCGGGCCAACCCGAAAGCCGACCTTTTTGGACAGACGCGCCAGCAACGCCGATAGGCCGTAAACCGTGAGCCGTTGCCCGTCTTTGGTTTGAAAGGCCGGGGCTTCAGGCCGTTGGTCAGGGCAGGTACGCCAGTAACGCAAGAGGTAACGCCGCGCCGTTGCGCCAATGAGGCTGATGCGGTCTTTTTTGCCCTTGCCCTGCCAGACTTTGACCAGCCCGGTTTTCAGGTCAATGTCCTGGCGGTTGAGATTGACTACTTCCTGGCGGCGCAGGCCCGAATCCACGATAAAGGCCACTATTGCGCCTTCACGCACATCCGCCGCTTTCATCACCCTGGCCACCTGGTCAGCCGTGAGGAACGGAAGCCGCTTTTGGCGCACCTTGGGCATGTCAAAAGTGACTGGCTGGGGAAGGTAGCCCTCTTTGTGCCAGAAGCGGAGCAGGGTGCGGATGGCGCGGGCGTGGCCGTTCAAATACCAGTCGGATTTGTTGGCATAAAGGGCGAGATACTGCCGCACGTGGCGGGCGGTTATTTGGTCGGGTGAGGTAATGCCCTGATTTTCTAGCCAGGCGATGAACTTGCCAAGCGTCCATTGGTAATTTGCGAGCGTCCTGGCGGTGCACTGGAGCGCTTGACGGGACAAGATGAAATCCGTCCAGGCGTCACGCAAGGCAACGGAGGCAATGTTAAAAGATTGAGATTTGAGGGCTGAGATTCGCTTATCTTTGGGTGAGGACATAAAGACCGCCACCTGTGGTTTTTAGTGGCGGTTTTACGGGGGCTTTTGCCATATAGAGCGGGCGACGGGATTCGAACCCGCGAATCTCAGCTTGGAAGGCTGATGCCTTACCCCTTGGCCACGCCCGCATTTGTATAATAATTCTAATCGGCGCCTGCGCTGTGGTCAAGGAATCGCGCCCCAAATCGGATGACCCTATACCGATCCCAGATATCCTTGACAGCCCGATACCCAATATACCTGATTACGGTCGAGTGCATTAGATAATGAGAGCCGCGTCGCAACCCGCCAGCCGTTCCTTTTATAGGGTATAATTTGCGCGGAACACGAAATCGTGAGATTTGAAACCTTTGGTATCTAAGGAGTAGCAAGGTTGGCGATTAACCCCTTGAATTGGCTTTTGGGCTTGTTTTCCCTGGATATTGGAATTGATCTGGGGACGGCCAATACGCTCGTCAACGTTCGTGGTAAGGGGATTATCATCAACGAGCCCTCGTGGGTAGCCGTTGATAAACGCACCAAAAAACCGCTCGCGATTGGCTTGCAAGCCAAAGAAATGGTGGGGCGCACTCCCACCAATGTTATTGCTATTCGCCCTTTGCGTGATGGGGTGATCTCGGAGTTTGACATCACCCAAGCTATGTTGGGCTATTTCATTGGTAAGGCGCACCAGCAAACCATTGTTCCCATGCCGCGCCCGCGTGTGGTGGTGGGGATTCCCTCGGGAGCAACCGAGGTAGAAAAACGCGCGGTGTATGATGCCGCGATGGCGGCAGGCGCGCGGGAGGCTTACCTGATTGAGGAGCCCAAAGCAGCTGCACTTGGGGCAGGTCTGCCTGTCGCCGACGTGCGGGGAAGCATGATTGTGGATATCGGAGGTGGAACGACCGAAGTGGCGGTGCTCTCGATGGGTGGGGTGGTTGTATCTCGTTCCTTACGGGTAGCAGGGGATGAGATGGACCAGGACATCATTCAATATATCCGCAACAAGTACAATTTACTCATCGGTGAGCGCATGGCCGAACAGGTCAAAATCAACATCGGATCGGCATATCCACTGCCCACCGAAAAAACGATGGTGGTGCGTGGGCGCAACCTAATCAATGGTCTCCCCGAATCGGTTGAGGTGTCTTCGGTGGAAATCCGCGAAGCCATTGCCGGCTCGGTGCAGGTCATTGTGGATACGATTAAGGACGCTTTGGATGAAGCCCCACCGGAGATCGTCTCGGATCTCATGGAAACAGGGGTGTGCCTGGCCGGGGGTGGGGCTCAACTGCAAGGGTTAGCAGAACGCTTGACCGATGAACTCAACCTGCGCGTTTGGGTGGCTGAGGATCCAATGACGTGTGTTGCCCGTGGCACGGGGATTATCCTTGAAGACCTGGATCGCTTTGCGGAGTTCCTGGTAGATATTGATCGCAACAGTCGAGGCTAATCCGTTGGGAGCATCAGGGTTGGCAGGAAGGCAATTTGACGGTATCCTAACCCCATGAAAGCACTGGTATCGCGGTTTTGGCAGACCGCCTTTGTGCTGATCGTTGCCGGTGGGTTGATTCTTCTGGCGTTAAGCGGTTACCTGCAGCCTCTCTTACGAAGTGTGATGTCACCGTTAGTAGGGGTACAGCAGTGGATTTCAAGCCGCTATATTGCGGCTTATCAATTCTTAACGGCGCCGCGTGATATGGCAGCCCTGCAACAACGCAATTTTGAACTTGAGCAACAAGTGGCCGAATTGCAGGCACAGGTGATTGAATTACAACAGCAACTCCGCGAAGCCCAGGTCATCTACGCCCTGCTTGATTTTGCCCGTTCCCATCCCCAGAATCAATATGTGGCTGCCAACATCATTGGCCGTGATCCGAGTCCTTTTCTTCATTATGTCATCATTGATCGCGGCTCTGATGATGGGGTTCGCCATGGGATGCCGGTGGTCACAAATCAAGGGCTAGTAGGACGAGTTGATGCCGTTACTGCCGGCGCGGCGCGGGTGCAGTTGATCACTGACCCTAATGCGATTGTCAACGTGCGCCTTCAGAGCAGTAAGGTAGAAGGGCAAGTCCATGGTTCAGTGACCGGGGAGATAAGCCTGGAGATGATCCCCCAGGATACCGTGATTCAAGTAGGGGATTTGGTGTTGACCTCAGGTTTGGGCGGAACATATCCCCCTGACATCTTGGTTGGGCAGGTCAGCGACGTACGCAAACAACCCAATCAATTGTTTCAGACCGCGGTTGTACAGCCCGTGGTTGACTTTACCGCACTTCAGGCCGTTCTGGTGATTACGAATTTCCGCCCGATTCAAATCGCGCCTCTGATTCCGACCCCCATCCCGTGAGGTAAAGGATGTTAGCCGATTGGTTGGCTTTTCCATTATTGGGGGGGATGTTGATGATTCAAAGCGCGATAATCAGCCGCCTAACCCTATTGAATGGAAGTGGCGATCTGGTCCTGTTGGCCCTGATCGCGTGGGCTTTGCATGAACGCGTTCGATCTGCCTTGGCCTGGTTACTGGTAGGCGGCCTTTTGGTAGGGTGGGTTTCCGGACTGCCTTTATTAGTGCCTCTGGTTGGGTATGGGATGGTGGTGGCTCTGGCCAGGGTTATTCGCCGTCAGGTCTGGCAAATTCCCCTTCTGGCAATGCTTTTTGTCACGTTCTGGGGTACGCTGATTTATCATGCTTTGACGATCGTCACACTGCAGTTTAATGGCACGTCCCTTACGTGGGCAGAAGCGCTCACCCATGTGACGTTGCCCAGTCTATTTCTTAATCTTATTTTTGCCTTTCCGGTGTATGCTTTGGTAAACGATCTGGCAAATTGGTTGTACCCAGAGACGGTGGTGAGACATGCATGAGCCCATTGAACATCCTCAACCTTTTGAGCATTGGCGGCTGACCGTTTTTTACGTACTGGTTGGGTTGGTGGTTGGTTTCTACATCTTGCGATTGTTCAACTTGCAGATTCTCCAGGGAACGAACTACCGCGTGCGGGCCGAAGATAACCGTACCATGGAGATCAGTCTCCCTACTCAGCGGGGCTTGATCTATGACCGAAATGGTTATCTGTTGGCCAAGAACGTGCCTTCTTACAATGTAGTGATTACGCCTGCCGAACTTCCGACCGATGAAGGAGGGATCCAAGAGGTTTACCGACAACTTTCCCAACTCATCGGCGTGCCGGTGAACAACGGAGAGATTAATGAAGAGACGGTGCGCAACTTCACCCCGTGTGCTACCGACCTGGGGATTGCGCAAATCGTCTATATCGGTGATACGAACGCCCCTTACAGTCCGATTCGCATCAAATGTAATATTGATCAACAGACCGCTATGATTATCCGTGAGCGTGCGACGGACTTGCCCGGCGTTGGTATTGAGGTCGAATCGGTGCGCGAATATCCTACGGGCTCGTTAACCTCAACCGTCGTGGGCTTTCTTGGTCCCATTCCGGCCAGTGAAGAAGCGGATTATCGGGCGCGGGGCTTTCTGCCCAATCGCGATAAAGTGGGATTTGCCGGCGTGGAATATTCACTGAATGATCTTTTGATCGGCCAAAACGGCAAGCGCGTGGTTGAGGTGGATGCCGCAGGTCAGATCTTGCGTGATTTGGAACCCCCGGTACAACCTGTGCCAGGGTATTCGATCAAACTAACTATTGATACGCGCTTGCAGGCGGCGGCAGAGGCGGCACTGGTCAATTGGATGGATCGCTGGAACCGCTACTTTGGCGAGCAGCGCTACACCAGTGGGGTGGTGATCGCCATGAATCCGAAAACGGGCGAGATACTGGCAATGGTCTCTTACCCGAGTTATGAAAATAACCGCATGGCGCGCTTCATCCCGGCCTATTATTACGAACAACTCCAACGTGATCCCTATCGTCCTCTGCTCAATCATGCCATTTCTGCTGAACACCCGCCGGGCTCGGTCTTCAAACTGGCCGCGGCATTGGGAATTTTGAATGAGGGGGTGGTTACCCCGGAGCAAAAAATCAATGACCCGGGGAAGATCACCGTAGAAGAACGTTACTTTGAGAATGATCCTAATCCGCGCACGCGGGATTATGTGTGTTACATTTACAAAACGACCGGTGGTGGGCACGGCGATTTGGACTTCATCCATGGCCTTGCCCAATCCTGCGATGTTTACTTCTACAAGGTGGGGGGTGGCTATAAAGACGAGGTGCCCAAAGGCTTAAATATCTGGCGTTTAGGGGAGTATGCCCGCGCGCTGGGATATGGTCGGGTGCTGGGGATCGAATTGCCGGGTGAGCAGGACGGTTTGATCCCGGATCCGGACTGGAAGCGCGTTAACGTGGGTGAAAACTGGTCTACCGGCGATACCTATATTGCGACCATTGGCCAGGGTTATGTGCTCTCGACGCCGCTCCAGGTCTTAGTATCTATGGCTACCATTGCCAACGATGGCAAATTGATGAAACCCACCATTGTGCGCGAAGTTTTAGACAGCGAAGGTAATGTGGTACAGCCTTTTGAGCCGAAAATGCTGTGGGATATTACCCAAGATCCGGTGATCCATGTTTACGACGAGAATTTCCTGCAGACCGGGGAGATGAAGACTGTCGCGCCTTGGGTGGTTAAGAAGGTGCAGGAAGGTTTGCGTGAAGTGGTGGTGAGTGGGACGGCTTCAACCATTTTTGAGGGCTTCCCCATTCCTTCGGCGGGCAAGACGGGCACGGCAGAATACTGCGATAACGTGGCGCAGCAGAAGAATCTGTGTCAACCGGGCAACTGGCCGGCGCACGCCTGGTATGTGGGCTATGCGCCCTATGATAACCCTGAGATTGCCGTGGTGGCTTTTGTCTATAACGGCGATGAAGGGGCGCGTCTGGCGGCGCCGGTGGTGCGCAAAGTTATGGAAGCCTATTTCAATCTGAAAGAAGTGGATACCGAGGTCACAGGAAGTAGCCTGCCTTGAAATGAGAATTGGAGGATTAAAGCACCTCTGCTATAATGGAAGACGATATGATACCGAATGAATCCAGGGTATCCTCCATGCCGGCGACCACGGATCGGCGGGTTCAGATCAAAGGCATACGTGAGGGTTTGCTAGCAACGTTCGGTGAAGGTGAGTGGTCAGAACTACAAGCCGTGCTGCTGGCCTATATTCAAGAGCAGGCTGCGTTTTTCAAAGGGGCGCGCCTGGCCATTGACGTTGGCAACCACGTGGTTCATGCTGCAGAAATGGGCCGTCTGCGGGATAAATTAAGCGATCTGGGGGTTTCACTGTGGGCAGTGTTGAGCAACTCTCCGGTTACCGAACGCACGGCGCAGGTCTTGGGATTAGCAACGCGTCTGCCGTTACCACGCCCTGAGCGCGCGGCGCGCCGCGGAGAGACGGAATTAGAGGGCGAGAATGCGGTTCTCGTCCAGCGGACGCTTCGCTCAGGCTATCGTTTGAGCACGCGCGGTCATGTCGTCGTGATCGGTGAGGTGAATCCGGGCGCCGAGATTTATGCTGGGGGAAGTGTGGTGGTTTGGGGACGCTTGCGGGGCACTGTGCATGCCGGCACTGAGGGTAATACCCAGGCCGTTATCTGTGCGTTGGAAATGGCACCGGTTCAATTACGCATTGCCGATCAGGTGGCCGTAATTCAAACCGGAAAACGGCGTAAAAACGAACCCATGATGGCGCGCTTAGAGAACGGCCAGATCGTCCTAGAACCCTGGAAGCACAAATAATCGCGCGGAGAGGAAAGTGGAATGGTCGCAAAGGTAGTAACCGTGACATCTGGCAAGGGTGGGGTGGGCAAAACGACCACGACAGCAAATGTGGCGGTAGCCCTGGCCGCCCTGGGTCAGAAAGTCGTGTGTATTGATGCCGATATTGGCCTGCGCAATCTGGATGTGGTGTTGGGTTTGGAGAATCGCATTGTCTATGACCTGGTGGATGTGGTAGAAGGACGTTGCCGCTTACGCCAGGCCATGATCCGGGATAAACGCTTGCCGGAACTGTATCTGATCCCTGCAGCCCAGACGCGCGATAAAAATGCGGTTTCCCCCAGCGATATGAGCCGCTTATGTGATGAGTTGCGTTCGGAAGTGGACTGGATTCTGATTGATTCACCTGCGGGAATTGAGCGCGGTTTTCGCAATGCGCTTGCCCCGGCAGATATGGTGCTCGTGGTGACCAACCCTGAGGTATCGGCAGTGCGCGATGCTGATCGCATCATTGGAATTGTGGAGGCTGAAGAAAAGGGGCCGGTACGGCTAATTCTTAACCGTGTTAACCCCACCTTAACCCGCCGTGGGGATATGCTTAACGCCGAGGATGTCTTGGAGTTGCTGGCGGTGGAATTGATCGGTATCGTGCCTGAGGATGAGAACGTGATTATCAGTACAAACAAGGGGCAACCCGTTGCCCTGGATGGTAAATCGCGGGCGGGGTTGGCTTTTCAGAATATCGCCCGGCGGTTGATGGGTGAGACGGTGCCCTTCTTGAACCTGGATGATGGGGATGGCTTTTTTAAGCGCCTGACACGGCTATTCCGCTCCGGAGGATCTACAGGATGAGCAATTGGTTGGAGCAGTTGCTGGGTAAGAAGTCTAAGAGTGCTGACCAAGCCAAAGAGCGCCTTAAACTCGTCCTGATCCATGATCGTACGGATCTCTCGCCGGCCGTGCTGGAGAGCCTGAAGAACGAGTTGTTGGCGGTGATCTCCAAACATGTCGAGATTGATCCCGGAGCGGTGGTGATCAATTTAACGCAGGACGGGCGTGAGCAGCGTCTGGTAGCGGATATTCCACTGCGGCCAGCGCGCCGCCCGCGGAGTGGGTAAAAGCAGGGTTAGTCTATGATCCTACGACGCGAAACTTGGCGCCGCTTTGATTTCTGGCTCTTCGGCGCAGTGCTGATCCTGTGCATTTTTGGCATTGTGATGATTCGCTCGGCGATCGCCGGCAATGCTCAGTTGGCCGAATCGGTTACCCGTCAAATTATTTATGTCTCGGTCGGATTAGTGGTGCTGTTAGGTACCGCATTAATTGATTACCGCATTTGGGCTTCTTTGACGCGCATTCTTTATGTGGTGGCTTTACTTTCATTGATTGGTATTTATATCTTGGGGCGGGCGCTTTTCGGTTCGGCCCGATGGTTTGATACCGGCGTTATTCTGATTCAGCCCTCTGAATTAGTCAAGATCATCATGATCTTGGTGCTGGCGGATTATTTTGCCCGCACTGCCGAAGCGCCAAAGAATCTGCTCTGGGTTGTGCGCAGTTTTCTCTTGACGGCCGGCGTGGTAATTTGGATTCTGCTTCAGCCCAACTTGAGTACCTCGATTGTGATCATGGTGATCTGGTTTTCATTATTATGGATTAGTGGTTTGCCATTACATTACTTGGTCATCTTTGTCATATTGGCTATTATTGGGAGCGTGGCGGCGTTTCCGTTTCTGGCCGATTATCAAAAGGAACGTATCATAAGTTTCCTCTTTCCGGATCCCAACGCCCGCCATGGTAATGTTTATAACGTTGAACAAGCCCTCATCGCGATTGGCTCGGGTGGGTTGTTTGGGATGGGTTACGGCAATGGGACACAGGTACAGTTGCGTTTTCTCAAGGTGCGGCATACCGATTTTATTTTTTCAGCCATGGCCGAAGAGTTCGGCTTTGTTGGAACGGTGTTGGTTATTGCGTTGTTAGTCTTCGTCATTTGGCGTTGTCTCTACGTGGCTCGTCACGCCAGTGACCGCTTTGGGGCGCTTATCGCTTACGGGGTGGCCACCTTATTGTTCTTTCAGACCGCGGTTAACATTGGGGTTAACCTCAATGTTATCCCGGTCACCGGCCTAACCCTTCCTTTTGTCAGTTATGGAGGAAGTTCGCTGTTATCTCTGGTGCTGGCAATTGGGTTGGTGGAAAGCGTGGCGGTCCATCGCACCACACTCGATTTTTAATGGAGGCGTATGAACGATTATTCTAAACCGGCTCGTACCCGTTTTGCCCCTTCGCCCACGGGGCATTTACACTTAGGTGGGGCGCGTACTGCACTTTATGCCTATCTGCTGGCGCGCAAGACTGGCGGGCAGTTCCTTTTACGAATTGAGGATACCGACCGCAAGCGTTTGGTGCCCGGCGCAGAGGAAGAGATTATGGAAGGACTGCGCTGGCTGGGTATCCAATGGGATGAGGGCCCGGATATCGGTGGCCCTTATGGCCCATATCGGCAATCGGAACGTAAAGACATCTACCAGTATTATGCCCGTCAACTCATTGAACAAGGGCATGCCTATTATTGCTTTTGTTCCCCTCAGCGTTTGGAGGCGATGCGTCAAGAGCAACAGCGGCGTAAAGAACCCCCACATTATGATGGGACATGTCGCCGATTAGATCCGACAGAAGCAGAGCGCCGTGTAGCCGCCGGTGAGCCTCATGTGATTCGTTTTAAAACCCCCAAGGAAGGCACAACGACGGTGCATGATTTTCTGCGCGGTGATATCACGGTGGAGAACCGCACCATTGATGATTACATCCTGGTCAAATCGGATGGTTATGCGGTTTATCACTTGGCCGTGGTTGTGGATGACCACTTGATGAAGATCACGCACGTGATCCGCGGTTCTGAATGGTTACCCACGTTTCCCTTACACGGGCTGATCTACCGAGCCTTTGGCTGGGAAGAGCCGATTTGGGTACACCTTTCGGTTTTCCTCAAGCCAAGTGGTAAGGGCAAAATGAGCAAGCGCGAAGCCGCCGACTTGATGAAAGATGGCTATTCGATATTTATCAAGGACTTAAAGGGTTTAGGGTATCTACCCGAGGCAGTGGTCAATTGGATTGCACTGATGGGTTGGTCCTATGATGACCACACCGAGTTCTTCACCATGCAGGACTTAATTGAGAAGTTTACCCTGGAGCGGCTTAACCCTGCTCCGGCGGCGATTAATTTTTCCAAGTTTGATCATTTCAACGGGTTGCATATCCGTGCCTTACCCCCTGAGGAACTGGCGCGGCGGGTAAAGCCTTTCTTCCTTGAACGGGGTTACCAGGTGGACGATGAACGTCTGCTGCGTATCATTCCGCTCATCCAGGAACGTATTGGTGGGTTGGATGAAGCCCCGGATATGGCAGGCTTTTTCTTCAAAGAGGACGTTGTCCCACCGGCAGAAGATTTAGTGGTCAAAGGGTTAACTGCCGCGGAGTCCTTAGACTTGGCGCGGCGCATCTTGGCAGCGCTGGAGGCCCTGCCGGATATCCGTGCCGAAGTGGCCGAGCCGTATATGCGTGAATTTGTAGCGGCAAGCGGCTTAACGGCAGGGCAGGTGTTTGGCCTGATGCGCGTGGCGATTACAGGGCAGAAGGTTAGCCCGCCGCTGTTTGAAAGTATGGAAGTGGTGGGGCGCGAGAAGGTATTACAGCGCATGGCTCAGGCGGTGCGATTATTGGAGGGGGTGGTGCAGAGGGAAGCGCTGGCTCAAAAACCTCTGGACACACCCCCCGAGTCGTGATAAAATAGCAACCGTCAGACGCTGGGGGCTCGTCTAATGGCAGGACAGCAGACTCTGGATCTGCGTGTGGTGGTTCGAATCCATCGCCCCCAGCCTGAAAATCGAATGGGCCGTCCAAGGAAAAGGGCGGCCTGTTTGCTTTAAAGCCCTAGAAAGAGAACGACCCATAGCGGATATGGGATGATTTGTTTTTACCCAGTCAGACAAGGCTGTCTGACTATTTGTTCAGACAGCCTTGTTGATTAAACTGGTATTTCCTTAGGAACGCTAAATCGTTCCCTCTTCGCACAAGAGTTTGAGATTTTCTAGAGTTTGTTCGATGGCGCGTTCCTGCATCCGTTCAACCAGAAGACGGTTCGCAATGCGCCCCAACACGGCGCCGGGGAGCGTGTAGTTGATGTTGACGGTCACCTCGGTCCCATCATCTTTAGGGGTGTAATCCCATGTTTGCTCGCCATCCAGTGGGCCTTCAATTTTTCCTTTCCACTGTCCGCCAGTTGAGCCAACGGAATCCACCAAAACCCGACTGGTGACCGGGAAGCGCATTCCCGCCATCAGGTAATAGTGTTTCACTACGGTTCCAACCTCCCCATGCCCGTTGATCTCTTCTGGTTCGCTAAGGCCAGCGTAAAACGTTGCCCAGCGGTTTGGATCTCTTGTTATTGCGTAAACTTTCTCTACGGGGGCTTTAATGTAAATGCTTTTCTTGATGTGTGCCATGATTCTCTCCTTTCGGGTAAACAGAAAACCGATGCCATTTTTCCTGAGAAGACCAACGCCATGCCTACTTGTAGCAATTACTTGCCAGGGCGAATGGGTTCGGGCACAGCCGGGGAAGGTCCCCAAAGTTCGCCAAACGCATTGTGGGTTACTCCATACAGTTCACTCAGCACTTTTTGATTTTCTTCATGGGTAAACCACGCCGACCAATCCGGCAGACTGGCAAACTCATAAGTGGCTACAATTTGAGAAGTGCCTAACCATCCGCGGTATCCCCGGAATTCCACAACACCCGGAACTCCCAATGTGCGCCGGATAGCGCTGCTCAGCCAATTCCAATAGGCGTCTTCTTTTTCAGGGTGGATATTCCACTTCACAACATACAAGATCATCGCCGTTCACCTCCTTTCCAGTAGTTTTCGAAGGAACTTTGTTTCGTGAAGATGGACTTATGTTCCTTTCCGATTCCTTTGCTTTTTCATCTTCTTAGACTTTCTCCCTTGACTATCATTCCCGAATCTCATCGTGGTTACAGCGAATAAGGAACACGCCAGTATCTGCTTTTCGTCCTTCTAAAAAGCAGGATAACCTATCTCTGTCCACAAAATGGCTACAAACAGCGGAAAAAGTGCTTCCCTACGAAATTAGTGGGAGTTTTTGCATGAGATATCTCTCATGCTGAATAGGATCTAAGATAAATTGAGATTTTTTCTCGATAAGATGTCTGGCTTGCTCGCGGTACTTTTGGGCTTCGTCAAATCGGCCTAAGGCTTGTAACACTTTGGCATGAGTTATATAAACCTCCTCAGTTGGTAACCACCCCTCATAAGCCTGAGGTAGAAGATAAATAGCCCGGGTTGTGTGTTCTAAAGCAGAGATCTGTTCTCCCATTGCCAAAAGAGACAAACCCATTTCAACTTCGGCCCAGGATTCGCATATTGGGAGGCAGAATTGTTGAGCGACCCTCAATGCTTCATCAGAGTATGCAAGTGAACTTGAGAGATTTTTCATTTCTCGTTCAACTTGGGCCAGCGCCGCCAATCCTGCCGCCAAGTTCTCGTTACATTGACTCAGGCGCGCCAATTCTACGGCCTCGTTCAATGTGTCTCGGGCTAGTTCAGGATGCCGATCCTTGAGCTCCACCAAACCCAAACCGATCAGTGCCTCGGCCCAACGACGCCGATGAATCACCCCACGCGAACGATCAACGGCATTCTGAAATCTGGCACGGGCTTCAGAAATCTCACCCAGGTGATACAGGGCAAACCCCCAACCAATTTCGGCCGCGACCGCGCCATGTTCTTGGAGCAAAGCACAATGCAACGCAATAGTTTGCCGAAAGTATTCTATCGCCGAATGGTAATCACCTTGATACAATTTCCAATACCCAATATAGGTGCGAGCATAAACCTCAGCCGGTTGAGCACTGATACGAAGAGCAAGTTGGAGGCTCTGCTCCAAATGCGTTTTTGACTCCCTGAAATGTCCAAGTTTCAGGTGCAAAAATCCCAGATCCAGTTCAGCCCAGGCAGTACCGTTAAAGTCCTGGCACATTTGATGACAATGCAGAGCTTCCTGTTGATGGCGCAGTGCTTCGGCGTATTTTCCTTGATGAAGCAACATATAACCGAGATGATGCTCAATCGGCCCTCGCACTTTGGGATCAGGATTGGGTCCGGCAAAGTCTTGAGCAGTGTGAAGCGCAGAAAACCCTTTCTGGGGTTGTCCTAGAAAGTAGTGGGCGAAGGCAATCTCAACGAAGATAAGTGCCAGGGTTGACATTGAGGGGGAAGACAAACCTTCCATTGGGAGTGTGCAGGTTCCTTCTTCTGCTAGGGCAATAGCTTTTTCATACTCTCCGCCCAGGTTGAGATAGCGAACCTGATGAAGCAACGTGAGAAGAGATAATGTCTTGGTCTGGAGTTTTTCGGCCAAGCGCATTGCCGATTTCAGGTCGGCATCCCGATCGGCAAGTCTTCCTTGGAGGTAGTAATAATGAGCACGCTTAAGCAAGATGAGCCCGCGCCGCAAAATGTTATCCGGTTGATTTTCGTGAGGGTCAAGTTGGTCTAGCAGTGACAGCATGCGATTTTGGTACTGCTCAGCTTCTTTCCAGGCAAATAGTGCCTCGGTTTGTTGGGTTGTTTGCTCGTACCAAAATAGGGCTTGTTTGATTTCTCCACCCAAATCAAAGTGGTGGGCCAGCAAACCCGGTTCTTCGGGTGTAAGCCGTGTGAGCATCCAGCCAGCGCGGCGATGGAGAAGTTGACGACGTAATGGGCTGAGGGCTTCATAAACGACCCGTTTAACCAACTCATGGTGAAACCGATACTCCGAACCTTGCTCCACCACTAACTCTCGAGCCTCCAGTTCGTCCAACCCGTTTACCACTTCCATTTCGCGGCGTCCGGCAATCCCGCGTACAAGATCAAAGGTGAACGTGAGACCAGCGATGGCTCCGGCTTCCAGTACCTGACGTCCCACCGAACTTAATGGTTGGAGGCGCGTCTCTATCGCTTCTCGAACGGTGTCCGGCAGAGGTATCCCTTTTTCAGTGCCCCATGTCTCCGGCAGCCATCCTCTTTCCATCATGGCTTTTAATATTTCAATGAGAAAGAATGGGTTTCCTCCCGTAGCGGATCGAAGATTTTCTGCGAACTCTTCCATTCCGGCGGTTACACCGCCGGTTAGGTGAGAAATAATCAGAAGAATGGAAGGGAGGTCTAAGCCGCTTAATTGAAGTTCACAGAGCGTTCGGGCAGCATGCAAGCCTTGACGCAGGTGAACGACTGCCTCTGCTTCTTCACTGCGATAGGTGCCCAAAACCAGCAAATGGTGTCCGCGAATTTGACGCCCCAAATAAACTAGCCAGTCAAGAGTTGCGCTATCTGCCCAATGAAGGTCTTCCAGACAAAGGACCAGGTAAGCATGCGAATGTAAAAACACAGGCGAGGCCGATAACCCTATTACAAAATGGGCTAAGGCTTCGAACAACCGACTCTGGGCTTCCTCTGATGCGGCTGGCAAGGGGAGAGGAAGATCAGGATAAAACCTGCGTAGTTCCGGAAGAACACGAGACACTTCTATCAGCCAGATACGGTCTAGAGACTGGGGTAACCATTGGAGAAAAGGCGCTGGGGCCTCTTTTTCTGACAGACTATAAAGACTGCGAAGAGCTTGGATGATGGGAAAATAGGGAAGCGTTCGCACCTCGGGGCGGGCATAACCTATTAGGATTGCGGCATCCCTGCTTAGACGAGCGATAAACTCATGCAGTAAACGGGATTTTCCGATGCCTGCTTCTCCTGAGATGAGGATGACCTTTTCGTTCTCTCCTCGTGCTTTCTGAACGGCCTCCTCAAGCCAACCCATGGCTTGAGAACGTCCAATGAGTGGCACATCCACTCCCGGCGCCGATTTCCAGGTGGGCTTCTCTGCCCATTTGAGAGAAATGCGCTTCTCAAGAGCGTCCTGATAAGCCGCACGTGTTTCAGGGAGAGGGCTGACGCCAAGTTCTTGGTCTAACATGTGGGCGCAAATCTCAAATTGGCGCACTGCGGCGTTCCGATTACCGGTAACTGCGTAAAGTTCGATCAAACGACGGTGAATATCCTCGGCAAGAGGATCGGTGTCCAGATAGCGTTGGGCATATAAGATGGCTAACTCAAATTTTCCTTGTTCAGAGGCGTATTCGATGAGTTCTCCTAATGCTAAGAGATAGAGCCGTTCCAATGCGTATCTTTGCTGTGCTACCCATTCTTCAAATTCCGCCAGGGTAGGGAGTGAAAATCCCTCGAGAAAAGCCCCTTGGTAAAGATTCACGCTTGATTCGAGAGAAGCGATAATCTCTTTTGAGGTTTGGTCATCCTTCCCCTGGAGTGGATGATGGGCACCCTGCCGGGTTAGTTTGGCACAAAGGCGCTCGAAAGTTGCGACATCTGACCACACCCATTTAGGATTAAGCCCTATCTGATCGCCTGCAAAGGTGAAAGGCTCCGGGTGGGGTAATGCACGATGGAGATGGGTAATTAAGTGACTGAGGTGACGACGGGCAGATGATTCAGGTTCATCGGGCCATAATAAATAGCACAACTGCTCCCTTGGAGTGGGTTCCATTGTTGTTGCTAAACGATATAGCAGGGCGCGTGCCTGGCGGCGCGGAATGACCAGCGAACCGTTAGAACTCTCTACCCGAGGGGGGCCTAATAGGTAGATGCGCAGGCTCGTTGAGTCCTCGAACGTTAAAGCCCATTTATCTTGACCCATCACGGTATTTCCACCGAAAGATGATTCCTCGAAACGCCCTAAAAACTACCTCTCGCGCGAAATCTATAAGATTGCCTGCTACGAGAGAAGCGTCAGGGCTTACCAAGTGCAAATTAGCAAGCCTTCACTCACCTCTTGGTTCTAGAGGCACAAGCCTGCTGGAATCTTCTTTAGTTGGGTCGAAATATTCGGTGGTCGAATGTTGAGGTTTAAGCGATTCCCCGTGAAAGTGCGCTTGTGATGCCGTGGTATGAATTTTCCAAATTCTTCCCGTGTATCCCGCAAAACATGTGCCTGAAGTTGATGACCATTTTCAGCATAACATGAATATTGGGTAAATTCAAGATTTATTCCTTGACCCTCTAAACCAACATTTAGCCTTCGCAGTAGGTTGCGAAGGCTTTGGTGGAAAAATCCAAGGCTATGGGGACGCAGAGACAAGACAATGGATTTATTACTTTGGGGGGCTACCGGCTGAGATTCGGTTTAACCTCCAAAGGTCTCATAATAAACCTTATTGGCTTCATAGCGAGTGCGCGGTGGTTTGTGCTCAGCGGGATGTCCTACGGCCAGTAAGCACAGCACGCGCCAAAGCGGGGGGATGTTCAGCAGGGTGCGCACTTTCTTCTCGTATTCCGATCGGGGGTAGATGGCAACCCAAACACCGCCAAGCCCTATCCCGGCGGCGGCCAGAAGCAGGTTCTCTGCCGCCGCGCTGCAATCTTCAATCCAATGATCAGACAAGTTGGGATTGCCCAGCACGGCGAAGACGACCGGTGCATCGGCGCACATGAACGCCCACTGCTTGATTTTGGCCAGTGCTTGGCGTCGTTCCGCCTCACGCACCACGATAAACGCCCACGGGCGCACGTCGTTCGCCGAGGGGGCAGCCATCGCGGCTTTGAGAAGTAGGTCAATGGTTGCCTCATCTACCGGTTCGGATGTATATTTGCGGATGCTGCGGCGCCGATAAATGTAGTCAATGATCGTAGGCAAAGGGGAAGTACATATATCAATGGTGCGATTTTCAAAATCAATCGTGACGGACTGGGGGGTGAGGGATTGGGTTTCTCCATTCTCTTCAGCCAAGACCGCCTCTGAAGGGGTGATCTGTAAGCGAGCCACGGTTTGTGTCATGTCACGCGGCGCGGCGTTTTCTCCGTCTCGGATGAGGATGCGCCAAGTCTCGGCCATGGATTACCCTCCCTAATCTTGAGCCGGTTGGGTGGTTTGCAAAGCCTTCCAAAGCCGTTCAGGGGTCACCGGGAAGGCATTCATCCAGATGCCAGTAGCATCATGAATGGCTGCCAGGACGGCCGGCGTGAGCGGAAGATAAGGGAGTTCTCCCACGCCACGAGCACCCCATGGGCCGCGGGGATCGGGCACATGCACAATCACCGGCTCAACCTTTTCCGGCACGTCCAGAACGGTGGGTATGAGGTAAGTACTCAATTGGTCGGTTAGGACGTACCCATCTTTCATGATGAAGTTTTCCAGCAGGGCATAGCCCTGGGCTTGCACCACGGCACCCTCAATTTGTCCTTCCACCAGTTGAGGGTTAATGGCTTGCCCTACATCATCGGCGGAGACCACGCGAATGACGCGCACCTGGCCGGTTTCGGTGTCCACCTCAACTTCAACGGCCTGAGCAACGTAGGCATAGGCGAAGTTGGGCATTGAGTAGCCGGTTTCGGGGGTGAAGGGCGTGGTCTTGGGGGCGAGATAAGTGTACTCACCGATGGCGGGGCGCTCTTCATCACGCCATTTGCGCAGGGCAATCTCCGCTGCGCCGCGAATCGCATTGCCGGCCATGAAGGTCATGCGTGAGGCCGAGACACTACCTGCATTGCCCAGGTTAAGGGTATCGTGAGTGACCAGGGTGATTTTCTCGACCGGTACGCCAAGCGCCTCAGCGGCCATTTGCACCATGACGGTGTGGGTGCCCTGTCCGACTTCAGCGCCGGCGTGGTGGAGTACGACTCGTTCAATCTCTTCTGCACCGTGGAGTTCAATCCGTGCCCAGCAGTTTTCCTGGTAACCAAAACTGAAACCCACGTTCTTGAACCCACAGGCAAAACCAATCCCTCGTTTCAGAGTCGCTTGGGGGTCTTGTTGTGCCAATTCGCGTTTGCGCTGTTCCCAACCAAAACGCTCACTGGCTGTGCGGATGACCTCCGAGATGCTGATTGGATCGGGCGGAGTGGTACCCACGGCCAAGGTTTGGCCTTCGCGGAGCGCGTTCTTCAACCGAAACTCAACCGGGTCCATGTCCAGCATCTCGGCTAATTTGTTCATTTGCATTTCGGCGACAAAGAGCGCCTGCGGTGCGCCAAACCCACGGAAGGCGCAGGTGGGCAGGTTGTTGGTATACACCCCGTAAACGTCCGCTTTTACATGGGGGATGAAATAGGGGCCGGTGTGCACTACCGTGGCATTTCCCAAGACTTTATTGGTGGTGTAAAGATAGGCGCCGGCATCGGCGATGATCTCGGTTTCGGCGGCCACCAGTTTGCCTTCGCGGGTGGCGCCCCAACGCGCGCGAACATACATGGGATGACGTTTGCCGTGTCCGATGATGGACTCGCGCCGTGACCAGATGATTTTCACCGGGCGGTTGAGTTTCCAGGCCGCCAGGGCCAGAACAATTTGCACCGACATGTCCTCGCGTCCACCAAAGGCGCCCCCTATGGCAGGGTAAATCACCCGCACCTTGTCTAGCGGCAGATTCAGAGCGTGGGCGATTTGCTTTTGATCGGTATGTGTCCACTGCCCGGCCACCTGAACGGTGATGCGCCCCTCATCATCCACATAGGCCAGACCTGCTTCGGGCTGCAAGTAGGCGTGTTCTTGGAAAGGCAACTGGTATTCACTTTCAACAATGACATCGGCCTGGGCAAATCCCTCTTCAACATCTCCCTTGCGGATCTTGTAGTGCACACAGATATTGGTATCGCCGCGCTCGGGGTGGATGAGCGGTGCGTCAGGCTTCATGGCTTCGCGCGGGTCGGTGACAACCGGTAAATCCTCATACGTGATTTCAATCAGGCTGCAGGCTGCTGCAGCGGCTTCTTCTGTCTCGGCAACCACCAGGGCGACCTGATCGCCTACAAAGCGGACAATATCAGCACCGGGTTTGTCGGAGCCCGGGCCGCAAAGCACCGGCTGATCAGGTTGCTGAAGTCCGTATTCATTGACCGGCACATCCTTTGCGGTGAAGACGGCAACAACCCCGGGATAGGCTTCGGCTTTTGAGGTGTCAATATCGAGAATGCGTGCATGGGGTCGTTCGGCAAAGCGTATTTTCATGTGTAGCATCCCCGGCATCGAAAGATCGCCGGGGTATTTGGCATTACCGGTGACTTTGCTAATGGCATCAATGCGGGGAATGGGTTTCCCGATGACGTTGTAATCCGCTTTTTCCATGGTATGCCTCCCGTGGTGAGATTCCGATTACGCACCCTCTTTCAATTTTATGGCAATTTATTTTCGAAAGGCAAGTTATGTTTGTCTTAAGTCAGACATTAAGTCAGGCCTTTTCCCTGGTGAGTTAAGCCCGAATATGGGATAATAAAAACAAACCTCGTTATAGGAGCATGCATCATGAACGGACGGAATGAACCGAAAACTGAAACGATTGCGGAAACCGAAAATTACATGGCCTGGCGGGCCGAAGAACCCGATGGCGAGATGACCTACCACCTGGAACTGGGAAATTTTACCGTCCATTTCTTTCAGGAAGAATGGGATGAATTTTTGCAACTGATGCGGGCGGTCATCGAAAGCGAAGAAAAGGGCTAATTCAAACCTGTGGTTCTGCCATGGCGTGTTGGTATGTCAGCCCTGCGTATCGTCTTCATGGGCTCACCTGAGTTTGCGCTGCCAACCCTGCGGGAACTGGCGGCGCATTATACTGTGGTGGGGGTGGTTACCCAGCCGGATCGTCCGGCGGGGCGAGGGCAGAAGTTAACCCCGCCTCCGGTCAAGGTGTTAGCCCAATCGCTGGGACTGCCGGTAATTCAACCGGAGAAACTGCGCCAGCCCGAAGCCATGGCCCAACTGCAAGCCTGGCAGCCGGATCTCATCGTTGTGGCGGCCTTCGGACAGATCTTGCGCCAGAATGTGCTCGATCTACCAACGTATGGTTGTCTTAACGTGCATGCCTCACTTTTGCCGCGTTGGCGCGGTGCGGCGCCGATTCAGGCGGCTCTGCTCCATGGCGATAAAGAAACCGGCGTTACCATCATGAAAATGGATGCCGGAGTGGATACCGGCCCCATCTTGAGCCAGCGGCGTGAGCCGATTCGTGAAGATGACAACGCCGCTACATTGAGCCAGCGTCTAGCGGAACTGGGCGCGCAGTTGCTGCTCGAAACCCTGCCTGATTATCTGGCCGGGCGTATTACTCCCCAGCCTCAGGATGAGCGTCTGGCGACCTACGCGCCGATGCTCAAGAAAGAGGATGGACGTTTGGATTGGCATTTACCGGCCGAGGCATTGGTGCGCAAGGTGCAGGCCTTTACCCCTTGGCCGGGGGCATATTTGGAGTTTCGGGGTTTACCCCTCAAAGTATTGCGGGCGCATGCCGTGGCAACCGAACGGCTGCGTCCTGGCCAGCGTGGGGTGTTGGAGGGTCGTCCTGCCCTTGGAACGGCGCAGGGTTCTCTGGTTCTGGATGAGGTGCAGCCCGCGGGTAAACGCCCTATGGCGGGCAGTGATTTTCTGCGGGGTGCGCGAGATTGGGTAAGCGGAGAGGCCTGATTTGCGATCAGCTGCCCTAGAATCCTCTTCGATCCCACGCTGGTCGTTTCTGTGCATTGGGGCGGGTGCGCTGGGGACGTATATTGGAGGGAGCCTAATGCAAGTCGGCCAGCGCGTGGTGTTCCTGGTGCGCCCGGCGACGGCTGAGAGCCTCCGCGCGCGCGGTCTGCGCCTTGTCATAGAAGGAACCACCTATACCCTACCCGAGCCGCTTGTAGCAACCTCTTTGGACGAGGCCTTAAGGTTGGGGCCTTACGACATGGGCTTGGTCACGGTCAAGGCTTACGATATCGAAGATCTGGTGACAGTATTGCTCCCTTACCGTGCGGCGTTACCGCCTTTGGTGTGTTTGCAAAACGGCGTTGAGAGTGAGGTGCACCTGGCACAGGTCGTGGGTGAAGCCAATGTGATTCCGGCGACGCTGACCAGCGCGGTCAGCCGCCCTGAGGTGGGGGTGGCGGTCCTGGAGCGCTTGCGGGGGATGGGAGTGGCACGTGGGCATAAGTTGCTCCCCCCTTTGCTGGCAATCTTGAATGCCGCAGGATTGCGTGCGCGTGAATACCCTGACGCTGCGGCGATGAAATGGTCGAAACTCCTGACCAATTTATTGGGCAACGCTTCAGCGGCGATCCTCGATATGACGCCAGGGGAGATTTTTAGCCATCCCGGACTGTATACATTGGAGGTGGGCCAAATTCGCGAAGCCCTGGCCGTTATGCGCCGATTGGGATTGGCAGTGGTGAACTTACCGGGAGCCCCACTGCGTTTGCTAGTAACGTTAATGAGCGCTTTGCCACCGTCCATCAGCCGCCCTGTGCTTGGCCCTTTCCTCAGCCGTGGACGGGGACAAAAAATGCCTTCTCTGCACATTGACTTGCATGGCGGGCGGGGTAAAACCGAGGTGGATTATCTCAATGGCGCCGTAGTGCGTTTCGGCCTACGCTTGGGGGTACCCACACCCATCAACCGGGTACTCAATGAAACCCTTTTAGCCCTTAATCGCGGCGATCTGCCGGTGACCCTGTTCCAAAAGCGCCCCGAAGCCTTAATGGAACGAGTTCAGCATGCGTTGAGGGAGCATGATTTATGAAGGTGCCTGAATGGGTTGCTGATGCTATTTTCTACCAGATTTTTCCTGATCGTTTTGCCAACGGAGATCCAGACAATGATCCGCCGAACGTGCGTCCGTGGGGTTCTCCACCTGATCTTTATCACTTTCAGGGGGGCGATCTAAAAGGCATCTTACAGCGCCTGGATTATCTTTTGGATTTGGGAATTACGGCAGTTTACCTTAACCCGATCTTTCTTTCTCCTTCTACCCACCGCTACAACACCACGGATTATTTTCGCATTGACGAGCGCCTGGGGAGCATGCAAGATTTTGAGCAACTTTTAGATTATGCTCACCGGCAGGGGGTACGTATTATTCTGGATGGTGTTTTTAATCACTGCGGACGCGGTTTTTTCGCCTTCGTAGATGTTCTGGAAAATCAGCAGTATTCGGCTTACCGGGATTGGTTTCACATTCACAAATTCCCCCTCAATGCTTACTCCCGTGGGCCGGCGCACTATGAAGCCTGGTGGGGCATTAAGAGTCTGCCTAAATTCAATACCAGCAATCCACGGGTGCGGAAATACCTCATGAGCGTGGCGCGTTTTTGGACGGAGAAAGGCATTGATGGCTGGCGTTTGGATGTGCCGAATGAGATTGATGATGACTCATTCTGGGCTGAGTTTCGCGAGACGGTTAAGAGGGTCAACCCTGAAGCTTATTTGGTAGGGGAAATTTGGGAAGTCAACCCGCGTTGGGTTAGTGAAGGGCACTTTGACGGTTTGATGAATTACCCTCTACGTGAAGCGATTTTGCGTTTCCTTAACCGTGAGACGACAGCCAGCCAGTTTGTCCAAGATGTTGAGCACGTGCTCAATGCGTATGCCCCTGAGAACCGCTTGGCGATGTATGTGCCTTTGGGTTCTCACGATACCCCGCGAGTGATTACCGTGTTGGGAGGACACCGCGAAGCGGTTAAACTAGCATTTGCCCTTCAGTTTGCCCTGCCGGGAGCACCGGCAATCTATTATGGCGATGAGATTGGTTTACCGGGTGAGAAAGATCCGGACTGCCGGCGTGCCTTTCCCTGGGATGAAGCATTTTGGGATCAGGATCTGAGAGCGTGGGTTAAGCGGTTAATCCAGTTGCGCAAAGCCCAAATTGCGCTCCGGCGGGGCGAGTTTCGTTTTGTCAGTGTTGAAGATTCGAGCCGCTGCTGTGCGTTTGTGCGCCAACACCCTCATGGGTCGGTGCTGGTCGTGACCAACGCAGGGGCTTCTGATCGTACTGTAGGGGTGAGTCTCGACGCATTAGGGCAGGTGGGGGAGCCCGCCTTTCGCCCCTTGTTGGGAGACGACGTTACCTGGCGGGTTGAAGGTGGGCATCTCTGGGTGCACCTACCTCCATATGGGGTTTTCTGGGCGGCTTACCCACCTCTGGCGGGAGGGTAACTAGCCAATACCCGAGATTTGAGCATAAATCTGGTTGGTCTTGGCCGCCATAATAAAGTCGTTGCGATGCAAGCCACCGATGGCATGGGTCCACCAGGCCACGGTAACTTTGCCCCACTCGGTAACCATCAAGGGATGATGCCCCTCAGCCTCGGCGATTTGCCCGATGCGGTTGGTGAAGTCCAGAGCATGCGCAAAATCCTTGAACTTGAAGGTTCGTTGCAGGCGCTTTTGATTTTCGATCTCAGTGACTTCCCACCCCGGCACTTCCGATAACAACTGCGCGATTTCGGCGTCGTTCAACGGGGGAACTCCGCCGTGGCACGGCACACATTTTTCTTCCACTAGCGGACTCATTTGGACCTCCTTGACTGCACAACTTGACGTTTCGGGTATCTTCATTATAGAGATTTTGAGTCCGAATTGCAAAGGATACGGTGCCTTGTCGAGGGCAAAAGGTTATACCCTTTGGAGATGTTGCATCATCGTCGCCAGATTGTAGCCGGCTTGGGCAGCCGCTGTGCACAACGTTTGCCCCAAACGATAAACTGACAGTACCTGATCATAGAAGGGAGTGCACTTCCAAGCCGGTAAATCGGCTATGGATAGCAGTGCCATGGCTTGCATTAGGGCTACCAGGGTCTCAAATCCCTCTTTATGGATCCACGGCGTTCCCTCATGAGTGTGCAATCCGATGAGGGTCTGAATCTCCGGATCACTCAGCCAGTTTCCCACCAAGTCCGCCGGGGAGGGGGGGTACAGATGTTCGTGCCAATCTTGATGTGCGATTAGGACGCGGACGGCGGTCACAAGGGTTTGGGCTTGTTCTGAGGTGAAACCCATGTCTAAAGCCGTTTCAGACAGCAATCGCGGAATCTGCCAGGTCTCAAACCATTCGAGCGTTTGCTCTTTGTGGTTTGCCGTATCTTTGACGCGTCCGATATCAAGGATAAAGGCGGCGCAAACCAAAGCCAGCCAGCGTTCAGGCGCTGTCAGGATCTGGTCTTGTAGGTGTGCCAAGGCTTGGTTGAGTCGGTGTGTTGTCGGAAGTCCGAGTTTCGTCTCAAGGATTGGCCAATGCAGGATAAGGTTGAGCCGTGCCTGAAGGTTGGTCAGGATGACTGCCCAGTTATTGTGGTATCCAGTCAGCGCTTCAATTCCTCGTAGTAAGGTTTCTAGTTTATGCTGGGCTTCGGTGAGCAAATGAGAGGGTAGATGTTGCTGGGGTTGGGTTAGACGCTGTTGGAGCAAATAGTGAAGATATCCGGGGTTAAAGATCTCCCGTAAGGGTTGCCAGATCGGCTGCCAGCGGATTTGTTGTAATTCTCGCCACAGGCTGGGCACGCCTCGGCCTCGAAGTTGTTCCCATAGGCGGCGGTAGGTACCGTTGGCATCATCGGTCACCTCGCGGAAGTCGAGGAAAACGTGGGTCTGGTAGGCTCTGAGTTCAAAGAATAAGCCTTTATCATGAATTTCCATCGTGGGTTGGAGATATTCCAAGCCATCTACAAGATCACGATAAATCACAAACGTAGTTGGGTCACGTCTTAGCCCCAAACCTTCACCCAGTGCGCGTTGCACTATACGCCGCTCCCCCCCTTTTTTCTCCAAAAAGCCCACCGAGGTCTTTATCCACCCGCGGGTTTCGGCAAAACGATTGTGATAGATGACCAGGGCTTTCTCATCCCCCAGGCGGTTGGAAAAAGCGAAAACATCTTCATTTACATGGCCTTCGGGGGTATAAAAATCGTAAAGCAGAAAGTTTTCCACGCCTGCGAATAGAGCGCGACGGTGGAGCAGGGGGAAGATCTGTCGTTCGTGGCGGGCAATGAGATCCGCATCCGGCGTCTCATCCCAATAGGCGCGGCGGAACTCCATGCCGTATTTTTCGGCAAACCCTTCGATTTGGCCATGGCCGAACATGGGTAGGCCGGGCAGGGTGCACATCAGCGTGCACACGCCGAAGTATTTATCGCCTTTGCCGAACTGCTCTACCGCTGTACGCTCATCGGGGTTGTTCATGAAGTTTACATAGCGCTTGAGGATCTCGGGTTCAAACTCCAAGGTGTTTTTGATTAAGGTGCGATAATTGGCATTTTCTTCATTGCGGAGCATGTTCATAAAAGCACTGTTATACACACGGTGCATGCCCAGCGTGCGCACGAAATACCCCTCCATTAACCAGAAGGCTTCGGCGAGAAGAAGGGTATCGGGAGCTTCCTGGGCAACGCGGTCAACCACCTCGCGCCAGAATTCATTGGGCATGAGGCGATCAAATTCCTGCTTGGTCAGTCCGTGTTCGGCGCGGGAGGGGATCGCGCCGCCACTGCCCGGTTCGGGAAACCACAGGCGCTGGTAGTGGCGTTTGGTCAGGGTCATTGCGGCGTCAAAGCGGATGATTGGGAACTTGCGCGCTACCTCCAAGATGGTCTGCATCACCGCTTCGCGTACTTCGGGCTTGAGGTAATTCAGTTGCGCTGTGTCATTCCAGGGCATGCTGGTGCCGTCGTTACCGTGGTAGATATAGCGAGTATCGCCGCTGGTGTAATCCACGCGCTTAAAGACCACGGCGGCATCCGTGCGGTCATAGTAATGATCTTCTAAAAAGATCCCCACCCGTGGATCGCTGGAAAGATCCGGACCGTTGAAGGTGTAAGATGGGAAGGGGCTGTAATCCAGGCTGATAAACCAATCGGGATGTTCGATGACCCAGCGTGAATCAATCCCCATATGATTAGGTACCATATCACTGGCCAGACGAATGCCGCGTCGCCAGGCACGGTCGCGGAGATTCTGATAAGCCGTCTCACCACCCAGGTCATCGGCAATGCGATATTCGGCGAGGGAGTAAGCCGAAGCGATCGCTTCAGGATTGCCGCATAACTGTTTGATGCGCGCCGAAGCGCGGCTGCGCTCCCAAATCCCGATCAGCCACAGGCCGCTAATGCCCCAACGTGCCAACCTGTCCAATTCTTCATCCGGGATTTGATCCAAGCGTGTGATGGGTCGTCCATATGTTTTGCTCAGTTGATCCAGCCAGACATACGTATTTTTGGCAATGAGGACCAGCCTCGGCATCCATTCACGGTCAGGACTGAAGGCTTCCGGTTCACCTTCAAGATGTGCATAGGTGGGAATCTCTACCGGGCCGGGGCCCAAGAAAGGGGTTTTCTGTTCCTCTTTGAGTAGATCCAGACTTTTGAGTAAACGGGTTAGATAATCGCCCAGCAAGTACCCCCAACGCTGGCGGATATATTCCAATTGTTCATAGAGGGAATTGGGATGCGCGATAGCCGGGGCGCGCATCATGTCCATCAGATGTTGATCATCGGGACCAAAGGTTGGTTGGGTCTCAAAAAACTGATATAGTTCGCGGATTAGCGCCGCATAAGCGGTTTCGCGACGCAGATATTCTTCATCAAAGAGTTCCAGATAAGGGTCTAGCGCAGGGTTGCGGTTGTTCACCCATAGAAGAAGTATTTCCTCGAGGGTGATGGCGCGATGCGAAAGCCCTGCGCTTTGGCCTTTAAGGTAATCCTCGGGGCTGATTTGGTTTCGATATACCGCTAAAGGGGGAAATTCGCGCACAAATTCCAAGAGAGTGCGGTCAAGGTTGGCCTTACCGATGTGGGCTTCTAACCAGGCAAGCGCTTGATCCAGCGCTTGAGGATTTTTCTGGCGGCGATAAAGCGCAGCCACCAAGTGCAAAATCTCATCAATCAGTCCCATGGCGTTGATCTCACCCGCCCGGACAACTTTTTCGGGATGGCGGGCCAGGTCACGGCGGAGATTCATCTTTTGGGCAAAGCGGCGAGCGGCCTGGAAATCGGCCAGGATGACATTGCCGTTAAAGGAAAACAGCGCTTCGTCAAACTGATAGCGTTCACGAGCACGCCGCGAGATGTGAAATTCCATTCGAACAGGCCTCCACTTGGGAATAAGAGGGGATCGAATTTACCCAATTTCATTATAGTCGGTATTTGTGCGGCGCAAGCCTAAAATCCAACCTTCAATTAGGAAAGGAACGCTTGACGGTGGGTCGGTGGGCAGGCGATTTTCCAGCACCAAGACCATTCCCAGCAACCCAATCAGGGCATCGAAAGCATCCTCGGCGTTCGGGGCAAGGCCAAAACCGCGTTCTATCTCGCGCTCAAGGTCGGGAGTAAACCGTATTTTCAATTGTTGGGCCGCCATCAAAAGGCGAGAAGCGTTGGCACAGCGGGTATAGACAGATCGTTTCCCTTTTTTATGACCCGGTAAAGAGAGATAGAGGTCTAATCCGAGCGGCGCGTAATACTCTGCGGGGTAGGTTTCTGCCAGGACAAGGGCAGAAGGCTGGAGTAGCTCATCCAGCCGACCCTCAAAGGGCCATAGTCTGACCAGTGGCCAGGTAAGATGCCGTGCAGGGATTAACAATTCACGCCACCCCGAGAGCGCAGTCTTGCCGACTTGTTGTGCTCCCATGGTCCAAAATAAGGGCGCAGCGGCGCGTCGGTAAGGGGTGGTGCGATCGCACTCGCGCCAGAGCGCTCGAGAGGAAGATAATCCCAGACCCTCAACAAGATGTGCTAAACGTTTACCGCCCGGGCGGGAAGGGTAAAACGGTCGTCCAAGGTTGATCTCTGGGGCCTGGTCGGCGACCTGAAACCACTCGGGCCACGCGCCATTTTCGAGTTGGGCGAGAAAAGAGAGAAAGTGATTGCATCCTATCTTCTGTGCATATTCCAAGGGTAAACCAATGGGAAAATCGAACCCGACCAAGGCACAGCCATCAGAGGGAAGATGAGTTTGAACTAAACTCCAAAGCTCCTCGCTCGTTTGTACAGGCTGGGGCGAATCAATTTCATAACCTTTGGATGCGATGTATTTGCCCCAAGCCAGCCAGCGTTTGCGAGGTTGGCTGCTCCAATCCACATGGATTATCAGATTAGGATGCGTCATGAACTAAGGAATTCGGGACAGGCAATCCATTCTTCAGCCGATTGCGTGTTTCTCAGTCCTCGTTTGAGGGGGTAGCCATCTCGCTCGAGTCTGCGGATGGCACGTTGCATGTCTATCTCATTCCACCCAAACAGGCGCATGGGATGGGAAAAAGGAATAGCGCCAACGCTGAGCAGGTAGCGACGGAGCAGGTAAGCCCTGGCCTCATCCTCCTGGATTCTTCCGGCCTGAACGATCAGATCGGGAAAGTGGCGATGGGTGACATCATAGACAAAGGCATAACGCCATGCACCGACCTCGGCGGTGCCGACGGGGAGAACACGGAACTGCATTTGTAAGGTCGTCAGTGCACGTTCAAAGCGTGAAGCGCTTTCGGGGCTGCTAAGATGAGCCGTGCGGCGTAACGTCAACGTATCCAGGGGACCCTCACGCAGAAGAGCCTCATACACCTGTTTGGCCTCGAGCGTTAGTAGGCCCTCGTGATATTGATCTAGATAATCGTGTTCGGGATCTCCGTAATTGGGGGAAAGGGTATAGAAATAAGGTAGGGCTTCCAGGGCGATTAACGTGTTTTTGCCGCGGATAACACGGGCATAGTACCAGATACGTTTGCCAAGAAGGCTGTCCTTCCAATCCCAGCAGATATGCCCTGGATCATCGTGGGCATCGGCAACCGGGCGATCTCCCGCGGTAGCCACCCAGAGGCTGGGCATGACGATTCCCTGGGCTGGCCAAAAAAGGACGAAGCCCCGTTGGTTAACGAAGGTAATGGCATCCTCGCGCGAGCGCAAACGCAGTTCAGAGAGCGAGCGAAACGTTCGCGCCCGGTAAGTTGCAATCTCGTTATCGGTAAAATCAAGCACGTTGGATTGAAGAGACATGCGAATGCTTTAGGTTTATCCCGTGATGTAAAAACCGCTCTCATTATAATGAGAATAAAGAGGTTAGCGCAAATGCAACCCGTTGTGATGCTCATGGGTGGTCGGATTTCACCGGTGGATGAGTGCCTGGCCGTTTTTCTTCGTCAGGCAGGCGGAGCGGGGGCGCGAGTAGCGATCCTTCCCACCGCGTGTGACAATCCTCAGGTTGTTCATGCGTATGCCAAGGGGCTGTTATTGCTGGGGTTGCGCCATTCACCCTTTATCTTACCAATATGGGAGCGGGCTCAGGCTGAGGATAGAATACTATTACGCATCTTAAGCCACATCAACGGTCTCTTGATTCTGGGTGGTGATATAGCACGTTTGCTGAGTGTGGTGCAGGGGAGCCGATTACATCACGCCCTGCAACAGGCGATTAATAATGGGGCGGTGATTGCCGGGATTTCAGCCGGCGCGGCGGCGTTGGGAACCATTGTGCTTTACTCAGTCCTTCGATTAGACGTGCCCGGTTATTGGCGCCCCGGCCTAGGGTTGCTCTCCAATACTATAATTGTGCCCCATTTTCGCCAACGTAGGCGCCAAATGATCTTGATGCGGGTACTGATGCAATTCCCTGCATGGGTGGGCTTAGGGATAGACGAAGCGACTGCGGCTCTGATCAATGGCGAGGGGATTCACAGCATTGGATCAGGTTGGGTAGCCCTCATGGCGACCGACGCTTTACCCCTGCATCAATTGGGCAGGTCACTTCCCTGGATGATTCACTTACATCCAGGGCAATCGTTGACCTGGGGTGCAGTTCCAGTTCAGTCCTTGCCGATGATCATTGATAACAGGAAACCTTGCCGGCGTTTACCGCCCGTAACCGGTACCGCTGATGTAATGTTCCATTTCTTCAAGCAATAGGGCTTGATCGGAAATAACCGCCTTAACCACATCTCCAATGGTGACAATGCCGATCACTTTATTGTTCTCAACCACAGGGAGATGGCGAATGCGCTTTGCGGTCATCAGGGCCATGCATTCCTGAACGGTTTGGTGGGGGCCAACGCAATACACGTCTGGGGTCATCAGTTCTTTTACTTGTGTGGCTTCGGCAGAATGACCCAGTAGAGGTACCTTTCGGGCATAGTCGCGTTCGGAGAAAATACCCACCAATTTCTCTCCGTCCATGACGAGCACTGCCCCGATGTCTTTTTCGGCCATGAGTTTGAGCGCATCTAAGACGGTGGTTTCAGGGGAGACCGACCATACCTCAGGGGATTTGTTTTGCAGAATTTGGCGTACCGTACTGATCATGACGCCCTCCTCATCTGGTGGTTAGGCAAGGGGTGGAGTAAATTGCTCTAATTTGAGTATATATCAGAAACGCCCATCGGTCTTCAAGTGGGCATTTCTGATTTGGCAGGGCGGAATTTTAGAGAGAGAAGCGGCTTGGGGCTGGCAGAAAGGCGTTATGCACAATCTCAGGATCGAAGAATGGGCCAGGTTCGTGAGTGGTGGCATATTGATAAAGCGCCGCGGTGTAAATGCCGCTCAAGGTGGATTGAAGCAGGCTGAGCAATACCAGAAGTAGCATATACGCTATGATCAGTGGCACCAGGAACCAACCTGGTTGAGGAAATTGAAAACCGATCAATGCCAGAGGAACCACGGCTAGGGTGATCAGGACCGCGGCCAGGCCAAAGACGACGCCCAACCCTACATTGCCTACAATTTGCTCGCCCCACGTTCGCTTAAGCAAGGCGGTGCTGCGTTTAATGGCTTCGATAGGGCCAACGTTTTCGGCGGCTAGAACAGGCACTACCAGAAATGTTGCAAGATTCCAGGCCAATCCAAGCAGTGAGACGATCCAGCGGCCCAAACCACGGTTGCGCTGGCTTGCCAGTTTGAGCAGGACGCCGATGGTGGCAGCGATAACAGCATAGCCCACAATGGCGCCAAACCGGGTGAACGCAATCTGTAAGCCATCCTTGAATGTGGGATCGCCTCCGCGCAGACGGATGAGAGCAGCCCCAACTAGAGCGGTATTCATGAAGAAAATGGTGGTGTACTGAACAAGATAGAACGCGAACAGCACCAAAACCCCCGTAACTTGAGCATTACCGAAGAGGGCGCTATCCACGAAACCGGATATAAGCAGGGGGATAAAGAAGGTTAAAGTGATCAGCAAGGTGAGGATGCCCGAGATGAGAGGAAAGATAAGCAGTTCTTTGTCGGCGTCTAAAACACGCGCACTGGCTTTGACCAGTTCCCAGGAATTACGTAGTTTTTCAAACATGACATTCTCCCCTTGCTAGGCCTGTTCTTTAGGCTCGCCGTTTTCAGGGGGCTGACTGTTCTTGCCGCGCCCAAGTTGCTGGGAACGCTCGTAAGCGGCCCAGACGGCGCGGCTGATGGCCGTGCGAAACCCTGCTTTCTCCAAATAGTATAGCGCAGCCGCAGACGTGCCGCCAGGCGATGTCACCTCATTGCGCAGGGAAGCCGGGTGAGCATGGCGAAGAGCGTAGTATTCCACCGAACCACGTAAGGTTTGCACGACCAGTTGCTCGGCGATGCGGCGTGGAAACCCCAGGTGCACGCCGGCATCAATCAGGGCTTCCATGAAAAGGAAGACGTAGGCAGGTCCGGTCCCCGAAAGGGCAGTCGCCATGTCGAGGTAATTTTCCTCCTCCACAAACACCTCTTGGCCGAGGGCGCCCAGGATTTGCTTGGCCATCTCAAGTTGAGCACCGCTGACGCTGGGGGAAGCGGTCCACACGGTAATACCCTGACCGATTTGAGCCGGGGTGTTGGGCATCGCTCGGACAATGATTGGATGATTGAGAGCACGGGCAATTTTTTGAATGGGCGCCCCGGCAACGATGGAAAGCACCAGTGCTTCGGGCCGGACTTGATCACGTAGGCCGACCAGCACGGCTTCGAGACGTTGAGGTTTGACGGAAAGGATGACGATATCTGCGCTACGCGCGGCTTCGGCGTTATCAGTGGTAAAACGGATGCCATAACGCTCGGTTAATTCCCGACCTCGCTCCGGACGGGGCCCGGCGGCGATGATCTGGTTAGGGGCAACCACCTTCTGACGGATCAGGCCGTTGATGATGGCCTCGGCCATGACCCCTGGACCAATGAGTGCAATACGTTGCTCGTTCATGAATCGGGTTAAACCTCCTTTGGCATAAGTTCAGGTGGACCAACGGGCAAAGATAGCCGTTGGCAATAGGCGGTTACCGCTGGTCTCAATGAGGGCGACTTCACCCACTTCAACCTGCCCTTTCCACTGGCTCAGAGTTTCGGTAAGGGCATAATAAAGGGTAATGGCAGAGGCTTTGACGGCGTAAGCCGTGAGCATGACGAATACCGGTTCTGCGCTGAGCACGGCGCGGCAGGCTTGCAACAATTCTGGGAGTAGTTTGTAGAATTCCCAGACCTCTCCCTTGGGGCCCCGCCCAAATTTGGGCGGGTCGAGGATCAGGCCATCATAGCGGCGACCGCGGCGTGCTTCGCGTTGGGTGAATTTAAGGGCGTCATCCACAATCCAGCGGATTGGTGCATCTTGAAGACCGCTCAAAATCTGGTTTTCGTGGCCCCAGGTGATGGCCTTACGGGAAGCATCTACATGGGTGACGTGGGCACCGGCCTGGGCGGCGGCGAGTGTGGCTAAACCGGTGTAACCAAAGAGGTTGAGGACATTAAGCGGGCGCCTGGTGGAGCGAATGCGTTCCTGAATCCAATCCCATTGGCTGGCCTGTTCAGGAAAGAGACCGACGTGACGGGATGTGCTCCGTTGCACCCAACAGCGGAGACCTTTATAGCGCACCGACCAGCGCTCAGGAAGCGGACGCCGCACTTCCCAGGTGCCACCCCCTTCATCGCTGGAGGGTTGAAAGCGCGCGTGGGCTTGTGCCCAGGCTTCAGCGGGGAGGCTGGGTTTCCAGATCGCTTCCGCTTCGGGGCGGATTAAGATGTATTCACCATAGCGTTCTAGTTTTTGTCCGTTGCCACTATCCAGCAGTTCGTAATCTTCCCACTCAGGCGAGGTGAGCACGTGCAGTTGCGGCGGTTTTAAAACCGCGGCAGCGTGGCCGTGAGAATGGAAGGGAGATGCTGATGTGGGAGGAGCCATTGGCGCAAGAGGGAATCACGAGTTGAATTTTAGTATACCACTACCCGGTGAAGGGGGTTGAGCGAGTATAATGCGGTTATGCTATCGTGTTGAGGATATGGACACTATGGAGAAATCGTTTAACTTTGAAACCTGCCCCGAACGTCGTACCACCGAGAGCCTTAAGTGGCGTGTCTATGCTGAGGATGTTCTCCCGATGTGGGTGGCGGATATGGATTTTCTCTCTCCGCCCGCGGTGATCGAAGCCTTACGGCAGCGGGTGGAACATGGTGTCTTTGGCTATGCCATTGATCCGCCGGGATTAAAGCAAGCGATTGTGGCTTGGCTGGCTTTGCGCTATAACTGGCAGGTGAATGAAGAGGAAATTTTGTTTGTGCCCAGTGTGGTCAGTGGGTTTAATCTAGTTGCTTTGGCATTAAGGGCCCCCGGCGCCGGATTGTTGATTCAAACGCCGGTTTATCCGCCTTTTTTAAATGTGGCGCGCCAAGCCGGAATGAAAGACCAACGTTTACCGCTTTCGCGCGATGCGGAGGGCCGCTATTTTGTGGATGGCGATCGTTTTCGGTCAGCATTGACCCCAGAAACGCGTATGTTTCTTCTTTGCAATCCGCATAATCCGGTGGGGCGTGTGTTCACCCGGGAAGAACTCTGGGCCATGGCTGAAGCCTGTTTGGAACGTAATGTAGTGATTTGCTCGGATGAGATCCATTGTGATTTGGTCTACAGTGGTCACACGCACATTCCGATTGCTACGCTTGATCCGGCCGTTGCTCAGAAGACGGTTACCCTAATGTCGCCAAGCAAGACGTTTAATGTGGCCGGCTTGAAATTCGCTTTCGCTGTTGTGCCCGACCCGGCATTGCGCAAGACGCTCAAGCAACTTGTCCACGACCTAGGGGGAGGCATGAATATCATGGGGCTGGTGGCTGCAGAAGCCGCCTACACCCGGGGAGCAGAATGGCTTCAGGCGCTACTTGGCGTGCTGGAAGCCAACCGCGATTTTGTGTATAGGTTTGTGCGTGATGAATTGCCCGGGGTGAAGATGAATTCTCCCGAGGCAACTTACCTGGCGTGGCTCGATTGTCGGGATTTGGATTTGCAACCAAGTCCCTATGAATTCTTCTTGAATGAAGCGCGTGTGGCTTTGAATAATGGCAGGGATTTTGGGCAAGAAGGACGCGGTTTCGTCCGCCTGAACTTTGGTTGTCCTCGCGCAACGCTTGAGCAGGGCTTAATGCGGATGAGGGAGGCATTGGAAAGAGCCCGGATGGTTTCGTGAACGGGTTGGGTTGGTCATGAGTAAGCCTCGATCACACGCCGGGACATGCTTAGGGATTCTCTTAGGTATAGCCCTTGCATTGACCCTCGCCTATGTCTTGTTGTGGGGGGTTGGGGCTATTCTAATCACATCAGACCCATTGCGCCCGGCGGAAGCACTGGTGCTATTGAGTGGAGGAGGGAAGGATCGCCTGGAAGAGGTAGTGAGAATTTACCGTCAAATTGGGGCGGATGTGGTGCTGTTGACGAAAGCCGAGGGATCACGGGCAGAGAATTGGAATGCGGATGAATTGGTTTCAAAGGGCATTCCTGGGGAGGCAATTCATATCACTCGAAGGCGTGCCAGCAGCACGTATGAAGAAGCGCGCTACACCCGTGAAACTCTGGAGCAATTGGGGATGAAATCGGTATTAGTGATTACCGACCCGTATCACACGTTTCGCACGCGGTTAATCTTTTGGTCCGTGTACCGGGGAAGTGGTATTGAGGTCCGTGTGCGTGCGGTGCAAGGGCACTGGTATCGTTCGACGACTTGGATGCTCAGCCGGCGGGGATGGGAGACAACATTGAGTGAATTAATGAAACTGGTGGGGTTTATTGTGGGTGTACGAGGTGATTAATAAAACACAGGGCTGCTCATGCAGCCCTGCGTGCTGTTGGCCAGCGGTGGTTTATTGCGACAACGGGACGACCCGTGCTGCCTGCAGGCCCTTTGGCCCTTCTTCAATGGAAAATTCCACTTTCTGGCCCTCTTTGAGTTGGCGATAACCGGCCATCTGGATCGCGGTGTAGTGGACGAAGACATCCTCGCCATTCTCACGGCCAATGAAGCCGTACCCCTTGGTGGGGTTGAACCACTTAACAGTTCCTACATAACGTTCAGACATGCCTTAAACTCCGTTTGGTACTTTGAGATTGCTGGGGCCTGCGGCGCGTTACCACGGGCCACGTTGAGGCAAGATTATCATGCAATATAACAAATGTCAAGCCGTTTAGCGGCTGATTTTTCCTGCTCTTGTTTGATTGGGTGGGCACTCGTGTTATAATTTGAACCGAAGGGGGCCCGTAGCTCAGCGGCAGAGCGGGCGGCTCATAACCGCTTGGTCGCAGGTTCGAATCCTGCCGGGCCCACTAAGAGGCTATAAAGGGGGACAAAAAATGATCTTGGATCGGTTTTCGCTATTGATCCTGGGGGTATACCCATGAACGGAGTAAGTAAAGGCACCTTAAATTGGGCGCAACCTGAGTAAGTTTTGTTTCTGAAGCACGCGCTCTCCAGGTTGGACATAGATCTCTACAACCTGGCCGGCGTGCGGGGCGCGTAGTTCGTTTTGCATCTTCATTGACTCTAGAATCACTAAGACCTCGTTGCTCTCAACAGTTTGATCTTTGCTGACCGGAATGGCCACGATCAGGCCGGGCATGGGGGCTTGAAGGATGTAATCCGAGCGCTCGGTTGAGCCGGGGGAAGTGGCTTTGTGGATTGCATGGGCCACCTCATCCTCGACTTGAGCGAGGTAAGTGCGTCCCTTGAGGTGGATCTCCCATTCTTCACCCTGGGGAGTAGCCAACACTTCGTAGGATCTACCGTCAACGATGAGCGAGAGCAAAGGGGAATCGGCAAGGGTTGCCAAATCCACTTCGACAATTTCGCCATTTAGGCGGATATGACGATCATCTAGGATCTCAATGTGATACTCCTGGTCGCCGATGCGCACCACATAACCGGTCATCTTTGCCTCAGTAATCCGTTAGATTATCGCAAGGCATATTCCCATCGTCCTACCCATTTCCAGGCGCTGACCGGGCGGGCAGGTTGATAGGCCGGGACAACCTTTTGCGGGCGCTGGCGGTGCACCATCAGGGCGGCAGTAATGGCAGCCAGCATGGCCGCGGTCTTCTCGTCGCTGTTATGGGTGGTGACCAAATGATGATCCACAAAAGAGGTATCACACTGACCGGCAATAAAACGAGGATTGTGCATCAACGCCAAGTGGAAGGGAATGTTGGTCTGTACCCCAACGATGCGCAGTTCTTCGAGGGCGCGCCGCATGCGCTGAATGGCTTCGGCACGAGATTCACCCCACACGATCAGTTTGGCAACCAAAGGATCATAATAGGGCGTGATCTCATAACCGGCATAGATTCCGCTGTCCAGGCGCACGCCAGGCCCTGCCGGGGTAAATAGATGCCGAACTTGTCCCACCATGGGGATGAAGTTATGAGCAGGGTCTTCGGCGTTAATGCGGCACTCGATGGCGGCACCGTGAAATTGAATATCCTCTTGGGTGAAACGCAGGGGACGCCCCATGGCGATCAGAATCTGCTCTTTGACCAGGTCAATTCCGGTGACCATTTCGGTAACCGGATGCTCGACCTGTAAGCGTGTGTTCATTTCCAGAAAGTAAAAGTTGCGATCTTGATCCACCAGAAACTCAATCGTACCGGCATTGACGTAACCCACAGCACGGGCTGCACGGACTGCTACTTCGCCCATTCGGATACGCAGGTCAGGAAATTCAACAAGCAGCGGGGAAGGGGATTCTTCCACCAATTTCTGATGACGGCGTTGGATGGAACATTCCCGTTCACCCAGGTGAATGATATTCCCGTAATGGTCGGCCAGAATTTGAAACTCGATGTGGCGTGCCCCGGGGATGAGTTTTTCGAGGTAAATGTTCCCGTCACCAAAAGCGGCTTCGGCTTCACGTCGCGCGGCTTTTAGCAGGGTAGGCATTTCTTCCAGTGAGCGCACCTCACGCATTCCCTTGCCCCCACCGCCGGCAGTGGCTTTGATGAGCAGAGGGAAGCCAATTTGGGGGGCGATGGCTAACAATTCCTCATCGCTGAGGTTGCCTTCTCCCTCGGTACCGGGCACGACTGGCACGCCGGCTGCAGCCACCGTTGCACGAGCCACGGCTTTATCGCCCATCGCGGCAATGGCGGAGGGTTTGGGGCCGATGAAGGTAATTCCCGCGTCCTGGCAGGCTTGGGCAAAATCAGCTCGTTCGGCCAGAAAACCATAGCCGGGGTGAATGGCATCGGCGCCGCATTTGCGGGCGATGGCCAAAATCTTGTCCGCGCACAGGTAAGATTCGCGCGCCGGCGATGGGCCAAGGTAGTATGCCTCGTCGGCATAGCGCACATGGAGGGCTTGGCGATCTGCGTCCGAATAAACCGCCACGCTTGGAATGCCTAATTCTCGGCAAGCGCGGGCAATGCGAACGGCGATTTCGCCGCGATTAGCAATCAAAATTTTCTTAAACATCGTGCCTCCTTTGCCGTCTCCTCAAGTTGGTTACAAAGGAATGTTGCCGTGCTTCTTCGGCGGATTGGTGTCGCGTTTGTTGATCAACATTTGTAAGCCTTCGATCAAGCGCGGACGGGTTTCATGAGGTTCTATGACATCATCAATGTAACCCCGCGCTGCCGCTACGTAGGGATTTGCAAACTTGTCGCGATATTCTTGTACCAGTTCTGCCTTGCGTTGGGTGGGATTTGTAGAGGCTTCTATTTCCCGGCGGAAAATAATGCTCATAGCCCCCTCAGGACCCATGACGGCGATTTCGGCAGAGGGCCACGCTAGGTTGAGATCCGAACGCAGGTGTTTACTGCTCATCACAATGTAAGCCCCGCCGTAAGCCTTGCGGGTAATAACGGTTAACTTGGGCACTGTGGCTTCGCAGTAGGCGTGGAGCAGTTTAGCCCCGGCGCGAATGACACCGCCGTGTTCCTGGGCTGTGCCGGGCATGAAGCCAGGTACATCCACAAAAGTCACCAATGGAATATTGAAGGCATCGCAAAAACGGACAAAGCGAGCGGCTTTTTCAGCGGCGTGTATATCGAGTACGCCGGCTAAGACGGCGGGTTGATTGGCAATGATACCCACACTGTAACCCCCAAGGCGCGCAAATCCAATGACGATATTGGGGGCATAAGATTCCTGCAATTCAAAAAACTGTCCGTTGTCCACGATGAGATTCAGAGCGGCTTTGATATCATAGGCGCGGGAAGGGTCGTCTGGCACCAGATCATCGAGGGCCTCTTCCATGCGTGCGGGATCATCCGATGTGGCAACAAAAGGTGGATCGCTCATATTGTTGGAAGGCAGGTAACCGAGCAATTGACGGGTGAGCGATAGGGCTTCGGCTTCGCTTTCGGCAACGCGGTGCGCGACGCCTGAGAGTTGAGCATGGACGTCCGCCCCTCCCAGTTGTTCAAAGGTGACCTCTTCGTGGGTAACCGCTTTTACGACTTCAGGGCCGGTGACAAACATTTGTGACGAACCGCGGACCATGAAAATGAAATCGGTCAAAGCGGGTGAATAGACCGCTCCCCCCGCGCAGGGGCCCATAATCAGGGAGACTTGAGGAATGACCCCTGAGGCCAAGGTGTTCCGCAAAAACACATCCCCGTAGCCGGCCAGGGCATCTATTCCTTCTTGAATGCGTGCCCCTCCCGAATCGTTAATGCCGATGAGGGGAGCGCCGTTTTTCATGGCTAAGTCCATTACCTTGCAAATCTTTTGAGCGTGGATCTCGCCCAGGCTGCCCCCGAGCACCGTGAAATCTTGGGAGAAGACGAAAACCTGGCGGCCGTCAATTGTTCCCCAGCCGGTTACAACCCCATCACCCAAATAACGTTGCTGATCGAGGCCAAAGTCATGACAGCGGTGGAGCGCTAACGCGTCGAGTTCGCGAAATGAACCGGGATCGAGTAAAAGATCAATTCGCTCGCGGGCGGTTAGTCGTCCCTTCTTATGTTGGACTTCAATGCGTTCGATGCCGCCTCCCAGGCGGGCTTGTGCCTTGAGCATGCGTAGGCGTTGGAGTTTGGGGTTTTCACTCATGGCGGGATATCTGTATCTTCGGGTTTGGCGTTGTGGTTCTCTTCAATGAGCCTGGATGCCTGTGCATCCTCGACCTAATCAAATTAACCCCGTTAACGCGTTTCGTTGCGGGATTTTGAGCCAAGGAACGTTTCATGCAAAGCGTTTTCATCGGTAGCCGTCTCGATACTCGTGCTCTGGAATATATGACGCTGTTTATCCTATTTCGGTAGAACCCTCAAAATCTATCAAACTTTCTCGGGCACAAAATTCACTTTGATATACTTGGGACTGACGGCGAGGGAAGTATTCGGCAGCGGCTTTTTGTCATGTCTCTATGACTCTTGTGAACGGAGGTGGCAAATGATAGGGTTCTCATTGGTTCAGGTTGTGGCAGTATTGGCGAAACCGGCCTTCATTATCATCTTGGCAATCGTTGCTCAGAGGCTAAGCGTCTCCGGTTTTCGAGCGCTTGAGAGGCGGTTGCTGACGCGCTGGGTGGCATTACCGGAACGCAAGGGGCGCATTCATACACTCGTTCAACTTGGGCAACATACCGTCAATGTGGTGATTGTTGTGTTGGCGTTACTTATGGTGCTGCACGCGATGGGTATTAATATCTTGCCCCTGTTGACCGGCGCAGGCGTCTTGGGATTGGCGCTCTCTCTAGGGACGCAGACGTTGGTGCGTGATGTCATCAACGGGGTTTTTATCCTACTGGAAGGACAATTTGAACTGGGGGATACAATTCGAGTTGGAGACCATGAGGGTGTGGTGGAAGAGATGACCCTGCGGGTGACGCGGGTGAGAGATAAAGCGGGGAATACCCATATCTTACCTAATGGGGAGATTCGCATGGTGGTTAACCTCGGCAAACCCCACTTGGCGGGTGGGACCGTGCAGGAACCCGAGTGAGAGGCTGAGACAAAATGTGTTAAAATCTAAATTCCGATAGAGGAGGTCAAAATATGGCGGTGGTGTTAATCTTGCGCAAGCAAGAATATCAACTTGAAGGGACAATGACAGTCAAAGAGGCTTTGAAGCGCTTGAATCTCTCTCCCGAGTCGCACCTGGTGGTGCGCAACGGCGAGTTGCTCAACGAAAATGACGTGTTACGGGATGGCGATGTCGTTAAAATTGTCCCCTCAATTTCCGGAGGTGGATGGTGAATACTTCCCATGTGTCCATGAAATGTCACAAATGCGATGAGCGTGCCGTCATTCGCATGCGCCAGCACCGGCTGGCGTTATGCCGAACGCATTATGTGGAATGGTTCATCCAGCAGACCCAGCGCATGATTGAGAAATACCATATGTTCACCCGCGACGAGAAGGTGTTGGTAGCCGTCTCGGGAGGCAAGGACTCACTGGCCTTATGGGATGTGCTGTGGCAGTTGGGCTATCACGCGGAGGGTCTGTATATTCATTTGGGAATTGATGAGGGTATTCGCTACTCGGCCGAATCGGAGCGCTTGGCACGCGAATTTGCCGAAGAGCGCGGCTTAGTCCTGCATATCATCAACGTGGCACAAGCGCACGGTGAGACGGTGCCCGAGATTGCCCGGCGTACTCGCCGCGGACGAGATAAGCCCTGTGCGGTGTGTGGGTTGATTAAGCGCCACGATATGAACCAGGCGGCGCTGGATCTGGGTTTTAACGTCCTTGCCACGGCTCACAATTTGGACGACGAAGTGGCGTTTTTATTTGGGAACGTCTTTCATTGGAACTTGGAGCAAATGCGACGTCAATCCCCGGTGTTGCCCGAATCGCCGGGTTTTGCCCGAAAGGTCAAACCTTTCTGTCGCTTCAGTGAGCGCGAAACAGCGGCTTACTCTTTGGTACGGGGCATTGCCTATATTGAAGACGAATGTCCCTTTGCTGAGGGTAGCAAACAGTTGCTGTATAAAGACCTACTCAATCGGTTGGAAGAGGTTGAGCCGGGAGCAAAACTGCGCTTCTATCTCGGTTTTTTGGAAGCGCGCGATTCTGGGCAGTTAATTCTGCCACGTGAGGAAGAAACCCCGCTCGAATTACATCCATGCCCTCGCTGTGGCCAGCCTACCACTTCGCCGGGCCTGTGCGCTTACTGCCGCTTGTTCGAGAGCGAGTCGCTGGGAACATTAGGGACGCCGGCGCTGCCTAAGTAGACGAGTTTGACAGGTGTTGGCAGCCTGGGTATACTTGGAGCGCAGGGCAAATTGGCCCTAGGGTCATTATTCTGGGGAGGTACGTTACTTGAAAAAGGCATTGATCACCGGAATTACCGGCCAGGATGGTTCTTACCTGGCGGAGTTTTTGCTTTCTAAGGGCTATGAGGTTCATGGCTTAATCCGCCGCGCCAGTACCTTCAACACCCGGCGGATTGATCATATCTATCGCGATCCGCATCCGAATGGAGGGGAGTTGCCCTTCTATCTCCACTATGGGGATATTTCGGTTCCTGAAAGCCTGATGGATCTTATCTACAACATTCAACCGGATGAGATTTATCATCTGGCGGCGCAGTCTCATGTGCGGGTGAGTTTTGATATGCCCGAATACACCGGTAATATCACCGGTTTGGGCACGATTCGGGTCTTAGAAGCCATCCGCAAAAGCGGGTGCAAGGCTCGCTTTTATCAGGCTTCATCCAGTGAGATGTTCGGTGGTGCCAAGCCACCCCAAAACGAGCAAACTCCCTTTGAGCCGCGTAGCCCTTATGCGGCGGCCAAGGTTTATGCCTATTGGGTCACCCGAAACTATCGCGAAGGTTATGGGCTTTTTGCTTGCAATGGTATTTTGTTCAATCACGAATCGCCGCGGCGAGGGGAAACGTTTGTCACGCGTAAAATTACCCGCGCTGTAGCGGCAATTATGGCAGGTAAACAACGTTATCTCTACTTGGGTAATCTAGATGCCAAGCGCGATTGGGGGTATGCGCCCGAGTATGTCGAAGCCATGTGGTTGATGCTTCAGCAGGATCGGCCGGATGACTATGTCATCGGCACGGGAGAAGCACATTCAGTGCGTGAATTCCTCGATGAAGCCTTTGGTTACGTGGGCTTGGACTGGCATGATTATGTGCGCATTGACCCACGCTATTTCCGTCCCACCGAGGTGGATTTCTTATTAGCGGATGCCAGCAAGGCAAAGCGCGAATTGGGATGGGAGCCCAAGGTACGGTTTCACGAATTGGTGCGAATCATGGTGGATGCCGACTTGGAATTGATGGGATTACCGGCCCCCGGCGAAGGGAAGCGCATTCTGGCAGAGCGTTTCTCATCCGGCTGGCACCGCTGGGAACACCAGGTCGTCAGTATGGAACGTTTGCCCTGAGTTGATGTGAGGGGGATGCATGCCGACCGTTCTTTTTGTATGCACGGCTAATCGGGTGCGTTCGCCGATGGCCGCAGAATTATTTCGAGCGCTGCTTAAACAACGGCGTCAAGATTGGCGCGAATGGCGGGTGGAATCGGCAGGGACGTGGGCCATGCCGGGACAACCTGTGGTGAATGAGGTGCAAACCGTGTTGTCTCGCTTCGGTCTGGATGTATCTTCGCATCGCTCACGCGAGGTTAATGGGGACATTTTGGAGCAGGCCGATTTAATTTTGGTGATGGAGAAAAATCAACGCGAGGCATTGAGGGTTGAGTATCCCGAACATGCTGCGCGAATCTATTTACTGACCGAGATGACCGGGCAAACTTACGACGTACCTGATCCTATCGGGGGGAGTTTAGCCGATTTTGATCAAGCGGCGGCAATGATTCGGCGCTTGTTGGAAGAAGGGTGGGATCGGATTGTGGCTTTGAGCCTGCAACAGGCACGAGAGCGTAAACGGTAATCCGATTGCACATGTGAATTCTCTTCAAGATTGGGGGTTGAATAAGATAGAACAATTGTGCTATAATAACAGCACCCCTAAGAGTGAGGTGCTACGATGAACCGTGCCACGTTTGCCATTGTGCCTGGATTTCTGCTGGGATGTTTGTTTCTAATTCTATTCACGCGTTGGATCGCCAGCCCCAATCTAACGGTACAGGCGGCAGGGGAGATTTCGGTGAGCCCAACACCTACACTCGCATTGACTGCGGATGTCACTGCAGATCATGAGGAGGTTGGAGCGGATGAGGAGTGTTCGATAAGCCCTCGCTATCCCGACAAGGTGCGCCGCTGGTGCGCACTTATCGAGAAATATGCCACAGAAAATGGGCTTGATCCGAATCTTATTGCCGCGGTTATTTTACAAGAAAGTGGTGGTAATCCCGAGGCATACTCTAAGAGCGGCGCGGTGGGTTTGATGCAAGTCATGCCGCGGGATGGTCTGGCGGCAAACTTCATGTGTAAAAACGGCCCCTGTTTTGCTTCGCGCCCTAGCATGGAGGAATTATTTGATCCCGAGTTCAACATTGCTTACGGTACGCGCATGCTGGCCGGGTTGATTAACCGCACCGGGGATATCCGCGAGGCATTGCGCGCCTATGGCCCGATCAACGTGGGATATTACTATGCCGATCTTGTTCTGAAAATCTATGAGGCTTACCGATAAGGGGACACAGCGGTTGAATTACAGCCAGGGGTGGTAAAAAACGTTGACATTCCTAACGCCTCTGGCTATAATTTTGAATGCAATGCGGGTGTGGCCAAGTGGTAAGGCAGTAGCTTCCCAAGCTACGATTCGCGGGTTCGAATCCCGTCACCCGCTCTAAAATCAAGTATGATTACAAAGTTGCCGCCACAATCTAAGGCGGTTTCTTTGTTACGAGAAGGTTTGGGGGTAAGCGGGAAACTTTTTTCTCAACGTATAATTGAGACATGGCCGAAGAAGAACAGGTGACCCTAAGCGAGCGCGAACGCGAAATACTGCGTCTGGTTGCAACTGGTGCATCCAACAAAGAGATTGCGCAAAAGTTATTTATCAGCCCTAATACGGTTAAGGTGCATTTACGCAATATTTTCAGCAAAATTGGCGTGGTCTCGCGCACCGAAGCCACGCTTTACGCCTTGAAACATGGTATCGTCGAACCTCCAATACTTGCGTCTGGCCCCGAAACCTCACCGGGACAAATTGACCGGAACGATCAAGCCCTTCCTGCGGTATCCCAGCCACAAGTAAAAAGTTGGTGGTTTTCGTGGCGCGGTGCGTTAATGGTGGTCGGGATGATTTTCATGATCGCGATGCTCATGCGCGTTTTGACTCTGCCGCCGTTTGCCCCTGCCAACACCCCGGAAGTACAAACCGAGCAACGGTTTAAAACATTGGCGCCTTTACCTGCCGGGCGCAGTGGTATGGCGGGAGGACGTTATGAGGATTGGCTGTTAGTGGTGGGAGGGCGAACCGAGCAAGGCACAGATGGGACCACGTGGGTCTATAGCCTTGATCAGGATAGGTGGGAGAGGCGTCAGCCTAAACCCACCCAGGCAGAAAGAATAGGTGGGGCAATATTAGGGGAGCGCTTTTATATCCCCGGCGGATGTTTTGCAAATGGTCAGGCGAGTGATCGGATGGACGTTTACGATCTTCGCCGTGATGGGTGGGAAAATGGGCCGACTTTACCTCATCCAATATGTGCCTATGGGATAACAACTTTTGAGGGGCGGCTGTTCCTGTTGGGGGGGTGGGATGGAAAAGCGTTTACGTCTTCCATATTCATGTATGATCCTACCCTTGAGCAGTGGAAGGAAATGGGTAAGTTACCCTTAGCTTTTGAGCGTCTTTTTACGGCTGTAGTCAACAACAAAATTTATGTGGTGGGTTATGATGATGGGGCGCACACTACACCTCAACTGTGGGCTTATTACCCCAACCGAGAACCAGAGCAGGACGAAGTATGGGAAAAGCGAAAGGATCTGCCCACCTCTTTGAAGCCCATCGCTATGACCGCGCTGGCCGGTAATCTTTATTTGGTGGGCGAATCGCTTAGCCCATTGGATAAAAACCAACAAACTTTGTGGGCTTATCTTGAAGCAAGTGATGAGTGGCAACAAGTCGCGATTCTGCCCATGCCCATGGGAGAAGAAGGTCTGCTTCTATCCACGGATACCCGCTTGCATTTTATCGGAGGGCTTTGGGAGGGGAAAGAACGGGAAACCCATTTTGCCTATCAAGCTCTTTACACGATTAACCTTCCTGTGATTAACCGTTAGTTACAACAAAAGACCTCGGGTTTCCCCGAAGTCTTTTGTTGTTATCCGTCCCGAGAAAGAGATTAGTTTTGTCCTGCGATCCACGGGTCTGTTGCCCGTTCCCAGGGATAAATCTCTTCAGGTTTGAACCAGAGGGCAATTTCCTGTTCCGCGGTTTCAGGTGAATCGGAGGCATGGGTGAGGTTGCGTCCCACCTCAAGTGCAAAATCATGGCGAATGGTGCCGGGGGCGGCTTCAGTAGGGCGAGTAGCGCCCATGGTTTGGCGCACCGCTGCCACAGCATTGGGGCCTTCCCATACCATTGCCAGCAGGGGGGACGAGGTGATATAGCGTACCAAACCCTCGTAGAAGGGTTTTCCTTTATGAACGGCATAATGGGCTTCGGCCAACTCTTGGCTTACCTGTAAAAACTTGGCGGCGATGAGTTTCAGGCCGCGGCGCTCCAATCGGAGGATGACCTCACCGATGAGTCCGCGTTGTACGGCATCCGGTTTGATTAAGACGAGCGTGCGTTCCACAATGATCCTCCATGTCATGATGGTTTTAACGAAGCAACTCTTCGGCTTTGGTGTACGCATCTAGGGCTTCTTGCAGGCGGTTACTGCGCACATAGGCATCGCCGAGGGCCTGCCACAGCCCGACATCAATGGGATAGCGATAGAGCGCTTCGTGCAAATCATGAATGACATCCTCGAGATGCTGAGCCTCTTGGATAAGGCGGTTGTAGAATTGGAGTGCCCGTTCCAAGTTGCCAGCCTGTAGCGCGGTTTGTGCCTCGTGTAACCACAGCAAAGTTGTTTCCGCCGAGGCCTCGGGAACAGCCTCAACGGTAGGTTGGGGCTCCTCGGACGACAGCAAGGCGCTTTCTGGAATCCAAGCGCTCTCCTCTTCCTCCAAAGCCCGAGGCGTTGGCTCAGTGGGTTCTTGTAACCATGCAGGGATACTTTCCTCTTCAATCGGCGGTGGCGAGGTTGATTCGATACCGCCACCAACGCGCACCGGTTGGGTGTCTTCTATGGCCTCCAACGGCTCGGATGGAGGAATCTCTGAGACTGAGATGGGCGTTTCGGTTTCCTCGTGAGGAGTGACAGGGGGTTCCAGAACCTCTTGCAGCCATTCGGGGATGGCCTCTTGAGTCGTTGGAGCGGTCTCGCTTATGCCGGAAATCTCACCAGCCGTGGATTCCTCAAAGGAAATGGCAGATTCCTCAGAGGCAATGGGCGCTTCCTCAGGCTTTTCTATGAGTTCTTCACTCGGTTCGGGTTGAGCACTCACCCATTCAGGGGGGTGAGATAACCGCTGATCGGGCGGGGTGAGCAGGGTTTCTTCATCTGCACCCTGGCGCGCCGCAAGCCCTTCGAGCCAGGCAAAGGCGGCTTCCGAATCCAAGGGAATCTCTGCCTCTGCGGGCGACTCGCTCGCGAAGGAGGGCTCAGTTTCAGTGGTAGGAAGGGCTTGTTCTGCTCTTTCGATGGGTGTAGTCTCTTCTAACCCTGATGGTGCATCAGATGGATAGGTCGGCGGTGTGGGTTCGATCTCTGTTTCCTGGGCTTGGATCACCCAGGCCGGCGGCTGATCCAGGCGCTCCGAGGCTGGCGTGATGAGCGTAGCCTCATCTGCCCCCTGGCGGGCGGCTAGGCTTTCCAACCAGGCCAGAGCGGCTTCAATATCTTCACTGCTTGTGGGACCGGCTTCCAGAGGCTGGGGGGTGGGAGTGATCTCTTCCGCACTAAGCGGTGCGACGGCTGGTTCAGAAGGGGAGATCTCATCTATGGACAGAGGAGGCTCTCCAGCCGTTTCCTCGTGGCCGAGTGGTTCTACCTCGCTCAAGGGCTCCGCGGCGATTGGCGCTTCTTCATAAGCAGGAGAACTCGGTGTGGATTCTACCGCCCACTCCGGTAGCGGCCATTCTGTCGGAGATTCGGTTGCATCTTCGTGCGCAACAGACTCAGGGAAGGTTAGATTGGCCAGCCAAGCCGGGGGTTCTTCTTCGGAAAGGGGGGGCGTCAAAGAGGCTTCAAGTTCTGCGCTTGCTTCAGGGGGGCTGACCTCTTCAATAGATTGGGTCTCGGTAGCGCTACTCTGAAGCAAATTCTCAAACCAGGCTTCGGCCTGTTCTGGGGATTCTTCAGTTTCAGCCTTGAGGTCGGGCGGGACGATGTCTTGCAGCCATTCCGGAATTTCAGCCGGTTCTACAAGGGATTCGGGCGTCTCATCCAATATAGATGCCGATTCCTGGGGTTCTTCTTCAAGACCAGAAGCGCGTACCTCCCAACCCGCCTCGCGCATCCAGTCGGGGATAAGGGATTCGGGTTCGGTAGGGGTTTCTTCTTCGGTTGCCTCTGCCAAGGTACTTTCTGGCGGCATGGTTTCGGAGGGAGCGACCTCGGCAGCGGTTGGCTGTTCCTGCAGTGCGGAATACCAATCAGGTAAAGCTTCTTCCTCTTCAGCCAGCCAGGTTACCCCAACAGTGCGCGTCCATTCGGGTTGGGCGGAAGTTTCCAACTCAGGCTGCCATTCGAGATAGTCAAGCATAACGGCATTATCGGGAACTTCGAGCGGCGAGAGCATCCCTGGTGTCATATGCGCCAGGTAAGGATCCATGGCAATCACGCGTTGGCGGTAAATGTTGGCATCTTGAGCTCGGGAGGTGGTGGGGAGGATTTCGGCTAAGATACGATTGGCTTCGAAACAATACGGCAACTTGCCCACCAGGCGCGTGCAAACCTCGGTTGCGGCAACTTTTTGACCCGACAAGTAATACATGCGGGCAAGGATGACCTCTAAATCAAAGCGGTTGGGATCTTCGGCAAGGGCGGCGCGGGCTTCAGCGATGGCTTGGGGATAAAGTTCACCGCGGGCATACATGCGAATCAATGCGCCGCGTGAGAGGCGGATGCGCGGAGGTTCGATGCCATCGCGGCGACCATAAAGGCGACGCAGTTCGTCCTGGATGGCTGTATTCGAGGGTTGGGTTTCAAAGGCGCGCTCCATATGCCAGATGGCCGCGTCCAGATTGCCCTCGTCTTCGCGGATAATGCTCATCCCAATTTGGGAGATAAAATCATCCGGCACCGAGGAAAGCACCCGGTGGAAAATGTCCGCGGCTTCGGCATACCGTTGGGCTTCTAAATAGGCTTTTCCCAGCAGGCGGTAGGTATCAATGTGCTTGGGATAGAACTTCAGAATATGGCGGCAGTGGGCTATCGCGGCGTCGGTTTCTCCTCTTTCAATAAGGTTTTCAATTTCGCGGTTATAAGCACGTAATGAGATTTTGGGCATGAGCCACCTCCCTTTTTTAGTATGCCCTAACTCCGCCGATCAAGCAAGAGAGGGTATTCCTAAAAAAGACATCCGTGCAAGGCAATTCAGCGGATAGCCTGCACGGATGTGGAATGTGTGAACGGGGACGGTCATTCACCAAGGTAGTCCCTGAGTTTGCGGCGAATGCTGGGATGACGCAAGCGGCTGAGGGCTTGGGCTTCAATTTGCCGCACGCGTTCGCGCGTGACACCCATTTTGCGCCCGACCTCTTCCAGCGTGTAGGCCTGACCGTCGAGCAGGCCATAGCGCAGTTGCAGGATACGCACCTCGCGCGGTGGCAAAGTATTGAGCACCTCTTCCAGATGCTCGCGCAGTAAGTTGTAGGTGGCCGTGTCATCGGGAGGCGGCGCTTCCTCGTCCTCGATGAAGTCGCCCAGCACCGAATCTTCCTCATCGTCGGTGGGCGTTTCCAGCGAGAGCGGCCGGCGTGCCACCTGGATCATATTCTCCACTTTCTTGGGCGGCACATCCAATTCTTCGGCCAGTTCCTCAACGGTTGGCTCACGCCCAAGCCGCTGCGTCAACTGGTGCTGGACGCGCAGTAGTTTGTTGATTTGGTCGCCCATGTGCACCGGCACGCGGATGGTACGTCCCTGGTCGGCAATAGCGCGCGTGACGGCCTGGCGAATCCACCACGTGGCGTAGGTGCTGAATTTATGTCCACGGCGGTAGTCGAATTTCTTGGTGGCGCGAATCAGACCGATGTTCCCTTCCTGAATGAGGTCGAGGAAGGGGACGCCACGACCCATATATTTCTTAGCCACGCTGATCACCAGGCGCGAGTTCGCCGTGATCAGATGTTCGCGCGCAGCCCACCCGTCTTCGATCAACTTGCGCAGTTCAAGGCGGCGCTTGGGGCTGACGTTCCCGCGCGCCAGTTCTTCACGCGCCATGCGTCCGCGTTCGATGCGCTGGGCTAATTCCACCTCTTCCTCGGCGGTGAGCAAGGGCACACGGCTCACCTCTTTGAGATACAGCCCAATGGTGTCATCGGTGTCAATGTCGCGCAGGTCATCGAGGTTGAGGTCATGCTCAATGGCTTCAAGTTCAGGTTCTTCTTCGAGCAGTTCCTCTTCCTCTTCTTCCTCGAGTTCGCCGCTAAGAGGTTCGTCCTCGAGGTAGGGAATACCTGCGCTCATCAGCGCCGAAAAGGCTTCTTCCAATTGATCAACATCCTGCTCTGCCTCAGGGAAAAAGTGCAGGATGTCGTCAATTGTGACATAGCCCTTTTGGCGCCCCAGTTCGATTAATCGGGCAATTGCAGGATATTCTTCGTCTTCATCCACAACATTAAGCAACGGGTTTTCCATAGGCCTTCCATTATCCTCGTTAAACGAGAGTGATTTGCAAAGTTATAATTGGTCTCGCTTATCAGCATACACTTTTTTCCATGAAAATTCAATACGTGTATGCGTTAAATTTATAAGGTAGAGTTTTTATCGCGTCCCCATGCCAAGACACGAAAATAGACAGCGGTTCAGGTCACTCTGCCCGCTGCCTACATGGGGTGATAAAAATATACATCAATTTAAGCCAGATTTCAATAGGTTGGCGAAATTCTAATCAAATTCTAATCTTGCCTAATCAAGTCGAATTTTGCGTGTCCAATTGACAAATGAGGCTTACCTCACTATAATGGATTTATAACCAAATCGCACATTTGAAAAGAATGATAGAAATGTAGGTGGCGGCGAAGATCCGGATGTCTAAGATGGTCGCTTGCCTGAGAGTCTCAGGCGGGCATTCGGGGAGCCAAGTAGCGAAACCGGCCCTAGGCCGGTTTTTTATATTCTGGAAGGAGGAGGTGTCACCATGACGTTAAGCCAACCTGTAGGAGCGGATCTGGATGAACTTTATGCCGGCCAACGTTCACGAATTATGATCGTTGATGATGATCCAGATACCACATTGCTTTTGAAACAGATTCTGCGTTCCGCGGGTTTTGATGTGTTAAGCGCTGCAAATGGAATTGAGGCGCTCAAGAAGTATCATGCCGTTACTCCGGATCTCATCCTTCTAGATCTGATGATGCCGGAGATGGATGGTTGGGAGGTCTTACGCCAATTGCGACAACTGAGCCCAATCCCGGTCATGGTATTGACGGCGATAAACAGCAAAGAAACTCTGGTAGATTGTTTCCAGTTGGGTGCGGACGATTATTTGACCAAACCGTTTTATCGCGGTGAGGTCTTAGCGCGGATTAACGCCGTCCTACGACGCTCACGGCGTCCTCAGCCTGCCTATCGCTATGCCTTTCCGAAAGTTGGACTGGTCATTGAAAGCCAATCGCGTGAGGTGCGCTACAAGGATGAGCGCATTCCGCTCACGGTGAAGGAATTCGAGGTGCTTTCTACCCTGGCCCGACATGCCCCTGAGGTCGTGGATTACTTAACTCTCTCAGAGGCAGTGTGGGGGCAAGATTTACCCCAAGCCCGCCAGCGTATCAAATTCTTGATCTACTTGCTACGCCGAAAACTTGGGCGCGTTGACCCCGCCGGAGCCGATTTAATCGTCAACGTGGATCGGTTAGGGTATAAATTGGAAACCGGTGAGGGGTGATCCAGCGTTAGGGCCAATGAAATTGCGTTTTAGATTGGATGGGTGGCGCTTCGGCGGTACCTTATTACTACTTATAGGCGTGATCGGCTTGGGCGTGAGCCTTTATCGGTGGGCGGAATTGCGGCGCGCCGATCAGGAAATTGTGGTGTATGAAGAACGCTCGCCTGAGAGCGGCTTTGTGCCTTTGACGCTGATGAATGTGCAAGAGGGCGCGCCGACGTTGGCAATAGCCACGCCTGAGGTTGGGGAATCTACACCGGCAATGACCGTGCCGGGGGCGAATCAATCCGCCCCTACCTTTGAGCCAACCCCCACACCTTTACCTGCGATTCCTAAACGCCTGATCATTGCCAAGATTGACTTAGATGCGCCGATCACACCGGTCAAAGCGCGCAAAGTCAAAGTGGGCGAGGCGATCTTTGGACAATGGCTGGCACCGGATGAGTTTGCTGTGGGTTGGCCTACCGAGACGGCTATGTTGGGTCAGGTGGGTAATACGGTTCTTATTGGGCACCACAATGTGCATGGCAAGGTGTTCGAACGCCTTCACGAACTAGAAGCGGGGGACCTCATTGTGGTGGAGGGGGGAAGTCGGCGTTTTAGTTATCAGGTGGTTAACGTTATGATCTTGCCGGAACGAGATGCCGATTTGCAGACACGCCTGGAAAACGCACGCTGGATCCAGCCTTCGCAGGATGAGCGACTTACCCTGGTCACGTGCTGGCCTGCGAATTCCAATACGCATCGTCTGATTATCGTGGCTCGACCTATCGGTCAATCTCCCATGCCGGACGCTGAACCACAATGAAGCGATAGTTGCTATTGCGGAAGCCTTCGCGGTGCTGTATCCTCGGGTAGGGCAATCACAAAAAGGCGCCCCCAAGAGGGTTCATCACCTTGGGCAATGCAGGTTTGTAAAACGAGAGCGCCTGGGTTATTATAAATATGCAAAAATAATTCTGCGGCGCTAAGTACCTTGCGTTCGGGATCGTCCAGGCTGGTAAAACTGGAATAGGGCGAGTGAGGCTGTAGGGCTTGGTAGCGTTCAACGGTCACAACGCGATACCGCTTTAGACTTCCATCCCCAAAAACAACCCATAGTGTTTGTTCGGGTTGAAGGGCAAAGAATGCTTGCCCGGCCAAATCATTATGGGCGAGTAACCCTAGACTGCCATAGCGTTGGGCCAAGGCAAAGTGGGTGAGGGTATCCGGCTGGGTGGAAACAAAGCCCGGGTTCGAGGCGGGCTGCTGAACGATGGGATAAGCCAAGATCCCTTCCGCATAAAGGCCAACGGGTTGATCGGCTTGACCATTTAGGGTTAGACTGGCGCGAAAAGCCCGGAAGGCATCAAGGTTAAGCGAGGTAACCAGGGATGTGACAACATCGTGCCCGGCGACCAGCCCCGGGTCTCGCACCGGATTGGAAATCGTCACATGCGCTGTGGTGCTTATCCACATCCCAAGGATGAGGAGAAATTTCACCCAGGGTTTCATGACCTGTAATAACCGATGTTTGAGGATAGCGTTGTCCATGGCGCGCTTATTATCCGGAAATTACGAGGGTGGGGCAAGCGTTATAAGGCGGTTGTAAGGTGGGCTTACAAAAATGAAAGGTTGCCCTTGTGGTATAATCAACGCAAAAGGGTGTGGGAATATGAAATTCATTCGGATTAAGGAGTCGGTAGCATGTCTGGACATTCAAAATGGGCAACGATTAAGCGCAAAAAAGGCGCTATGGACGCCAAGCGGGGACAGTTGTTTACCCGTTTGGCGCGTGAGATAGTTCTGGCAGCCCGTGAGGGGGGTGGTGATCCTGAAGCCAATGTGCGCTTGCGCTTGGCGATTGAGAAAGCGCGTGCAAATAACATGCCAAAAGAGAATATTGAGCGTGCCATTAAGCGGGGCACGGGCGAGAGCAAAGAGGGGGGCGCATTGGAGCAGGTTTTCTACGAGGGTTATGCCCCTCATGGTGTGGCCCTGATGATCGAATGCGTGACGGAAAACCGCAACCGCACCGTGGCTGAGATTCGTCATGTTCTAACGCGGGCGGGAGGAAGTCTGGGAGAGGCGGGCTCAGTTGCTTGGCAGTTCAAGCGAGCCGCCTATTTTGCCCTTCAGGGCTCAGAGAAGGATTTTGAGAAGATCTTTGAGGTGGCGGTTGAGGCCGGGGCTGACGATGTCACCATGGATGGAAATATCATTGAGGTGGTTGGCCCGGTGGAATCGTTCAAGAGCCTGTTAGACAGCCTGCGCAAGGCGGGGTATCAGCCGGAGGAGGCCGGATTGCGCATGCTTCCCACCCAAGAAATTGAATTGGGCACAGAGGAATCGCTCCAGGTACTGCGCGCGATTGAAGCCTTAGAAGATTTAGATGACGTGCAAAACGTCTATCACAACCTGCGCATTACCGATGAAGCCTTAATGGCCATTGGCGAAGGTTAAACCCCATGATGGTCGTGGGCATAGATCCCGGCACCGCCACGACCGGTTATGGAATTGTAGAGGATAAGGGATATGGCCTGGAGGCCATAACGTACGGCGTGGTGACCACTGCGCCGTCATTGCCTTTGGAGCAACGCCTCGCCCAACTCTTTGATGCGCTTAGTGTGCTCATTCAGCGCTTCAAACCCGAAAGCGCCGCAGTGGAGCAGTTGTTCTTCCAGCGCAACGTGCGCACGGCCATCGCCGTGGGACAGGCGCGGGGGGTAGCACTGCTGGCACTAGCCAAGGCGGGTCTGAGTGTAGGGGAATACTCGCCCTTGGAAGTCAAGCAGGCGGTCACCGGTTATGGGGGAGCCGATAAAAACCAAGTTCAGCACATGGTGCGTTTGTTGTTGAACCTTCCCGCGGTGCCGCAACCGGATGATGCCGCGGATGCGTTGGCGGTTGCCATTTGTCATTTACATCATCTGCGCACAGCCCAACAATGGACGACTTGATCACCAGCCCTGCCAACCCGCGGCTCAAATTGATCCGGCGATTGCGTGAACGTAAGGTTCGCGAACAACATGGCTTGTTTTATGTTGAGGGCATTCGGTTGGTAGCCGAGGCCATCCAGCAAGATTGGCCGATTGAGATGCTGGTGGTGGCGCCGCACCGCCTGAGCAGTGCATTTGCTTGGCAACACGTTGAGCAGGCGCGCCGCAAGGGAATCCGGATTCTCGAGGTCAGCCCACAGGCATTTGAGAGCCTCGCACTTAAGGAAAATCCACAAGGAATCGCGGTGGTGGCGTGTCAGCGCTGGGCGCCACTCTCAATGGTCAACCCCAACGCCGGTGAATTATGGGTGGCATTGGAAGCCATTCAAGATCCTGGTAACCTGGGTACCATCCTACGCACGGCAGAAGCAGTAGGCGCCAAAGGGGTGATCCTCTTGGAGCATACGACGGATCCATATGACCCGGTGGCAGTTCGGGCTAGTATGGGGGCAGTTTTCACTCAACAATTGGTGCGCACCACTCAGGATGAGTTCTTGCACTGGTGTGCTCAAACTCATCCACCCCTGATTGGGACCTCAGACAAAGCCCGCCAAGATTATCACGAGTTTTCCTATCCTCAGGGTTTAATCTTGATGATGGGCAGTGAGCGCGAGGGACTTTCACCGGTCTATGCGGCGCTATGTCAGACGATGGTGGCGATTCCCATGGTAGGGCGAGTAGATTCGCTGAATGTTGCCGTGGCGACGGCCGTTGTTTTATATGAGATTTTCAACCAGCGTCGGCGGCGGGAGAATCGGACGCGTATGGGTGTAAGCGAGGAGCAGTTGTCATGATCACGTTTATCGAAGGGGAAGTCGCGCAAGTGGGTGATGACCATCTTGTCCTGCGTTTGGGTGGGCTGGGGGTGCAGGTTTTTGTGCCGTCGGCCTTAGCGCGGCAAGCCCAAGTGGGGGTACCCATGTTTCTTCACACGCATTTGGTGGTGCGCGAGGATGGTTGGGCGCTCTATGGCTTTGAGACCGAGATCGAACGGCATTATTTCACCCTTTTGCTCGGGGTGAACGGGGTGGGGCCGCGGATGGCGCTGGCGATTCTAAGCGCTTTGTCGGTAGGCTTAATCCAGCAGGCCGTACACGGCGAGCAACCGGAACTCTTAGCCCGCGTGCCCGGCGTGGGGCGCAAAACGGCTCAAAAAATTATCCTCTATTTGCAAGATAAAATTGGACGCGAGGAGCCTATTGCAAGCATAGCGGCCTTTAGCGAGGTGGATCATCAGGTATTGGAGGCGTTGACGCATTTGGGTTATAGTGTAGTGGAAGCCCAAGCGGCTCTTCAATCTCTTCCTCGCGATGCTCCACCGGATGTTGAGGAGCGGTTACGGCTGGCATTGCAATACCTTGCCCCTTAACATCGTGAAAGGTTTTTCTGGACAAAGGTTTGTGTTTCAGGTATGATTGTTTCGTGTTTTGTCCTTTGGTGAATTTGAAGCACCCCATGCTTATTCGTGCGGTTTAGCGCATTTTTAAGGAGGGCTGATGACCGATCTTATCCAGCAGATTACCACCGAATTGCAACAACGCATTGAAGCCTACCAACCGCGGTTGGAAGTCCGTGATGTTGGCACGGTCATTGAAGCGGGGGATGGGATTGCCCAGGTGGAAGGATTAACGACCGTGCGTTCTCAGGAATTGGTGGAATTTGAGAACGGCGTTATGGGGATCGCCTTCAACCTGGAAAAAGATAAGGTTGGGGTCATCATCTTAGGTGATTTTTCGACCGTTACGGAAGGAATGCAGGTGCGCACAACGGGACGCATTGCATCCGTCCCGGTAGGTGATGGACTGATTGGGCGGGTAGTGAACGCGCTGGGTGAACCCATAGATGGTAAAGGTCCGATCCACTTCACGCGCTACCGCCCGATTGAACGTATTGCTCCCGGCGTGGTGGAACGGCAAGATGTGGACACCCCTGTCCAAACCGGGATCAAAGCCATTGATGCCATGATCCCAATTGGACGAGGACAGCGCGAACTGATTATTGGCGATCGCCAGACCGGTAAAACGGCCATTGCCATTGACACGATCATCAACCAGAAGGGTAAAGATCTCATTTGTATTTATGTCGCCATTGGGCAGAAAAAGGCCGCTATCGCCCGCACGATTGCCTTGCTCGAGCAATATGGAGCCATGAACCACACCGTCGTGGTAATGGCATCGGCAGATGACCCGGCGGCGATGCAGTATATCGCGCCTTATGCGGGGTGCGCCATCGGCGAAGAATTTATGGAAAGTGGGCGCGATGCGTTGGTGGTATACGACGATCTCTCCAAGCATGCCTGGGCGTATCGTCAAATTTCTCTGCTCTTGCGCCGTCCGCCTGGGCGTGAGGCTTACCCGGGCGATGTTTTTTACCTGCATTCGCGCTTATTGGAACGCGCCGCACGCCTCGCGACTCACTATGTGATCGTACCCAAAGAGTATCCGCATCCTAAGGCAAAGGCCGAGGATAGTGTGAACGGGCAGGTCTTCAAAGGCCCGCGTTCGAAGGTGGAGGCCGAAGAAGCGCTCAAAGCAATGCCAAATGCCGAAAATTACAAAGTTGTGCCGGTTGAGGGCACCGGTGGCTCATTGACGGCGCTCCCGATCATTGAAACACTGCTGGGCGATGTCTCGGCCTACATTCCGACCAACGTCATTTCAATTACCGATGGACAGATCTACCTAGAAACAAGCCTGTTCAACGCGGGAATCCGCCCGGCAATTAATGTGGGTATCTCTGTATCGCGTGTAGGTGGGGCAGCCCAAACCAAAGCCATGAAACAAGTGGCAGGGCGCTTGCGCCTGGATATGGCGGCCTTCCGCGAACTGGCGGCTTTTGCCCAGTTCGGTTCTGATTTGGATAAAGCCACCCAAGCGCAACTTAACCGCGGGTTACGCTTACAAGAGATTCTCAAGCAACCCCAGTATGAGCCGATGTCGTTGGAACATCAGGTCATTGTGCTCTTTGCCGGGGTTAACGGCTTTGCTGATCAGGTGCCGGTAGAGCGGATCAAAGCCTGGGAAGCGGCGCTTCTGCGCTACATGGAATCCTCGCATCCTGAGATCGGGCGCGATATTGCCGAGAAGAAGATGATCACACCGGAAACCGAAGCGCGACTACGTGAGGCGCTCCAGGCGTTTAGCAATACCTGGCTCTAAGACGGGGAGAGAGCGATGGCATCCATCCGCGAGATGCGCAACCGCATTCGCTCGGTCAAGAACCTGGCCCAGGTGACCAAGGCGCTGGAAACCGTCAGCGCCAGCAAGGTGCGCCGGGCGATTGCGGCTTACTCCCAAACCCGTCCTTATGCCGAAAAGGCGTGGAAGTTATTACTGCACCTGGCGCGCCAGCCCGGCGCCGAAAGTCTGCATCCGCTATTAACCCATCGCGCGGGAAATGGGCCGGTTTTGGTAATTCTGGTCAGTTCAGATCGCGGATTAGCCGGTGCCTATAACGTTAACATTGTGCGTCATACTCTGCAGACCTTTCGTGATTTTGATGCACCGGTCAGTTACGTGGCGGTGGGAAAGAAGGGCGCGGCGATGCTATCGCGGCGGCGGCGTAGCGTTGTGGCAGAGTTTGTGGATTTGCCGGCCACACCACGCTTTGTGGACTGTGCTCCCATTGGGCAGATGGCCATTGATGAATTCCTGGCAGGGCATTACGATCAGGTTTATATCGCTTATACCGAGTTCATCAGTATGTTGCGCCAGGAACCGCGGGTGCGCAAATTACTGCCCTTGGAGCCCCAAATTGTGCCCATGGATGTTCATTCCCCTGAAGTAACGCATCCTACGCACGCGGTTTTCACGTATGAGCCGGGGCACACCGAGATCCTAAATGAGATCTTGCCGCGCTTTACATCGCTCCAAATTTATCGTGCTATCCTGTCGGCAATTGCAAGTGAGCATGCGGCGCGCATGGTTGCCATGCGTAATGCCACCGAGAATGCGCGCGAGTTGATTGCGGCGTTGCAATTGGATTACAACAAAGCCCGCCAGCAAGCCATTACCAGCGATATGCTGGATATCTCGGCAGGCGCCGAGGCGCTGGCACAGAATTTGGCTGAAGCGGCTCAATGATGTCAGCACGTTGGGAGGAACTTGATGAATCAGGCTAGCGGTCGCATCGTTCAGATCCTAGGGGGTGTGGTAGATGTGGTCTTTCCGGCGGGGGATTTGCCCGAGCTCTTCGAGGCGCTGGAAGTCATTCGTCCTGAGGGCAAGCCCTTGGTTCTGGAAGTTGAACGTCAATTACCCGATAACTGGGTACGCTGTATTGCAATGGATTCTACTGATGGGTTAATGCGCGGCTTGCCGGTGCGCCGTACCTATGCCCCGATTACGGTCCCGGTAGGGCCAGCCACGTTGGGACGGGTGTTCAATGTGCTGGGACAGCCTGTGGATGGCAAGGGGCCGGTGGTCTCTGATGTATATTATCCTATCCGGCGGCCAGCCCCTAAATTTGCCGAGCAGTCCACCCGTGTAGAGGTTTTTGAAACCGGTCTGAAGGTTATTGACCTGATTGCGCCGTTTACCAAGGGCGGCAAGACGGGCATTTTCGGCGGTGCCGGCGTAGGGAAGACCGTTATCATCATGGAATTAATCCGATCCATTGCGACTGTGCATCAAGGCAATTCGGTTTTCGCCGGGGTGGGAGAGCGAACCCGCGAGGGCACCCAACTCTACCGCGAAATGCTCGAATCGGGGGTGATGAAGGATACGGTGATGGTGTTTGGCCAGATGAATGAACCGGCGGGGGTGCGCCTGCGCGTGGCTTTGACGGCGCTCTCTATGGCAGAGTATTTCCGTGATCAGGGTAAAGATGTGCTGCTGTTTATTGACAACATCTTCCGCTTTACCATGTCCGGGTCAGAGGTCTCGGCTCTGCTTGGGCGCATGCCCTCGGCAGTTGGCTATCAACCCACGTTGGCGACCGAAATGGGCGAATTGCAAGAACGTATTACCTCTACGCGCCAGGGTTCGATTACCTCTATGCAGGCGGTTTACGTGCCGGCGGATGATTATTCAGATCCGGCGCCGGTGACCACATTTGCTCACTTGGATGCGACGATTGCCTTGGAGCGTTCAATTGCCGAAAAGGGAATCTATCCGGCGGTGGATCCATTGGCTTCTACCTCACGCATTTTGGATCCGCGCATCGTGGGCGAGGAACACTACACCACGGCGCGCGAAGTGCAGCGTGTTTTGCAGCGTTACAAGGACTTGCAGGACATTATTGCCATCTTGGGTATTGATGAGTTAAGCGAAGAAGACAAACTGCTCGTCTCACGGGCGCGCAAAATCGAGCGTTTCTTCTCTCAGCCTATGTTTGTGGCGGAACAGTTCACCGGGTTGGAAGGCCGTTACGTGCCTTTGCGTGAAACCGTGCGCGGTTTTCGCGAGATTCTTGACGGCAAGTGCGACGATATGCCCGAGCAGGCCTTTTACATGGTAGGCACCATAGACGAGGCGCGTGAGAAGGCACGCAAATTGCTCGAAACAGCATGACAACGAGGAAATAGCGCATGCCAATTCGCTGTGAAATTGTCTCTCAAGACCGCGTGGTGTTCTCAGGGGATGCCGATATTGTGATCCTGCCGGGGGTTGAAGGCGAGATGGGCATCCTGCCCAACCACGCCCCACTGCTCACAGCGTTGCGCTATGGCATTATTGTGGTGCGCAAGCAGGGCGAAGAACAGTACTTTACCGTTGCCGGAGGCGTTGCGGAGGTGCAACCCGATCAAGTGACGGTGCTGGCCGATGCGGCGGAAAACGTGATGGAGATTAATGTCCAGCGTGCCGAGGCCGCGAAGCGTCGGGCGGAAGAGCGGCTCAAAGCCGGCGTTCCGCAAGATTCGGATGAGTATTTCGAATTGCAGGCGGCTTTGCGGCGTTCGAACCTGCGTCTTGAAGCGGTGCAACGCTACCGACAGCGGATGCAGCGTGAGCGCCGGGAGTAGGGAAGACGAGACGATGCCTTGGAAGGAAAGGAATTAAATTGCCATGCCCCTGTTGACGCGTGAATTGGGTATTGACCTGGGCACTTTCAATACCGTCATCGCCGAAGGCGGCCAGATTCTGCTTCAAGAGCCGACGGTGGTGGCCATCGTGGTGGATGAGCAGAAACTGGTGGAATGGGGGCAGGCCGCCAAGGATATGATTGGGCGCGTTCCGGAACGCATTCAAGTGGTGCGTCCATTGCAGCACGGGGTTATTGCGGAGTATGAGGTTACCGAAATCTTACTCCAATACCTGATCAAGAAAATCTGTGGGCCAATGCTTTTCTTCCGTCCACGGCTGATGATCACGATTCCCTATGGAATTACCAGTGTGGAGACACGGGCGGTGCATGAGGCAGGCCTCGAAGCCGGCAGTCGCGAGGTCTATCTAATTCAGCAGCCCCTGGCAGCGGCGTTGGGGTTGGATTTACCGGTCAACACTCCCAGCGGCAACATGATCATCTCGCTGGGAGGGGGCACCAACCAGGTCGCAGTGCTGGCTCTCAATGACATTGTGGCGGCGGAGACGGCACGCACCGGAGGGCTGGCGATGGACGAGGCCATCATTACCTACGTGCGCAAGAAATACGGTGTCATTATCGGCCAGCCGACCGCCGAGCAACTCAAGATCCGAATCGGCGCTGCGGTGCCTCAAGAAGAACAGCAAAGCCTGGAAGTGCAGGGCCAGGATCAGGTTACCGGACTGCCCCGTCCGGTGACACTGACGACAGCAGACATTGTGGATGCCTTGGAAGAACCGCTGGAGGCGATTGTCACCTTGGTGCGGCGGGTGTTGGAGAAGACGCCGCCGGAATTAATCGCCGATATTATTGACCGTGGTGCAGCACTCTGTGGAGGTGGGGCGCTCTTGCGCGGTATGGATACCTACCTCACGAAATCCCTCGGCATTCCAGTGTACCTGGTAGATAACCCCACCACCTGCACGGCACAGGGGGCGGCCAAAGCCCTGGCAATGCGCGATCTGCTACGGCGCAGTTTGGTTTACGTATAAACGCCCTAATTCTTTTTCTGAATACTACCGCCTCAGTCCAGATAATAGGTCATATGTTGGAGTTTGAGGATGGGGTCAATGTGTTCAACAATGATCCCAGGGGGAACGACGAGGTGAATCGGCGCATAGTTGAGAATGGCGCGGATTCCGGCTTCAACTAAACAATCGGTGACTTTCTGGGCTTCGGCGGCTGGCACGGTCAGCATGGCAATCTTTACCCCGGTTTGGCGAATGCGTTCTGGAATAGTGGCGCTATCTTCGATCACGAGGTGTCCGATGCGTTTACCGATCTTCTGTGGATCATTATCAAAGGCGAGCACAATGCGAAAACCGCGATTGGTAAACCCCTGGTAACGGGCAAGGGCACTACCTAAGTCGCCCACACCCACCAGCGCCAGATCCCACATGCGGTTGAGATTAAGGATTGCACGCAACTGTTCGATTAGGAATTCTACCGAATAGCCGGTGCCTTGTTTGCCGAATTCGCCAAAATGGGATAAGTCCTTGCGAATCTGAGCGGCGGAGATACCGAGTCGCTGTCCAAGTTCCAATGATGAGGTTGTTGTAATGCCTTCAAGGCGCATGCGTTCAAGCGCTTGTAGATAACGAGGTAGTCTACCGATGACGATATCGGGTACACTTTGTTCGGCCATTGCGACCTCTGTTGTGAAAGATTCTACAGATATTATACTGGTTTTAGTGCAAACGCATTAATGCAGAATGATTTCTAATAGAAGATTTGTCGGGTCTTTTATGGCAAATAAAGCCATGGGGAAAGGAAGATAGTGCCCGGCAGGATAATCCCGGTTAGGATCTTCGGGCAGTCCTAACCAGGGCAGGGCGTCCGTGAAGGATGTGACCTCAATGTCGCCCTGGCTTGTCTTGATCTCCACAAACCCTTGTCCCAAGACGGCCCAAACGGCGTGGTTGGGGGCAATACGGCTGAGATAGTAACGTTGTGTCCAACGGGGGATTAGACGTTGTTCGGGAGACACAATGAGGGGCAACCGGAGGTTGCGATTGGAGAGAGTCCCACGTAATTCAAGGGTCAATCCTCCGGGATGTAGGCAATACCGTTTTTCCACCCTGTTTTGGGGATTGGTCAAAGTGAGGCAGGAAGAACCCAAGGCTGAAACCTGGTAGGGCGTCTCCAGCGGCGGGGAGATGACTTCGCCGGGGATGACATTGGGATCAGCCCAAAGGCCGTTCTTAGGATTCCACAAGGACGGATCACTTAAGCCCAGAGCCAATTGAGCGCTCGATGCAACAATAGGTATCACATGTTCTGAATGCATTAGGCTAAGGTGGGCGAGTCGTCCATCTTGGGGGGTAATGACAGCGAATGCAGTTGAGGTGCTGAGCAGACACTCCGGTTGGCCATCGGAATCGAGATCACGGCTACAGGTCTCAAGATAATCAGGATGTGAAGCCCATAGTAAGGCTTCCCTTATATAGGCCAATTCGCCTTGGTATTGGATGCGCAATGCCTGGAGGGCGGGATTGGCAGTGGGCTGGCTGAGCAGGGCGGCAGTGAGGATTAATCCGGTGTGAAGGGCCTCGGTGCGTGAGGTTACCGGGGTTTGTTCTAGGGTCGCGATGGCGGCGTTCAACTGCCCTTGCCAACCTGCATCGAGCGGGGTGAGAGGAACCGGGGAGTGCTCGGTGCACCATAAGTCGGAGCAGGGCAGAACGGTTGTTAATGTAACTTTCTGGGTGGGCCAAGTTTGAAGGTCGTTCTCATCCAGGATGCGAATCCAGGGATGATTGGCGAGATAGGCCATAGCGCCAAAGACTTTACTGCGATCTCCCCACGGGCTTCCGGGCAGGCTCTCGCCTAGGATAGCGATATCCGTTTTATCCGGTGAAAGGGCGGTGTCAATCAGCGCTCGTTTGACGGAAAGTGTAAGATCGCCGGTGGATTCTATTTGGGGTTCGACGGGTTGGCTGGATAAAAAACCGGTGGGAAGTGGGATTAAGCGGGTTTGGTTGATCTGGAAAATATGTGAAGTATCCTTGGAGCGAAAGAAATAAGTCTGACCAGGGTGAAGATTCGTCACGGGAAAGGCACCGAAGTTTATTATGGAAGCGTCGAGGTCGAATTGGGCACGAATATCCTGGGCCAGTGAATGAGTCCAAGGGGTTAGCGGAGGTGCACCGATGGCAGGCGTAGGTAGGATCAGTGTTCCCCGACGAAAAGCGCGTTGCACGACTTTCAGTCCCCCGACAGCATCAAGCCCGCTCAGTGAGGTGGGGTGAAGTAAATCGGTTAAGATAACCGGAATTTGGTAAGTGGAAGCGGCTTCGATTAGATGACGCAATCCGTGCCGCTGCCCGAAGGGTCCGGTGTGAGCCCCATCCCAACGGCGCAAGGCTTGTGCAGGTGTAGCGGCGGGTAAGGCATCCCAAAAGACCAGCGCGACCGGTGCCGGCGGTGGAGGCGGAGATGACAGATCGAAAGGGCCAACCGCATCAGCGACTTGGTTTTGGCCGGGTAGAGTACTCCAAACCATCAAGGTTAACTGCCGGCGGGGTTCATGGAAAAGGTAGCGGTTAAGGCGGATTGTCCAGGTATCTTGGCTTGGATCGCGCAATAGGAGGGGCTTCAGGGGCGCCAATTCTTCTGAGGGCAATCTCACGACGGGTTTCTGATCTGCTCGGATGACTAATAGGGCATCCCATGCCCTGGGGCTGGTGGCTTGAATAGGTAACGTGAAACTTCCCCCAGGACGCCAATCCATTGCCAAATAGACATCACAATCGGTTTGACGCTGACTATTCAGAAAATCAAGCCGAATCTCAAGATCGGCGCGATAGGTGCGGATGTAAGCGGCGATGAAATCGCATTGAGGTAGGATCGCTTCGTCTATGGGATCAAGTATCCGTAAATCGGTGTAACGCCATTGGGAGGTGGGGGGTGGGATAGTTCTGGCGACCAGTGAATCGAGTGTCAACGCTAGGGGCAGCCACGAAACGGCGAAAAGAGCGGCCAGCAAGCGGCGGAAGATGGTACCTCGTGTATTATGCGAAGGGTTCATGATCTAACGTATTATAAGAGATCAACGAGACTAAAATAAAAACGGAGCCTCAACGGCTCCGTTTTTATTTGTCAGGATGTCAACAGGCCCTTTAATCGCGGCGGCGCCCCATCAAGAGGAAGACATAGTAAAGCACCGTCGTAATCGCCTGAATGGCCGCGGCGACATAGGTAAGCGCTGCCGCATCCAAGACACTGCGCACCCCTTCCATTTCCTGATTGTAGATCACGCCCGAGGTTGCCAGCCACTTCTTAGCCCGATTCGAGGCGTCAATTTCCACCGGCAAGGTGATCAGCGCAAAGAGAGCGGTCAGTCCGAACAATCCCACGCCCAGCCAGGCGATAGAATCGGCCTGGAAGAGAAAACCGAGCACGAAAATGATGGGGCCGAGCCAGGAACCGATTTGCACCGTGGGCACGATCGCCGTGCGCAATTGGAGCATGGCATAAGCCTGGCTGTCTTGAATGGCGTGGCCGGCTTCATGGGCGGCCACACCGGCGGCGGCCACGCTGGGGCTTGAATAGATCTCCGGGCTCAGGCGAAGCACTTTGGAGCGTGGATCGTAGTGGTCGCTAAGAAAACCGCCCACCTGCTCAATGCGAACATCCTGCAGGCCGTGCATATCGAGCATGCGCCGCGCAATTTGAGCCCCGCTTAGGCCGCTCATGGTGCGCACGCGCGAGTATTTACTGAAAGCCGATTGGACCTTGAACTGTGCCCATAAGCCCAGAATCAAGGCCGGCAGACTGAACAGCAGGTACAAGCCGTAGCCACCGAATAAGAATGGGTAATACATCGTTGTCCTCCTTATCTTTCTCTCGCCTACGACATTATAACCAAATCACCTGAATTTATACCAACTAAATATAAGCAGGGTGTTAACGATAGATGAGTATTCGATGAAGAACGATTAAAAACAAAAAACCCAAGTGCGCCCGCCGAGACTCGAACTCGGGATTTTACCTCCGGAGGGTAACGTGATATCCACTTCACCACGGGCGCATTGAGTGTACCAAAATTTTACCACAATTTGGAGAGTCCTTAAGGTTGAGCGAGAAGATCATGTAATGGCTTGCTGCTCATAAAAGCGAGCAATTTCATCCCGTGCAAACCGAGGCATGGGCTGTTCTTGCCCTTGGACGATTAGGAACACCTCCGGCGCACCGGATTCAACGCGTCCGATAGCGGCGGCGGAAATCCCGGCTGACGTAAGGGCTTCTAGAATGCGTGGGGCATCTTGGGGGGGTGCGGTCAGTAGCAAGGCGCCAGAGGCCAGCATTCCCAAAGGGTCGAGGCCGAAAAAGGCGCAGATTTTTTGCGCTAATGGTGGAATGGGAATGGCGCTTTGATCCACACGCAAGCGGACTCCTGCGGCTTCGGCGAGTTCCCACAGCGCCGTTGCCAATCCACCTTCGGTGGGATCGTGCATGGCGGTGACCCGGCCAGCGGCGATAGCCACCTGGGCATCTCGTAACACGCTAATACCCGGTTCGTAGATAAAGTGCTGGGCTATTTGGATTTCTTCTGGGGTTAGGATTCTCTCCAAGCGGGGGGCAAACTCTCGGGCGAGGATTGCACATCCTTCGATCGGGATGCCTTTGGTCAGAATCACCACATCTCCGGGGCGAGCACCGCGCGGGGTGATCACGCGCGCTTTCTCGATTTCGCCGATCAGCGTGGTCACAACAATGGGACGGTGCAGGTCATAGGTGATTTCGGTGTGGCCACCGACCAGGGTGATTCCCAGCCGCTGGCAGGTTTGAAAGATTTGCCGTCCAATCGTGGTCACCAGTTCCGGAGTGGTTTTGCCCTCGGGTAAGAGAAGTGTCACCAGCATCCAGCGTGGCACGGTGCCGGTCGTGGCAATGTCGTTGCTGGCAATTTGCACTGCATACCAGCCAATGTCCTGCGTGGCGAAGGTAATCGGTTCGGTTTTAAGCACCAGAGCCGTATCACCCATATCCAGAATGGCACAATCGAGGCCAACACCGGGCCCTAACAGGACGCGCTCATGCTGGCTGGGGGCTTGTGCCAGCAGGTCGGCCAGAAGGTGATGCGGTAGTTTTCCTACCGGCAGCACAGCGTTCATGATGAATCTCCGTTGCAGTAATTTAAGACCTTCTCAATGAAAGGGAGCATGCGTTCGTAATGCGAGCCTTTCCAGTAAATCTGACCGCATTGCGTACAGCGATCGAACTCATCATAGTATAACCGTGTCAGCGGCTCTAGGCGATCTAAAATGTCTTGCTTGCGTACCGATTCCAATAATCCATTGCAGCGGGGGCAGCGTTGAAAGGGATTTACTAAGCGCTTCAGGTTGAAGCGGTTGATGATTTCGAAGACTTGTTCGCGCGGATGGTGGGCGCGCACGCAGTAGCCACGCCGCACAAGATTGCGCTTGAGCAAGCCGCGATCGCGGGTGAGAAGGATGCGGTCTTCACGATTGGCAATTAATGCCAAGTCGCGATCTTGCCAATTGGGATCATATAGGGCATCAAATCCTAACAGCCGCAGATAATGGGTGAGTTTGCCTAGGTGGTTATCTAACACAAAGCGAGGATCAAGGGTGGAGGCATCATTACCGTTCAGGGTAAATGGATGCACGTGAATGTCATCGCCATCCTGGACGTGATAGGTCAATGGTTGGGGGTAGCCGTTGACGGTGGCATACCCAACCTCGGGATGGGGGACACCTAAGGACTCGATGATGTGCTTAAGCGCGGTTTTTTCCTTGACCCAGTAGTTAATCGTTTGCTCACGTTGGGTCAGGTGAAGAAAATCGTTCAGGCAGCCGTGGAAACGGAGGTAGATCCATCCCATAGCGAACTTAATATACAAACTCACGAATGTCGTAGCGGCTGATGTGGGGCGTGCCGCGCTCTTCGCTGAATGTTAAACTTTCCTCAATCTGCTGACCTTGCCACAGGCGTTCTTCAGCCGAAAGCGGGCGCAGTCCTGCCTCGTAGGCGCGTTGAACGTAAGGCATGCCCTCACTCTCGATCAGTTCCGAGAAATAAATAATATCCTCCATATCGAGCGGCATGCGGTTGAGCGCTTGGACGGTGTCTTCAACGTGTTGACGGGCGAATGCGTGCCCGCCTGCGCCCAATAGGATAATGATCCCAACGGCTACGCCAGCGCTCTTTAGGGCTTCGACCGTGCGGATGACATCCTCGGGCTCACCGGGCTTTTGTAAGAAGCGCAATAACTCGGCATTGCCCGATTCCATGCCGATATAGACCCGTTTGAGGCCCAGCGCGGCTAGTTGGGCGAAATCGCCCGGGTGTTTCTTTTCGCCGCTAAAACCATCTAGGAAGGCATAGATTCCACCCAGGGCTTCGACATCGAAGTGCTGATGAACACTTTGGAATAACGGCACCAAACGCGGCATGGGCACGACCAAGGCGTTGGCGTCTCCCAAGAAGATGGTGCGACGTAGGCTCAGCCCTTGTCCCAAGAAAGCCTTGACGGCTAGAATGTGATGGTTAAAGGCTTTAGGCGTTTTGATGCGGAATGGACGGTCACGGTAAAAGTTGCAGAAGGTGCAGGTGTTGAAGGAACATCCTTCGGTGGCTTGTAACACCACGGCCATGTATTGATCGGGAGGCAGGATACCGATAGGTTTGTACACCTGAAAATACTGGGCTGCATCGGCGGCAGCACGTTGAGGGTCAAATCCTGCCGCTGTTTTTAAAATCTCTATATCGTCATCCGAGAGCAGACGCTCCAGGTGTGCCTCACCATTTTCGATGGCGGTGAGCAGGGTGCTCATTTGATGATGCGCACGATGGATCCATCCTTCCGCTTCGGTAGGGGTGAGCCAACGCCGTGCCGGTAAATTGTCAACTTGGCGCCATTTTGCGATGACTTTCCCATCCAAGCCGCGGCGATAAGAGACTCCATCTTCAAGTCCTGTCCAGAGGCGTCCTGCACGGTCGTAACCGTATACCGTGGTCTGGCTGCCGTGCTCGAAACTGACGGTCAGCCCGCTGGGCTTGAAACTAAGAGTCAGTTTATACCCTTTCCAGGCGCCTAAAATGACCATGGACCGATCATCCTGGAAGCAACGCTTTGTTTCAAGTATAACAGACTGGCTGAGGATTATATGATGTTGGTCTAAAACACCAGGATTGTATTTGCGGAAAATATGTTCTATAATCAAATTGATATGGACTGGCTGCAAAAACTTGCCTTGCTTTCTCAAGATGAGGGATTAGAAATTGACGCCGAGCCGCATCCCACGGGTGAAACTTTGCCCGCTTGTCATACGGCACGGTCTACCCCGACCGCCACGCGTCTTTTAGATAACATTAGTCATGTAACTTTACAGGGTGGGCGGAAAATCCCGGTACTTAAGGTGCTGTTGACCTCGGTATGCGAGTATAACTGCGCTTACTGTCCATTTCGTGCCGGGCGCGATTTCCGGCGGGCAACCTTTCAGCCCGAAGAATTGGCGCGGGCATTTCTTCAAATCTACAATGCCGGCTTGGTTAAGGGGCTGTTTTTGTCCTCAGGGATTGCCGGGGGAGGGATTCGAACCCAGGATCGTTTGATCGCGACCGCGGAAGTATTGCGCAACAAATTGGGATTTCAAGGCTACTTACATTTAAAACTGATGCCCGGTGCCGAACCAGCGCAGGTGGAACAGGCGGTGGCATTAGCCTCACGCGTTTCGATCAACTTAGAAATGCCGGGAAACCAATACCTGGGGCAATGGGCGCCGCGCAAATTGCCGCAAAACCGTTTGTTAGAACCGTTGCAATTAGCCCACCAAGCGGCACTTAAACATCAGAATCACCCTTATCGGCGCTGGATCTCGCTCAGTACCCAGTTTGTGGTCGGAATAGGGGAAACAGATGCCGAGTTACTTCAAACGACGGCTTATCTTTATCGCCAGTTAGGGCTCAGCCGCGTATATTACTCAGCCTTTCGCCCGATTGAAGATACTCCGCTGGAAAACCATCCGGCGGAAAACCCTCAGCGTGCATTACGCCTTTATCAGGCGTCTTTTCTACTGCGCGATTACGGTTTTCGCTTTGATGAACTGCCCTTGAATCCAGATGGCAGGTTGGCGCTTGAGGTGGACCCCAAAACGGCTTGGGCACAACGTTACTTGACCCAGCCCCTGGAGGTCAATCGTGCTTCACGGGAGGAACTGCTGCGCATCCCGGGAATCGGGCCAAAATCAGCCCAGGCGATTATCCGCGCCCGCCGCATCTCTCGATTGCGCGATTTGCAGCAATTGCGTCAGTTAGGTGTGAATACGGAGCGAGCGGCCCCCTATCTTTTACTGGATGGGCGACATCCGGCGCAACAACTGACGTTAGCGTTTTGAGTGAAAATATGCCCACTGCAGCCGAAGCCTATTTACACGCGCAACGGATCCCCTATCGCCTTTTTATTCACCCCCAACCACCTCAGGATTTAGCCCAAGCCGCGGCTGAGCGTGGCCAGCAAATTCATCAGGTGATCCGCACTTTGCTTTTTCGCACGGCTGAAAATGGCTTTGTGGTTGTGCTTATTCCCGGGGGATATCATGTGCACTGGCCGACCTTACGGCATTATCTGGGACATCGGCGGGTGACTTTGGCAAGCGATGAAGAAGTGCTCCGGGTCACCGGATATGCACCGGGTAGTGTATCCCCGTTTGGGCTACCGCCACATCTGCGTGTCTTGGTGGATCCGGGGGTCTTCGTGCCGGAAGAAGTCTCCCTTGGTTCGGGGCAGTTGGGTAAAGCGCTCATCTTACGGCGGGACGATTTGATCGTGGCCTTGGGTCAATTCGAATTAGTGGATCTGAAAGCCGTGGAGCATAGCGAAGGTCTCGATAATTCACGCCAATAATGATAAATTTTGTTATAATAACCGCTATGAAAACGACCCGTAAGACCAAGAAGCAACCCCAAACACGAGGTTCGCGGCGTATTGCGCCTTGGGTGTTTATCCTGATCGGCTTAGGATTGATGCTGTATGGGGCGTGGGGGTTCCTGACGCAGAGTCGATCTCAGCCAACAACGACCGTTGGAAATTCCGCCGGTATTCCCTACCCTGAGGTTGAGCGGATCGCTCTTGAGGACGCCAAGCGCGCATATGATGAAGGAAGCGCCGTTTTTCTGGACGTGCGGCCGGCCAGTGCTTATGCCGCCAGCCACATTCCGGGTGCGCTCAATATTCCGGTGAATGAATTGCCACAGCGGATCAACGAACTTGACCCATCGCGCTTGATTATCACGTACTGTACCTGACCGGCTGAAGAATCGAGCGCCCGTGCGGCGCAGTACCTCTTAGACCAGGGCTTTCAGAAGGTGAAGCCGATTTTAGGTGGTTTTGCAGCTTGGACTCAGGCAGGTTATCCGGTTGAGCCATAACTTGCCGTGAGCAGGTTGAGAAACCACCGATAAAAACGGCTCGACGCTGCGTTATAATCAAATCGAGCCTGCGCTGTCGTGTGGGTAAATATTGTATTGGCTAATTGTTTAAAAAATGAGCCGAAAATTAGCGGTTGATTTTGGTACCTCAAATACCGTACTGGCCTTCTGGGATACTGAAGTCCGGCAGTCACAGGTGTTGCATTTACCGGAGTACGGGCGTCAGCAGGAAAGTGAGGGCGGGGTTATTTCCTATATCCCCTCGGTTATTCATTATATCAGCGAGCAGGATTACTGGATCGGTCAGCAAGTATTTGAGCGCGGTTTATATGCCTCGCCCCGGACGGTGCGCTGGATGAAGCGTTATATCAGCCATCGTTCACCTTTACGTCTGCGGGTTGGCCAGCGCGACATTAGTCCTGCCGATGCCGGACGCGATTTTCTGCGCACGGTGCTGTTTTTTGCCCTGGAAGAGTTGCATCCTGATGAGGAAGTTGGATTCAGTGTCCCGGTGGAGGCTTTTGAGCACTACGAAAACTGGCTGTTGGCTCTGGCCGAAGACTTGGGGATTCGCCGCTTTCGCATTATTGATGAGCCCTCGGCGGCGGCGTTGGGGTATGGATTGAGCCTGCAACCCGGCCAGGTTTATCTGGTGTTTGATTTTGGTGGGGGAAGCCTGGATGTGTCGGTCATCCAACTGGGCGAATCTGCCGATGCCCACGGGCGCCACTGCCGTGTATTGGGAAAGGCAGGACGTGACCTGGGAGGGGCGCGAATTGACCAATGGCTATTTCAAGAAATTTTGCGCTTCAATAATCGAAGCGAGGAAGAACCCGCGGTGCGTGAACACAGCACCCAGTTGCTGGTATACAGTGAGCATATCAAGGAACGGCTTTCGTTTGATAAGGAAGCCTCTTTAGATGCCCTGTCTTTATCCGATGGCAGTGTACTCTCGTTCCGTATTTTGCGCGAGGATTTTGAACAATTGCTGGATGCGCATGGACTGTTCACCGACATTCACCGCACGGTTCAACTTGCCCTAAATCAGGCGCGTGAGCGCGGGTATGACGAAGATCAAATCCAGGCGGTGCTCATGATCGGAGGCAGCAGCCGCATCCCAGCGGTGCAGCAATTGCTGCGTCAATGGTTTGGCCGCGAGCGGGTGCTGCTGCACCGGCCCTTAGAAGCCGTGGCGTTAGGAACGGCGGCGTTCATTGGGGGCGTGGAACTCTTTGATTACATCCAACATGACTATGCTATTCGCTATATTGACCCTCAAAAGGGAAAATATGACTATCGGGTTATTGTGCCCAAAGGCACGCCCTACCCAACGCCCGAACCCGTGGCACGATTAACCATCAAGGCGGCTTATGAGGGTCAGCAACGGCTCGGGTTGGCCATCTTTGAAATAGGCGATTCGCGTCCTCGAATCGAGGGAAGTGTAGAGATCATCTTTGACCCCGGCGGCGCCGTACGTTTGCTCCCGCTCAGCCCTCAAGAGCAGGAAGCACGAACGCTGTTTTGGATGAATGAAAATAACCCCACGTTTTTGGTGGCCGATCCCCCTGCCAGCCAAGGTGAACCTCGGTTTGAGGTCGAGTTTTTCGTAGATGCCCAGAAGCGTTTGGTGATTAATGCACGCGATCTTCTTCATCAACACCGGGTTTTAAGTGCGGTGCCGGTGGTGCGTCTTACCTGAGGGGTTAAATGAGGTTTTGCCTATGTCTCACATATCGCGTTATAAAACCCATTTTGTTGAGAAACGTTACCTGCTTGCTGCCCTACGCGATTTGGGCTTTGAGCCCGAAGAGGGCGACTTAAAAGTCCGCAGTGTGCGGGGTGAAGAGATAGCGGTAGAGATTCGGGTTCAACCGCGCCTAAGTTACCCGATCGGTTTTCGTCAGGTCAAAGGTGTGTATGAGATAGTGGCGGACTGGTTCGGGGTTATGGGCGTCAAGCCCGAGGATTTCAAGCGTCAACTAGCCCAACGCTATGCCTATCACGCAGCCCGTGATCAGTTGGAAGCCCAAGGGTTTACCTTGGTGGAAGAATCCAATGAAGCGGGGCAGATCCGGTTACTGCTCCGCCGCGTCGGTTAGTGAGGAGATGCAAATGAAGATCGAAGAGATTGAAGTGACGATTGATGCCCAGGGGCGTGTTTCGGTTCAGGTGCGTGGTGTTAAGGGCAAGGCCTGCCTATCCTTAACCGAAGCCCTGGAAGAGGCCTTGGGCGGCGAGGTCATTCAACGGGAGATGACGGCTGAGGCACATGAAACGCCTACTTCCGGCGTTCAAGAAGTGGGTCGGGTTGAGGTGGGTAGCACGAAGAAATGAACATGTCTGTTGGGACCCTTCGCGTTCACCACATAGAGCCCTTAAGCCGAGCCAATGGACCGGGGCTGCGAACGGTGATTTGGTTTCAGGGGTGTACACTGGGATGTCCGGGGTGCTTTAATCCCCAAACGCACCCATTTGAGGGGGGCGAGGTGTGGACGGTGGAGGGGTTGTTGCAAGCGGTTATGCCGTATGCTGATCAAAGCGAGGGGCTGACCCTGAGCGGTGGCGAGCCTTTGCAACAAGGCGAGGGGCTGGTGGATTTCCTAACACAGGTGCGTCGCAGAACACCTTGGTCGGTGATATTATTTACGGGTTACACTTGGGAAGAAGTGCAGACCTTGCCGTGGGGGCATGCTGTCCTGAACCAATTGGATGTGGTGATTGCCGGACGGTATCAGGCCAAACGGCGTTTAGCCCGCGGATTGCTGGGCTCGACAAACAAGACTGTGCACTTTCTTACGTCGCGTTATTCGATGGCAGATTTGGAGCAGGTGCCCGAATCTGAAGTGATGATTGATATGAACGGCAGGGTGCGCATTTCGGGGATTGACCCAATGCATTGGATGAGGCTACATCTATGACGCTGTGTTGGGAGCATTTGCAACACCTATTGTCCCATCCTTCTGCGTGGATGGAGTCCCCGCCGGAATGGATTGAGCCGCTGGTTTTGCGAGGAGCTGTTGCCGTCTTGGAAGAGGCGGATAGTCCAGAGGCCGATTTGATATTGGGTGCGGCGGCTCGCGTTTGTCCAATCAAGGAGATGCGTGCGGCTGCACTACAAGCCTTAACCAGACGAGCTTCTCAGCAGGGACGCGATTCTAGCCGCACTATGTTGTTTGACCTGGCGGTGAATGCGGCGAACACGGAAGCCGTGGCTGTCATTCGCAAACACAACCTGACCTGTTCGTGTCCCCGCTTGCAGGCCGTGTTCAGTTTCTTGTATGAGGATTCCGAAGCCTATGGTCAATATGACCCTTTGGGCCTCCATATCACCGAGGCATATCTGGAGTCCCAGGATGCCGGCTTTCGCTCACGACTTATTGAAGCAGCGCGGCGACAGGGCTGGGAAGAATGGATTGACATTGTGCGAGCCCTGGAATCGCCCACCGAAGAAGGCGTGGACGCGTTGATCAACCGATATACGCGCTTTACGCATTCCCGCGAACGGCAGATCCTTTTACATTTTCTGGATAAGGCGGCCCAGGCTGGCAGCGAGATTGCTCAAGAGGCATTGTGTACCTTGTTTCTGAAATATGAGGACGGCCAGGTGTTACAAATCCTGCGCCAACGGGGTTACCTACCGAGAGATGCGGTACAACGAGCCTTGTTCTTTTTCCTTACCCAGCAGTGGGAGCGTTATGAGGCGCTGGATCTCGATCAGCGCTTGCTGGCCATAGCCTATGAGCAGGCTTCACCTCTGGTGCGGCGGCGTCTGCTTCATCTAAGCCGGTATACCGGACGGGTGGGTTGGTTGAGCATCGTCCAGCGGGGGCACGCGGTGCGAGGGGTGCGAGACCTGAGCGATGCCGATTGGCAGACTCTCATGGCTCACCTTGCCGGGGCGGAACGATGGGTTGAGTTGTGGAAAATTGCTCAGGTGGCACCGCCTTATTGGGGAGTGCAGATTTTACACGTGCTAAAAGAAAAGGGGTGGCAGCCCGAGAGCGGCGAGGAACGTGAAGCGTTTAACACACTATCAAGCCTGGCCGAAACCTGCCGTCTTAACCCGCCCCAAGTGCAGCGCATAGCCGTCTTTCGTCCCCCGATGGCTACCGAATTAATGAGTTTTGCAGTTAATCGCGAAGGCACCTGGATGGCGGCAGGGACCACAGATGCCACGCTTTGGATTTGGGACCTGGTGGATTCAAAGTTGCCCCCGCGCCGTTTGGGCGGAATGCTGGGGCAACCCCGGGTACTGGCCTTCAGCCCCGAAAGTGACTATTTGATCGGCGGGTTCAATGATCATGCCATTCGCATTTTCCGTATGAGCGATGGGGCATTAGTAAAAACCCTCAGTGGTCATAAGGGGTTGATCCGAGCGCTGGTGGTGCATCCTGCTGGACGCGTGCTGTTTAGCGCCGGATTTGACGGCACCATTCGGGTATGGCGATTTCCTTTCGGTCCGCAACTGCGTTTGATGACAACCCCGGATGGGGAAGAATTGTTCGGCTTGGGCATCAGCGAAGATGGTGAAAGGTTGATCAGTGCCGGTTCAGCGGGGGTGATTCGGGTGTGGCGATGGATGGACGGCGCCCTGGTGGCCGAACTCCCAGATCAGGGCGAGACCTTGCTGGCTCTGGCGGTTAGTTCGGGACAGTTGGGGGCTTCGTATAGCCGTGACGGTTGGTTGCGTGCCTGGAACATCGTGAACGGGCGGCGGTTGTGGGAAGTGACGTGTGAGGGGATGCGCTTAAGCCACTTGTATTTTCACCCTGAAGAACAGTTATTATTTAGCACCGATCTTGAAGGTGCTATATCGGCTTGGAATATTTTCAGTGGTAAAGTGATCTCGCGCTTAACGGATCCGGCCTCGGCGGGTGTAGGGCTGTGGATCCACCCTCAAGGACATCGCCTGTTTAGCGCTCATGCTTCCGGGGATATTAATCTCTGGGATCTGGAAACGCTTTTATTAGCCCGTTCGGTGCCTCGTTTTCCGGCGGCCTTACAGATTCCATATCTGGAACAGCGATGGCTAAAAGCCGCGTCCGAAGCGCCGAGTCTTAAGGCCTGGTTGCGTTACTTGCTCGAACTCTATCGTTGGCTCGCGCGTTTTGATGTGGAGGTAACCGAGCCGGTGGTGCTTGAGGTGGGGGAGTTTGATATTCAACTTTGATCCAAAGGGCTTGGTGTGGTGAGTCTGCGACGCTTTCTTGCCGGTCCACCCGAACTCAATCCGATCCAGCGGCGCAATTTTCGCAATGTTGAATTAGATGCGATTGCGGTAGGGTTGGCTAACGCGGCGGCTCCCTTTTTGCCGGTCTTTCTGACCCGCTTAGGGGCGTCTAGTTTTCAGGTGGGGTTGCTCTCATCCCTGCCGGCCCTTACCGGGCTGGTGCTGGCTTTACCCATGGGGCAGTTCCTTCAGCGCCAACGTAATATCGTGCGTTGGTTCAGCCTCTCCCGGATGGGTTACATTCTGGGGTATGGGTTGATTGGGTTGGTAAGCCTGGTGCTCCCACCGTCCTGGCAGGTGGGCGGCATTTTGTTCTTGTGGGCACTGGCGACCATTCCTCAAACGATGCTTTCGATCACATTCTCGGTGGTGATGAACGCGGTAGCCGGTCCTAATTACCGCTTTGACCTGATGACACGGCGCTGGTCTATTCTGGGGGTAACAACCTCGGTTGCGGTTCTTCTCATCGGGCAACTTTTGGACCGCATCGCGTTTCCATTGAATTATCAATTGGCGTTTATGGGATTGGGGTTGGCGGGTATATTGAGTTATTACTTTTCCAGCCAGATTGTTTTACCCGAGATGCCCGTCAATGAGGAACAAGAGCCCAAGGGGATCAAGGAACGCTTAGCACGGTATCTTCATATCCTCCGCAATGAACGCGCTTTTTTATCGTTCGTGGCGCGGCGGTTTATTTTCTTAACCGGTTCGGCGCTGGTAACGCCGATTTTTCCGCTCTACTTTGTGCGGGTGGTCCACGCATCCGATGGTTGGATTGCCACTATCAATACCGCCCAAACGGCTATTTTGATGGTGGGATACTTTTTCTGGTCAGCACAATCGCGGCGGCGTGGGACGCGTTGGATCTTGTTGTGGACGACCTTTGGTGTGGGAATTTATCCCATCCTGGTAGCCTTGACCCGACGGGTTGAACTTATTGCGGCTCTGGCGGGGATTACCGGCATTTTTCAGGCGGGTTTGAACTTGGTTTTCTTCGATGAATTGATGAAACGCGTTCCAATGGAATACAGCGCTTCGTTCGTTGCTCTGGCGCAGGAACTGCAATATATATCCTCGATGGTCGCACCGGTATTAGGAACCTCGTTGGCAGATTGGTTGGGGCTCCCGGTAGCGCTGTGGATCGGCGGCGGGGTTCAACTGCTGGGTTTTGTCCTGTTTGCAACGATGGATCGGTCTAAGAATTCCGTGGATGTGGAAGAGGCGGAACCGGCTGATTCATAGCAAAGAATCGGGCAAAAAGTCCACCCGATTGGTGTAGGCAATCCACACCCCATCCGGTGCGATGTCCAGGCGGGTGATGGCGCAGTTGCTGAGAGAAAACCAGGCGTTTCCTAAGCCCTCCAAGCCCAAAATAGTGGTTAGGAAGGTATGATAAAAACCGGCATGACTGAAAAAGACCACGCGGTCTTCAGTATTGCCGTGGTGTTCAAGCAACCACTGCCACAAACGTTTGGCTCTGATGTGACTCTGGTCTTCGGTTTCAAAGGGGCGGTTCCACCATCCCTGCTCGGTAACCTCAGCGGGAAGGATTAATTCGGGGTAGAGTGCCAGGAGAGCTGAGCGTGAGAGGCCGGCTTGAAGGACATAGTCACCGGTTTCGGGATCTTGCCAATAGACTCCCCCATTTTCGTGGAGATCTAAATGCCCATAAAGTGGAAGACTCAGCGCTTGTGCAACAACGGCGGCGGTTCTGACCGCTCGCTTCATCAGACTGCAGTAAATGTGGGTAATGCCAAACCCATAGCGATTATGCCAATCGGCGCCGCGGTTCGCATCGGTTGGAAGTGTTCTGGGGGCTTTGAGAAACGAAGCCAGATAAAGGGCTTGGCGTATCCCCTTTTCGGTGATGTCGGGGTCGGGATGGCGTCCATCGCTACTGTGGGTGCTTTCCCATAACGCGTTGTTCTCGGACTGCGCGTGGCGGATGAAATATAATTCCATGAGGCGCTCATCTCGATTAAGGGTTTTTAACGATGGCACGTAAAGTATACCTTATGGAACGCCTTTTCTGGTTGCTTTATCATCCTTTGGCTTGGGCTTACGATGGGATTGCCAGCGTCGTCTCAGCCGGACGCTGGCAGAAATGGGTGCGAGCCATAATCCCCTTTGTCTGTGGAACGCGCGTCTTAGAAATTGGGTTTGGGCCGGGTCACTTGCAGATAGCGTTGCGCGCGGCGGGTTTTCTAACTTTTGGGGTAGATGAGAGTATGCCCATGATTAAGACCGCACGCCGTCGTCTGCTACGGGCGGGGGTTGTACCCCTCAACCTGGTGCGGGGCCACGCCGAGGCGCTTCCTTTTGCTTGTGAATGCTTCGATTGTGTGGTGGCAACGTTTCCCGGTGCGTTTATCCTGGCTTCTCCCACCTTGACGGGCATCTGGCGGGTTTTACGTCCCGGTGGCCGCTTGGCCGTCCTATTGGGGAGTACGATAGGTGGAAACAGCCTATATGTGCGTTTTTTGCGTTGGTTATTTCGAGTCACGTCGCAAGGTCCTTGGCCGCATTCTCTATATCGTTCCATGACTGAGCGCCTGTCCAATCTAAATTACGTGAATGTCACCTGGGAAAATACCGATTATAATGGTGATCGGTTGTTGGTATTGATAGCCCAAAAACCTGTGGGCGTTGAAACCATAGAAAGGCATGGATCGGAATTAAGCAGGCAGGTGACGAGCGATGGAAATACAAATTGCAGTGGCTAAGACAACCAAATATGGCTCCCAAGAAAGTGGGGATACTCTTGAAGTGGTAGAACGCCCCAACGGTGGGCTTTCGGTTGTATTGTGTGACGGTCAGGCTTCAGGGCGCCAGGCCAAGGTTGTTTCTAGCCTGGTCGTGCATAAAGTGATCAGTTTACTGGCAGAGGGGGTGCGCGATGGTGCGGCGGCACGTGCGGCATCGGATTTTCTTTATACCGAACGGAATGGTCAGGCAGCGGTTTATCTCAGTATCTTGAGCGCGGATTTACAGACTCACACGCTCGTTCTCACTCACAATAACCCTACGCCGATCTATGTCGCCCATCAAGATCAGGTCGAGTGTATCTCGGGTGTTGACCAGCCCATTGGTGTAGCACGGAACATTCGACCGGCGATCACCGAGATTCCGTTGGAAGCGGGTACCACGGTCGTCATGCATACCGATGGAATAAGCAAAGCCGGCAGTCAATATGGACGCACGTTGGATATTTGCACGGTTCTGGAAGCAATGCTTGAAGAGCAAGATCCTGAGGCTCAGGCCCTAGCCGATACACTGCTTTCTCAAGCCATTCGGTTGGATCATGGCCGTCCGAATGATGACATGAGTGTGGTGGTGTTGCGTGTGGTACGGCGTGAGAGCGATCAGGTACGGCGCTTGGTGGTGCGCTTACCCTTGGCTACCACGGCAGATTATCTTTCAGCGCTGGAGAGTTCCTCGCTTTCACAAAATGAGGATGAAGGTGAGTAAATTTGAATCCTCATGACAATCGGCATAAATCCGGGCAAGTTCTCGGAGCGAGATTTGGGATGAGATGAAGCGGGGGCGCCCTTTTATGCATTATGCGACCGAGAATACATCATCCAAGAACTTGTTTGGTCAACTTGTATGACAACTTGGGAGGGAAATAACGATATTTGCGACATTTGTCACTTTGAAAATGTCTGATATTTCGTTATAATTATGAGCAAGCCGGTGTTCTACGTCGCCGCTCGCCTTACGGGTAAGTCGCCTGCTTTATTGTTTCCCCCATCGTGTGTTTGAAAAATTAGGTCGAAAGGAAGACGGTTAATGCCCCAACGGTCTGAGATTAAACGTACCCTCAATCAGGTCTTTGAGGCCATCTTGCCGCTTTTGGCCGTACCGGTGGCGCTGGTGATTGGGGCGTTGATATTGTTGTTGCTTCGCGCCAACCCGGGGGTGGCTTTTGCGGCTTTGGTGCAGGGGGCGGTCGGGAGTACGTTTAGCGTCACCCAAACCCTGGTGAAGGCAACACCTCTATTGCTGGTCGGGTTAGGAATCACAATCGCTTTCCGCGGTGGGGTGATCAATATTGGCGGCGAGGGGCAGATTATTGTCGGTGCGCTTTCGGCAACAGCATTAGCGCTCTCGCTTAATCAGGCGCCGGGATGGCTCTTGCTGCCGTTGTGCCTTATCGTCGGTACACTCAGCGGAGCGGTGTGGGGAGCGGTGCCCGGCGTGCTTAAAGCCCGGCTGGGGGTGAATGAGATCCTCAGCACGATCATGATGAATGCTATTGCTCTGCAACTCTCCAACTACCTCTTGCGCGGCCCAATGATTGACCCCGCAGAGATTGAAGCCGGCACGCGCATTGCGCAGTCCGCTTTATTGCCGCGCCAGGCTTGGCTACCGCGCTTGGTGCCGCAAACCCTGTTGCATGCGGGCAGTATTTTGGCCTTAGTCATGGCGATCCTGGTGTACATCTTCCTCTGGCGCACCACGATCGGCTATCGCATCCGCGCGGTGGGGCTGAACCCGCGCGCTGCACGCTACGCGGGAATTCCGGTGCCGATTTACCAGGCGCTTGCCATTATTTTAGGCGGAGCCTTCGCCGGATTGGCGGGTGCGGTTGAGGTCATGGGGGTACAGCGGCGTATGTTGGAGGGTCTCTCGGGAGGCTATGGCTTCTCGGGCATTGTGGCTGCGCTTTTCGGTAATTTGCATCCTTTGGGTACGATCCCGGCGTCGGTGCTCTTTGGAGGGTTATTGGTTGGCGCCGATAAATTGCAGCGCGCCGTTCAGGTGCCTTCGGCATTTGTGGATACACTGATGGGCTTGATCGTGTTGTTTGTGGTCAGCAGTCGCATCTGGGCCGTGCGCCGTGCTCGCAGGAGAGAGACCTATGAGTGATCTCTTTACCGTTCCGGTCATTTTAGGGATTATTTACTCCGGACTGCGGTTGGCAACCCCTTATCTCTATGCCGCGATTGGTGAGGCGTTTGCCCAAAACTCGGGTGTTTACAACCTGGGAGTGGATGGAATCATGCTGATGGGGGCATTTAGCGGCTTCTTTGTGGGGATGCGTACCGGAAACCTGTGGTTGGGATTGCTGGCGGCGGCAGGAGTGGGCATGTTAATGGGACTGCTCATGGCCTTGGTGAGCGTAACATTGAAGGCCGAACAGGGGATTAGCGGAATCGGCCTTTATATGTTTGGCTTGGGCCTTTCCAGTTTACTGTTCAAGAAGACAATGAGCGGGGTGGAATCCATTAGTGGATTCCAACCGGTGCGAATTCCCCTTTTGGGTAATATCCCCTATCTTGGGGATGTGTTATTTAATCACAACCTGTTGGTTTACGGGGCTTTCCTTCTTGTGCCCTTAGCCAGTTTTGTGCTATATCGGACACCTTTTGGTTTGATGATCCGTGCGGTAGGACAAAATCCTCAGGCAGCAGATACATTGGGTATCAATGTGGACTTAATCCGTTATATCACGGTGACGCTGGGCGGAACGCTGGCAGGGATTGCCGGTGCATCCCTATCTATCTCTCTGATCAACCTTTTTCAAGAGAATATGACCAGCGGTATGGGGTTCATTGCGATTGCCCTGGTTTATTTTGGCAGTTGGCGCCCTTTGGGTATCTTGGGGGGTGCGCTCTTGTTCAGTTTTGTCAATGCGCTACAATTATGGTTACAGGTTCTGGGTGTGAATTTCCCCTATGACTTTGCGGTGATGCTTCCCTATGCGATGACGATTCTGGCGTTGGCGATCTCGGTACGCCGTGCGGCGATGCCGGATGCATTGGGCAAGCCCTTTGAGCGTGGCGAGTTCTAACGGAAGGAGGTGGTTTTATCCCTTTTAGGAGGAGAAGTTAAGTCGCTAAAGCCAGTGTTAAAGTGCGGCCCGTTTAACCTTTTTCCGAACCACTCAGGAGGTGAAACTATGAAGTCTGTGCTCTCTCGCTTGCTCATGCTGGTCGTTTTAGTCGCTCTATTCCTCAGCGCGTGCGCACCGGCAGCGACGCCGGCTCCAACCCAAGCCCCTGAAAAGCCGATCCGCATAGCGATCGTCATGCCCTCTTCGATCACCGATATGGCGTTCAGCCAGGGCATGTATGAGGCGCTGTTGAAGGTGCAGCAGGAATTGGGTGGTCCATCCAAGATGGAGATCGCCTATTCCGAAAATTTGTACAAGGTGCCGGATGCAGCGGCGGCGATCCGCGATTACGCCTCTCAGGGTTATGACATTGTGATCGCCCATGGCTCCCAGTACGGTACCTCGGTGGCTCAAATTGCGCCGGAGTTCCCCAACACGACCTTTGCCTGGGGCACGGCGACGGATACCTTTGCCGATCAGGGGATCAAGAACGTCTTTGCCTATAACCCAGCCGCCGAGCAGGGTGGTTATGTACTGGGCACGATTGCGGCGTTGATGTCGAAGAGCGGTGTTTTGGGCGTGTGTGGCCCGGTGGAAGCCGGCGATGCTAAGACCTATGTGGATGGTTTCAAATATGGGGCTGAGCAGGCTCGGCCGGATGTGAAGGTTCAGGTCACGTACACCGGTTCGTTCTCGGATGTTTCGCTGATGGCTGCTGCGGCAGAGACCCACATTGCGGCAGGGGCTGACATGCTGACCGGCTCATCCCAGTCGGTGGTGGGCGCTATCGGTGTAGCAAAGGAGAAGGGTGCCAAGTGGTTCGGCCAGCAGTGGGATCAGACCAGCCTGGCTCCCGATATTGTGGTCGCCAACCAGGTTTATGACTACACCGGGATCATCAAAGACATGATCGCCAAGCGCAAGGCCGGTACGTTGGGCGGTGTGGCTTATACCCTGACCCTTGCCAACGGCGGTTTGACGATTAAGTACAATGACCGTGTGCCGGTGCCTGCGGATGTCAAGGCTAAGGCCGATGAGGTGATCAAGGGCATTATTGACGGTACGATCAAGCCGTTGCCCTACTAAGGTATATGATCGCTACGCGGGTGCGACCCTAGAGCGGTCGCACCCGCCTCTAGGATTGAACGAAACGGATTGCGGGTGAGGATGAGTAATCAGACGATTGGTCTTGATGGTCGTTTGCCCACAGGCCACGCACGCATTGAAGAAATGCGTATGATCGGGATTGTCAAGCGCTTTCCGGGCGTGCTGGCCAATGATCATGTGGATTTTGACGTTCGCGCGGGTGAAATTCACGCCTTGCTGGGCGAAAATGGTGCGGGTAAAACCACACTGATGCGCCAATTGTATGGAATGTATCGCCCTGATGCAGGCAAGATCCTAATCAATGGGGTGGAACAGCACTTTACTTCCCCCCAAGATGCAATCCGCGCCGGAATTGGCATGATCCACCAGCATTTCATGCTGGTGCCATCGCTGACTGTGGTTGAGAACGTCGCCCTGGGTTTAAAATCTTCGCGCGGCATTCTATTAGATCTAGACCGCGTAGAAAAACGCATTCGTGAGTTGAGTGAGCAATATGGTCTAAAAGTTGACCCCAAGGCCTATGTGTGGCAATTGGCAGTCGGTGAGCAACAGCGTGTAGAGATTATCAAAGCCCTTTATCGGGGTGCGGCGCTGTTGATTCTCGATGAACCCACGGCGGTGCTTACGCCCCAAGAGGTGGAGGATCTCTTCCGTACTCTGCGGCAAATGGCCCAAAATGGGCATGCCCTGATCTTTATTTCGCACAAACTGCACGAAGTTTTGGCAATCAGCGACCGCGTGACCGTATTGCGGGATGGTCGGGTGGTAGGATCCCGACCTACCAGGGAAACCAACAAGATTGAATTGGCGCAAATGATGGTTGGCCGCCCGGTCATTTTACAATATGAACGGCCACCGGCACAGTTTGGTGAGGTGCGTCTGGCGATCGAGAACCTTGTGGTAGGTGGAGATCGTGGGCAAGATGCCGTGCGCGGCGTTTCACTGGAAGTGCATGCGGGTGAGATTTTAGGACTGGCTGGTGTTTCAGGTAATGGCCAGCGTGAACTGGCCGAGGCGTTGGCGGGCTTGCGTCCGGTCAAGGCAGGGCGTATCTTGCTGTGTGGACAAGATGTCACACACGAGCCGCCGGGAGTGCGGATTGCGCTGGGTCAATCCTACATCCCGGAAGAACGACTGCGGGATGGTACCATTAAAGAGTTCAGCGTAGCAGATAATTTGATCTTGGAAGACCACCATAAGCCGCCGTTCTCGCGTAATATTTTCTTGAATTTCAATGTTATTCGCGAGGTTTCGGGGCGGTTGGTCAATGAATATAACGTCAAAACGCCTTCTGTGGATACCCCGGTCAAGAACCTGTCGGGTGGCAACATTCAGAAACTCATTCTGGCGCGTGAACTTTCGCGGCGGCCTAAGGTGTTAATCGCTTCACAGCCCACGCGGGGAGTAGATATTGGCGCCACCGAGTACATCCACCAACGTTTGCTTGAACAGCGCCAGGCAGGTACGGCGATTCTTTTGATCTCGGAAGATTTGGATGAAATTCGCGCCCTTTCGGATCGCATTGCGGTCATCTATGAAGGTGAGATTGTCGGTATTGTGGATGGCCCGAGTGCGACCGCAGAACAATTGGGGCTGATGATGGCCGGTGTGCGTGAAGGAGGGCAGCACCATTTGGAGAAAATTCGTCTATAATAAATAAAACAACCCCAAATCCCAGGAATCGGTGGTCGGCAGTCTCTCGGGTCGGCTGTCGGCGTCGGGCCAGTGAGCCCGTCGAAAAGTGCCGCCGTCAAACGAAAGGAGTCCACCGATCCTATGCGCTTTTGGAATAACTATGTTCTGGTTTATTCGATTGAGGAAGCCTTACACGTCCTGAGTAGTGCTCCCGGGCCCGCCTTACCGGTAGCGGGTGGAACCGACCTGCTGTTGGAAATTCAGCAGGGCGAGCACGAGCCGGTTCACACGTTGGTTGACATCACACATATCCCCGAACTGAAAAGGCTGGAAGAAAGTAAGGAATATCTCTTCATTGGAGCCGCGGTGCCGGTAAGCCGTATTGCCGAGTCACCGTTGGTGCGCCATCATGCGTTGGCGGTAGCCGAGGCATGCGGTCAGATCGGCGGCCCACAGGTGCGCAACTCGGCCACTTTAGGCGGAAACGTAGCCCATGCTCTGCCGGCGGCAGATGGCATGATCGCTTTGCTCGCCCTGGATGCGCGGGCTGAGGTTGCCAGCCTGGAGGGGCGGCGCTTCGAGCCTTTGGAGAATCTCTTCAAAGGGCCGGGACAAACCGCATTGGATTTGCGGCGGGAGATCCTGATCGGGTTTCACGTCCCTCTACGCCGATCCTTGCAGGCCTCTGCCTTTGGGCGGGTGATGCGGCCCCAGGGTGTGGCGTTGCCGATCCTTAACACCGCGGTTTGGATCGAACGGGATGAGGATATCATCAAGGATATTCGGATCGCCATTGGCCCTTCAGGCCCGGTGCCGCGGCGTGCTGTAGCGGTGGAGGCTGTCTTTAAGGGGCGACGTTGTGAGGAAGAAACCTTTGCCTTAGCCCGACAGGTGATCCGTGAGACGATTCGCTTTCGCAGTAGCCCTATGCGCGCCAGCGCGGAATATCGGTATCACCTGAGCGGTGTCTTATTGGAAGACGTAGTCACAAAAGCCTGGCAACGCACCCTGGAACCTTCGGTGGTGGAGGCGGTATGAACGAGCGGTTACATTTATGGGTAAATGGGCAGGAAGTGGATCTGCCCATCGTGCCGGGGGAGATGCTCTCGGACTTGTTGCGGTATCGCCTAGGGTTAACCGGCACCAAAATCGGCTGTAATGAAATGGAATGCGGCGCGTGCACGGTGTTGGTGGATGGGGAGCCGGTGCTCTCGTGTTCCTATCCGGCGGCACGCGTGCAGGGCAAACATGTTCTAACGATTGAAGGTCTGGCCAAGACAGTCGAACTGGGGCAAAAGACGCCCACAGAAGAAGCACTTCATCCCCTCCAGGAGGCCTTTATCCAATATGGCGCGTTGCAGTGCGGCTTCTGTACCCCGGGCCAGATCATGACCTCTTATGCCCTGCTTTTGCGCAATCCTGAGCCCAGTGATGAGGATATCAAAACGGCGCTTAAGGATACATTATGCCGCTGTGGGGCTTATCCGGCCATTCTTCAGGCCATCAAGGCGGCGGCTAAGGCAATGAAAACTGGCACACCAGTAGAGGCGCCGCAGATTCCCCCCGCCGCGAAACCGGGCAAATATGTGGGCAACGTTCACCCGCGCCCTGATGCCGTGGCCAAGGTCACCGGACGGGCAAAATACACCGATGACCTGCAGTTCGAGGGGATGCTCCATGCCCGTGTCAAGCGGGCAATGGTGCCCTCGGCTATCGTCAAGCGCATTGATGTGAGCAAAGCCAAAGCCTTGCCCGGTGTGGCGGCGGTCTTAACGGCAGAGGATATCCCGGGTGAACGCAACCACGGGTTGGTGATTTACGATTGGCCGATTATGGTAGGGGTAGGAGAACGGGTGCGTTATGTAGGGGACGCCATTGCGATAGTGGCCGCTGAAACGCGTGAGATTGCGACCCAGGCGCTGGATCTCATCGAGGTGGAATTTGAGCCTTTGCCCGTGGTCACCGACCCGGTGCAGGCCGCCCAACCGGATGCACCCAAGATCCATCCTAATGGCAATCTGCTTAAGCACATCAAGGTGCGCAAGGGAGATGTTGAGCAGGGGTTTGCCGAGGCAGATGTGATCCTTGAGCACACGTTTTATACTCCAATGCATGATCATGCTTTTTTGGAGCCGGAGTGTAGCATTGCTCGCCCGACCCCGGATGGGCGGATGGAAGTATATGTGGGCTCTCAGATCCCCTATGCAGACCGCCAGCAGATTGCCCGTGCGTTGGGCTGGCCAGAGTCGCGGGTACATGTGATCGGCCAATTGATGGGGGGCGGCTTTGGCGGTAAGGAAGATATTGCGGGGCAAATCCACGCCGCACTTTTGGCCCATGCCACCGGACGACCGGTTAAATTGCTCTTTGACCGCCACGAGTCGCTCATTGTCCATCCCAAGCGTCATGCGACCCAGATCCGGGTTAAGGTGGGCGCAAAATCAGATGGGCGGCTGACAGCCGTAGAAACCGAACTTTATGGCGATACCGGGGCTTATGCCTCGTTAGGTGAAAAGGTGATGACCCGCGCGACTACGCATTCTTCCGGGCCGTATGAGATCCCTAACGTTAAGGCGGATTGCTACGCCATGTACACGAATAATCCTCCCGCCGGTGCATTCCGTGGTTTTGGGGTGATGCAATCGGCGTTTGCCATTGAGAGCATCATGGATATGCTGGCCGAACGCTTGGGGATAGATCCGGTTGAGTTACGGCGCAAGAATGCGTTGCGGGTTGGCAGTGTTACCAATACCGGCCAGGTGCTGCGCCAGAGTGTGGGTTTGTTAGAGTGTATCGAAAAGGTTGAGGCAGAAATGCGCCGCTTGGGTGGCCCCAATCCTTTTGCGCCCAAACCGGTGCCGGGTGCACCGCATTTAGTGCGGGCGTGGGGATTTGCCGTGGGCTATAAGAACACCGGTCTTGGGGGTGGCGCGCCGGATAAGGCCGGGGCGGAAGTGGAACTGCGCCGTGATGGGACGTTCCAAGTGCGCACGTCTTCGGCGGAACTGGGGCAAGGGCTGCCTACGGTGTTGCAGTTAATCGCCGCTGAAGAATTAAACCAATCGCCCAAACGCATTGATGTGCTTCTAATGGATACCGATTTGACGCCGGACGGTGGGCCGACGACGGCCTCGCGTCAGACCTTTGTGACCGGAAATGCGGTACGCTACGCGGCACGTGCACTGAAGGAATTGCTAACTAGTGAACTCTCTGAGCGCTATGATGTGCCCCCGGAACAAATCCGCTTCGTTGAGGGGTTGGCTCAGATCAATGGTCACACGCTGTCTTTGCAACAGGTGGCGGAGGAAATGCTGGCGAGTGGCCGGCCCCCGGTCACGTCCTACACTTATTGGGCGCCCGCAACGCGTCCATTGGGTGAAGGTGGGGATATGCACTTTGCCTTCTCGTTTGCGGCGCAGGCAGCGGAGGTGGAGGTCAATACCCGCACTGGCGAGGTCAGAGTATTGCGCATGATCATCGCCAATGATGTAGGGTATGCCATCAATCCCCTGGGCTTGCGCGGACAGATTGAGGGTGGTGCGATTATGGGCATTGGTCACACCCTAACCGAAAACTTTATCGTCAAGGACGGGCATGTTGTGACGGATCGGCTGGCACGCTACCGCACGCCTTCCATTGTGCACACCCCTGAGATCATCTCGTTTGTCGTAGAGCATCCTGTAGAAGAGGGCCCCTATGGCGCCAAAGGGGTGGGGGAGATCGTATTGATCCCAACCCCAGCGGCCATCACGAATGCTATTTACAACGCGGTGGGTGTGCGGGTGGATCGCTTGCCGGTGGATCAAGAAATGATTTGCAAGGCGCTTAACAAATGTTAGAAAAATAATGGCCAATGCAATGTGGGCGGGTCAGGCTCAAACCTGACCCGCTTTGCGTTAGTCATCCCAGAGTTGGGGATGTGTACAACCTTGGTCACCTTGATGTCCGGCTCAAGAGGGTAGAATCTTTCTGCACGGCATCTAATCTTGAGAGCGGATATTATTGGATGGAAACGTACGATTATGTCATCCTTGGGGCAGGCGCGGCGGGGCTTTCGCTGGCTTATCACATGGTGCAAAGCCCGCTCAGGGATCGGCGTATCCTGATTGTGGATAGAGAAGAGAAAACCCGTAATGATCGCACCTGGTGTTTTTGGAGCCCCTATCCCACGGTATTTGAGCCGATTTATTTTCATTCTTGGCCGCGGTTGAGCGTGATCCATTGGAAAGAACAACTAGACCTGGTTCTGGGCGGTTATACCTACCATATGATCCGCGGCGCAGATTATTATCGGTTTATCCTCTCCGAATTGAGCAAACATGCTAATGTGACATTTATACAGGGGGAGATTGAGGTGGTCGCTCAGGATGCGGATGGGGTCACGGTGCAGGTTGGAAGGCGTGCGTACCGGGGTCGGTGGGGCTTTGACAGCACGTTTTCATCCTCGTCCTGGGAGCGTCAAACCCGGCGCTACCATTATCTCTGGCAGCATTTTAAGGGATGGGTGATCGAAACCGATCGAGCCATCTTTGACCCAGGCCAGGGAACGCTGTTTGATTTTCGCACCCCGCAGAACGGCGCCATGCGGTTTATGTACGTCCTGCCCTGGAGCACAAACCAGGCTCTGGTAGAATATACCCTCTTCTCTGCCGCGCTTTTGGACGATCAGGCCTATGATGAGGCTCTGCGTATGTATCTCGAAGAGGTGCTCCGGGTGCAGGGCTATCGCGTCCTCGAGCAGGAACGAGGAATCATCCCGATGACCGATCATCCTTTTGTGCGGAGGGTTGGGCAACGCGTTCTCAATATCGGTACCAAGGGCGGGTTGGTTAAGCCTTCTAGCGGCTACGCGTTTATGCGCATCCAGGCGGATAGCGCGGCCATTGTCCGTTCACTGATGACCTATGATCATCCCTTTGCGCTTCCCCGAGCGCCCAGGCGATTTCATATCTTTGATCGGATTATGCTCCAGGTCATGTCGCGAAACGGTGATCGCATGGCGGATATCTTTATGCAGTTGTTCCGCAATAATCCGGCTCCCAGAATCTTTCGCTTCCTAGATGAGCAAGCCGGTTGGGGGGAATGTTTGCAAGTGCTGGCTTCTTTGCCGCCCGGGCCATTTTTACGCGCATTGTGGCAGGTATATATTGCACAACGGCTCTAGCGGCTAGAGCCACCCTTGAAAGCGATAAATCAGCATGCCCAAGTACTCTTTGAGACTGCTAGTGGTCAAGCCCAAGTTATCGGCAGTGGGTAGCAGGTTGATGATCAGGCTGGGTAGATCGAACTGCCAGAGTTCGCGCCAGGTGTTTTCGGTCACGTTGTAATCGGTTGGGGCGGGGATGACCTCAAAACCCTGATGCTTAAATAGCGCCACCGAGCGCGGCATGTGCTGGGCAGAAGTGACCAAAATGATGCGATGAACGCCCTTTTGGCGCAGGATTTCAGCCGAAAAGACGGCATCTTCATGGGTGTTCTGTGAGCGGGGCTGTAGCCATAAGGCTTCTGAGGGAATGCCCATGAGTGCCATGAGGTCGGCCATCTCTTCTGCCGGTGTACTACCGCGCTGGCTAAGCCAGGTGATATAGCCGCCGCTGAGCAAGATATAGGGTGCTTTTCCTTGTTTATAAAGGCGGGCGGCGAAGAGAACGCGGTCGCCGGCGCCGTTGACTTCCACAAACAGGCGGGGGTAAGAGGGGGCTTCGGTGCCGCCGCCCAGGACGACAATTGCCTCAGCCTGAGGAATATCCTTCGGTGGCAAGTAGCGCCATTCGAGGGAACGCGCCAAACTGTAGGCAACCCAGCGGTTACCGCCTAGCCAGAGAAGAATAAGTGCGCCGGATATCAGAAATTGTTTATTACGCCCGGATGAACGCATTAGTGCCAGGACTAAAAGCACACATGCCAATCCAAGCGGGTAAACAAAAAGGGGCAGGAATTTTGACAGGAAGACAAACATGATCAGCCCTTATTCTCGGATCGTTCTGAGCCTTGATTGTAACCGAAATCGGTGACGGATGTGGATTTGGGACGGTCGAGAGAGAAAATCTGCGGTAAAATCTAAGCCAATGGATTGGGTTTTGAAGTATAATAATTTTGTGTAAATTTTCACGAGCGATTACAGGGTACTTACCCTAATCTTAGGTCGGAAAGGAGAGGTGCTACAATGGAAAATCTGGTACTCGTCCGTCACGGGCAGAGCGTTTGGAATATGGAAAACCGCTTTACCGGTTGGACCGATGTTGACCTGACCGAGCAGGGGAAGGAAGAGGCACGTTGGGCAGGGCGCCAGTTGCTGGCGGAGAAGTTTGAGTTTGATATTGCGTTCACCTCGGTGCTAAAGCGCGCCATTCGCACCCTGTGGATCATTCTGGATGAGATGGACCTGATGTATTTGCCCTATGAAATTGCCTGGCAGTTGAATGAACGGCACTACGGGGCGCTGCAGGGTTTGAACAAAGCCGAGATGACCCTCAAGTATGGAAAAGAGCAAGTCCATCTCTGGCGCCGCAGTTACGATGTTCCTCCGCCACCTCTCGATTGGGATGACCCGCGGCATCCTCGCTTCGACCCGCGCTACAAGCATGTGGACCCCAAACTGCTACCGGCATGCGAATCCCTCAAGATGACCCTTGAGCGCGTTTTGCCTTACTGGCACGAGAAGATTGCTCCGCGCCTTCAGGCGGGTCAGCGTGTGTTGATCGTGGCACATGGGAACAGTCTGCGAGCGTTGGTGAAATACCTGGATAACATTTCCGACCAAGATATTCCTGAACTCAACATTCCCACCGGTATTCCATTAGCCTATTCGCTAGATAAAGACCTCAAGGTCATTTCGCGGCGTTACTTGGCCGATGAGGAGACCGTGCGCGCCGCGGCGGAAGCCGTGGCTAAGCAAGCCGAAGCCAAACAGCAGTAAGGATGACGGCAAGTCAAGCAAGGACGAGGTATCGTGCCTCGTCCTTTTTATTTTATTGGAACAATACGCTCTACATTCTCTTCCAAGATGGTTACCCGGGCTTGACCACGCGTGCTGGTTTCGATGAACCCCAGAAAAGAGGTGAGGTTATCGTGGGGAATGGCCAGGTTGAGGTGTACATCGGTTGTGAATTCTCTGGCTAGAAGATGAGCGTTGAAGTGGGGCAGTTGCTTTTCAACGTAATCATACCAGGAGTAGGGGATACCAATGCTGAGGATGGTGACGTGCATTTTCTGCCCCAGAATCGCAGTCTCCAGAACCTGAAGGGCGGCCTCACGGTAGGCGCGCGCCAAACCGGCCGTGCCCAATTTGACGCCGCCGAAATAGCGGGTTACGATCAAAACCGCGTCTTCCACCTCACGGGATTTCAACGCCTGTAATATAGGGCGACCGGCTTTGCCCCCGGGCTCGCCGTCATCAGAGGAATGTTCCTGATGGAAAGCGCCGCCCAAAACATACGCGTAAGGATGGTGAGAAGCCCCTGGGAATTCGGTACGTATCTTGGCCAGGACCGTGCGCACCTCGCTTTCGGAATGAACGGGGTAGAGCGAGGCAATGAAGCGGGATTTCAAAACCACCAAATGAGCGCGAGCCGGCTCAAGCGGCACCCACATGGCTCACCCCTAATTGTTCGAGGATGAAGGAGGCAATCTGCGTGGCGCCGTTGGGGGAAATGGAGCGCGAATCGCGGCGGGGCAACGCCAGTAACACCGGTAAATGTTTGACCCAGGTACCGTCCAAAAACTCAGAGGTGGGGATGGGAACGGAGGGCATATTCTGGCGAATGAACTCAGCCAAGGACGCCGATTCACGGAAGTGCTCACGGATGGCGTAACCGAATGGGATGCCGGCGTGATAGGTCTCTGCAATGGTGCTATATCCCACCTTACCGATGACGGCGTCACTGGCGAAGAGCAAATCGGGGTGATAAAAACCACTGCGGTGTGGTAGAAGGACCAAGTTCTCGTCACGTGTCGGATGATCAGCACTTCCAGGGATGATGAAGGTTGCTTCTGGGTATCGCTTAAGCGCCGTGAGAGCGTTATAGCGGTGTTCGATGCCTCCCATAGTGATCAGCACGGTAGGGGCATTGGCAGGGATATTCAAGTGAGCACGGATCTCGGCGCGTGAATGTTTGGGTCTGCGGCTGACCGGTGGCGTGCGGAGATGACAGGGGCGCAGTTCACATACCGGAATGGTCTGAAGGTGATAACTGGCACGCGAGAACCAGACACGAAAGTGTTCAATGAGGGGGGCAAATTGGGGCTCTTGATCCAAATAACCTTCAAGGATCCAATCCCAGGTGAAGTTCTCGATCAGGAAAGACGGCAATCCGGCTTTCTCGGCTACCGCAATGCCCAGTGGCGCGATGTCGCAGAGCACGGCCTGACAACCCAGTTCGCATACTTGCTCACTCAGAAGTTTGACCTCATCCGGTGGGAAGGGGAGGCGTTGTGAAAGCAAGGCAAGAGTCGCCGAGAGGTCTTCCTCCCAGGGGGTGCGTTGGACGATACCGGTGTCCACAGGGTAAGCGTGATAGGTGAAACCATCGCCCAGCGTATCGGCAAAGAACCACGGCGGCACATGGGTGAAGATATGAAAGTGAGACTCGGGGTGAAAAGTTTTTATTCCTTCCATGACCGCTGCGGCGCGAGCGGCATGGCCGAATCCGTGGGAAGAAACGAAATAAGCCAGCCTCAGTGAAGCCATTCTGTGATCACCTATTAGGATTGTGATGGCTCAATTTTACCTGATATAGCGTTGAAACCCCGTTCGATGGGGTTTCAACGCTATGAGGAGGAAGAAGCCAGTGTTCAGGCGTTTTTTTCCAGTTGCCTCAATATCTCGTCAAGACCCAAAGCATTCAGGCCCGGGAGAACTAGATCGGCTTTACCCACCCGTTCGTTGGGGCCAATGCCGATGACGCGCATGCCGGCGGCGCGTGCGGCTTCGATTCCGGCTTCGGCATCTTCCACGACGACACAGGCCTTGGGTGGTTCACCGAGCAGTTCCGCGGCTTTGAGAAAAAGATCCGGTGCAGGTTTGCTCCGATCAACCATCGTTCCGTCTACCAGGACATCTACCCAAGGGAGCAGATTAAGCCGCTCAACGACAAGGCGGGCATTCTTGCTTGAAGAGGCAATGGCTCGCTTTAGCCCGGCTTTTTGGAGCGCCTGAAGAAATTCCAAAGCACCGGGTAGAAGATTACGTGAGGTGATCTGCTTGATCAGTTCAAGGTAGTAGCGGTTCTTGCGTTCAGCCCATGCCTCAAACTGTTCAAGCGGGAGAGTCCGCCCTTTGAGCAACAGACGAAGTGATTCGTGCCGTGAAACCCCGCGCAGGGCTTCGTTGTCCTCACGGGTGAATGGGATGCCCTCTTCATCCGCCAGGCGTTTCCAGGCCAAATAGTGGAATTCAGAGGTATCGGTCAGCACACCGTCCAAATCGAAGATAAAAGCGCGGATCATGCCATCACCTGAGAGGATGTTTGCGGTGTTACTTCAACGCAAACCGGTTGCCCGCGCCACTTGAATTTGAAGGCAATGCGCTTCCAATGGGATGGCAGGGCCGGTTTGAGGCTCCAGCCCGAGTCTGAAATCCTCAGCCCGGCGAAACCAAACACGACCGCTTGCCAAACTCCACCGGCAGAGGCGCCGTGAATACCATCTTCGGCGTTACCGCGAACGTTGTCTAAATCGGCACGGGCGGCGCGCATGAAATGCTCATAGGCTTCTTCCGGACGCCCCACACGGCAAGCCATGATGGCCTGGATGGATGGCCCGAGCGAGGAGCCATACGTGTGGTCGGTGCGCGGCGTGTAATAGTCATAATTAGCCTGCACGACCTCGGCGTTGAAGAGTTCGGGCAGCAGGTAAAGCAGCATGAGTACATCGGGTTGCTTGATCGCCTGGGTTTCGTTGGCGCCCTCGATCCCAAACAACACCTGGATGGAGACGTTGCGCGGTTCCAGGTCGGCTAGCCGTACATCCTTGCGCTGGAAGTAGCCCTCAAACTGCTCGATCAGGCCGGTTTGGGGGTCAAAGGGGCAGTACAACTTGTGAATGACGTCCTGCCAGTGGGCGAGTTCGGTGGGGGTAAGTTCCAAACGCTGAACCAGGTTAGCATGACGGTCAGGGGCGTGCACCTTTAACCATTCTAAGAGTTCGAGGGCGGTTTGCAAATGCCAGCGTGCTAAGTAATTCGTGTAGGCATTATTATCCACGTGATCGTGGTACTCATCAGGGCCAATGACATCGGTATATTCGTAGCGGTGTCGGTCAGGATTCCACTCGGCTCGGTTGGCCCAGAAGCGTGCAGTATCCAAAATAATTTCACTCCCCCGATCGCGCATGAACTCGTCGTCGCCAGTGGCGCGCCAGTACTGGTGGATGGCGTAGGCAATATCGGCTGAAATGTGAATCTCGATATCCCCGGTCCAGATGCGAATCAACCGTGTTGGATCCGCATAATGGGGCACCCAGGTGGGCGTGACTTCATCGCCAGTGGCTGCGCTCTCCCAGGGATATTGGGCACCTTTATAGCCGTTGCGCCGGGCTTTGCGGCGCGCCCCTTCCAAGGTGTGCCAGCGGTAAGAGAGCAAGTTACGGGCAATCTCCGGACGGGTGTAGGTGAAAAGCGGAAGCATGAAGATCTCGGTATCCCAGAAGACGTGACCGCGATAACCGTAACCGCTGAGCGTTTTAGCGCCGATGCTAACTCGTTCATCTTGCCGCGGCGCGGCGATCAGCAGTTGAAAAATGCTGAACCGAACTGCGCGCTGTGCCTCTTCATCCCCTTCGATGATCACATCACATGCTTCCCACTCCCGTTCCCAAGTATGGGCGTGCACAGGCCAGGCATGATCCCATAGGGGAGCCTCGGTTTGGGCTAAGCGGGCTCTGACCGCACTTTGTGGGTCGGGGGTTTCGCGTCCGCTGTAAATATAGACAATTTTTTCGCCGCTGATCGGATGTTCGGGGGAGGCAAATGTGCGGGTTACTAACACCGGGTGATTGCGCACATCCCAACCGGCGCGCTCAACGGGGGTGTGACTCTCAACGTGGAGATGGGCTCCCAGGGCAATGGGCAGATTGGTCTTGCGGGTTGAGCACACCAGCCAGGCCTGTTGCGACGATGTTTCCTGGGCTAGCCATTCCCAATGTTTATATTGGAGGTTATCGGTCTCGCCGTTCAATCCGGCGCGAACTTCAATCTCACCTTGGTAATCCAAGGGGTGAATGAGAAAGCGAATGAGCATAAGGTGAGGATCGGCTAAACTGATAAAGCGGGCAAAGTGGAGCCGGGTGGTGTGTCCTTGAGGACTGCGCCAGCGAACTTCGCGTTCCAGCAGTCCGGTGCGCATATCTAACCAACGGTGAAATTCCAGGACTTGTCCCTGTTCCAGTGAGAAACGCTCACCGTTCAGAAAAATCTCCAGCTCCAATGCATCCGGGAGGTTGACCAACTCGGTGAAGTGCACGGGTACGTCGTCGAAGAGGCCGTGCATGAAGGCGGCGCGTTCTTCCCCGCGGTGGCCTTCTTCAAAAACGCCACGGGTGCAGAATAATCCGTTGCCAGTGGTAAAAACGGTTTCCCAATGACGCTGCGTCTGGGGATCAAAATGGGATTGTTCAATGCACCAAAGGGGGTGTAATGTAGATGGTTGCATAGTTGATTATCCCTCTTTTAAGCCGCTACCGGCAATGCTTTGCACAAAATAGCGCTGGAAGATGAAGAACAGAATAAGAATGGGGAGGGTGTTGAACAGCGACCCGGCCAGCACCTTAGAAATCAGGGTGTAATACTCACCGCGGAACCAATTTAATCCTAGAGGGAGCGTAAAGTTTTCGGGGGTGCGCAGGATGATCAAGGGCCACATAAAGGCATTCCACTCGCCTTGGAAGGTTAAGAGCGCCAGGGTTAAGAGTTGAGTCTGGCTCAAGGGGAGGACGATACGGAAGAAAATGCCCCAACGCCCCAGGCCATCCATCATGGCTGCCTCTTCTAACTCGCGAGGCAGGCTTTTGTAGAACTGGGTCATCATGAATACACCGAAAGCGGTGACGATGCCGGGCAGGATAACTCCACCTAGATTATCTATTAATCCAAAGCCAGTGGGGAGGGTAATATCGCCGATTTTCAACCCGCCACGGATGATGCCCGGGCCGACCACCAAGAAGGCAGGGATGAGGGTCACCTGACCTGGGATCATCATTGAAACCAGCATGGCATTGAACAAGAATCCTTTTAAGGGGAACTCCATGCGCGCAAAGGCATAGCCACCCATCGCGCAGAAGAGAATGCGCAAGATGGTCACGGTGAGCGATACGATTAGGCTGTTGAGCAACCAGCGCGGAAAGAGCGGGAGCGCACCGATGACATCGCGGAAGTTATCCAGGGTAAAGGGAATCGGCCAGAAGAGCGGTGGATCATAAGCGTTTGCCACAGGCTTCAGGCTGAAGACCAGGGTGAAGTAAAGCGGTGCGACACAAATGATCGCCCATAGGATTAAGATCAGGTAGAAAAGGGGCGTCTTAAGGCGGTCATACCACAAAATCAACCGGTCGCTCCACGAGAGCATGCGGGGTTGGGCGTGACTTATCGTTGTCATAACTCATCCCCTTTATTGGCTAACACTGCCGCTTCCTTCGATGACGCGACGCTGGAGCATGGTGACGACGAAAATAATGAGGGCAAGGATAAACGCCAGTGCCGAGGCCTGGCCCATTTTAACCGTGGTATCTCGGAATGCCCATTTATAAATGAGATAAGCGATGGTAGTGGTGGAATCGAGCGGCCCACCGGCGGTCATCACATATATTTGATCGAAGACCTGAAAACAGCCGATAATTCCTACAGTTACAACGAAGAAGATCACCGGGCGCAGCATGGGAATGGTGATATAGCGGAAGATTTGGAACTTATTAGCCCCATCAATAGCGGCGGCTTCATAAAGGGTAATGGGGATATCCTGTAAACCGGCCAGAAAGATGAGCATTAACGTGCCGCTGGTGGTAAAGATGTTCACCATCATGATGGTGTAAAAGGCATAGCGTGGATCGTTGAGCCAGTTGATTTTCAGGTGGAAAATTTGATTGATCACCCCGAGCGGGCTGAACAGCCAAACAAAGATGAGCGAGATGACGACGGACGATGTGACCGAGGGCAGATAGAAAATAGTGCGAAAGAGACGGCGAAAGCGGATCTTCTGATCCATGGCAAACGCCAGGACGAGGCTGATCAGAGTCTGTGCGGGTACGACGATAGCGGTGTATTTGAAGGTGTTTGGGAGTGCCTTGCGGATGAACAGGTCATCGCAGACCGGCTTGGGAGCATTTTCAGGGCGTGGAAACCAGGATTCAATGCACAGGACGCGGCGATAACCCTCCAATCCCCACCATTGGGGTGGGCTGAGAAGGTTATAGCGGGTGAATGAGAGATAAAAAGCGTACCCGATGGAGAAAACGGTGAAGATCAGAAAGATGAAAAGATACGGCAAAAGGAAGGTGTAAGCCGTTAGCGCTTCGCGCCGCCGCCGTGCTTTCTGACGCGCGGTTAATATCATCGAGGTGGTCGAGGGCGTGGTCATTCTGAAATCCCTCCTGAATATAGGGGGAGGGGATAGGATTTACTATCCCCTCCCAATACCCATTACTATTTCAATTCGGCCAGTTTCTGGCGGATGGCTTCGGCGGCCTGCTTGAAGGACTCTTCGACCGACATGTTTTCGAGATAGACGCGCTCCAGGGCTTTGGTCATCTGGTCGTTTACATCTGAGCCGACCAGCCCCCACATGAAGGGGCGGGCACCCTGTAAGGCGCCGCGGAAGATCGCGGCTGAGGCCGGATTGGTTTTCAGGTAGTCGCTTTCCTGGAGCGAGAGGCGGGTGGGGAGGGCAAAACCGCTCTCCATAACTTTCTTCTGGGCGGCTTCACTGGTCAAGTAGTTAATCACGCGCCAGGCGGCTTCGGGGTTCTTGCTGTTCTTGGAAATGACGTAAGCCACGGTGAAGATCAAGTTGCCCTCGCCTTTAGGACCGGCCGGAGGTGTGACCACGCCGTAGTTGATGTTGGGGAATTGTTGCTTCAGATAGGGGATGAGCCAACCCCCTTCGTAAACCATGGCGAACTGCCCTTTGCCGAAAACGGTTCCCTGCCACCCTTCACCGACATCAGCGGGGATGGCACCAATTTTTTCGGCGCGGAATGAGGTATAGAATTTGCCGGCTTCAATGGCCTCAGGTGCGTCTAACAGAGTGTCCTGGAAATCGGGGGTCATGATGGCGCCGCCGTTTTGGAAGACAAAGATGGGGAAGCGTCCAGCATCCGCCGGTACGCCCAGGCCATACACATTGTTGGCCGGATCAGAGAGTTTTTGAGCGGCGGCTTTTAGATCATCCCAGGTCCAATCATCGGTGGGTTCGGCCACGCCGGCTTTGGCAAAGAGGTCTTTATTGTAGAACAGCCCCAGAGTGTTGAAGTCCTTGGGGATGCCGTATACTTTGCCGTTGGCCGAAAAGGCGTCAATGAGGGAGGGGATGAATTCTTCTTTCTTCGTGCCCGTCTTGGCCATGAAATCATCCAACGGCAGCATGACATCGTCCTGGACGAAGGCCGGGAATTGGAAGATGTCCATGTAGTAAATGTCCGGCTCGGTCCCGGCGGCGATGGAGGTTTTCAGCGTGGCCCAAAAGTCACCCGTAATGGGTTCATACTTGACCACGATGTCGGGATTCTCGGCGGTGAAGTCCAAGAGCAGAGATTGGAGCAAGGCGGTTTCCTCTGGGCTGGCGGCCCAACCGGAGAGACGAACGACGGCGCGTTCCGCCGGTACCTCTTTGACCACTTCTTGGGTCACCACGACCTGCTTTTCCACTTCGACGGTCTTTTCAATCACCTGGGGGGTAGCGGGCGCGCAGGCGGCTAATAAGAGGGCTACTAGCGCCGTTATGAACAGGGTCAAGCGAAGGACTTTCATGGTTCTCCTCCTCGAAAATTTGCGACATGCGGGTTTGTTTGAGGGAATGGTTGTGTTATACTCAAACCCACAAGCCGGCCTATGCCGTGCTTGCGGGGGCCACCCTGATGAACCCTGGCGGGGAGAAGGGTGGCTCCAGTTCTACGGATACATTAGGGGTACACCGAGCAGTCGTTTTAGCGGCTCATCACCTCCTTTGAGGATAGGGGATTGGCCTTAACCGTTGGATCGGTGGAGGCACGCACGATAAGGGTGGGAGGAACCAGCAGGCATTGGGGTTCAGGGGTTTGCCCGTTCTCAATAATGTCTATCAGGCGTTGAATCACATGTTGGCCAATTTCCCAAATTGGCTGGCGGATCGAGGTCAACGGGGGGGTGAGATAGCGCGCAAGGGGAATGTCATCAAAACCCGAAATGGCGAGGTCCTCGCCGATACGTATTCCTTGCTCTTGTGCGGCTTGCATGGCGCCAATAGCCATATAGTCATTGAGTGCTACAATGGCCGTTGGCCGTTGGGTGGGGGGAAGGTTGAGTAACTGATGGGTGGCGCGATAGCCAAAATCCAGTTTTCCCTCGCCGCGAAGGATCAGGTTTTCGTCAATCGGGAGGGCAGACTCTTTTAGGGCTCTTAGGTACCCTTCGAGGCGGTTATTACCCACGCGCGATTCGCGCGGCCAGGCCAAAACGGCAATGCGGCGATGTCCTAATGTGATAAGATGGCGTGTGACCTCATACAACCCTTGCCCGCCGTCCACATCAATACACGGAAAGACCCACTCAGGGTTAGAACGCCCAAAGGCTACAAAGGGAAAATTGCGTTCTTGAAGATATCGAATGCGCGGATCGTTGTATTCAACGCTGGAAAGGATAAAACCATCCACCCGTCCGGCGTCAATCAAGTCGGCATAGGCGGCTATTTGTTTCTCAACTTCATAGTGATAGGGGAACATCAAGAGATAATATCCACGCGCCTCGGCGGCAACGAACATGCTCTGGAGGAACTGATCGAGGATGGGGTTGGTTTCATCCGGTGGGGAAGGTGGCCAAGAGTAGCCAATGGTAAAACTGCGTTGAGCACGCAGGCTGCGGGCATTGTAATGCGGTGTATATCCAAGGTCTTGAATTGCCTGCCAGATGCGTTGTTCGGTCTCTTCGGCAAGACGAATCTGCCGGTTGATCAGTTTAGACACGGTCTGATAAGAGACACCGGCGCGACGGGCAACATCTTTGAGTGTGACCCGATTCTTGACCATGGGACTACTTCTGTGGCTGGTAATGCGAACGTTCGCGCGAACGTTCGCATTCATTGTAGCAAGTTTCGAAGACGAAGTCAAGTGGTCGGTGGAAATTGCCGTGGTGTGTAGAGAGCGGTCTTAAGAGTGAGAGCCATTCGGTTTGAGGGATGCAAGTCTATTGACAAAAATAGGTATCTGTTATATATTTTTGCCAAGTTTATTAGATAACGGGTGAGTATTTTGTATGTCGGTACGTAATGTGATTCTGGGATTGCTTAGTCAACGCAGCCGCTATGGCTATGAACTACTGCAGGCGTTTCAGGCACTGGCCGGTGGCCGCGAAACCTGGGACCTAAAGCCTGCTCAGATATACATGACGCTTCTGCGTCTGAAAGAAAGTGGTTTGATTGCCGAAGATGATAGCACTCCGAGCGACGCGCCGGAAAAACGCCGCTACGCGATTACGCCCGCCGGACAAGAAGAACTGCGGCGCTGGTTTGAGACACCGGTGCGAGCAGAACCCCAGCGTGATGAATTTTTCCTCAAGTTAATGCTCGCTTTGGCCACGGGTCAGGCAGATCCGCGGCGTTTAATCTACACCCAACGTGCAAGCCTCTTTCAAGAGTTGCATCGGCTGGCGGCTTTGCGGATGACGTTGGATCCATCAACATCACTAGCCCATATCCTTTTGCTGGATCAGGCGGTTATGCACCTGGAAGCCGATCTGCGCTGGCTGGATATGATTGAGGCCCGGTTGGATGACGTGCGTAAACAGCCCATCCCTGAGCCGGAACTTCGGCCACGTGGCCGACCCACCAAAGGTGAAAAATAGCGCAAAGAGAAAAGGAGGAAACCATCATGCAACCTATCGTTTCAACACAGAACCTGGTCAAAATCTATGGCCATGGTGCAACGGCGGTTCATGCGTTGAGGGGGATCAATCTCACCATTCAGCCGGGAGAATTCGTCGCCGTAATGGGTCCCAGCGGTTGCGGCAAATCTACCTTGCTTCACCTCATCGGCGGCCTGGATCGCCCCACCTCGGGCACCGTAATGGTGGATGGTGAGGATTTGACCCAATTAAGCGATGATCAGGTCACGGCGCTGCGGCGGCGTAAAATGGGATTTATCTTTCAATTCTTCAATCTTATCCCGGTCCTTAATGCATTGGAAAACGCCGCTTTGCCAATGATCCTGGACGGAACACGCAGTGATGAAGCCCTTAAGCGGGCGCGGGAGTGGCTGGAACGGGTGGGCTTGGGGCATCGCCTCAATCACAAACCGGCAGAACTTTCCGGCGGTGAACAGCAGCGGGTAGCCATTGCACGGGCGCTGGCCAGCGACCCGGCAATCATCTTGGCCGATGAACCCACCGGTAATCTCGATTCACGGGCCTCGGAAGAGATCGCCATGTTGTTGCGGCAGATTTCTTCGGATTGGGGGCGCACGATCCTTTTAGTGACCCATGATCCACGCATTGCGGCTTATGCTGACCGTATTGTTTTTCTCAAAGACGGTCAGATTGTGGACGAGACCGTCATGGAACATCGCAACGGTGAGCAGGTGGATGTGGTTGTCGGTAAGATGAAAGAAATTGGCGACTAGTTTGGGGTGAAAAGGAGTGCAGTATGAACCTGCATATTAAATTAGCCCTGCGTTATTTAAGTGGACGCAAACTACGCACGGCTTTGACCACTCTAGCCATCATGTTCGGAGTGTTGGTCATCTTTGGGATGAATACGTTTATGCCCACCTTTGTTCAAGCGTTTCAATCCCAAATGATGGCGGTGGCTGGGCAGATTGACGTGACCATCACCCATAAAACGGGTGAAGCCTTTGACCCTTCGCTGTTGGAGAAAGTGCGTAACGTCGAAGGGGTTAAAGTGGCCATGGGTTCGTTGGAGCGCCTGATCAACCTCCCCGCCGATTACTTTGACCAGGATCCACAGTCCCCTGACCGCGTTACCGCGCTGGTGCTCAAGGGGATTGATCCTGAGGTAGCACGGCAGATGATCATTTATAACATTGTCGAGGGACGCTTCCTTGAACCTCAGGATACCCATGCGGCGGTCATCACCCGCTCTCTGGCACGTGAGGTAGGGGTAAGTGTAGGGGATAAACTGGCCTTACCGACGGCGATCGGTGTCACAGACCTGGAGGTAGTCGGTTTGCTTCCCGAACGCGCTTTCCCCGGGAACGAGGAAGTGCTGGTCACACTATCCGAAGCCCAATACCTGCTTAATCTGCCGGGCAAGATCAATGTCATTGACGTGAATTTGACCACCCTAGACGAAGCCCAACGCGCCGAAATTCAGCAGCGTCTGATGGCGGTGGTAGGCGAGCACTACAAACTTGGTGCACTGGAAAGCGGTTCGGAGATCTTGACCAACATCCGCAATGCCCAACTCATCTTCAATCTCATGGGCTTTCTGGCGCTGTTGATGGGTGGTTTCATCATCTTCAATACGTTCCGCACCGTTGTGGCAGAACGGCGCCGTGATATCGGCATGCTACGGGCGCTGGGAGCCAACCGGGCTACGATCCGCAATCTGATCTTAGTTGAAGGGCTGATTCAGGGGGTCGTGGGCACGGTAGCGGGTTTGATCTTCGGTTACCTTTTTGGCTGGTTGATTCTGCAATTAATTGTGCCGGTTGGTCAACAATTTTTGAACATCAAAGTCGGCATGCCGGCAGTATCTCCCTCGTTGGTGATCACGTCCTCACTCTTGGGAATTGGAATCACCGTGTTAGCAGGGTTGCTACCGGCACAGTCGGCGACACGCGTTACAGCCTTAGAGGCCTTGCGTCCCTCGGTTGGACAGGTAAGTTTCCGCCGTTTGGCAGGTGTCTCATTCTGGGTGGGCGTGGTGCTTATGGTATTGGGCGTGGCGATCTTGATCAGTGGGCAAGCGGCCCTGCTGGGGATAGGCGCGATTTTGTTCGTCAGTGCGCTCATTCTCATGGCACCGGCATTAATCAACCCGATTGCCGTGCTCTTTGGCAATTTGCTGGCACTGCTCTTTGCCCGCAACGGCACCGCCCAACTGGCTGAAGGCAACCTCAGCCGGCAGCCGGGGCGAGCGACGGTGACGGCTTCGACGACAATGATTGCCATGGCGGTGGTCATCATGGTGGCCAGCGTGCTCTCTTCGGTTACCCTAACCTTTACCAAGGTGTTGGAAAAGAGTCTGGGCAGTGATTTTCTTATCATGCCGCCCACCGTTGCCGTATGGGGTTCGAATACCGGCGCTTCACCTGATCTGGCCCAGAAACTGCGCGAAATTCCGGGGGTGGCTTTAGTCAGCACGTTGCGGTTCGCCGGCAGTCAGGTTAACGATGTGGCGGTTGGACTTTTGGGCGTTGATCCACAGGCTTACCGCCAATTGGATGCATTGAGCATCACCGAAGGAGATCCCGAAACGGCTTTTCGAGCCCTGGAAAACGAACGCGCCATTATCATCAACGGCGTGCTGGCGGCCACAGCGGGAATCCGCGTGGGTGATGAGATTGACCTGCTTACGCCCAGTGGTGAGAAGACATATCGCGTCGTGGCGATTGGTATTGATTATCTCAACGCTAAAACTACAACCGGTTATATCTCCCAAAAGAATATGGCAGCCGATTTTGGCCGCACTGAGGATGTCTTTTATCAGGTCAATTTGAAGCCAGGTGCGGATAGCACAGCCGTTGAGACGGCGATTACCCAGTTGCTCAAATCCTATCCCCAGTTCAAATTGTTTAGCGGCAAGCGTTATGTAGAAGAAAACCGGCGCTTGTTCGATGTGGTGCTTCTCAGCATGTATGCGGTAGCCGCGTTTCTGGCGATCCCCTCTCTGATTGCCATGGTAAACACGTTGGCCATCGGGGTCATTGAACGCACGCGCGAAATCGGCATGCTGCGCGCGGTTGGCGCCACCCGCCGGCAAGTGCGCACGATCATCCTCTCGGAGGCGTTGATCCTTTCGGCTATTGGAACGGCTTTCGGTATCCTGGCTGGGTTGTATATGGGTTATATGGCGGTGCGCGCTTTTGAGGGCTTTGGTTTCCCGATGGAGTACCTCTTCCCCGGTTCTGGCATTCTGGCGGCGGTGGCAATCGGGATCCTGTTCGGTGCTTTGGCTGCAACGATACCGGCGCGCCAGGCGGCACAGTTGAACGTGGTGGAAGCCTTACGCTACGAGTAAAAGGGGAACGGCGCGCAATGGATTCGTGCTTTGGGGCTGGAGGGTTAACCAGCCCCAAAGTCTTAAGCAGGGTAAGCTCTCTGATCCAACGCGCTAATCCTAACAGATGCGTGGGAGCAACTCGCCGCTCAATGTTTCAACCACTCGGTGCGTACCGAGCGTTGTGCGCATAATCACCCGTCCGATAGGCTGGGCTTCTACAATGCCAATGCGGGTGGCTTCGGCACCATAAGGATGCTGACGCATCGCATCCAAGGCAGCGTCGGCTTCCGCGGGAGGCACAATAGCGATCACCTTGCCCTCGTTGGCAATATAGAGCGGGTCTAATCCCAGCATTTCGCAGGCGGCGCGCACGGCCGGACGCACCGGTATGGTGGCTTCCTCAATGCGGATACCCACTTGGCTTTGCCGGGCGATTTCGTTAAGGGTGGTGGCCAGCCCGCCACGGGTGGGATCACGTAAGACGTGGGTGTGAGGGGCGGCTTTAAGTACGGCTTGGATAAGGTGATTAAGAGGGGCTACATCGGACTCAACCTCGGCCTCAAAGCCCAATTCACCCCGTGCGCTGAGCACCGCAATGCCGTGATCGCCAATCGGCCCCGAGAGTAGAACAACATCACCTGGGTGTGCCTGTTCGCCACCCCGCGGATTGTGGTGGGCAGGAAGCCAACCCACTCCGGTGGTGGTGATGAAAAGTCCATCGCCCTTGCCTTTCTCTACAACTTTGGTATCACCGGCCACGACCAGCACCCCGGCTTCGTCTGCCGCGCGTTTCATGGACCGGACAATTTGCTCCAAAGTCTCAATGCTTATTCCTTCCTCCAAAATGAACGCAGCGGTGAGATAGAGCGGGATGGCGCCGCTCATGCTCACGTCATTGACCGTGCCACACACGGCCAAACGCCCGATATCGCCACCGGGGAAGAAAAGAGGGGAAATGACATGGGAATCGGTTGAAAGGATCAGATGCCCTTCCGAATGGGGTTCTATCCCGAGAGGCAAGCGGGCAAAATCATTACCGGATTCCAGATAGGGATTTCCCAAATGAGCCTGGAATAGCGTGCGGATCAGGTCATGGGTCATTCGTCCACCACTACCGTGACCGAGCACAATGCGCTCAGTATGGGACAGCGGTAGCGGGCATAAGGGGCCTTCAAATGCGGGTAGATTGGTTTCTGTGGTCATGACTTTCCCTCTGAGTGGGAGCGGGTAGATTGCTCGAGTCCGCGCCCATAGCGATAATAAGCCGCGCATGCCCCTTCTGCGGAGACCATCGGTGCCCCCAAAGGGGCTTGCGGTGTACACAGGGTGGCAAAAGCCGGACACTGGTGAGGCTTCTTGACCCCTTGTAAGATTTGGCCAGCAATGCAAAGAGGCGATTCTTGGGTTCGAATTGGTCCGAGGTTAAAACGTTTTTCGGCGTCAAAATCGGCCCATTCAGGACGCAATCCCCAACCGCTTAGCGGGATTAGGCCGATCCCCCGCCAATTTCGATCGCAAGGCTCAAAGACCTGGTTGATAATCTGCTGAGCGGCACGGTTACCATCGCGCGTGACGGCGCGCGTATAAGCATTTTCTACCCCTACCCGCCCCTCTTCCAATTGCGCGACCGTTTTGAGAATGCCTTGCAAAAGATCTACCGGCTCGAAACCGGTCACGGTCATCGGTACGCCATATTGAGCCGCAATGGGCTCGTATTCCCAATAGCCCATGATGGTGCACACATGGCCGGCCAGCAGGAATCCCTGGACGCGGTTGGTGGGCGCGCTCAGAATGGCATGCATGGCGGGGGGAACGCGCACTTGCGAAACCAGAAGGGAAAAGTTTCTTAACCCCAAAGCCTTGGCCTGAAGCAGGCTCATAGCATTCGGTGGGGCAGTGGTCTCAAACCCGATGGCAAAGAAAACGACCTCCCTATCCGGATTTTCTTGCGCGATGCGCACAGCATCCAGGGGGGAATAGACCACTTGCACCCGCCCGCCGGCGGCTCTTACGGCAAAAAGATCACGTTGTGAACCGGGGACGCGCAACATATCCCCATAAGAGCATAAGATGGTGTTGGGCAAGGACGCGATGGCAATGGCTTTATCAATCAAGTCCAGGGGCGTGACACACACCGGGCAGCCCGGGCCGTGGACAAGTTCGATCTCCGCGGGGAGCAATTGATCCAGACCATATTGCAAGATGGCATGTGTTTGCCCACCACAAATTTCCATGAGCACCCATGGACGGGTAACACGACGGCGGATTTCGGCAGCGAGTTTATGCACCAGGTCGGCGTTGCGAAACTCTTGTAAAACTTGCATGGGTGATCCCGTCTCTTCAAGACACTTCGTCTTCATTCAATGCGCCGATTTCGCGCAGAAGTTGTAGAGTTTCAAGCGCTTCGCTCTCGCTGAGGCGGTTCAGCGCAAAACCGGCGTGGACGATCACATAGTCTCCCTCTTTCACTTCGGGCAGGGTCTCGATGCAGGCTTCACGAAACACGCCGCCAAAATCTACTTTTGCCATCCGCAGGCCGGCTTGGTGATAAACACTGACGATTTTGCCCGGAATGCCCAGACACATGATTAACCTCCCAACTCTTGGTCGGAATAATTTTTACCCTCGATCCACGCCGCGGCGACCATGGCCTGCCCAAGCGCTAGGCCGCCGTCATTGGTCGGCACCTGACGATGGATCAAAACCTCAAAACCGGCTTGTTGCAATTCTCGAACCACGCGGTGAAGCAAGATCTGATTTTGCCACACCCCGCCGCTCAATGCAACTCGGCGTATGCCCTTGACATCGCGGATATGGTGGGCAACCTCAAGGCACAGGGCAACAACGGCATTGTGAAAACGTGCGGCAATGCGGGGCACAGAAAGGCCGTGGCGCAGGTCATTGAGCAGGGCTTCCCACAGCGGGCGCATTTCCAGATAGGGCCATTCTATTTGGAAGGGATAAGCCGCAGTTTCGTGCACATCTACTGCTTGTTCCAGTTCAATGGCCGCCTGGGCTTCGTAGTTCACTGTGGATCGCAGCCCAATCAGTGCAGCAACAGCATCAAAAAGCCGCCCCATGCTTGAGGTTAGAGGGGCGTTGATGCCTTTTTCTAACATGGTGCGCAGTACGTTGCGTTCATCAGCGCATAAGGCTTGCACAGGTGGCAGATCATCATCCCAAGGCAAGCCGTTGGCCCATAAATGGGCGAGCGCCATGCGGGCAACCTGATGGACGGCACGATCACCCCCCGGCAAGGGGACAGGTTTGAGAAAGGCATAACGCCGATATCCCGCATAACTCCCGATAAGCACTTCACCCCCCCAAATCGTGCCATCACTACCGTACCCGGTGCCGTCGAAGATCAACCCGATCACCGGATCTTGATCGTTGATTCTGTTGTCGGCCAGGCAGGCTGCCAGATGGGCGTGATGATGTTGCACCAGCAGTAAAGGCTTATTCTCGCTTTGGGCTCTGGACTGAGCATAGTGGGTAGCGAGGTAATCGGGATGCCTATCGGCAGCCAACCATTCCGGTTGGGTGCGGAATAGAGTCTCATAGTGACGGATGCCTTCTTCGAAGGCTTGCAGAGTCTCGTAATTTTGCAAATCCCCGATGTGGTGGCTGAGGAATGCGTATTGCTTGCGGGTCAGGCAGAAGGTATTTTTGAGTTCGGCGCCCACGGCTAAGATAGGCGGCACTTCACGCGGCAGGTGGATGGGATCGGGAGCGAACCCGCGGGCCCGGCGCAGGAAATAAGGTGCACCCCGGACAATCCGCAAAACCGAATCATCCACACGAGTATAGATAGGGCGGTTATGGGTCAAGATGCCATCGGCTAGCGATGCCAGGCGACCATGAACCTCATCATCGCGATAGGCGATCGGTTCTTCACTCACGTTGCCGCTGGTCATGACCAGCACCTCAGGAAAACCCGGCGCAGGTTCGAGCAAAAGAAGGTGCAAGGGCGTGTAAGGGAGCATGAAGCCCAGAGAATGTTGGCCGGGGGCAACCTCGGCGGCAATCGGTGAGCGGGGGTGTCGTTCCAGGATGACAATAGGGTGAGAGGGCGAGGTGAGCCACTGTTGCTCCACCTCACCCAGGTGTGCATGGCGGGCAATGACATTAGCATCAAATGCCATCAAGGCAAAGGGTTTATCGCTCCGTTGTTTGCGTGACCGCAGTTCACGCACACTTTCTGCGCGCGTTGCATCGCAAGCCAGGTGGAACCCCCCCAATCCCTTGATGGCCATAATGCGCCCTTCTGCCAGCCATTGCCGCGCGAGTTGTAGCGCATCCTCCCGTTCAGCCAGGATTTCGCCCTGAGAGGTTACAAATTGAAGATGTGGGCCGCATACGGGACAGGCGATGGGTTGCGCGTGGAAGCGCCGGTTGCCTGGGTCATGGTATTCTGCCTCACAATCCGGGCAGAGGGGAAACCCGGCCATGGTGGTATTGGGGCGGTCATAAGGGATTGCGCGGATGATGGTAAAGCGCGGCCCGCAGTTGGTGCAGTTGATAAAAGGATAACGATAACGCCGATCCTGGGGATCGAAAAGTTCGCGCCGGCAATCTGCGCAGATGGCCACATCCGGCGAGACCGGAAGAAACTCGTTGCTCTCGTCTTGACTTCCAATAATCGTGAACGTGGTGGCGTGGTTAGGCGGGATAGATAACACCTCGAAGGTATCAATGCGTGCCAGGGGTGGAGGGTTGGTTTTCAATTCTGATACAAAGGCTTGTAAAGCCTTTGCATCCCCGCTGACCTCGATTTCCACACCCGCGGCAGAGTTGCGTACCCACCCATTAAGCCCGTAACGCGTGGCAAGTTTGTAAACGAACGGACGAAATCCTACCCCTTGGACAATGCCCCGAATTCGGATATACAGCCCGTGAGGAGAGGCGCTCATTTTCGGCGCATTGAGATTTCGGTGCGTAACCAATCGAACCACGGTTGCAATCCTTCGCCACTCTTGCAGGAGAGCGGGAAGGTCAGCAGGCCGGGATTGAGCAGTTCAACCCCGCGGCGGAAAAAGTCCATATCGAACTCAATGTATGGCAACAGGTCAATTTTGTTAATAATCAAAACATCCACACCCCGATACATATTGGGATACTTGTAGGGTTTGTCGTCCCCTTCTGGAATACTGGCCACCAGGATATTGCGATGCGTCCCAAGTTTAAAGGCGGCGGGACAGATCAGGTTGCCCACGTTCTCCACAATAATGAGATCCAGGTCGGTGAGCGTCAATTGCGCCAGTCCGGCGCGCAGCATCACTGCGTCGAGATGGCAATCCCCCCCGGTGTTAATCTGAACGGCAGGGATGCCCAAAGCGCTCACTTTATCCGCATCAATGGTGACCGGCGCGGTATCACCCTCAATCACAGCAATGCGAAATTCTGTGCTCAGCGCGCGCAGGGTTTGCAGGATGAGGCTGGTTTTACCCGCGCCCGGTGAAGCCATGACGTTTATGGCTAGCACCCTTGCCTCATCGAGCAGACGGCGATTGAGTTCGGCCACCTGATCGTTGGCATCTAGCAGTTTTTCAACCACCGGTACTTTAATGGAATTACCCATCGTTTACTCCATTATTTGTCTTGGTTGTTAGCGTTCTATTTCAATGCTTTCTAGATAGAATTCGTCACCCGAGAGCAAGGTCAAGTTGAAACTATTGCAGTGGGGGCAGGGATGAAGGATGTCATTAACCTCGAACTCATGATGGCAGTCCTGGCATTGCATGCGCGGGGTTAGGCGCTGAAAGTGCAGTCGAGCGCCCTCGCAAATGGTGCCAGCGCTGATCAGATCCCAGTAAAACTGCACCGAATCATCCACAATGCTGGAAAATTTGCCCAAAACAATATGAATATCGGTCACGCGTTGCGCCCCCGCCGCCTGAGCGTGCTTAAGCGCAATGGAAAGGATACTTTCGGTCACCGGCAACTCGTGCATCGGGATTACAAATTATACCTATAACAGTCCACTTTATCCTACGGTTTCGCGCGAAGAATTCATGAGAATTTCCATCAAGTGCAAGCGAGTTACCAGCAATTGGCTGGCAACGACGTTGGCCAAACGCCGTGCGATGACATAACCGAGGTGTGGATCCATCTCACACTGCTGTTGTAGGGCTTTGCCTTCAAAGGCTAATAACCGCATGGGGGTAAGCGCTCGCACTGTGGTGGTGCGCTGACGCACGACGGGGGTCAGCACCGACCATCCCAGGATATCCAGTGGCTCCGCCTGGAGGATGCGGATGGAACCATGACCGGGTACGCTGATCTCGACACTGGCTCGACCGTCTAGGACGAGGTAGAGAAAGTCGGGTTGATCACCTTCTTGAAATAAAACCTCACCCGGCGCCAAATAACGCTCATGGGCTAGGCTGGCCAGAGTTTCTAATTGGCGCTGGCTGAGTTCAATGAACCACGGGATGCTCTTCAATAGGGCAACTAGGTTGGCTTCCATGTTCTATCACCTATAACGACAGATAGACCAGAGTCTTGTATAGTTTTTATCATCTTGCAGGGGTGGGGTTATAGTGACCTCTGTAATCATTGCAGACGCAAATTGTCACCAAATCCTACCTATGGTGAGTGAGGGGTGATAACCATTGAAGTAGAAGGTGAACGGCCGTATCAAGGAGGGCCTGAGTTCGCGGCGATAGTTGGCGTGAAAATCCGAACTCATAGCCGCGGACGGAGAGCAGGATCCCGCTTGGGGCATGCCCGAAGAGGGCTTCGGCCAGTGCCAGGCAAGACTGAGGGGTCAGATGATGACTTAGTGGTGAGGGTTGAAACCCAGCTTGCAAGGTCTGCCAGCAAATTTCATTAGGGAGAGCGCCGGTATGTGCATCTATAAAACAAACATGCGTGTAGGCAGCAAGGTCTTCAGCCATCTCCGGTGTTAGTTGTAACTCGGTGCGCAGGGTAAGCCTCTCGTTCACAGGAAGCGTTTCTCCAAAGTTCAACCCCTTCGAATAGCCCCAATCGGTTGCGAGGCGGTTAACAAGATGCCATGCCAAACCATCATCCTGGCGATCCGGGTTGCCGATGCCCAGGATGAGCAAATGTGGGGAAGAGGAAAACACTTCCTTCCCCCAAGTGTCGGGGGAAGGAAGCGGCAGGTCTGAGCAGGCGTAACTTTCACTCATGCAGGCGCGTCAGAGTTTGTTGCACTTGACCTTGGGCGTCCAAGATTTCGATCACCATGGGCATTTGCCCCACGGCGTGTGTGGAGCAGGAAAGGCAGGGATCATAAGCGCGGACGGCGGCTTCGACACGGTTGAGAAGTCCTTCGCGAATCTCCGGCCCGGTGATGTAGGTCTTAGCCACGCTGTCCACAGCTTCACTCATGGCCCAGTTGTTGTGACCGGTAGCAACAATAAGATTGACCCGTTCAAGTTGGCCATTGGGTTTAGCCCAATAGTGGTGGAAGAGGGTGCCCCGGGGGGCTTCGATCACCCCAACCCCTTCACCGCGGATCTCTTGGCGGGTGTTGAGGATGTCGGTGCTGAGGATATCAGGGTCATCGAGAAGGGCGCGCACGTTTTCTGCCGCATAGAGGGCTTCGATCAGGCGTGCGTAATGGTAATAGAGCGTTTGCTCTACCGGCTTGCCGTTATTAAGGGCTTTGAACTCTTTCAAGGCGGCATCGGCTAAGGGCGTAGCGATGCGGTCGGCGACATTGAGCCGTCCCAACGGCCCAACCCGATAAACCCCAGCCGGCCAACCCATCTTCTTGTAGTAGGGGAATTTCAAGTAAGACCAGGGTTCAACGTGCTCGGCAATGTAGTTCAAATAATCTCGTCCATCGAAATATTCCAACTCCTGACCGTTGGCGTCAATAAGCCGCAGTTGACCATCATAGAGTTCAAGTGTGTTACCGGGCTTGACCATCCCAAAGTAGCCGGTGGAGAAGACGGCAAAGCGATTGATATCTTCCTGATTAGCCTCAGCCCAGTCCTTGAAAATTTTGAGCCCCAATTGGATGGTCTCAATGGCATCGTCCAATCCTGCCAGGATCTGATCACGTTCACTGCAGGTAAGGGCTTTGTTGACGCCGCCGGGAACGGCGAAGACCGGATGAACGCGCCGCCCACCCAGAATGTGGATGATTTCCTGACCAAACTTACGCAAACGAACCGCCCGCAGAGCCAGGTTGGGGTTGGCTTGGATCAAGCCCACCACGTTGCGGGTGGCCGGATCGGCATCGAACCCCAACAAGAGGTCAGGGCCTGCCAATTCAAAGAAGTGCATGCCGTGGCTTTGGATGACCTGCCCCATGTGCATGAGTTCGCGTAGCAATTGTGCTGGCCGTGGCGGGGGACAGCCATAAAGGTCATCACAAGCCTTGGCGGCGGCCAGGTGGTGCGAAACCGGGCAGATGCCGCAAATGCGGGGGGTGATCACCGGCATTTCAAAGGCCATGCGGCCCTCGCAGAATTTCTCAAACCCGCGGAACTCATTGATATGAAGATAGGCGCGTTCAACTTTGCCTGCTTCATTCAAGCGGATGGTGATCTTGGCGTGCCCCTCAATGCGCGTTACCGGCTCAATGGTGATCTTTTGGGTGGTTACGGTAGCCATAGGTGTTTCCTCCTCGTTTTGTTGCGCTCTACCACTAATGCCATTGGAGGCGTTCATCTTTGAGCACGGGAATGCGCCCTTGTGCCAGTTCACTCAGGACGTAATAAATGATGTCCGCGCTGGGTGGGCAACCCGGGACAAAGACATCTACCTTTACGACCTCGCTTACGGCACGAACCCGGGTGGGTTTTGCCAGTTCGGGGTCATTCGGGATTTTGCCTTCCGCGTCGGTGCTTTCCGTTTCAACGTAGGCGCGGCGCAGGGCATCTTCGATCTTGAAAAAGTTGCGCATGGCCGGTACACCGCCAAACACCGCGCAATCCCCCAGCGCGACCAGGATCTTGCAGCGTTTGCGCATTTTATGGGCGACTTCCTCATTGGCTGTGTTGTTGATTCCGCCTTCGAGGATGCCCACATCCACGCCGCTGGGGTCGGGCTCTTTGAGGTCGGTGATGGGGGAGGAACGCAAATCCACCAACTCGATTAGATTGACGATGCGCTCGTCTATATCTAGAAACGACATGTGGCAACCGGCACAGCCGGCTAACCAATCCGTGGCGACTTTGGGTTTGCTCATGGTATCTCCTTCTTTTGTTACCCGCAAACACGCTTATATGGCAATCACAACTGGCGCGACGCGTTGCACAAGTGCCGCGCGCCAATCTTCATTGACTTCAATGCCAAGTTTTGCGGCCAGTTGGCGTAGAACGGCTTCGTTAGATTGAGTCTGCTCCGGCGCGGATAGGCACGGATGGGCTTCTTGGAGGCGGCCCTCTAGATTAAGGTAATGGCCGCTTTCTTCAGCCCAGGTATAGACCGGGAGGACGATATCGGCGCGAGCGGTGAGTTTCGATTCACGGCTGGCTTGGACAATTAAGTAAGGTATCCGCTCTAAAGCGGCGACCAGGGCTTCGCTGGGGATTTCGTCCCCCAGTGCCACAAAGGCCACCTCATACGTGCCCTGATGCAGAGGCTCAACCAGATCGAGTTGCGCCGCCGCGAGGCTGTTGGCTTCCCCTTTTGGACTGATCAAGGTAGCCCCAATCATCTTGGCTAATCGCACCAAGGCTTTGATCGCTGTAGCATCGTTGATGGCGGCAGGATCATAGACAATGACCGGTTTTTCGCCGCGCGTGATCTGGTAAGCGGCTTTGAGAAAATCATCCGTTGCCAATCCAGTTGCCTTAGCCGCATTGGCCAGATTGGCAACGGCATCCTCAGCATATTCAACACGACCTAATCCCAAACGAGCCACGGCCGCCATGAGCCCCTCAATAACCGCCGTTTGGCGTCCTTCTTTGAAGGTCAATGTGACCTCAGCGAGATGAGCCAAGGGATTTTCTCGGCTATCGGCGATCACGACATGGGTTCCCCGATTGAGCGACCGGCGCACCATGAATCCCAGCACCTCATGGTGATTGGCCAGATCGGCTTGCATGACCAAGATGGAGGTGGCACGATCTAAATCTGCAACGCTTCCTTCAAAGGGCTCACCGAGATCATCCAAAACCTCTACCAGGGGGCGCACGGCATGGCCGTTTAAGGTGGTTGCCAGAGGGCTGTGTAACCCCTCTGCAAATAGCCGGCGGAAGACATACAGGGCTTCAGTCGTCAAACGGGCGGATGCCAGCGCGAGGCTATTGGTCGCTTGGCGCTTAAGAGCGTGTGCAGCGGCATTCAAGGCTTCGTCCCAGGTCGTGGGCTTAAGCTCGCCGTCGTGACGCATCAAAGGCCGGGTAATCCGCGGACGCTCGTCATCGAGTGGATAATAGCGTCCGACTTTGCACAAGACACCTTGGTTGACCGGCGCATCCCAATTCCCGTAGATACTTAGGATGCGGTTATCGGTCATCAGTACGTCTAGGCCACAACCAAGACTGCAACCGGTGCAAACGGTATCCACATGCTTGGCTTCAGATTTCTTCCCCAAGTAAGCACTTTTGCGGTCAATCATGGCGCCGGTGGGGCAGACTTGAACACACATCCCGCACGAGGCGCAGGTGCTTTCTCCCAAGGGCACCTCAAAATCGGCAATAATAAACGTGCGCGCGCCACGGTTGGCCACCCCCAAGGTGTTGACGCCCACCAGTTCATTACAAGCGCGAATGCAGCGGCGGCAGAGAATGCAGCGGTTGTGTTCGAGGATAATATATGGGTGAGAGGCATCCACCGGGAAGGGTTGCCAGTTCGGCTGGAGCGGCCAGTGGGTCATCCCCAGGCGATAGGCTGCGTTTTGTAGTTCGCAGTCCCCACCGCTGACTTGGCAATAGGGGCAAAAGTGATTCCGCTCGCTAAAGATCAGCGAAAGCGCAAACTCACGTGCTTTTTTGACTTTGTCGCTCTCGGTATAAATCACCATGTTGTTCGAGACCGGAATGGTGCAGGCAGCTTGTAGAGTGCGAAAGCCCTCAATTTCCACCATGCACAGCCGGCACCCCCCATAAGGCGTTAGGTGGGGATGATCGCATAGGGTGGGAATGAAGATTCCTAACTGTCTGGCGGCTTGTAAGACGGTGATCCCATCGGGGACTTCATAGGTTTGCTGGTTGATTGTAATTGTGGCCATCCCTGCTCCCTTCTAGTGAATGCAAAATTATGGCAGATCTAGGTGGTATGATAGGCTTCTACTCTGACCGCTGCGACCTTGTACTCAGGAATTTTTGAAATCGGATCCAGCGCGGCGAGAGTTAGCTCGTTGACCGAGGCTTCGGGGAAGTGGAAGTTGCCATAGATCAAGCCGGGAGGTACACGCCCGGTGACCCAGGCTTCGGCGATAATGCTACCGCGGCGCGAGGTGACTTTAACCTTACGGGTACCATTGAGACCGATGCGCTGAGCGTCCTCGGGGTTAATCTCGATTAAGGGCTTGTTGTAAACCTCTAACAATCCTTTGGAGCGCCGCGTCATCTCTCCACCGTGCCAGTGATAGAGCACACGACCGGTTGTCAGAACCATAGGATAATCTTCATCGGGTTGCTCTGCCGGTGGTACATGGACGGTGGGGTGGAATTTGCCTTTGCCACGGGTAAATTGCCCTACATGAAGGATGGGGGTTCCCGGGTGATCTTTGCCGCGCACCGGCCACTGTAGGCTTTCACCCGCCTCAAGCCGAGCATGGCTGACACCGGCGTAGATGGGTGTGAGAGCAGCCACTTCGTCCATGATTTGGGCTGTGTCGGTGTAATTCCAGCCGGCGAAGGGGGCTTCTGGATTAACCTTGCGCTGGCCTTGGCGCAGAATGCGTTGGGCCAAGTCACGGATGATCATCCAGTCGGGGCGTGCCTCGCCCAAGGGTTGAATGGCCTGACGCACACGCTGGATACGGCGTTCGGTGTTGGTGAAAGTACCCTCTTTTTCTGCAAATGAAACCCCTGGCAATAAGACATCGGCGTAGACCGAGGTCTCGGAGGGGAAGATTTCTTGTAAGGCTAAAAATTCCAGGCGCTCCAGGCAATGACGGACATGGTTGGTATCCGGGTCACTCATCACCGGGTTTTCGCCTAGGATGTACATAGCCTTAATCTTGCCTTCACCTGCCGCCGGAATCATCTCGGTGACAGCCAGGCCTACTTTATCCGATAGAGAGACTCCCCACGCCTGTTCGAACTTTAGCCGCGCCTCTTCGGCGGTCACGCGCTGATAGCCGGGATAGACATCCGGCAATCCACCCATATCGCAGGCGCCCTGAACATTGTTCTGACCACGGAGAGGGTTCACCCCACCGCCGGGGATGCCCATGTTGCCCAGGAGCATCTGGAGATTGGCCAGGGTTAGCACGTTCTGCACCCCGACAATGTGCTGGGTGATACCCATAGCCCAGATAACGGCCATGGGGCGATACTTGCCCATGATTTCGGCTGCTTGATAGAGTTGCTCTACCGGTACACCGGTGATAGCTGCAACTCTTTCTGGGGTGTAGTCGCGTAGATTCTCGACAAAGGTTTCGTAGTTTTCTGTGCGCTCGGCGATGAAGGTTTTATCTTCCCAGCCGTTCTGGACGATAATGTGCATCAGTCCGTTCAACAGAGCAATGTCCGTTCCGGGTCGTTGTTGGAGATGGAGGGTCGCAAATTCGGTAATATCAATGCGCCGCGGATCGGCTACGATCAACTTGGCACCCCGTTTGAGCACCGCCTGGCGAAGCATGGTGCCGAAGACGGGATGCTGTTCGGTGGTGTTTGACCCAATAATGAAAATGGCAGCCGCTTTTTCAGCCACATCCCTCATAGAGTTGCTCATGGCACCGGAGCCGTAAGCCATTGCCAAGCCGGCTACCGTGCTGGAGTGGCACAAGCGGGCGCAGTGGTCAATGTTATTGGTGCCGATGACCTGCCGCGCCAGTTTATTCATGAGATAGTTTTCTTCGTTAGTGCACTTTGCCGAGGTCAAGATGCCCACGCTGTCTGGGCCGTAGGTGTCGCGAGTTTCGGCTAGTTTACGGGCAACGATGTCAAGGGCAGTGTCCCAATCCACCTCCACCCAAGGGCCGCGGTCGCCATTAGCGGGACGCTTTTCGCCTTTCAACAAGTAGGCGCGGACCTTGGGTTTGAGCAAGCGATCGGGGTGATGGATGTAATCGTAACCATATCGTCCTTTGACGCATAAGTGCATGCCATTGACTGGCGCGCTAGGATTGGAGACGACGCGGATAATGCGGTTCTCTTTCGTATTGACATGGAGGTCAAATTGGCAACCCACGCCACAATATGCGCAGGTTGTCGTCACGACTTTGTCAGGGGCCCCGGCGCCAACGGAGGGTTTGTTGTCGAGCGCACCGGTGGGGCAGTAGGCCACACAGGCGCCGCAGGACTCGCACCGGGCTTCCAGCATGGTTTCATCCATTCCGGCCACAATGCGGGTCTCATAGCCGCGCTCGGCTAATCCCCATACAAAGCGTCCCTGAACTTCTGCACAGGCACGGATACAGCGCCCGCACAGGATGCACTTATTTAAATCCACCCATACGAAGGGGTTAGGATCGCTATTAATGGGATAACGCGGCGCTTTTGCCATGAGTGAGGCCGGATCTAGATCATAGGCGCGCGCCCAGTGTTCGAGTTCATTGAAACGTCCATCCCTACTCGCATAACCCGCATCGTGGTAAGTGGAGAGCAGGAGTTGTAAAATGGTGCGCCGTGATTCTCGTAAGGCGGGGGACTCGGTAGTCACTTCCATGCCCTCGCTAACCGGCAGCGTACAGGATGCCAGGGGTGTGCGTGCCCCTTTGACTTCGACCACGCACAGGCGACAACCCCCATGGGGGCTGAGGTCTTTGTGATAACACAGGGTAGGAATCGTAATGCCGGCCTGTGCGGCGGCTTCTAGTACTGTCATCCCCTCGGGTACCTCTAATTTTTTTCCGTCAATCATTACCGTAACCATATTCACCTCTCCCATTAACTCGCAACAACGAATTCACGAGCGGTGATGACGCAAGTAGATGAACCAATAGACCAAGCCAACCATAAAAGCACCCCCAATGATGTTGCCAATGGTCACAGGTAGTAAGTTGGCCAGGAAGAAGTTACTCCAGGTCAGGTTGGCATAACTTTCGAGTGTTTTCCCGGCGTCAACCAGAGCCTGCAGTTTCCAGAATGAGGCTGGCGCCCATTGTTTGATAAAGAGGCCGATCGGGATAAAGTACATGTTGGCGATGCTGTGTTCAAATCCGGCGGCGACAAAGGCCGAAATGGGCGGGATAATGCTCAGAATCTTATCCGTAGTGGTGCGGGCGCTGTAGCACAACCATACGGCCAGGCAGACCAGCGCGTTGCACAGGATACCCAAGGCAATTGCTTGCACAAATTCCAGATTTACTTTTGCGTTGGCAATGTTAAGCGCGTTTAAACCAACCGCACCGTTGCCGAACTTATACTGCCCGCTGAGAAAGACGAGCAAAGCCGTTGCCACCGAGCCGATGAAGTTACCGATGTAAACAATAACCCAATTTCGTAACAGAGCCCCTAATGTAACCTTTCCGCTGGTAAAGGCCATGATGATCAAATTGTTACCGGTGAAGAGTTCGGCGCCACCAACGATGACCAAAATCAGGCCCAGGGTGAAGACCAAGCCGGTCAGCAGGCGGGTGACACCATAAGGCAGGGTGGAGCCGGCGCTCACCGTGGTGGCAAAGATGGCGCCCAGAGCGATAAACGCACCTGCTAATACCGAGAGCGCCAACATAGACCAGAAGTCTAAATTGGCTTTTTTGACTCCAATGGCCTCGGCTTTCTGTGCCATCTCTGGAGGCATCAAGGCATCTATGGTGAAACCATTATTGATCGTCATACGGCTAAACTCCTATCAGGATAGGGGTGTGATATGTAACCGTTATGCAAAGGCTTTGATTTTACAAACACCGGTAGGGCAAACCTGAAGCGCAATGTGGGCTTCGACCTCGGCGCGGAAATGCTTGAGCATATCTTTGATGGGTGTGCCAGCGGTCTGGCCTAACCCACAGTTCGAGAGCAGATACATGTTTTCGCTTAACCAGAGTAGATGATCCAAGTCTTCCATCTTGCCGCGGCCCTCGGCAATGGCACACATAATCTCATAGGCCCGTTGGGTACCAATACGGCAAGGATTGCACTTGCCGCACGACTCCTTGCGGAAGAAATTCATTAGGACTTTGACCAAATCCACAACGCAGGTGTTCTCATCGCAGATCAGCAGTGCTCCTGACCCTAGCGCGACGCCGGCTTTGGCGTAGGAATCGAAATCCATGGGAGTATCTTGCAGGGAGGCTGGAATCAGCGATCCGCTAGATCCGCCGGTTTGAGCCAGTTTGAACGCGGCACCACCTTTCATGCCCTTGGCGTAGATGTTGATAACCTCACGCAGGGTGATGCCCATTGGCACTTCGATGACGCCAGTCACGTTGACGTTACCCAGAATGGTGTAAACCTTGGTGCCGGGACTGCTGGGTGTGCCGAAGCGCCGGTACCAATCGGCGCCGTTAAGCAGAATGGGTGGCACATTGGCCAGGGTCTCGACGTTGTTGACCACCGTGGGTTTACCCCATAAACCATAGGTAGTGGGGAAGGGAGGGCGAGAACGGGGCTGTCCGCGCTTGCCCTCGATAGATTCAATCAGCGCGGTTTCTTCACCGCAGATGTAGGCTCCCGCACCCGTATGGATGTGAATGTCGAAATTGAATTGGGTGCCAAAGATATTCTTGCCCAGGAAGCCCATTTCGCGCGCTTGTTCAATAGCGCGGCGCAGCCGCTCTTGGGCTAAAAGATATTCGCCGCGCACATAAATATAACCTTCGTCGGCGCCCACCGCATAACCGGCGATCGCCATTGCTTCGATAATGCTGTGGGGATCGCCTTCAAGGATGATGCGATCTTTGAACGTGCCGGGCTCACTTTCGTCCGCATTGCAGATGATGTATTTTTTCTCGGACTTTTCACGTGCCACGAAAGACCATTTGACGCCGGTAGGAAAACCCGCTCCCCCGCGTCCGCGCAAGCCCGATTTTTTAATCTCTTCAATGACCTCATTAGGGGTCATCTCGGTCAGGACTTTGCCCAGCGCGCTGTAACCATCGTGGAGGATGTATTCCTCGATGTCATCGGGGTTAATCAACCCTACACGGCGTAAAACAATGCGCTGTTCCGCCGGTAGCGTTCCTTTGCGTGCGGCGACCCAGGCGATGCGTCCCGAAAGTTCACGCACCGGGGCGAGCAAATCGGTGGCAATGCGCCCTTTATACAAGTGCTCTTCAACCAGATAACGCACGTCTTCGGGGCGAACCGGCCCGTACACAACCGCCTCAGGATAAACGATGACCATGGGGAGAGCATCGTGACGACCCACATCGCCGATCATCATCACCGAGACTTCATCGCTAAGCCCGAAATCCTGAACGGCCGTCTGGAGCGCTTGGAAGACCTGCTCAGCACCGCGCTCCAGGCTGATGACATCGCCAGATACTAAAACCATTGAACGGATCATTTTCATGGCGTTCCTCCTCTGCGGCTTAGCGATAGCGGGCTAAAATCTCGGGCACCCGTTCGGGCGTTACGTTGCCATAAACGTCTTCATCCACCACGATCACCGGCCCTACACTGCACAATCCCAGGCAGGAAACGGTAACCAACGTCCATTGTCCATCTGGGCTGGTTTCGCCTGCCTCGAGGTGCAGGTGTTCTTGCAGGGCTTCCCATACTTCGCGCCCTCCCACGACATGGCAGGGAGCGCTTTCACAGAACTGCACGACGTGTTTGCCGCGCGGTTTGGTGGAGAGCATTTGGTAAAAACTGGCGACCGACATCACCTGGCTGTGCGGCTCTTTGAGACGCTTGGACACCTCGTTCAGTGCCTCCGGGGGGAGATATCCCAGGGTGCGATTGATGTCGCTCAAGATGGGGATCAGTTCTTCTCGCCGTGCGCCATACCGTTCCAGCGCGGCTTCCACCGCGGCCAGGATTTTCTCTTGTTTGTGGTTATTATTTTCAGGACTCATGCCTCTCCTCCAACCGGCTGGTGAGAACAGTTACTGAATAACGACAGCGTTGAAGTTGCAGACTTGCATGCAGATGCCACAGCGAATGCAAATATCCGGGTCAATCACGTGGGTCTGGCGGCGCTCCCCGCTGATTGCACCTACCGGACAATTGCGGGCGCATACGGTGCATCCGGTGCAGGCTTCGGGCAGAATCTCATAGCGAATCAGGGCACGGCAGACTTTGGCCGGGCAGCGCTTCTCATAAATATGGGCTTCATATTCCTCACGGAAGTGTTTGAGTGTGCTCGCTACCGGGTTGGGCGCGCCTTGCCCCAGGCCACAGAGGCTGTTGGTGCGAATCTGTTCGCATAGATATTCTAGGGTCTCAATGTCACCATCTTGCCCTTTGCCTTCGCAAATGCGGGTGAGGATCTCTAAGATGCGCCGGGTGCCGATGCGGCAGGGGGTGCATTTACCGCAGGATTCATCCTGGGTAAACTCCATGAAGAAGCGGGCGATATCCACCATGCAGGTGTCTTCATCCATGACGATCATCCCGCCCGAACCCATGATGGATCCGGCGGCAGTTAAGGATTCGTAGTCTACCGGCAAGTCTAAGTAACTGGCGGGCAGACATCCTCCCATTGGGCCGCCGGTTTGGATAGCCTTGAAAGCCTTGCCATCCCGAATACCGCCCCCTACGTCATAAACGATTTCACGCAGGGTGATGCCAAACGGCACCTCAATCAATCCGGTGTGGTTGAGATCACCGGCCAGGGCAAAGGTCTTGGTGCCCTTGCTCTTTTCGGTGCCCATGCTGGCAAACCAATCGGCGCCTTTGAGGATGATTTGAGGCACGTTCGCGTAGGTTTCAACGTTGTTGATGTTGGTGGGCTTGCCCCAGAGACCGCTTTGGGCGGGGAAGGGTGGACGCGGGCGCGGTTCGCCCCGTCGTCCCTCAATCGAGGCGATCAATGCCGTTTCTTCACCGCAGACGAAGGCGCCGGCGCCTTGACGCACCTCCAGATCAAATGAGAAATCGGTGCCAAGGATGTTTTTACCCAACAGGCCGAAATTGCGCGCTTGCTGGATGGCAATGTTGAGGGTCGAGACGGCCAAGGGATACTCGGCACGGCAGTAAATGTAACCTTGCGAGGCACCGATGGCATAGGCGGCGATGATCATGCCCTCGATAACCGAATGCGGATCGCCTTCGAGCACGCGGCGATTCATAAAAGCACCGGGGTCACCCTCGTCGGCATTGCAGATAATGTACTTGGGTTCGCCCTTCGCGGCGCGCGTGAGTTCCCACTTGCGTCCGGTGGGGAAGCCAGCCCCGCCGCGCCCCCGCAGCCCCGAGCGCTTAATCTCTTCAATCACCTGCTCCGGGGTCATTTCGGTGAGCACTTTCGCCAGTGCCTGGTAACCATCTTCGGCAATGTAATCCTCGATGTTCTGGGGGTCAATCTTGCCGCAGTTGCGCAGGACGACCCGCACTTCCTTAGGGGTAGGGGCACTCAATTCCTCATCCACAAATTTGGGTTTGGTGTAGAGGAACTTTTGGACCACCCGCCCCTTGAGGAAGTGTTCTTCCACCAAATAGGGAATATCATCCACCGAGAGACCGACATAATGGACGCCTTCGGGATAAACCATCAGTTCAGGACCATCACTGCAGGCGCCAATGCGTGAGGTCTCCAGCACCTGCACCTCATCAATCAACCCTTGGGCAACCAATTCATCTTGAAGGGCGTCTTCGATGTCGTGAGCCCCTCGACTTAAGCAATCAGGATCTACACAAACCAGAACGTGTGACCGGTAGTATTTCATATCTCAACCTATACCTTCGCTAAGGTGTCTAGAAACTTGCGACTTAGAGTGGAACGACGTGATCCTGCACCACCTGTCCTTTGAGCACATGTTCTTCCAGGATGCGGCGTGCTACCTCGGGGGTTACTTTCCCGTAGGTCACTTTGGGTTGATCTCCAACCGTAACCTGCACGATGGGCTCGCGTTCGCACAAGCCGATACAACCCGTTTGGGTCACGATGATCCCTTCCAGGTTTTTCTCCGCGATGGTTTCGAGGATGGCTTTCATCGTGTCACGAGCACCGGCGGCGATGCCGCACGTTCCCATCGCCACGGTAATCTGGACCTGCCCAGAGGTGGTTTTGGCCTTCCGCTTGGCCAGGGCTTCTTCACGAATGCGCTTCAAATCGTCCAAACTTTTGATGGTAGGCATGGCTAAACTCCTTGAGAGGCTTTTTCCAGAGTCACAGGTTTCTGAACTTGGCGGATACCTTCTTCCAATTCTTGACGCAGGTAGGATAAGACAGCCGGTTCGGTTAAAGGCACCCCTTGCAATACTTCGAGCACGGGTGCGCTCTCAAACGTGTAAACGCGTTCGTCTACTTGATAGATAAACGTCCAATCAACGTGAGGGTTGCCCACCAGAAGGGTCAGGAAGGTGCCGGCCAGGTCGCCCAAGGGCATGCGGTCAATGTGACTGCGCTGAAAAACCACGCGGACACAAGTGCCTTTTCCGACCTCGGATTCAATGGTCAAAGAACCATTACAAGCCTCGGCCGCCGCTTTGAGTAGGGGAATCCCCAAGCCCACTTTGCGGGTGGTGCGTGTGGTCACAAAAGGATCTATAACGCGGGCGACCATTTCGGCATCCATTCCTTTGCCGTCATCACACACCTCCATGGTCAGGCGGTCGTTCAGGGTATCCTCGATCACCTTGATGGTGATGTGACGAGCCCCGGCCGCCAGGCTGTTTTCAGCAATGTCCAAGAGGTGTAGCGCAAGTTCTTTCATCGTCGTTGACAGAAATTACTGCGATTGCAACGGGCGCAGAATCTGCGGGAATTTGTTCGGGCGTACCCGTCCCACGATTTGATCATCCACCACAACCACCGGGGCTTGACTGCAGGCCCCCACACAGCGGCACAACTCAAGTGTGATGTTGCCGTCAGGGGTGGTTTGGCCCGGTTCAATCCCCAGGAGTGACTTGGCTTTTTCAATCAATTGGGGCGTGCCGCCAACGTAGCACGCTGTACCCATACAGAATTTAATCGTGTGCCGACCACGCGGGGTGGTGGTGAAAAAGGAGTAAAACGTCACCACGCCGTGCACTTTGCTGACCGGGATATGCAAGGCGTCGGCTACATACTGCTGCATGGGGTTCGAAATGTAGCCGATGCGGGACTGTAATTCATTTAAGATCACCATCAATGCCCCTGGCAGATCCTTGTTCTTTTCAAGGATCTCGTCAATTACGCGCTTCTTTTCCGGATCGGCGAGTGGATCGGTAGGTGGAATTTTGGTTTTCTCTGCAGTTGCCAGGCTCATGGGAAACTCCAATAGACAAATCGGGTATAAAAAACCTTAAAAATTTTCCTCTACTGTGATGAGTTTACCGAGTTTCCCCCCTGATCAGAATTACCAAATGTCATTATCTTATCATGAAAGGTGTAACAATGTGAAAAAATTAACAATCCGTCGCACTGGGAACGGTGGTGGTGGAAAGAATCCGGCAGGATCGTCCTTTTTCCCCGCGCAGCGCCATGCGAATCTCGGCAATGGTGGGAGCGTCCATCTCAAAAAATGTGCTGCCCAGAAACTCTTCCAGGCGGTGCACGTCGCCGCTTTGAATCAGAGGATAGCCGCTGATTTGAGGCAAACGTGAGGGGATTTGGTTGGGTTTGAGGTGGCGCGAGATTTCGAGGGCTTCAATCGGGAGCGTGGGGGGCACGAATCCCAGAGTCTCAATGAGACCAAAAGTTTTACGATCCACGTGAGCGGGGATGAAAAGACCACCTAGATCCGTAACCCTTTGCCAGGCCTCCTCTAACGAAAAGGAAGTGGCCACCAAAAGCAAGCGTTCCTCACGGGCAATAAAATCGCCTTCTTTATCTACGATCAGTTGATCGCCGAAATATTCGGGTTGGTTCCTTAGAGGAGGTAGGGCCTGATCCACCAGGGCTTGCCAGGCCTGGGCTTGCTCAAGCGTGTCAAAAAGGCAAAGCACATGGACATCCTCACGAGTCTGTAACTCCATACCCGGAAGGACGGTTAATCCGCTACCTGCGGCAGCCTCCTGCACAGCGCTAATATTAGCGGTACCATTATGGTCGGTAATCGCAATCAGCGTGATTCCGCGCTCCAAAGCCTCAGCGACAATGAGTGGGGGGATCATCTCAATCTCAGCGCACGGCGAGAGCACCGTGTGCACGTGCAAGTCAGCGCGAAACGTAGCCAACGCGTCTGTCTCCGATCTGTTTAGGGAGTCGTTTCGGGGTTACGGATACCCAATTCCCACAGTCTTCCGACCACAGTATAGGTGGGGAGAGGTGTCGAAAGGAGAATGACGCCCTCTTGTTCGGCCTTTTCCAGAGTAGCCGGATCAGGTTGAGCCCCTTCGGTAATGATAATGGCGGCCAGATCCAGCAGAGCCGCCACAGCCACAATGTTCAAATGCGATTGGAGGGTTACCCACAGGTTGCCTCGCTGGGCACCGCTCATGACACAGGAGAGCAAATCTGAGGCATAGCCCCCGGTCGGTTCTACCTCTTCTAAATTAACGGGTTGGGTCAAGACGTTGAGATGAAGCGCATCCACAATTTGTCTTAGGTGCATTCAGACCTCCTAATATGGTTTAGGATATCATGCTGCGGCGGAGGGGACCTCTTCTTTCTTGTGCGTATGAGGGGGTGGCAAGTAGATTTTCATCCTTAAGCGCGTTCCCTTGCCCCATTCTGATTCGAGTTTCATCCAATCCACACAGCGCTTTATGTTGACCAGCCCCATGCCGGCGCCGAAACCCATCTCGCGCACCTTTTCGCTCGCAGTGGAATAACCGGGCTGCATGGCCAGTTCCACATCGCGAATTCCGGGACCATAGTCATAGACATCAATTGAAATCTGGTGCGGTTCGATCTCGGCGCGTATGACCCCTCCTTCGGTGGTGTGGATGATGAGATTCATTTCGGCTTCGTAAACGGCAATCCCACAGCGACGTGCAATTTGTGGTGAAGCGCCTAGGCGGAGAAGTGCGCGCTTGATTTTGGCAGAGGCCTCCCCACCGTGTTCAAAATCGCCCTGTTTGATGTTGTAGCGCAAGATCAGGCTGGTGCGTTCGGATTCGATATCCTCAAACAAATGGCTAGCACGGTAGCGGCGAACCTCTTCAGATTGATAATCGCGCTCCAGGGCACGCAACAGGCCGCGGGTAATATCGCCTTTGGTCAGGATGCCGATCAGGTGACCGGTATTGTCCACCACAGGCAGGCGTCCAAACTTCTTGCTAACGAACACTTTGAGCGCTTCGATAACCGAGTCATCCCCTTTAACCACCACCGGGTTGAGAGTCATGTACTGGCGTACCGGCGCGGCCAGATCTTGTTTGAGAAGACAACGGATAAGGTCTTCGATGCTGACCAAGCCAATTAAGTGGCCGTCTTCTAGTACGGGGGCCCCTGAAATGCGCGCCTGGCGAAACGTTTCAAGGACGGTTTGCATCGTGTCATTTGGCTGCATGGTGATGACCGGACTGGTCATCACCTCGCGCACCCGAATTTCATAGGCCAGTTCTTCGACGCGGCTGATATTCTCTGCAACTTTGTCGGTAATCACACGGGAAGCCGAAAGTAAACTCTCACTCATGCCTATAACTCAAGAGTCATCACCTTTGAGATGGGGTCATCTATTCGCCGTTGACCGGACGTTCCAGGCAGGGCAACCCGGCTTGGAAGAGACGGCCGCAAGCCTCGAACATGCCATAACGGGTAGAAATGATGGGTACCCCTTCGTTCTCGGCCAGTTGGAGGGTCTCGGTTGGGGGGCGCTTGCCGCGTACCAAGACGATGGCGGTGATATCTGCCATCACCGCCGTCCGAACGACCTGGGGGTTACACAACCCGGTGAGGAGCACGGCTTCGGGCTGGGTTGAAGAAAGAACATCGCTCATCAAGTCGGCGCCAACCCCACCTTTGACCTGACGGTTAAGATTGGCTGAGGGCGTCAATACGGTTCCGTTGAGGATTTCGATCACTTGCTTGAGTTCCATGGCTCGTGCCTCTTAGATCTGCTTTGGGATTATTTTCACAAGTGGGCTTGATAACGTCAAACGAACCTGTTGCAATCAATAACATTGTATCATTGAGCCTGTAAAAAGGGATTCTTATCGGGTTATCACTTAGGGAGGGAGGGGAAAAGCGCAGAGTGTGCTAAAATTCGAGACATACGAATTTGTGCGAGAAGGATGACGTCATGGGAACGGTAGTTGCGGCAGTCAAAGGTACCCGAGATTTCTATCCTGAGGCGATGGCGATACGCGCTTGGCTGTATCGGGTTATTGGAGAAGTTTCGGCCTCTTTCGGTTATCAAGAGTATGATGGGCCTTTCCTGGAACGGCTTGAACTCTATGCCGCAAAATCAGGCGAGGAACTGGTCAAAGAACAGGCCTTTGTGTTTCCGGATCGCGGGGGCGAACTGATTACCTTGCGCCCGGAGTTAACGCCCACGCTGGCCCGCATGGTAGCACAGCGCCAGAAACAACTGGTCTATCCTCTGCGGTGGTGGTCGTTTGGTCCCTTCTGGCGTTACGAGCGACCGCAGAAAGGGCGAACCCGCGAATTTTTCCAGTGGAACGCCGATTTGATCGGGGCGAACTCCCCCGAAAGCGATGCGGAATTGATTGCGCTTTGTGTGACATTCTTCCGCCGGGTGGGACTGACTCCTAACCAGGTGGGGATCTTTGTCAATGATCGCCATTTGATGGAAACTCTTTTGAACGGTTTGGGCATTGCGCCTGAGCGCCATCGCGAGGTTTTTCGCCTCATTGATCGGCGCGATAAGATGTCCCCTGGGGCTTGGGAAGAGTATGCCCTTTCTGTGGGCTTGCAACCGGCTCAGTTGGATGATCTTAAGCGAGTGCTCGATGCTAAAGATTTATGGCGCGAGTCCCCCTCATTACAAAGGGTATTTGCGGCACTAAAGGCTTATGGGGCCGCAGACTATGTGCACTTTGATGCTCAAATCATTCGCGGTTTGGAATATTATACCGGCACGGTATTTGAAGGGCGTGATATGGATAAGGAAGGCCGCGCCATTTTGGGGGGAGGACATTACGATAACCTGGTCGCGGACGTGGGGGGCGAACCGTTGCCGGGGGTTGGTTTTGCTATGGGTGATGTCATGATTACGCTGATTCTCGAGAAATATGGCTTGCTCCCAACCTGGAATCCGGCCCCGGCAGAGGTGCTGGTGACGGTGTTCGATCATGAGCATTTGCTTAAGTCCTTAGAGATCAGCCAAGCCTTGCGTGAGGCTGGATTGCGGGTGATCGGCTATACCGAGGCCGTTAAATTGGACAAACAGATGCGGTACGCCCATCGCGCCGGCATTCGTTACGTGGTTATCGCCGGCCCGGATGAGTTAGCGCAGAACAAGGTAGCGCTTAAAGACCTCCAGACTGGGACTCAAACGCTGCTCTCATTGGACGAGGTAGTGACTACTGTGAGAACTCAGCCCTCATTAGGCTAGAAGAATGCATGGGTCGGGTTTTCCCTTGACCAATCGCTCTAACCCATATAAAATCATCCTCGCTAACGCCCCGGATAGGGGCGATGGTTTGTTGCGTTAAAAAGCGGAGAGGCACAGGATCTGGTTTTATGTTTGAGGCGCTAACGCAGAAATTGGAAGGCATCTTTAAAGAATTGCGCCGCCGTGGCAAACTCACCCCGGCGGATGTGGATGCCGTTATGCGTGAGGTGCGTCTGGCGCTTTTAGAGGCTGATGTTCATTACAGCGTGGTCAAGGACTTCATTGCCCGGGTGCGTGAACGGGCAATTGGGCACGAGGTCTCGCGAGCCTTAAACCCGGCTCAGCAAGTCATCAAAATCGTCCATGAAGAACTCATTGCTACCTTGGGGGAACCGGCGCGCCTGAATCTCAGCGGTCCAAAACCGCGGGTGATCATGTTGGTTGGGTTGCAGGGTTCCGGCAAGACCACTGCCGCGGCCAAACTGGCCGCCCAATTGCGCTCCCAGGGTGAACGTGTCATGCTGGTGGCGGCAGACCCGTATCGCCCTGCAGCCATCAAACAATTGCAGACCTTAGGTGAGCGGGTCGGTGTGCCGGTTTATTATGAAAGCGGCGTAAAACCTCCCCAGTTGGTGGCGCGGGCATTTGAACAAGCCCAAAAAGGGGGGATCACCGTCCTCATCGTTGATACGGCTGGTCGTTCGCAGTTGGATGACGCCTTGATGGATGAATTGCGTGCCATCATCCAGAAGGTGACCCCTAACGAAACCTTGCTGGTGGTGGACGCCATGATCGGGCAAGAAGCGCTTAATGTCGCTACCGGCTTCCAGCAGGTCATCCCGTTGACCGGGTTGATGTTTACCAAGATGGACGGCGATGCCCGTGGCGGAGCGGCGATTTCTATCCGCGCGGTGACCGGAGTGCCGATCAAATACCTAGGTACCGGTGAGGCGATTGAGGCCCTTGAAGTCTATGACCCGCGCCGACTGGCTTCGCGCATTTTGGGCATGGGTGACGTCATTGGGCTGATTGAGCGGGCCGAAGCCGCCTATAATGAACAAGAAGCCCAAAAGCAAGCCGAGCGCATGCTTTCAGGGCAATTTACCCTGGAGGACTTTGCACAACAGTTGCGCCAGATTCGCAAGATGGGGCCCCTGCATCAATTGTTGGAAATGTTGCCCGGCGGTATGGGGCAGATGGCACGGGCTATCTCTCCCGAGGAAGCCGAGCGCAACTTAAAGATCACCGAAGCCATTATCAACTCAATGACGAAGGAAGAACGCCTGCACCCGGAAATCCTCAATGCCAGCCGACGGCGGCGCATTGCTCGCGGCTCAGGCACGGATGTTCAGGATGTCAATCGAGTGCTTAAGCAGTTTCGGGATGCCCAGCGATTGTTCAAGACACTGCAAAAAACAGGTGGGAGAGGTCTCTCGCGCCTGTTGGGATAGAGGAGAGCCGAAAAGACTCGCGCTTCCTTCCGCGCCCCTCACTTTTCGGTGACCTCTGATGATAGAATAGGATAAACATAGATTGAAATTCTAAGATCAACAACTAAATAAGAGGAGAGATTTCTCACATGGTCAGAATTCGTTTGCGTCGTGTTGGTGCTCGTGGTCAACCTAGTTATCGCATTGTGGCGGCGGATAAAGAAATGCCGCGCGATGGGCGCTTTCTGGAAATTTTGGGCTTTTACAATCCGCGCACCGAGCCTTTTACTATCCAAGTAAAAGAAGATCGGGTTTTTGACTGGATGAGCAAGGGCGCCCAATTGACTGAAGCGGTCGAGAAAATTTTCCGTAGTGTGGGCTTGCTGGATCGTTATGCGCGTTATAAGGCTGGTGAGTCATTGGAGGCCTTGCTGGCTGAGGCTGAGGCTTACTATGCCAGCCGCAAAGTAAGCCCGAAGACGAAACCCGTTGCTACATTACGCGCCTAAATGGATGCAGAGAGGGGATTAACGTGAGAGACCTGGTGGAATATATCGCCCGTGCGCTCGTAGATGACCCTTCCCAAGTCGAGGTTAAGCAGGAACGACTTGGGGCTAACCGTGTGAGGGTTGAACTGCACGTTTCTAAACAAGACATGGGCCGGGTCATTGGTAAAAACGGGCGCGTGGCGAATGCTATGCGCGTCCTTCTGCGTGTCGCCGCCGCTCGGGAAGGTAAACAGGCGACCTTGGATGTCGTAGACCCGCGGTGAGAAGGAATCCTTCCCATCCTCGTAAACGCCACTTGCAAAGGGACAACACAGGCTCGCTCCCTTTAGGCGAGCCTGTGTTCTTGGCGGTAGGTTACATCCGTCGTCCGCATGGGGTGCGGGGGGAGATGTTAATGGATCTATTAACCGATTTCCCGGAGCGCCTGGTGCCCGGCAAGCGGCTTTACTTAGGAGAAGAGCACCTGCCGGTGCAAATCCGTTCGGTGCGACCGGCGCTGCAAGCGGTATTGATTGCCTTTGAAGAGTTTGAAGATCGCGATCAAGTTGCAGCATTTCGCAATCAATACCTCTATGTGCGCGCGGATGAGCTGCCACCCCTACCGGAAGGGGAGTATTACCATCATCAGTTGTTGGGCCTCATGGTTTTTGACCGGGAGGGTCATTCCTTAGGGGTGCTCACCGAGATCTTAGAGACCGGCGCTAACGATGTTTATGTGGTGCGCGATGAGCAGGGGCGGGAGATCCTGTTGCCCGTAATCGAGGGGGTCATTTTAGAAGTGGATCTGGAAACCCATCGCCTGATTGTCAATCCCCCTGAGTGGCTATAGCCCGATGGACACGCGGATTTATTGGGTCGCATTTAATCATGTTAAGGGCATTGGGGCGGTTCGGATGCGGGCGCTTCTGGACTATTTTGGCGATCTCGAGCGCGCCTGGAAGGCTTCCCCTGATGCCTTGCGCGCCGCAGGTTTAGCGCCGCGCCTAGTTGAGGCGGTGCTTCATACGCGCAAGACTTTGAACCTCGAAAAAGTGGCGGAAACGCTCATCCAAGAAGAGATTCGGGTGATTACCTGGGAGGATGAGGATTATCCGTTCTTGTTGAAAAACATTGACCAGCCCCCGCCGGTACTTTATGTGCGAGGTACCCTACTTACCGCAGATCAAGTGGCAGTAGCCGTGGTGGGAACTCGCCAAGTGAGTGCTTATGGGCGTAAAGTAACCGAGCAACTGGCCGTAACGTTAGCCCATCATGGGGTAACGGTGGTCAGCGGTTTAGCGAGGGGGGTGGATGCTTTAGCCCATGAAGCGACCCTCAATGCTGGAGGACGTACGCTGGCCGTTCTGGGTAATGGGGTGGATGTTGTCTATCCGGCAGAGCATAGGCGCTTGGCGGATCGCATCCTTCAGCAGGGGGCGTTAATCAGCGATTATCCGCCCGGCACGCCGCCGGAAGCCAATAACTTCCCCCCGCGCAATCGCATTATCTCCGGTTTGTCCATGGCGACCGTAGTCGTCGAGGCGGGAGAAAAGAGCGGGGCATTGATCACAGCAACCTTTGCGGCAGAGCAGGGGCGTGAGGTCTTTGCAGTGCCCGGAAACATCCATTCTCCGGCCTCCAAAGGGACGAACCGTCTGATTGCAAACGGTGCCCGCCCCTTATTACAGGCGGAGGATGTGCTAGAAGTGCTGGATATTGCCCAAGTACAGCACCAGCAGGTGGTGCGAGCTTTATTACCCGGTAATGAGATTGAAGCCACCCTGCTCAGGGTAATGGGAGATCAGGTATTGTCAGTAGATGAGATTTGTTTCCTCTCCGGCCTTGGGGCTGAAAAGGTTGTTGCTAATTTGGCGATGATGGAATTAAAGGGTCTAGTGCGCAACTTGGGAGGTACAAATTTCACTGTCTTGCGCGAAGATGGTGGGTTCTACGTGGGAGGATAAACGCTTATGCAAGATTATTATGCCGTCATTATGGCCGGCGGGGGTGGCACACGATTGTGGCCACTCTCCCGTCAGGCTCGCCCGAAGCAGATGTTGCGCTTGGGAAGTGAGCGTACCCTCTTCCAACAAGCTGTGGAGCGCTTGGAGGGATTATTTCCCCCGGAACGCATCCTGGTTGTAACAGCGCGGGATCAGGCGCCTCTGCTGCAAGAACAAGTAGCCCATCTCTTGCCCCAGAATTTTCTGTTGGAGCCTATGCCAAGGGGAACCGCCTCAGTGGTTGGATTGGCGGCCACAGTGCTGGCCCGGCAGAATCCCCACAGCGTTATGGCGGTATTGACGGCAGACCATGTGATCCAGAATACGCCCTATTTTCAGCGCCTATTGCGGGCGGCGTATAAAGTTGCCCAGGAAGGTTATCTGGTGACCCTGGGGGTGCTTCCCACTTATCCGGCGACGGGCTATGGATATATCCAGCGAGGTGAACCACTGGGCGAACAGGATGGTTTGCCTTACTACCGGGTGGTGCGATTCAAAGAGAAGCCCGATGCGGTTACCGCCCAGGCCATGCTGGAAATGGGCGGCTTTGACTGGAATTCGGGCATGTTTATCTGGCGGGTGGACCGCATTTTAGAGGAATTTGAGCGCTTCATGCCAGAGTTGGCTGTTTTATTGCATCAGATTGGAGAGAGATGGGGGGAAGCGGATGGACAGACCCTCTTTGAGCACTTATGGCCGCAAATTAAACCTGAGACGATTGACTACGGGATTATGGAACGAGCGGATCGCGTAGCGGTCTTGCCGGCAGAAGGCTTGGGATGGAACGATGTGGGTAGTTGGGACTCTCTGTTTGAGGTGTTGCCTGCGGATGAAGCCGGCAACTTGGTTTTAGCCGATGAGACGCTCTTGCTGGAAACGCGCAATTCGTTGTTGCTTTCAGATCAATCCAAGCGATTGATTGCGACCATTGGGATAGAGGATTTGGTTATTGTGGATACTCCCGATGTGTTATTGATTTGTAAGCGTTCCCAAGCCCAAAAAGTGCGCGAAATTGTTAAAATTCTCTCGCAAAACGGGAAAACCCATTATCTGTGAGGAGTGAGCCTTGGAAGCCTATTGTGTTCGCTGTAAAACCAAACGTGAAATGAAAGATCCTCAACCCGGATTTAATAAAACTGGGCGACCGGTGACGACGGGTATTTGCCCGGTTTGTGGGACGAAGATGACCCGCATGGGGGCTACGGAGATGCATGCGGGTCTTGATCCTGCCCCCGCGCCCGCACCGCGTCGGAACGGTAAACTGGTGATCGTCGAATCGCCGGCCAAAGCCAAGACGGTGGGGCGTTTTTTGGGCAAAGGCTATACCGTAAAGGCCTCGGTGGGGCATGTGCGGGATCTTCTCCGCTCTGAACTCTCTGTGGATATTGAGAACAACTTCAAGCCCAAATACCGCGTGCCGAATGAAAAGCGGGCGGTGGTTAAGGAGATCAAAGCCTTAGCCAAAGAGGCGGAAGAGGTTTACCTGGCAACCGACCCTGATCGTGAGGGGGAGGCGATCGCCTGGCACTTGCTTGAAGCGGCTGAGATTGATCCGAAGATTGCCAAGCGGGTCGTGTTTCACGAGATTACCCAACCGGCAATTCAGGAGGCTTTCGCTCATCCACGTGGGATTGATATGAATCTGGTCAATGCCCAGCAGGGGCGGCGCGTGCTAGACCGGTTAGTTGGGTACAGCCTGAGCCCGCTGCTATGGGAGAAAGTTCGCAGTCGTCTCTCGGCAGGGCGGGTGCAGTCGGTGGCACTGCGTTTGGTGGTAGAACGAGAGCGCGAGATTGAGTCCTTTGTTCCCCAGGAGTATTGGACGATCCGGGCGGAGTTTCTCCCTGAGGGGTTGCAACAATCCTTTGTGGCCCGCTTGATGCGCATAGATGACCAAGAGGTAAACCTTCCTAACGAGGCTGAAACCCAGAAAGTTGTCGCGCAATTGGAGCGGGCAAATTACACCATCGCAAGGATAAAGCGCGGTGAACGCCGCCGACGCCCATCGGCACCTTTTATCACCAGCACCTTGCAACAAGAGGCCTCACGGCGCTTGGGGTTTACGCCCCGTCGAACGATGATGATTGCTCAGCAACTCTATGAGGGTTTGGATGTCGGCGAAGGCGGTTCGACCGGTTTGATTACCTATATGCGCACTGATTCGACCAATGTCTCGGAATTGGCGCAACGTGAAGCGCGGGATTACATTCGCCGCACTTTCGGTGAGGCTTTTCTGCCCCCGTCACCACCTTATTATCGCACCCGAGCGGTGGCGGCGCAGGAAGCCCACGAGGCAATTCGTCCTACCTCGGTCTTTCGTACGCCCGAGAAGGTAAAGCCGTACCTGACGTCAGAACAATTTAAACTCTATCAATTAATCTGGCAGCGGTTTGTCGCTTCTCAGATGGAAGCGGCTGTTTTGGATACCCTGGCGGTGGACGTGGAAGGTAAACATGAGAATCATCTCTTCCTTTTCCGCGCTTCGGGTTCCAGTGTACGCTTCCCTGGATTTCTGGTGCTGTATGAAGAAGCCCGGGATGAGGACCAGAAGGAAAGCGAAGAGGATGAGAATGTGCGCATTCCGGCAGGGATTCAAGAAGGACAGCCTCAGCATTTAGTGCGTGTGCTACCTGAGCAACACTTTACCCAACCCCCGCCACGTTATACCGAGGCGTCTCTAGTTCAGGCTTTAGAAGAATACGGCATTGGACGTCCCTCGACCTATGCCCCTATTCTGTCTACTATTCAGGAACGGGGGTATGTGGTACGTGAAAATAAGCGCTTGATACCCACTGAAACGGGACGGCTGGTCAATGACTTGCTGGTACAGCATTTCCCGGATATTGTGGATATCGGTTTTACGGCACGGATGGAGGAAGATTTGGATGAAATTGCCTCGGGGCAACGGGCCTGGACGGATGTTATCCGCACGTTCTACGATTCGTTCGCGCCGCAGGTCAGAAAAGCCCAGGCGGAGATCCCGGTGAGTAAGATGGACTTGGAACCGGTGGGACGGGATTGCCCACAATGCGGTCACCCGTTGGTCATTCGCTATGGTCGCTTTGGAAAATTTATCAGTTGCAGTAATTTTCCCACCTGCCGCTATACCGAACCCTGGCTGGAGAAGTTGGGCGTGCTTTGCCCGGAGGACGGGGGCGAATTGGTGATACGCAAGACGCGGCGTGGGCGTGTGTTTTATGGCTGTTTGAACTATCCCCAATGCCAGTTTACATCGTGGAAACGCCCCTTGTCTACGCCGTGTCCGGCCTGTGGAGGGCTACTGGTAGAGGCTAACAAACGTGAAGCGCAATGTATCCGTTGTAACGAAACCTTTTTATTGGAAAAACTTGGGGAAAAGGCGGCTGAATCGGCATGAATCTTGCATCGAAAAGCCACAAATCCCAAAATCCGGTTCGGCGGCGGTTGCGTTAATCTGGGACTTGACCTACAATAATGACGAGCCGGCCACCGGACTGAACTAGCCCGCTAGTAGGAGAGAAGATCATGATGGAGATGCTGCGTGAGCGTTTGAAAAACCCAATCGTTGCGGCAGTGAGTGGTTTCGTCCTGGGTTTAATCATCGGCCTACCGATTCTGGGATGGTGGCTGTGGCCAGTGCGGTGGATTAACGCCGAACCGCGCCATTTGCGCCCCGACCTGAAGACGGACTATTTATGCATGGTCATTGATTCGTATGTCAAGAACCAAAATCAGGTCAATGCAAGGGCACGCTTTGAACTCTTAGGGGAAGAAGGTGAGGCGTTGTTGGCGGCATTGAAACCCGGTCAATGCAACTTGAGCGAGAGCGATATCAATCAGTTCCGCGCCGCTTTGCAAGGACCGGTGTTGCCGTTGCCGGCGGTTACCCCGGGTACAGAACAACCCGCTGCTGCCCCGCGTAGCTCGGGGGTGGGTTTGGTCATTGTGTTATGTCTGGTGACTCTAGCCGTGGGTGGGGTTCTGGTGTATTTATTGGTCTTCCGCCGCCAGCGGGGTGGGCCAACGACACCCTCAGTGGTAAGTCAGGCACGTGAATATAGTCGGCAGGCTGAACCTACGGATTACGCCGCTCAAGGGCAGCAACCACCGATCTCCCAATTTATGACCACCTATGTGCTTGGGGATGACCTGTATGACGACTCGTTCAGCATTGATTCTCCGGCGGGCGAGTTCCTCGGGGAATGTGGTGTGGGCATCTCCGATACCATTGGCGTGGGTGAGCCCAAGCGGGTCACAGCGTTGGAAGTGTGGCTGTTTGACAAGAACGATTACCAAACGGTTACCAAAGTCTTGATGACCCCTCACGCTTACAATGACCCGGCTATTCGCCAGCGGCTGGAATCCAAGGGTGAACTGATTCAGGTTGAGCCTGGTCAGCGGATTACGCTGGAAGCCAATACACTAGTTATGGAAGCCCACGTGGCGGATCTGGTATTGGGGGGTGGGGCATTACCGCCGGATAGTTACTTTGAACGCATCACGATTGAACTTTCGGTGTGGCAGAAGCAGGCCTAATCATCCTACTGCATACGATATTGCTAAACGAAAAAGCCCCCATTTTTTTACGGGGGCTTTTTCGTCTATCCTGTGGGTCTATTCAATCTTGAGGATCTTTAAGCGAATTGTCCCGCCCGGGGTTTCTGCGATCACTTCGTCACCCACTTTCTTGCCCAGCAAGGCTTTGCCGATAGGCGATTCATGGGAAATGCGCCCATTGAGCGGGTCGGCTTCTTTGGGGCCAACCAGATGATACGTTTCGGGGGGGAAATTCCCTTCCTGGACGGTCACCACATGTCCAATGCTGATTTCGTTAGCCTTTTTCTCGGTGTGGTCAATGATGACCGCGTTGCGTAAGACTTGTTCCAATTCCTGGATGCGCCCTTCAATGAAGCCCTGTTCCTCTTTGGCCGCAATGTAGTCGGCGTTTTCCGAAAGGTCGCCTTGCTGGATTGCGGCGCGCAGCCGTTGCGCCAATTGCTGACGGACGGTTGTCTTCAAATATTCTAATTCCTGTTGCATCCGTTGATAGCCTTCAGCCGTCAAATAATGCACATCGGACATGGTTCAACACCTCTCCGCTAAAAATTCATTACACAGTAATTTTTAGACCTGACCGCTTACATGGCCGCTCTCCCTTATGGAAGGGTGAGCGGGGCAAAAAGTTTCTGATATTCCTCGATGGCGAAGCGGTCGGTCATGCCAGCGATATAGTCACATACTGTCCTTTCTAACCCGCGCTGTTCGATCAACTGCTGAATGTGGCCGGGCAGAATGGTGGGCTCAGAACAATATGCATAGAAAAGATCGCTGATCAGGCGCTCCGCCTTTACGGCCATACGGACAACGCGGTAATGACGATATAAGTTAATGAATAAAAAATCTTTTAATTGGCGGTTGCGACGGATAAACTCCGCGCTGAAACTCACTACATTATAAGGCAAACGTTGGAGTTCGTCTACGGATTGCACGCCGCTCTCCAACAACCGTTGGTGGGTGGCGTGGACCAAATCGGTGACTTCCAGTCCGATGAGACGGCGAATCAGGCGATGGCGGGTCATTTCATCCAGAGTTTTGCCATCCCAACCGATGCTGTGTTTCAACAGTTCCCATAATTCAAGTCCGTCAAGCATGCTTGGGCTGATCAAACCAGAACGGAGACCGTCATCCAAATCGTGAGCGGTGTAGGCGAGTTCATCGGCTGCGTTTGCGATCTGGGCTTCCAAATGCCCGCGCAGTTCGGGATTGAAATTTCGCGCTTCGGCTTTGTCATATTCTGTTTCGTGTTTGACGATTCCCTCAAGCACTTCCCAGGATAGGTTGAGGCCGGGAAAATCTGGGTAGCGCCGTTCGAGCTCTGTGACGATCCGGAACGATTGACGATTGTGATCAAAACCGCCGTGGTCTTTCATCAGACGGGCTAGAGCCGTCTCTCCCGAGTGACCAAAAGGGGGATGACCAAGGTCGTGCGCAAGACAAATGGCTTCGGTGAGGTCCTCGTTAGCACCCAGAGCCCGTGCGATGGTGCGCGCAATTTGGGCGACTTCGAGGGTATGCGTGAGCCGAGTGCGGTAGTAGTCACCTTCGTAGGTGATGAACACTTGTGTTTTATATTCAAGGCGTCGGAAGGCGGTGGTGTGAAGAATGCGATCACGGTCGCGCTGGAATATTGTGCGATATTCTGGCTCATCTTCGGCATAAAAGCGTCCACGGGAATACTTACTACGAAACCCATAGGGAGCGAGATTGCGGTCTTCAATCTCTTCCAACATCTCACGGGTTAAAAGCATAACGGCCTCCATTCTATAAAGAAATCCGTGTGCCTACGGCGCAACCGCGCAATGCCTGCACCAGGTTATTGGGGTGCTCACCAGAGAAGATCACTGCCTCTAGGCTAGGGTATTGTCGAACGACTTGGAGCATCAAGTGCACTTTAGCAAGCATCCCTCCGGTCACGTCGGGAGCCTCCGAGCCGGCCAGGGCTGGTAATACTTCAGCCAGGTTATCAGGGGTGAGGTGTGAGATTAATCGCTGGCGCAAAGGAAAATCTGCCCACACGCCTTCTTCTTGTCCACAGAGAAGAAGGCGCGAAGGCTTTAAGTAAGGGATGAGTTCAATAAACAGACGTTCCGTGGAGAGGATGGTGCCCCCAAGTTCGGTATCAAAGACCACATCCCCGTAGACGACGGGGATAAGACCGGCATTGAGGGCGCGCTGAAGCGGCTCAATTTCCCATCGCACGACATGCCCGTCTTGGCACAGAATCGTTGAGGAAGGTGGAAAGGCGATGACAGGGAGGCCGGATTGTAACAGCGCCTCAACCACCAGGGTGTTGAGTGCCCGCGCTTGCCACCAGACCTCCAGGAAACCTTGCCATTGTTCGGGAGTGGATACCCCTAGATGGGTGTTGTGCTTTTTAGCGGCGAAGTGTCCGAATGAGCCTGAACCATGCCCTAGGACAAGGTGTAAGGCCGGGTTTTCTGCCCGTACCTGGGCAATTTCGGATGCCAGGCGCCGAATAACATCCAGGCGGGGGGTAGAGGCGCGGTGCTTTTCGGTAATCAGCGAACCACCCAGTTTGAGGAAGTAAAGCGCATCCATAAGGTGCCATCCGTTATCGTGTTTGGGTGGTACGAATAACCACGGAAAAGACATTGACAGCACCCGCTTGGCGTAGGGCCTGTTCGACCTGGGTGCTATCCTCAGGCTTCACTAATGCAATCATGATCCCCCCTTGACCACCCCCGGATAATTTAGCACCCAGAGCCCCCGCCGATAGTGCCGCTTGAATTAGACGGTCTAACTCGGGCGACGAGACACCGATTTCAGTGAGTAAGTGGTGGTTTTGAACCATCAATCTGCCGACCTCGTCAACTTGTCCTTCGGTCAAGGCTCTTTTGGCTTGTCGGGTGAGTTCACCAATCGCTTTAAAACGATCGTCATACCAGGTGGGGTTTTGTTCCCTCCGCTGACGAACACCGGCCACGGCTTCGCGGGTTAATCCTTTTATTCCCGTATCGCCGATGATCAAATGAAGAGTCATAGGGAAGGTGAGAAACTCAATGGGTTGACCACGGATAAAAAAGATGGGGCGGGCATAAGTAATGACAGTGTTATCAATCCCCGAAGGTGTACCATGGTGATGCTGTTCAATGCGATAGGCGAGTTCGCAGACCTGCGGGTCAGGTAGTGGGTGCCCTACAAATGTTGACAGGGCACGGATCAGGGCTACAGCGGTCGCGGCACTTGACCCCATACCCGATGCGACCGGAATAGAGGACGTTAAGCGAAGGCGCAAGGCTGGCCAGTGATCGAGTTTCAATGCCTCCGCAACCAGATTAAAGGCAAGGGCAATGGGATGTTCCAAAGGAAGATGGTCTAGCGTGGTTTTCAATCCAATCTGAGGGGCTTCGATGAAAGGCGGCTTAGAGGGACCGGGTTGAGCGGTGATCGTTACGCGCGCTTCTAGCCCGGTAACTGGGGCTGCAATTGCCGGATGACCATATACGACCGTGTGTTCACCAAATAGGATAACTTTCGCCGGAGCAGTAGCGGAAATAGCGGGCATGATATTTCACTTGGCCGGAAAAGCATAGAAGACGACCAACACCGCAATTCCCCACAGTGCAATCGTGATTTGAAGGGGGCGGTCGGTTAGCAAAAGATCTTCCGGGGAACCCCCGGAGCCTTCCACTTGAACTAGGTAAAGATAGCGCAGAATTCCATAAAGGACGAAAGGAATCGTCAGCATCATGAGGTGATTCGAGGGAAGATTAGGCGCCGAGAAGGTGTACAGGCTGTAGGCAATGATCGTGCTGCTGGACACGATAGTGATGGACTGATCCAGAAAGGGAAGGGTGTAACCATCTAGGACGCGGCGGTGTGTGTTGGCTTGATCTGCCAGTTCGGTAAGTTCAGCACGGCGCTTGCCAAAACCGATGTAGAGGGCGAGAAGCGTGGTTACAACATAGAGCCAAGGCGAAAACCGTTCCACTTGAATTAACGAAACACCCCCTGCCACGCGTAAGACGAAGCCGGCCGCAATAATCAACACATCCAGGATGGGGATATGTTTTAACCAACGTGAATAGGCTAGGTTTAGCAAGAAATAACTGCTCAGAATGACACCGAAGCCCAACGAAAGATAAAAGGCTAACGGTAGGGCCACAATGATTAAGGCAAAAGCCGCGGCGCGGGCGATGGGGATAGGGAGTTTACCTGAAGCAATGGGGCGCAGACGTTTCTGGGGGTGATGGCGGTCGGCTTCGGCGTCTGTAATGTCATTGAAGATGTAAACCACCCCCGATATCAGGCAAAATAACACAAACCCTAAAAGGGTGCGCAGTGCTGCCGGCACATTGGTCAATTGACGATCGAAAACCAGCGCAGCCAGGACGAAGGCGTTTTTTGTCCATTGGCGGGGACGCATCGTTTGGATCAACGCCTTAATCATGTTCATAATCATATCATAACTCTGCAAACCAGGTAAAATACCTCTCGTGAAAGAACGGTTAGACGTCCTCGTGGTTGAACGAGGGTTGGCAGAGAGCCGGGCTAAAGCCCAGCGATTGATAATGGCCGGACAAGTTCGGGTTGAAGGGGAGGTGATTCTGAAACCCGGCACTCTGATTCCGGTATCGGCATCCATTGAGGTGGTAGAGGGGATGCGTTATGTATCGCGAGGGGGAGAGAAATTGGAGGCCGCGTTGGAAGGATTTGACCTGACCCACCTCGAAGGTTGGGTGTGTGCCGATGTGGGTGCCTCCACCGGTGGGTTTACGGATTGCTTGCTGGCTCATGGCGCGGCTAGGGTTTATGCGATTGATGTGGGGTACGGCCAATTGCATTGGAAACTGCGCCAAGACCCACGTGTGGTCGTCATGGAGCGAACGAATGTGCGTTATCTGACCACTCTTCCCGAACAGGTGGATTTGGTCACGATTGATGTCTCTTTTATCTCATTAAAACTGGTGCTACCGACTGTCAAAGTTTGGCTGAAACCGGAGGGGAAAATTATCGCGCTCATCAAGCCCCAATTCGAAGCCGGCCCAAGCGAATCTGCCCGCGGCAAGGGGGTTATCCGTGATGCTCGGGTTCACCGCCGCGTACTTGAGGACGTATTGGCGTTTGCAAAAACGATTGGATTAACACCCCAAGGCTTGATCCGTTCCCCGCTTTTAGGACCAAAGGGAAATGTTGAGTTCTTAACCCTTCTCACACCAAGCCCCGAGGAAAGCATAACGTCACATCTGGACTCGATGATCGAAGCCGTAGTCGGTCCATCTCACTGAAAAATGCGCTCAATGTAATCGGAACCCTTTTTACATTCGGGGCTGGTCAATCCAGATTTAAGGCTTTCCCACGAGAGGAATAAACCGCTTTGGTTAACATGTTGGACGGCTTTGAAGGTGCATCCAGGGCCAGTATGATAATTAACCAGGGTCAATTTCCACAAATCAACGTAATTGCTTAACTGGCCTGGCGACCGGCGGTAAACGTTGTAGATGATTTGAGCGGTTTGAGCGCAGTTGGCACGCAGTACTTCGGCAAAGATGGCTACGCTTTCCTTAGCCCTCGTCACGTCAATCCCGGCCGGACAATCGGTGCAGGTAGCATTCACACGCTGTACCAGATAGCCTCGCAACATCAGTCGTTCCTCACTGCTAAGGTTGGCGTAACCCATCTCACAGCGGTTAGGGTGAAGGATGCCGTTACACAGCCTTTGGAAGAAAGGCGGGTTGTAGAGTAGCAAGGTGTCGGCACCTGATTGGTTAAGTTGTCCCAGACCGATTTCGTAACCGTTGCCGTAAGTTCCAGGCCAGAATTGAGATTCAATGGCGAACAGTTGTTTTAAGAGCCTTGGGGGTACGCCAGTGTTTTGAGAAGCCTGGATGATCTCAGCATCATACATGTTTTGCCATTCGGCCAATACCGGTCGTGCTCGTTCCACGCCACAGGTGTTAGCCACATAGGGTGTTTGCAATCCCCCGCCAGGACAGTCCTGTGCATCCACAACCTTGTTACGAATCAACATAGCAACCAGATAGTAATAGGGCGTGTTGGAATTGAGGTCAGCCAGCGAAGCGGATGGCTCCAAAATTGGGGGAACATAAGGGGGACGCTGGTGAATCCCCCAGATTTCGCTACACGTCAGGGCGGTGCTGTAAAGGACATAAACCGGTTGAGCGCTTCCCTCATTAGGTGTCGTTGCGGCAGGCGCGGAGGTGGAACTTGCGGTGGGGTTAGGCTGAGCAAAGGAGATGACCTCTTGTGACAAACGACCTGGCTGGTCGAGGATGATACCTGGGGGCGGGGTAAAGGCAATTAGCCCCCAGGCGATGACAATCGTGAGGACGGAAAAAATGCGCATTGTGCCAGGATTTTTCATTGGGCCTACTATGACTCCTTTGCTCAGGCTTTATCTCCGGTCTCATCTTCTTCATACACGTATGCCCAACCTGTTCCCTTACACACTGGGCAGACGCCATAAACATAACCGTCTCGGCAAAGCCCACCCCCGTTTCCAGCACAAAAGGCGCATTTCTTAGGGGCTTGGGCGACTAAAATGGTTCCTACCCCTTTACAAACCGGGCAGATATCGTAGGTGTTGCCGTCACGGCAACGCCCGGCGCCATTTCCACTGCAAAACGCACAAGTTTCTGGGGCGTAGTGGATGAAGGGTTGGGCTTTTATACGCATGTGGGATACTCCGCTGGTCTGTATTTAACTAATATGGTTATGTGGACTTGTCGGTTGAGTCTATTACCGCCTCGGTGAAAGCCTCGGTTACCTCTGGGTCAAACTGAGTTCCTGCTGCTTCTCGGATTTTTTCTAAAGCCTCTTCGGTTGTATAACTGCTTCGGTACGGTAGATCCGTGGTCATCATAGCAAAAGCCTCTGATACAGCGATGATAGAAGAGGCGGGCGGAATATCCTTTTTGGCCAATCCTTCGGGATAACCTGTACCATCCCAATGCTCCTGGTGGTGGTACACCCAAGGCACAATGCGGTTGAATGCGTTGATTTGCTTAACAATTTGTGCCCCGTAATAGGGGTGCATTTGAATCATCTTCCATTCTTGTTCTGATAAAGGCTTAACCTTGGTCAAAATGCTCTCAGGGATAGAGAGTTTGCCAATATCGTGTAATAATGCTGCGATTTCAATGAATTCAAGGTCGGCGCCACTCCAATTCAACTTTTTGGCCGTATCTACAGCCAGTTGTGCCACACGTTCAGAGTGTCCAGCCATAAAACGATCTCGCTGGTCAATCGCCGAGATTAAAACCCTGGCTAAATTGATTAGTGGAGACAACCCAACGGTTCCTGATATAACCGGGGGAGTAAGTGATTGAGTGAAACCCGGCCGGCGCCGTTCGTTAATAGCGACTTCAAGTTCAACGGTATTTTCATAAAAATTTAGGAAATTTTCCAGGCGCTCAAGCATTACCTTAAGTTGCGGGTATTGACCAGTTGCCCAAAGGGCTGGAACTTGCTCATACATGATCGCGGAAGCGCGAGCCACTTCTGCTTGGGGTATGATCCGTTTTCCATTTGAGAGCAATAAGTCGTGGTAAGCAATTAAGCGCGAGAAGCGCTCATTAATCCGTTGAATTTGCTTGGATAGCGAAGGGTATTCACGGATGTTTTCTTCTAAAATGCGCAACTGTCCAATTAAGCCTTCGTAGTCAACACCATGCTCGTGGCGTTTCTTTAGTAGATCGTTCAAAACTTGTTCCCATTGATAACGTGCGTCCTGGAAGGTAATTAATTCATTACCAAGTAATAAAGGTTCCTCGTTCTTAATTTGACTTTCGACATATCCGATGACCTTTTTTATAGATTCGGAAACGGCTTCTAATCGTTTGATATTTTCTTGCTGTCTTGCTTTTTCCGCCCGTTTCTTTTCACGAAATATCAGCATACGATCATAAAAATCAAGGCGCTTAGGAGCCTCGGCTAATTTCGAGAGCAGGGTGCTTTGCTTATCGGTTAACCCGTCCCATTTTTCCTTTAGTTCCCTGAGGTTCTTGGTGGGTCTCAAGAAAAGGGGAAAACGCCGCGTTTCCTTTTCAATCTTGGGTAATTCCTGGGTAATTTGATCGTAAAGAGAGGTGAGTTCTTCGGGTATCCGTGGGGCTTTGTAAGTTAGGCTGGCATAGGTGACGCGATATGCCAGAAAAGCCCGTTCGATCTCTTCCAGTTTACCCCGTGTCTTCTTGGGGTATCCTCTGAGATCGCGTTGAAGTTGAAGCCAATTCTGAATTGAATTGTGTATTTTCTTGACAAAAGAGGGGCGTTTCTCTTTGGGGGCGGTTTCTATAGGGGCTGAGGAATCACTACCATCACCCCGTTCAGGGGCATCTGCGGCCTCGGAGGGGATCTTAAGTTCCAGGTTGATCGGCTCTTCAGGTGGAGCCTTGGTTTTCATAAATTTCTGGCCTTTTTTGTTCATGGCTTTCCCCTTTTGATCAATAACCCCGATTCTGTTTAAAGGATTAGGGGAGACAAGGATGCAAGGACATTTCACTTATTATATTATTGTTTTGGCGAGGCTTTGTCAACTTTTGTATGTCTGCTCAAGTTTTCATTTTTGTTTGTAAGGATATAATATATAAAACCCAATTAGCCCACTCATTGAGTGATGTGCTAGTGGGTATAGGGCGGGGATGAGAAAAGACGTCCAGCCCAACGTCAACACGGGCTACAGGTGTAATCAGTAGAGGGGATGCCTTTGATCGTTTACATTTTCAATTGCTCATGAATAACCTCTAACCAGGAGGGTGACAAAATGCCAGAATCATCTAGTCCGATCTCGGTATTATTGGTCGAAAACAATCCCCAACTAAGCAAACATTTGCAAAAAACCCTGGGGTTGATTGATGAGGTTGAACTTGTTCATGTCTCAACCTCGGCTCAAGAGGCTTTGGAAGTGATCCGGGATCTTAAACCCCTAGTGGCTTTGGTGGAGTATGATTTGCCGGACGTTAACGGCATAAATCTAACCGAGATGGTACGTCGTGAATTCCCGGGTACTCAGGTCGTCCTTATTTCACAAGACGCTTACACTGACCTGGTACTGCGGGCGGTTCGATCAGGGGCGTGCGATTTTATTACTCATGATATTTCCATCAAAGAACTGAGCGATGTGCTGACTAGGGCCGCTCAACTAGCGCTGGAAGATCGGCAAAAAGCCTTTCCGTACCTGGTTGCTCCAACGACTCCCTCCAAGGAGGCCGCACCAGAGCATGAGATTAATGGACATGTGGTTACTGTTTACAGTCCAAAGGGTGGCTCTGGGTTGACCACGATTGCAGCTAACTTGGCGTTGGCCCTAATGGAAAAAGACGCCCGTGTGATATTGGTAGATGGATCATTACAATTTGGTGATGTGCACATGTTCTTTAACGAATTAGGCCAATTTTCAATCCTAGATCTTATTCCCCGAGTTTATGAGTTGGATTTTCAGTTAGTAGAAAGCGTGCTAGTGCGAAACCGTGCTACTGGGCTTCGCATTTTAACCGCACCACCACGACCGGAACTGGCCGAGAAAATCTCCGGAGAAAATTTGTCCCGGATCCTTGAATTTCTACGGCGGTTTAGCGATTATGTAGTGGTCAACACTCACTCATACATCTCTGATCCGGTCCTTGCGGCCTTGGATGCTGGTGATGTGGTAGTGGCTGTTTTGGAACAACAGATTAATGCGATACGTAATATGCGTTTATTCCTTGAACTTTGGGATGCCCTAGGGATGTCTCGCGACCGCATTATCCTGGTTATGAATCGCTACCGGAAAGATCACCCTATTTCACTTGATCGAGTCAGTGAGCGCCTTAAACTAAATGTAGAGTTGACCATTCCTGAGGATAAAGAAGCTGCCCAAAAAGCAGACGCCCTGGGTATTCCTATTCTGCGGAGCAGTAAGGATTCTCCCATTGCGAAAAGTATTATGGCTTTGGCCGAGAGTGTTAGGAGTCGCGTTTCCAACCTTGAACGCGCCGAAGCACCGCGAATGCGCCTCTTTTCGGTGAGTTAGCCGTTTTTCGGTTTATCCCATTCCTGTTGCCTCTGCCGAGATGGGCAGGGGCTTTTTGCCTTCATTTTGGGGTATACTTATTTTCCGGCGATGGACAAGGCTTTGATTCGCAACTTCTGTATTATTGCCCACATTGATCATGGAAAGTCCACCCTGGCGGATCGTCTCTTGCAGATTACCGGTACGATCTCCGATCGCCAGATGGTGGAACAGGTTTTAGATTCAATGGAATTGGAACGCGAGAAGGGGGTCACCATTAAAGCCTCGGCGGTGCGGATGCTCTATCGTCATTCCGATGGGCAAGAGTATGAGTTAAATCTTATTGACACGCCGGGGCACGTGGACTTCAGTTATGAGGTTAGCCGTGCTCTGATGGCCTGTGAAGGGGCGCTTTTGGTGGTGGATGCTACGCAGGGAATTGAGGCTCAGACTCTGGCCAATCTCTACTTGGCGTTGGATGCCGATCTGACGATTATCCCGGTCATCAACAAGATTGACCTGCCCTCGGCGCGGGTGGAAGAGGTAGCGCAAGAAATTCAGAACCTGTTAGGGACCCCACCGGAAGAAATCCTGGCGGTTTCAGCCAAAGAAGGCACTAATGTAGAGAAGGTATTGGAAGCCGTCATAGAGCGTGTGCCGCCCCCACAGGGTGAGACCTCTTTGCCCCTGAGGGCATTGGTATTTGATTCGCATTACGACCCCTACAAAGGTGTGGTGGCATATATCCGCGTATTTGATGGCGTATTGCGCCCCGAAGATATGCTCAGGGTAATGTCCAGCGGCATTGATTTTCGACCGGTTGAAATCGGAGTGTTTGCCCCGGATATGCGCCCGGTCAACATGCTGAGTGCAGGCGAAGTGGGTTATGTGGCGACTGGTCTAAAGACGGTTTCGGAGTGCCGTGTGGGCGATACCATTACCCAGACTGCTACACCGGCGGCAGAGCCACTGCCTGGTTTTCGCCATCCTAAACCGATGGTGTTTGCCGGAATTTACCCGGTCGAAAATGAGGACTACGAACGGCTTAAAGAGGCCTTGGAAAAACTGCAACTCAATGATGCCTCACTCGTTTTTCAACCCGAGAAATCGCAGGCGCTTAACTTTGGCTTTCGCTGTGGTTTTCTTGGCTTGTTCCATATGGAGATTATCCAGGAACGCCTAGAACGGGAGTATGACCTGGATATTGTGGTGACTGCGCCTTCGGTTGAATACGAGGTCGTTCTACGTACCGGCGAGGTCATTCGAATTGATTCTCCGGCGCTGCTCCCGGATGAGGGGTTGATTGAAGAGATTCGTGAGCCCTGGATGGTGGTTCAGATTTTTACCCCCATGGAATACTATGGGACGGTGATGGATTTGGCGCGTCGGCGCCGGGGGATTTTCCGTGAGCAGGAATATCCGGCACCTAACCGTGTCCAATTGACCTTTGAGATTCCTCTTTCTGAATTGATTGTGGATTTCTTCGATGAACTGAAGTCGCGCACGCGAGGATACGGTTCGATGGATTACCATTTCGCTGAGTATCGTCCCGGTGATTTGGTTAAGTTAGAGGTGCTGGTGGCGGGAGAGCCGGTAGACGCCCTGGCAACCATTGTGCATCGTGACCAGGCCTACCATAAGGGGCAGGCCTTGGTGAGCAAACTCAAAGAAGTTATTCCACGTCAGTTATTCGATGTGGCCATCCAAGCCGCTGCCGGAGGGCGCATCATCTCGCGGGCGAATGTCAAGGCCCTGCGCAAAGATGTGCTGGCGAAATGTTACGGCGGAGATGTGACACGTAAAAAGAAACTCTTGGAGAAACAGAAGCGGGGGAAGAAACGCATGAAGATGGTGGGCAATGTCGAAATTCCGCAGGAAGCCTTCCTGGCGGTTTTGGGCTTGGAGGAAGATTGAAGCAGGAAAGTCGTGCGCGCAAGTCTCCGCAATGGCTACGTTGGTTGCCGGGGGTAGCCATCAGTCTACTGGCTATAGGTATTTTGTTCCGTGTTGCCAACTGGAAAGACGTTGGCGTCGCAATAGCGGCTTATCGTTGGCCGTTTATTGTGGGTTCGTTGTTATTAACTCTGGCCTTTTTATGGGCGCGGGCTTGGGCCTGGACGGCTCTGCTCGAAGGACAAGCCCGTCCTACTCAAGCCTTTTGGGCGATTAACCAGGGGTACCTGATCAATAATCTGTTGCCCCTGCGGGCGGGTGAGATAGGGCGCTCGGTGCTCTTAGGCCAACAGATCAATCTAAGCCCGGTTCAGATTCTTTCCACAGTCGTCGTGGAGCGGATGCTTGATCTCGCTTTTGCGGCGACGCTTCTCTTGAGCACGCTGCCCTTGGTGGTTGGGATGGCCTGGGCGCGCACGGTTTCCTGGTTGACCCTGGCGATCATTCTGGCGGTTATGACTGCTCTAATGATCCTGGCGCGGCGCCAGGAAGACGCGGTCAGGTTCTTCGAAGCATTATCCCGGCGATTAAATTGGCGTGTTTTGAATACTCTTGTGTTACCTCAGCTGAAGAATCTCATTCAAGGTTTGGGCGCTTTACGCAACCCGTTTGCGCTTTGGAAGGCTTTTTTCTGGATCGGGATATCATGGGGCCTTGCGGTGAGTAACTATTACCTGATGCTTATACCCATTGCTCCCCACGCTCATTTCTGGTGGGGAGTCTTTGCCGATGGGGTTTTGGCCATGGGTATCGCGTTGCCTTCAGCACCGGCGGCTCTGGGAACCTTCGAGGCGTCGCTGGTGGCAGCGCTAGCCTTACTGGGGGTAAACTCAACATCAGCATTGGCCTATGCGATAACCCTACATTTCTTGCAGTTCCTGGTCACAGGGGCTTTGGGATTACTGGGTTTATTGCGTCAGCGCCATTCCTGGCAGGAATGGGGCCAATGGTTGCAACTTCGTGAGCGCGAGAATATTACTCAATAAGATATGGAGGTACCATGCCACGACGCTATCTCATCACCGGTGGAGCAGGTTTCATTGGTTCCAACTATGCGGCGCGGTTGATTGCTCAGGGGCATGAGGTCATTATTTACGATAATCTTTCCCGTGCCGGTGCAGTGCGCAATCTGGAGTGGTTACGGACAACCTATGGCGAAAATGCCTATCGTTTGATCGTGGCGGACGTGCGTGATGCCGCACAGTTGAACGAGGCTGTGCGAGGTGTGGACGTTATCGTGCATTTGGCGGCACAGGTGGCAGTGACCACGTCGGTTACCGATCCGCGCACCGATTTTGAGATTAATGCCCTGGGCACCTTCAATGTCCTCGAGGCGGCGCGCCTCTCAGGGCGAGACCCCATCGTGATTTATGCCTCAACCAATAAGGTTTATGGGGGTATGGAAAACGTCGTAGTGGTGGAAGATGAAACGCGTTGGCGTTATCAGGACCTGCCCGAAGGATGCCCTGAAACCCAGCCTTTGGATTTTCACTCCCCCTATGGTTGTTCAAAAGGTTGTGGTGACCAATATGTTCGCGATTATGCGCGGATTTATGGGTTGCCCACGGTGGTCATGCGTCAATCCTGCATCTATGGGCCGCGCCAGTTCGGTGTGGAAGATCAAGGGTGGGTGGCTTGGTTTGTGATTGCCGCTCTGCTTAAACGCCGTTTGACCATTTATGGGGATGGCAAGCAAGTCCGTGATTTGCTTTATATTGACGATCTTCTCGATGCCTATGATGCCGCGGTTGAACGCATTGATCAGGTCGCCGGGCAAATTTTCAATCTTGGCGGCGGACCACAAAACAGTATTTCCATCTGGCGCGAATTCGGTCCCCTTTTAGAACGGTTGGTGGGTTACCCGATTCCGGTGGATTTCGGTGAGTGGCGCCCCGGCGATCAGCGCGTTTATATTTCGGATATTCGCAAAGCGCGCCAGTTATTGGAGTGGCAGCCTAAAGTGGGGGTTGAAGAAGGGGTTGCGCGGCTGGTAGCTTGGGTCAAGAGCAATCTCAATCTGTTCTAATTCCGGCGAACAACGATGCGCATTCTAACAGTATTGACCTATTATCGTCCGCATACCTCAGGACTCACCATTTATGCCGAAAGGTTAGCCAAAGCCCTGGTGCGACGCGGCCATCAGGTGACCGTGTTGACCTCGCAGTATGATCGTTCGTTGCCGCGTGAGGAAATCGTAGACGGGGTGCGAATTGTCCGGGCGCCGGTGGTGATGCGGGTGAGCAAGGGGGTTATCATGCCTACGTTTGGCTTGTTAGCCACGCGTCTGGTTTTGAGCCACGATGTGGTGCATTTGCACTTGCCCCAGTTTGATGCCGCCGGGATTGCCTTACGCGGACGGCTGTTTCGCAAGCCCACGGTGATCACTTATCACTGTGATTTGCGCATGCCACCGGGATTGATCGCCTGGCTGGCCAATCAAGCCGTGTTGGTCATGAATGAGTTGGCGGCTTTATTCACACATCGCATGGTAACCTACACTCAAGATTACGCTGATCACTCAGCCTACTTACGCCGCTATCGGCATAAGTTGCAGATCATTCCACCACCGGTTGAATTGCCCGAGGTTAGCCTGGAAAGCATTCAGGCGTTTGGACAACGTAACAATCCCGACGGCAATCGCCCGGTGATTGGCATGGCCGCGCGCTTTGCCACCGAAAAGGGAGTAGAAGTATTGCTGGATGCTCTGCCTCGTATCTTAGAGGTTTACCCACGGGCGCAAGTGCATTTTGCCGGCCCTTATCAGAACATCGTTGGCGAAGAGCACTACTTTCAGCGCTTGGCGCCGCGCATTCAAGCCTTTCAGGCGCAAGGGCATTGGCGCTTCCTGGGAGTTTTGAACCCCGAAGACATGGCACGCTTCTATCCGAATATTGATGTTTTGGTCTTGCCTTCCCTTAATTCGACCGAAGCCTTTGGATTAGTCCAGATTGAGGCAATGATGAACGGCGTGCCGTGCGTGGCTTCGGACTTGCCGGGTGTACGCCAGCCGGTGCTCAGGCATCAGATGGGGAGAATTGCCCCCGTGGGTGACTCCCAAGCCCTCGCTGAGGCCATTTTGGAGGTGCTCAACCACCGCGAGCAGTTTGTGGTAGATCGTGATGCCATTCGTCAGCAGTATCATCCTGATGCCGTTGCGGCGCGGTTTGAAACCCTGTTTCAGGGCATGCTGGATGAGTTACAGTAGCCATGAGTGAATCTTTGGCATTCAGTCAGCCCTCACAGCGCGATTTTCTCTGGTTGCATTTGCGTGAGTTGCCCTATTTTCGGGCGTTACTGCGGGCGGTTGAGGCGCGTTTTTACCAGGGGTTGCACCTGCCTCATCCGGTATTGGACATCGGCTGCGGAGATGGTCATTTTGCCAGCGTGACCTTTGATGAGCCTTTGGATGTTGGTATTGATCCCGATCGTCGGGTATTGCCCTTAGCGCGGGGATATAGAGGCTACCGCTGGGTGTTGCGCGGCTATGGAGATGCCTTACCGTTTGGTCGCGCAACTTTTGCCAGCGCGGTCAGCAATTCTGTTCTTGAACATATCCCTGACGTGGACATTGTTTTATGTGAGGTTGCACGGGTTCTGCGCCCAGGTGCGCCGTTCATCTTTTGTGTGCCGAACCACCGTTTTGCTCCCTCACTTTCGGTGGCGCATTTTCTTGAACGCTTGGGTTGGCACGGGCTTGCCGAAGTCTATCGGCGCTTTTTCAATCGTATATCACGGCATTATCATTGCGATGACGTCCCGCGTTGGCAAGAGCGGCTCGAGAATGCCGGCTTTGTTCTAGAGAACTACTGGCATTACTTTTCACCGGCAGCTCTGGCATGCTTGGAATGGGGGCATTACTTTGGCCTGCCCTCACTGGTGGCGCGGAAGTTAACCGGTAAATGGATTTTGGCGCCATATCTATGGAATTTGGCCTTAACCCGACGGGTTGTTCAACCTTTTTATGATCAACCGGCAGTGTGTGCGGATGGGGTTTATACATTTTACATTGCACGGCGCGCTTAATCGCACTGCCTGTTGGAATATGTCTGGATCAGTTTCTGGCGCAATTCATTAATAGGGCGAAGATTGCCTTCGGCATCGCAGTAGTGCCAGAGTTCCCAGCCGTTACATGGGGCATTATTGAGCAAAGCCCGTGCTAACGTGTGGATGGAACCGGTTAGGTTGTCACAACGAAGATGTCCGTTGGCTTGGATGATTGCCTCGGGGGTACTGCCGCGAAAGTAAAGGGATTGTCCGGGTTGGAGCAGACCGGCTTCTAGTAAAGCCCCGAAGGGTATGCGCGGGCGGCGTCGAGGTTCATTCAGTGTCACCGCAGAAAGGGGAGCAGGGATCACGGCCTCAATGCGGGCACGGGCAATGTGTACATAATTGGGGTCGCGTTCAATACCTATGAAATGGCGATGAAGTTTTTTGGCAACAGCGCCAGTTGTCCCGGTGCCGAAAAATGGGTCTAGAATGAGGTCACCAGGTTGGGTTGACGCCAGAATAATGCGGTAAAGGAGGGCCTCAGGTTTTTGGGTGGCGTGTGCTTTTTCGCCATTGATTCGAATGCGTTCACTGCCGATGCAGGTGGGCAAATACCAATCTGACCGCATTTGCAGATCTTCGTTGAGTGCTTTCATGGCATGGTAGTTGAAGGTGTATTTTTTACCTTTTACCTTCTGGGCCCAGATTAATGTTTCATGGGCATTTGTAAACCGAGTCCCGTGAAAGTTGGGGGTAGGGTTGGTTTTGATCCAGACCAAATCATTGAGAATCCAGAATCCCAATTCTTGCAAAATAGCACCAACCCGATAGATATTATGATACGTGCCAATCACCCACAGGGTTCCAGTATCTTTGAGGATGCGGCGACATTCGGAAAGCCAGGCACGGGTAAAGGCATCATACGCGGCAAAGGATTCGAACTGATCCCAATGATCATCCACGGCATCCACCCGGGTGAAGTTGGGGCGATAAAGCGCGTTACGTAATTGCAGGTTGTAGGGGGGATCGGCGAATACCATGTCCACTGCCCCGGAAGGCAATTGGGGCAGAACTTCCAAGCAGTCACCTTCCAGGATGGTATCCAATGGGAGAGGAGTGGCTGGATTAATCATCTCATCTCTGCATTCAACGCACTACTGAAATAAGTTTAGCATAACCGTTGCCGGTGCAGGCGGCGCTTGTCAGCCCCTGGGTCTTGAATTATGATATACACTCAACTGGAATGATCCACCGGAGAAGACACAGCACGCACTCAAGAAGCGTTGATCATGAAAGAGCCGACCATTCTGGATTTCGTGAAAGCCCTACTAACGCCCTGGCGGGGCAAACCCCCGGCTATTCCCCCGTTAGAAGAATCCCAATCCACACGTCCATCCCCATTAGAAGTTCCGATAACGCCCGAACCCGAACCTGAAAGTTCTGGTAAACCTAGCCCAGCGCCATGGATTGGTTATCGAGTCCCTTGGCTAAGCCTGTTGGCGGTGGGGTTAGCCTTCCTGGCCCAGCGTTTACTGGAACCCCCGCGGCAGGGACCACCCTTGGTGTCCGTCGTAATTTATGCGTTGGCGTTTGTAACCTTAGCGGCTGCCATTTTGGCGCGCGAATGGCAAATTCCGCCGCTGGCCAATGAGGATTCTCCTGCTCCAATGCCCTTGAGAGTGCGAAGCCGTGCCGCGCTTCTGGCGGCGGGATTGCTACCGTTTGCGTTTATTGCTTTGGGTGGAAATCGGTTCACGTGGTTCAACCTGATCCTTTGGTTGGGAGCGCTAGCGGCCACGTTGGTAGCCTTTATTCTCCCTGAATCACAGTCGCAAAGTCGGCGAGATTGGCTAGCCTTTTTACGCCAGCCAAGATGGACGATTACCATTTCGCGTTGGGCTATTTTGCTGAGTTTGGCTACCTTGGTGGTGGTCTTCTTCCGTTTCTACCGCCTAGATAGTGTGTTGGGGGAGATGTTCAGTGATCATGCTGAAAAATTACTGGATGTGGCGGATGTGTTGCAGGGCCAGACGTCTATTTTCTTCCCCCGCAATACCGGGCGAGAGGCGTTTCAGATGTATCTGACGGCGCTGATCGCGGTTGTGGCCGGAACGGGTTTATCCTTTATGAGTTTAAAACTCGGCACGGCGCTGGCCGGCTTCATCGCGCTGCCTTTTATCTATCTCTTAGGCAAGGAAATCGGGGGAAAGTGGGTGGGACTGATCGCCTTCCTTCTCGCCGGTGTGGCTTATTGGCCGAACGTGATCTCGCGAGTAGGACTGCGTTTTCCTCTCTATCCGATGGCCGTAGCCCCGGCATTGTATTTCCTCATCCGCGGTCTGCGGCATGGAAACCGCAATGACTTTATTTGGTCGGGTTTGGCACTAGGGATCGGTTTGCACGGCTACAGCCCCACACGCCTTCTGCCCGTGGTGATGGTTCTGGCGCTGGGGTTGTATTTACTGCATCGCCATTCTGAAGGGCGGCGTTGGGCAACCGTATGGGCTTTTGGGATGCTGGCTTTCACGGCGTTGGTGGTCTTCTTGCCCCTCTTGCGCTATATGATGGAACAGCCGGACATGTTTGCCTTTCGCGCTTTGACGCGCTTAAGCGCTGTCGAACGGCCTTATCCGGCACCGGTGTGGCAGATTTTCCTGAGCAATTTAGGAAAAGCGTTGGTGATGTTCTTCTACGATAATGGGAATATCTGGGTGCATTCGATCCCCGGTCGCCCGGCGCTGGATATTTTCACGGCGGTGTTTTATTTCATTGGCTTAGTCGTGGTTGGGGTGCGTTACCTCCGTGAGCGCCATTGGGTGGATCTTTTCCTCGTACTCTCGATACCGATGCTCATGATGCCCTCCATTCTTTCATTGGCTTTCCCTGAGGAAAACCCTTCGCTTAACCGCACCGGTGGGGCGATTGTGCCGGTCTTTATCATTGCGGCCATCGGGTTGGTGACCTTTTTGCAAACGGTAGCGAACCAACTTAAGCCCCGCCCGGGACAAGCCGTCGCCGCGATGCTCGGGATAGTGCTTCTGGTCGGCGCAGGCTATCAGAATTTTGACTTGGTGTTTCGTCAATTCGATCGGCAGTTTATGGCCGGTGCCTGGAACACCTCTCAAATTGGGCATGTGATTCGTGCGTTTGCTGATTCCATCGGCAATCCCGATTCGGCGTATGTTGTCCCTTACCCTTATTGGGTGGATACGCGTTTGGTGGGAATCAACGCCGGTTATCCGCTGAAAGATTATGCGCTGTGGCCACAAGATTTCGAGAAAACCCTTGACCAGCCCGGGGCCAAGTTGTTTATTCTAAAACCCGAGGATCAGGCCGCTTTGGATAAACTGCGCCAACTTTACCCGGCTGGGTTTCTCTATTATTACGACAGTCACCGCGAGGGCAAAGATTTCTTAATCTTTTTTGTCCCTCCAACGACACCCTAGGACTCACAGGCGGATCGTAACATGGTTGAAGACTCTATTACGAAAGAAACCTCAACACTCAAGTCGCAGCGCCTGTTTTGGGATGTGCTGTTACTCGTCATTTTAGTGGTGGGGGCTTACTTCCGTTTGATCGGACTGGATTGGGATGAAGAGCAACACCTTCATCCCGATGAGCGATTCATGACCATGGTTGCCAGTTCCATCCACACGCCGGGAAGTCTGGGGGATTATTTCAATACGGCGACTTCATCGCTTAATCCCCATGTTGTAGGTTATGGCTTTTATGTATATGGAACGCTACCGCTGTTCCTGACGCGCTGGGTGGGCGAGGCGCTGGGCAAAACCGGTTATGGGGAAATCTACCTGGTGGGGCGCGTGCTATCAGCCCTGGCCGATTTATTCACCGTGTTTCTGGTCTATCACATTGCACGGCATCTCTACCGCCGTTACGCGATAGGGGCGCTGGCGGCAGGGTTTGCTGCGTTGGCGGTGTTGCAAATTCAACTTTCACATTATTTTACGGTAGATACGTTTGCCAATGCGTTTCTCTACTTGGCATTTTACGCCGCCGTGCGGGTGATGACGGCGCCACTGCCGTCCGGGGGTCAGGACAGCGCTTCAGTACGCCGCTTGGACGAGCCGATGGGATTCTATCTTTTGTTCGGACTCGGGTTGGGTTTGGCGCTGGCTTCTAAAGTGAGCACCCTCCCTGTCGCTATCTTGTTGCCAATAGCGGCTCTTATTCGTTACTCTCGCATGACCACTCCGGAAATGCGCAGTCGGCTTAGCCTTGGGATGGTGCGCAACCTGGCACTGGCGGTAGTGGTAGCCTTTTTCACCTTTCGTATCTTTCAACCTTATGCGTTCAGCGGGCCTGGCTTTTGGGGGTTAGCCATCAACCCGCGTTGGGTGGATAACCTACGCGAATTGAGCAACTTGAGCAATGGGGATGTGGATTTTCCGCCGGCGTTACAGTGGGCGCGGCGTCCCTTAACCTTTGCCTGGGTTAACATGGTAAAGTGGGGGCTGGGCTGGCCATTGGGACTTTTGGCATGGGCGGGGTTTTTATGGATGGGGTATCGCATTATCAGGGGGGCCTGGCGTGAGCACCTCTTGTTGTGGGCGTGGACTGGATTGTATTTTTCCTGGCAGAGCCTGAACTTTACCCGTGCCATGCGCTATCAACTTCCGGTTTATCCCTCGCTGGCAATCATTGCCGCCTGGGCGATCATAACGCTGTGGGATAAAGCCGCGTTAAACGGCTTGCTCTCACGAGCGGCGAGAAAGATTAACCCATACCGGTTGTTGGCGGTGGGTTTGGGGGGCTTGGTTTTGCTTGGCACGTTCCTTTGGGCGTTTGCTTTCACTCGTATCTATACCCGTCCGGTGACCCGGGTGGCGGCCAGCCGCTGGATTTACCAACATGTGCCCGGCCCGATCAATTTGCGCATTCAGACCGGATCAGAAACGGTTAACCAGCCGCTTCCAATTCGAGAGGGGGTTTCTCTGACGGCCCAATATCCTTTGCGCTGGGTATTTACACCGACCGAAGATTGGCGTGTGACTCAGGCTTGGATGACGGCCATTTATGACCCCGCTCTGGGTTCTGATTTGAAAAATGTGCAAATTATTTTAGGGCAAGGTGAGGGAGAGGTTCTGGCCGTTTCGCAACTAACCGATACCTTTGCCGTCTCTGAAGAACAGGCGAATCGCATTATCGCATTTGATTCCCCGGTAACTCTTTTGGCCGGCCACCCTTACTGGCTCGAAGTCCGCTTGGAAGATGGAGGGCGCTTACTGCGTCTAAATGGCGCGATTCAGTTGGGGAATACCCAAGTTCCTCAGCGGCTCACCGTGATCCCGGCGTTGGTTGAGCCTTTGCGACCGGGGCAGGGGCTGGTCATTCCATTTACAGCGGTGCAATCAGGGACTTTGTCGCAAGTTCTGCTCAATCGCATTGTGGATTGGAAAGCCCTGGGGGATGTAAAAACACTGCGTTTACAAATCTTGGACTCGGCTACCGGTATGACCTTAACGACGGCGGAATTTCAGGGGTCTTTCCGCGCCTTGAACGATCCGCGAGGGGAATCCTATTCGATTACCTTGGAGAACCCAATTCAGATCGAGAAGAATAAAGGCTATCTTCTTACATTGGATGTTATCAACGGTGAGGGGGACCTTGCGATTTACGGCAGTGCCCCGGCCCATGAATCCACTTGGGACGATGGACTGCCTTTACGTTTGGATGGCTATGATCCTTATGGGGGAATTTATCGCGGCGGCTTGAACTTTGAGATGTATTGGGACGATAACGAAGACAAACTGGCGCGGTTTCTTTCGATTCTCGATCAGGCCGATTATATTTTCATCACGTCCAATCGCCAGTGGGGAACAACGACTCGTGTGCCCGAACGTTACCCGTTGACGACGGTTTATTATCGCAATTTGTTGGGCTGTCCAGAAGAGACGTCCATCCTATGGTGCTATAGTGTGGCCCAGCCGGGTATGTTCGAAGGCAAGTTGGGCTTTGAGTTGGTAGCAGTTTTCCAGAGCGACCCTAACCTGGGTTCGCTACGATTCAACACCCAGTTTGCCGAGGAAGCATTCACGGTTTACGATCATCCCAAGGTGTTGATCTTTAAGAAACAGGCCGATTACGACCCGGTACGGGTGCGTGCGGTGTTGGGGGGTGTGGATTTAAGTAAAGTGATTCGGCTGACCCCGCGTCAGTTTAAATCTTACCCGGCCACGTTGATGCTTCCCTTGGAACGATGGGTTCAGCAGGTCAAGGGAGGTACCTGGTCAGCGCTCTTTAATACATCAGCCTGGTACAATCGCTATCCTGGGCTGGGGCTTGTCATCTGGTATCTGATACTGACCTTGCTGGGATGGGCGGTGTACCCTCTGGCGCGGTTGGCGTTTGGGGTCTTACCCGATAAAGGATATCCGCTCTTACGGATATTAGGATTACTGTGCTTGGGATGGGGGGTATGGATTCTGGGGTCATTAGGGATACCGTTTTCGCCATTTACGATCTCCCTGACCGCCTTGGCGATTCTGATGCTTAATCTGGGATTAGGCTATCTCCAGCGTGAGGCTATTCGCCAAGAGTTACGGCAGGAATGGCGTTATTTTCTGCGCATCGAAGTCCTGGCTCTGGCTTTCTTCCTCTTCTTTTTGCTCATTCGCCTTGGCAATCCGGATCTTTGGCACCCCTATAAAGGGGGGGAGAAGCCGATGGATTTTTCCTACTTCAATGCTGTGCTCAAGAGCACCACATTTCCACCCTATGATCCTTGGTTTGCGGGTGGATACATTAACTATTACTATTTTGGTTTTGTGTTGGCGGCGGTGCCAACCAAATGGTTGGGAATTGTTCCTTCAATTGCCTACAATTTCATTTTGCCCTCGTTCTTTGCACTGGTGGCGTTGGGGGCGTTCAGTGTAGGTTATAACCTGGTGGCGTGGGCTAATCGCCAACGTGTGCGCAGTAAACCTGAAAACCCATATTATCTGGATGGGCACCCCTGGCTGGGCGGCTGGGCGGCGGCCATCGGTGTGCTAATCCTGGGCAATCTGGGCACGGTGCGCATGATTTGGCACGGCCTACAGCGGTTGGTCGCTCCCAATGGCCAGATTGAGGGGGTAAGTTTTTTCCAGCAAATGGCCTGGGCAGTGGGTGGGATGGCACGGTTGCTCGCAGGGGCTCATTTGCCCTATGCACCGGGGGATTGGTATTGGATCCCTAGCCGTGTTTATCCCGGTGAGCCGATTACCGAATTTCCGTTCTTCACTTTCCTTTACGCCGATCCGCATGCGCATCTCTTTGCATTGCCTCTGACTCTGCTGGCTTTGGGGTGGGCGCTGGCGATTCTCTTCGCGGCATGGCGCTGGGTGCATTCTGATGACGTGCCCTGGCCGGTACGGACAGCAGCGGTGTTTTTCCAGGGTGGGCTCATCATCGGTGCTCTGCGTCCGACCAATACCTGGGATTTGCCCACCTATCTGGGATTGGGTCTGCTAGCGTTGGGCTACAGTGGCTGGCAAAGCGCGGAACTCCCTGAGGGTTGGTGTCCGTATTTTCCGGCCCGGTTACGGCGCTGGATGGCTGTTGGTTTGGCCGCGGTTTCGCTGATCGGGCTGTCGTTCTTGCTCTATCTCCCTTTCAGTCAATGGTATGGGCAGGCCTATGCGGCGCTAGACCTGTGGCGTGGCGCCCGTTCGCCTTTCTGGTCGTATCTGACTCATTGGGGGGTCTTCCTGTTCGTTTTGATCTTCTGGTATGCCTGGGAGACGTATATCTGGATGGCGACCACTCCTCTTTCCGCCCTACGACGCGTCTTTCCCTATCGTTACACTTTATTCATCGGAGGGGCGATTTATTTTGGCGTTATGATTTTCCTGACGCGCGGGTTGGGGGTTGAGATAGCCTGGCTGGTGCTGATCTTATTGCTGTGGGCGGGCCTACTGCTTTTACGCCCTCACCAGGACGATTCCCGACGCGCTGTGTTGGTTATGAGCATGGCGGCGTTGGCGCTTACCTTGGCGGTAGAACTGGTGGTCTTGCGTGGCGATATTGGACGCATGAACACGGTCTTCAAGTTCTATCTGCAAGCGTGGGTGCTGCTGGGACTCAGCGCTGCCGCAGCTCTGACCTGGTTGTGGCCCGCCGCACGGCGATTCTGGAAGCCAGGCTGGCAGAGTGTTTGGAGGACCGGGGTAACTTTGTTGGTGGGAGGAGCGTTGCTCTTCCCACTGTTAGGTGGCCTGGACAAAATTCGTGACCGCATGACCCCAACCGCGCCTCATACCCTCGATGGTATGGCCTACATGTCGTTTTCGACCTATTGGGAGGGGGAGCATACCCTAGATCTAAGCCAAGACTACCGCGCTATTCGCTGGCTGCAAGAGAACGTGGAAGGGTCACCGGTTATTGTAGAAGCCAATGTACCGGAATACCGCTGGGGTAACCGGTTTACAATTTACACCGGCTTGCCGGGGGTGGTAGGATGGAATTGGCACCAACGGCAGCAGCGCGCTCTGCTACCGGACACCTGGGTAACCGAACGGGTAGTGGCCATTGCGTCTTTCTATAACACGACCGACCTCCAAGAAGCCGAGCGTTTTTTGGAGCAGTATCACGTTTCGTATATCATCGTGGGTCAGTTGGAAAAAGCGGTTTACCAGCCGGAGGGGTTAGCCAAGTTTGAAGCCCAAGAAGGGCGGCTCTGGCGAAGGGTCTATCGGGATGCCGATACCGCCATTTATCGGGTCATTCGTCCGAGCGAGTGAGGTGACTATGAGCACGACTCGAGCCGAGCAACCATGGCATCAAACGCTCAAATGGGAGCAAGGTTTATTTTTGACGGCACTACTATTGGGGGGGATGTTGCGTTTCATCGGCTTGGATCTTCACCCTTTGAGCGATACCGAAGCGCGCTTGGCCTTACAGGCTTATGCGCTGGCTCAGGGGCGATCTGTGCCCGATTTGGCCGGGCAACCCGGTTATCTGATCCCAACCGCGGTGGCATTTTTCTTGGTGGGTGCGCGCGAAGCCACCGCTCGCTTTTGGCCCGCGGTTTGGGGTCTGTTCGTGATTGTTCTACCCTGGCTATTGCGGAACCGCTTGGGACGGCGCATGGCCGTTTTTCTTTCTTTGGGTTTGGCACTGGATGCGGGTTTGGTCGCGACCTCGCGCTTAGCCGCTGGGGATTCTTTAGCCGTGCTAGGACTTTTGGGTTTTATGACCTTCCTTTGGCGCGGCGAATGGCGTTTGGCGGGAGTTGCATTAGCCCTGGGCATATTAGGTGGTCCATCGTTTTGGATCGGGGCATTGATCTTGCTCTTAACTTGGTGTCTCTGGCGCTGGGTTGATGGAGCGGTGCAGGACGCGATAGCCTTTGGTCACCAAGGTCATGAAGTGGGTCAATTGGTGTCCTGGAAGGCGGTGGGCATTTCTTGTCTGGTGACCTTGGTGGCAGTGGGGAGCGGGTTGGGCGTGCTGGGGCGCGGCCTGGGGGCGATAGCGACCGGGTTGGCTGAATTTCTACATGGCTGGGCCTCTGAAGGCACGTCACTCGGGTTGATGGGATTGGCTTTATTCGTTTATCAGCCTTTAGGCTGGGTGTTGGCCGTGGTGCAGTGGGTGAAGGGGTGGCGGCACATGTCATCGCTGGCGCGACTGGCGACGCTGTGGTTGGGGATCGGCCTGTCGGTTCTGGTAGTGTATCCGGGGCGACAGGTTTCTCATTTGGCGTGGCTGTTGGTGCCGTTATGGATGTTAGCGGCTTCCACCTTGGTGCAAACCGTTGACGATCTGGCTTCGCTGGATTGGCGAAAATTGGCCGTGGTAGCGGCAGGCTACTTTGTCTTGGCGGGGTATCTCTGGTTCAATATCGAAGGGTTTGTGCCCGACAATTTGATGCCGCAGTGGGTATGGGTGCGCTGGTTGGCCATTTTAGGGGCAATCCTGTTGAGTATTGCGATAGGATTGGTCGTGAGTTGGACTTGGGGGGTAAATGTAGCCCGCCAAGGATTGTTTCTGGGGGGATTTGTCTTCTTGTTCGTGTTGACCTTTTCGGCTACATGGCAAGCAGCGGGGCTAGGGCGTGCACCGTCGGCTCAGGTGTGGGGGCCGCAGCCCTATCCGGCTGAAGCGGATCTATTGGTGAAAACGCTGGGTGATGTCTCCGAATGGACGACCGGGCGACGCGATGCCATTGATATTCGCGTCGTTGGGGTTGACTCGCCCGCGTTGCAGTGGGCATTGCGTCGTTTTTATCACGCTCAATTCGTTCAAGTCCTATCGCCTTTTGAAACACCCTCGGTGATCATTACGCCCGAGACCGCTACGCCCGGGGTAAGTGCACTTTATCGGGGCCAGGATTTCGTTTGGCAGGAAACGCCGGCCTGGTCGCTGTTCTTGCCAGGCGAGTGGTTATCCTGGATAATATATCGTGAAGCCCCCATGCAACGCCAAGGTGTGATTGCTTGGGTGCGCACGGATCGTTTTCCACAAGTCTTGAGCCTTACGAATCCATAACATTTAGGAATTGGATCATGGAAGCACCACCGTTGACAATTGCAATTGATGGACCGGCCGCTTCGGGAAAATCTACCGTGGGGGAGCGTTTAGCGAGGGCACTGGGTTACTTATTCTTTGATACCGGGGTGATGTATCGCGCGGTAACCTGGGTGGCTCTTCAGCGTTTGGGATCTGTTGAGGATGAGGCTGCCGTTACCCGCCTGGCCGAGGTAGTGCAAATTGATGTTCAGCCCCCGAGCCGGGAAGATGGTCGGCAAGCCGATGTGTGGGCCGATGGTGAAGATGTCACCTGGGCGATTCGCCGTCCTGAGGTGGATCAGTGGGTCTCGCGCGTAGCGGCGTATCCGGGGGTGCGTCAAGCCATGACCCAGCAACAACGGCGGATAGGCCTGCGGGGAAAAGTGGTGATGATTGGCCGTGATATTACCACCGTTGTTCTGCCGGAAGCGGAGGCTAAGATTTACCTGGATGCTTCGGTGGAGGAACGTGCGCGGCGACGCTACTTGGAACGAAAAGCACGCGGTGAGGATGTTAGTTACGAAGAAATCCTCGAAGGCCTGCGGCAGCGGGATCATCTAGATTCCACGCGTGCGGTGGCGCCCCTGCGGGTTGCCCCGGATGCCATTGTGATCCATACCGATGGTTTGAGCGTGGAGGACGTGGTGCAAAAAATCCTGGCTCAGATTAACTAGGAGCGCCAATGTGTGACACCCTGGTGGCTTTAGGCAATGCAACGGCAGATGGTGCGGTCATTTTTGCAAAGAATTCCGACCGCGAGCCGGATGAAGCGCAAATTCTGGAATTGATCCCCGGAGAGGTTCATCCGCCTGGAGCAACGGTTAAGTGCACCTATCTTGAGATACCTCAGGTGGAGCGGACCTACACGGTACTGCTTTCGCGCCCCTTCTGGATGTGGGGGGCGGAAATGGGTGCTAATGAGCATGGGGTGGTTATTGGGAATGAGGCGGTTTTTACCCGAGTGCCGTATGAAAAGAAAGCCGGCCTGACGGGTATGGACCTGTTGCGTTTAGCCCTAGAGCGTGCTCAGCGAGCGGAAGAGGCATTGTGGGTGATTGTGCGTCTGCTGGAAACCTATGGGCAAGGGGGAAATTGTGGTTTCCGTCATCCTTTTTACTATCACAATAGTTTTTTGATTGCAGATCCATCAGAAGCCTGGGTTTTGGAGACGGCGGGACGCCACTGGGTGGCAGAACGAGTGCGTGATGTACGCACGATATCAAACGCGCTGAGTATCCGTAAGGCGGGAGATTTGGCCTCTGAGGATGTCGTGCGTTACGCGCTTGATCAAGGGTGGTGCAAACGGCGTGAGGACTTTGACTTTGCAACTTGCTATTCGGATTGGCTATACACTCGTTTTGGCGATGGGCATCGCCGCCAGGTTTGTACTTTGGAATCCCTCGCTAAGGCCAAAGGGGGGATTAGAGTGACTACGCTGATGGCTGTGCTTCGTTCCCACCCGGTTTCTCGGGGCACACCCTGGCGGCCGGATCGAGGTCTGCTTGGTGCCGATGTGTGCATGCATGCTGGCTTTGGTCCGGTGCGGCGCAGTCAGTCTGTGGCTTCGTTCATTGCCCATCTTAAACCGGGTCGGTTCACGTTTTGGGGGACAGGTACTTCAGCACCTTGCACCAGTCTGTTTAAGCCCTTCTGGTTGGACAGCGGCTTGCCCGATATGGGGCGCAAACCGCAAGGGGAATATGATCCCGATTCCCTCTTTTGGCGACACGAGGTGTTGCATCGAGAGATACTCCGTGACTATCCTACCCGCATCAAAGCGATATGCGCGCAGAGAGAGGCTCTCGAAGCCGAGTTCCTGTCCGAGGTCGAGCGTCTGAGTGAAGGCTCGATAGAAGAGCGCTATCAATTAAGCCAGCACTGCCTGGAGCGAAGTGTTTTGGCCGAGCAGCGTTGGCTGGAGACGGTACGCCGCTTGCCCCTAACCACTCGGCCTGCACGGTTCTATGATGCTTTTTGGCGAAAGATGAATCGCCTAAATAAGATTCCCCAAGAGGTGCTGGATTGGGTCTAGGAGTGGGATAATCGCATGATGGAATGGGTCTGGCCGTTTCTACAGGAGCCCTCGATTTCTCTACCTGCCCAGTGGTTGGGTTGGGTGGGGTGGGGGCTTTTGGCGCTCGGTTGGGGGTGGGGAATCCGGCATTTTGCTCCCGGCGCCTTAGATATGGCCCGTCAACGGTGGCATTTACTGGCCGGGTTAGTGCTTTTATCGCCATTGGTCACACTGGGATTGGGCTTGCGTCTGGGAGGGGAGACTCTACAGCCCTTACCTTATCTTCCTGGTGAGTTCCCTTTACCATTATTTTTGCCCTTGGCGGCCATTCCCTGGGTGTTGGCATCGGGATGGCTAGGGCCGTTCTGGGCGGCCTGGATCGCTTTAGAGAGCGGTTTATTCGTTGGGTTGTGGGTGACTCATGACGTCTTTACCCCGCTGTTGATCAGTGGGTTAGGTATGCTGTATGGGTTTGCGGTATCCCAGGCCTATCACGGGCGGCTCTGGGCTTGGTTGCGACGACCTTGGGTAGCGGCTTTGGGGGTGGGGCTGGCCTATGCCCCCATTTTGATTTTAGGTGCGTTCTTTGCTACCCCTGGCGGTTTGGCGGCGCGGCTTGATTTTGCATTATCGCGGGCATGGGTACCGGGGGTGGTGCGGTACGTTGAATTAATGGTGGCCGGCGGCGCGGCCACAGTAGTATCAGCGCTCCCCGGCTTAGGCTGGCGCCGAAGCACAGTTCTTGTCCCTGCCCCCTGGGAGACCAGCCTGGCTAAGAAGATTTTAGTCATCACCCTGCCTTTGATCATGCTCTTGGTGATGGTGATGACGGTAAGCCATTGGATGGCGGCGGGAAATGCGGCACGCGAGATGCTCCGTGAACGCTTGAGCGCGGCGGCTCAAGTAGCGGCTGAAGGATTGCCGTATTTTTTGGAGAGCGGTCAGAGTCTAATCACACGTCTGGCTGAACCCAATTTATTGGATCAGCCACCAGATGTGGTGCAAGAACGCTTAGCGCAACAATTACGCGCTGTACCTTACTTTAACCAACTGATGCTTTTTAATCCTAATGGTGACCTGGTTGCGGCCTATCCCGAAGTGGATTTTAAGGCGACCCCACTTTCTGATCAGGAAAGCCAGGGGATTGGGTTAGCCCTCAAGGGTGTGCCGATTCAGGTGTATCCAATTCTCCCGGTGGGAGAAAAGCGTTCTATGCAGGTAGCCTTTGTGGCAACCGTTCAAGAAGGGGGAAAGGTAGAGGGTGTTTTGTTGGGTCGCACTGACTTTGACTCCAATCCATTCACCCAGCCTGCCCTGGCTGCGTTGCAGAGCATTCTGGCTGAAGGTGGGGATGGGTTTATTCTGGATGAGAACGGGACGGTGCTGTATCAAGCCAATCCCGGCGAGGGGGCGCTTCTAGGCGAGCCATATGGCGCGATTGGGCTTGGAGATGCGCCGCGGTTCTTTGAGGGCCTTTCGCCGCTAGGTACACGCCAATTTGCCTTCTATCAGCCGGTGGTGGGTAAACCGTGGAGCGTGATCCTCATTCTGCCGGCACAACGTGTGCAAGAGATGGCACTTCAAATTGCGGCGCCCACTTTGATCTCATTAGCGATCTTTGCGGCTCTGCTAATCCTGCTAGCCAATTTAAGTTCACGCACCCTAGCGGCTTCGCTTTCGCTTCTGGCTTCTCAAGCCACCCGAATTGCGCAGGGTCACCTGGAATCTGCCGTCAATGTAGAGGGGGTTGATGAAGTTGGACGGTTGGGGCGCGCTTTTGAGCAGATGCGGGTGAGCCTCAAGGCGCGCCTGGAAGAATTGAACAAACTTCTGCATGTTAGTCAAGCGGTGGCGGCCAATTTGGATGTTGAAGCCGCAATAGCCCCTGCCCTTGAGGTTACCCTTGGGGAGCATGTCGTTGCGGCGCGGGTGATGTTGGTTTCCGAAGTAAAAGTGGATTTTGTCCATGGGCGCGATGTCAAGGTGGCAAAAGGGGAGCACTCGGAAGCCTTTGCCTATCTGGATGAGGTGCTTTTTGAATGGCTACGCCAGCAGAACCTGCTCACGGTTGCTAATGTTAGTCGTGCACGGCATCTACAAGAGGTTGTGCGTGGCCGTCCCTACCCGGCGGCGCTGGTTGCTCTTGCCCTTCGCTATGAAAACACCTATTACGGTGTGTTCTGGGTGGGCTACGATCAGCCGCGGGCGTTCTACGATGAAGAATTGCGCTTTTTGGAAACCTTGGCGGGACATATTGCGGTAGCCGCGGCCAATGCTCGCCTGTATGCCACCGCCGAAGTCGGGCGTAAACGTCTTGAGGCCGTCCTGGCCTCGGTGCCTGAACCGGTGCTGGTGTTTGATGATCAGGATAACCTTTTACTCTTAAACCCGGCGGCGCTTCAGGTGCAGGGATTGTTCGGTCAGGTTACGCCGGGTCGCCCATTGCGTGAGTTGATCAGTCTTCCTGCGCTACTTGATCTGTTGTCGTTGAAGCCCGGAGCACATTTCCAGGCGCGAGAGGTTGCGCTTCCCGATGGACGGGTTTACCATGCCGGAGTGGCCGCGGTCTGGGGCGAAGAACGCCCCATTGGCAAGGTTTGCGTACTGCAGGATATTACCCATTACAAGCAACTGGATGCACTGAAGTCTGAATTTGTGGCGACGGTGAGCCACGATTTACGTTCGCCGCTGACGCTCATTCGAGGTTATGCCACAATGTTACAAATGATCGGTGACCTCAACGAGCAACAGCGGGGTTACCTGCAGAAAATGGTCAACGGTATTGAATCGATGACGCGCTTGGTGAATAATTTGCTTGACCTAGGGCGCATCGAAGCGGGCGTGGACTTAAAACTCGAACCCCTTGAACCGGCTGAAATCGTCGGTCAGGTTATCGCTCAACTGCAACCCCAGGCGGCTCAAAAGAACATTGAGATACAGCGGGAATTTCATCTTCCTGAGGGGTTGACATTACGGGCTGATCCCGACCTGCTGAAGCAGGCATTGTTGAATCTGGTGGATAATGCCATTAAGTACACCCGACTTCATGGTGAAGTACAGGTAATAACAACGTATAACAATGGCTTTATCACGTTTGCGGTGCGCGATAATGGAATTGGCATTGCCCCGCTGGATCTTCCACGCTTGTTTGAGAAATTCTACCGCAGTGGGCGGCGCGAGGCGCACGAGCAACGCGGTACAGGATTGGGCTTAGCCATTGTCAAGTCTATTGTAGAGCGTCACCGTGGGCGAGTGTGGGTAGAAAGCCAACTTGGTAAGGGAAGTGCTTTTTACATTGAACTGCCCCTTGACCCCGAGAAAAGCGAATCTCTGGTATAATGATCACAAAATATATGACCAAGATGAAACCTTAAAATTTCATCAGCGGGGTTACAAGGAACGTTTTTCGTGTTATAATTTGATTTTGCATGCATGCTATCATTTGATGCTCAGGCGAACTCAAACGCATGGGGCAGTGTGCCTCACGCGTGTCTCTTGTTTAAAGTCAAAAAAGGTTATCTGCTAGAGGAGGCGTGTTTGTGGAAACGAAAAGCCTGATTGCCCTTCGAATCAGCCTGGCCTCTCCGGAGACGATTCGGTCTTGGTCGTATGGCGAAGTCCTCAAACCCGAAACGATTAACTATCGCCGGTTGCGTCCCGAAAAAGATGGTCTCTTCTGTGAGGCTATCTTTGGCCCAACCAAGGATTATCAATGTTACTGCGGTAAGTATAAAAATCCACGTTATAAAGGCATTGTTTGCGATAAGTGTGGGGTAGAAGTCACGCGGTCTTCGGTGCGCCGTGAGCGTATGGGGCATATTGAATTAGCCTCTCCGGTGGCGCATATCTGGTACACGCGGCGTGTGCCTTCTTACCTCGGCTTGCTGTTGGATATCTCGCGCCGCAACCTGGATCGGGTGCTATATTTTGCGCAGTATATTGTGACGTATGTGGATGAAGAAGCGCGCCAGAAGGTGCTCAAGCGCATGGAAGATGAAATCACTGTATCGGAGCGCCAAAAGGCGGCTGAACTCAACAAGCGTATTCTTGAGGTCAAGCAGGCGCGCGATCGGCGCATTGCGGAGTTGAATCAGCAGCGGGCCGAGATGGAAGCCCGTCGCGACGAGCAAATTGCATCTCGCTTGGAGCCGGTGATTCAGGAAGGTCAGTCCCTGGAGCGCATGTTGCAGGAAAAAGTAGGGACGGTGGTGCGCACTCCAGTAGTCTTTACTTCGGCGAATGTCGAAATTGCCGCCGCTGGTGAAACCATCACCCCACAGCATATTGGGCGGGTGCAGCGGGTGGTTAAAGAGCACCTGGAAGAACTGGAGAACGAATTCCGCGAGCAGTTCCAACGCGAACTTGAGCAAATTAAGATGCAGATTGAAGAGATTCGGGCGCAGGCGGAAATGGAGATGGAAGCCTTGCGCAACGAACTCGAAGATCAGTCGGTGGCGGCACAGAGCAGCAGTGCGCGCCAGCGGGATGAACTGCAGGAACTGCGCCCCTTCACCTTCCTGACCGAAAGCCGCTATCGCGAGTTGAAATCGCGTTGGGGGCAGGTCTTCCGCGCCGATATGGGGGCGGAGGCATTTTATGACATCCTGCGCCGTTTGGATCTGGATAAACTGGCCGAAGACCTATGGCATGAGGTGCGCACTTCTAAGAGTAAGCAGAAGCGTAAAAAGGCTACCACGCGCCTCAAAGTGGTTGAGGCGTTCCGCCGTTCGGGCAACCGTCCCGAATGGATGATCTTGCAGGTCTTGCCGGTCATTCCGCCTGATTTGCGCCCTATGGTGCAGCTGGATGGTGGACGCTTTGCTACATCAGATCTCAATGATCTCTATCGGCGCGTCATCAACCGCAATAACCGCCTCAAGCGATTGCTTGAATTGGGTGCGCCGGATGTGATCGTGCGCAATGAAAAGCGTATGCTGCAAGAGGCGGTGGACTCCCTCATTGATAACTCGCAGCGTGGCAAAGCCCTCTCGCGCCGTGGACGCCGCGAACTTAAGTCCCTGAGCGATATGCTCAAGGGCAAGAAGGGACGTTTCCGCCGCAACTTGCTGGGTAAACGTGTGGATTACTCTGGGCGTTCGGTGATCGTCGTGGGCCCGACTTTGAAACTCTATCAGTGTGGTTTGCCCAAGACGATGGCGTTGGAGCTTTTCCGCCCCTTCGTGATCGCGCGTCTGGTGGCGCATAACTATGCTGCTAATGTCAAAGGGGCACGTCGTCTGATTGAACGCAACCGCCCTGAGGTTTGGGAAGTTTTGGAAGAGGTCATTAAAGAACGCCCGGTATTGCTCAACCGTGCGCCGACCCTGCACCGTTTGGGTATTCAAGCGTTCGAACCGGTCCTGATCGAGGGCAGTGCGATTCAACTTCACCCGCTGGTTACCACGGCCTTCAACGCCGACTTCGATGGCGACCAGATGGCGGTGCACGTGCCGCTTTCTGAGAAAGCGGTGTGGGAAGCGCGCAACCTGATGCTTTCCTCCAAGAACCTGCTCAAGCCGGCGGATGGCGAGCCGATCATCAGCCCGTCTAAGGACATGGTGCTCGGGGTTTATTACCTCACCATGCAGGATAACAAGACCCACCGTGGCGATGGTCGGGTCTTTGCCGACATTGATGAGGTGGAATTGGCCTATCACCTTGAACAGGTCGAGATCCACACCAATATTCGTCTACGGGTCAAGACCTGGTACGATGATCAAGGCAACCGCTTAGCGGCGCCGCGGCAGGCGCTTATTGAGACGACGGTCGGGCGTGCGTTGTTCAATCGCATCCTGCCCGAGGAAGTGCAGTTTGTTAATGAGGCGCTGGATAAGGGCGGGGTGAAGGATCTGATCGCCCAAGTCTATGAACTCTGCGGCGAAGAGGTGACCACCGAGGTCGCTGACCGCATCAAAGACATCGGTTTCGAGTATGCCATGCGTTCGGGCGCGACGTTGGCGGTGGAAGACATTACCATGCCGCCGGAAAAGCAGGAGATCCTGGCCAAGGCTCACCAGCGCGTAGACGAGGTGCAACGTGCTTTCCGCCGCGGTTTGCTCACCGAACAGGAACGCAATGAACGCGAGATTGAGATTTGGCAGCAGACCACCAAAGAAGTGGCCGAGGCGGTGCGCCGCGTGATGGATCCGAACGGCAACCTGGCGATTATGGCCAACAGCGGTGCTACCAAAGGCGGTTTTGGGCCGATTTCGCAGTTAGCCGGCATGCGTGGATTGATGGCGGATCCAGCGGGTCGCATTATCCGCTTGCCGATTCAGTCCAACTTCCGTGAAGGTCTGACCGCCTTGGAATACTTCATCTCCACTCACGGCGCCCGCAAGGGGTTGGCGGATACCGCTTTGCGTACTGCGGATGCGGGTTACCTGACCCGCCGTTTGGTGGATGTGGCACAGGATATTATTGTGAATGAGGTGGACTGCGGCACCCAGGAAGGTATTTGGATCCGCAAGTCGGATGATGTGGCGGGGCAATCTATGGCGAGCCGCTTATATGGCCGCCTGACGGCAGCGCGCGTGGTGCATCCTTTGACCGGTGAGGTGTTGGCGGAACGCAATCAGATGTTGGATCATGATTTGATCCGCAAGATTTTGGCCGCCGGTATTGATGAGGTCAAGGTGCGCTCGCCGCTCACCTGTGAGTTGGTGCACGGCGTCTGTGCCCACTGTTACGGTATGGACCTGGGGCGGGGCAAGATGGTCGAGTTGGGTGCTGCAGTGGGGATCGTGGCGGCCCAGTCCATCGGTGAGCCGGGTACACAGTTGACCCTACGCACCTTCCACACCGGCGGTGTGGCCGCAGGTGGTGACATCACAACCGGTTTGCCGCGTGTAGAAGAACTCTTTGAGGCTCGCCGTCAGCCCAAGGGTGAAGCGGTCATGGCGCGCATCTCCGGTACGGCAAAGATCATTCAGTCTGACCGTTACTCTGACCAGCGTGTGGTACGCGTTGAGCATTCCGAGATGGTCAGTGATGAGTACGACGTGCCTGAGGGATGGGAGATTAACGTCACCGATGAGGGTGAAGTGAAAATCGGTGATCCCATTGCAACCCAGGGCGAAGCGGTAATCACGGCTCAGCACAGTGGTCGGGTGCGCCTGGAAGGGCGGCGTGTGATCGTCTCTTACGAGCAAAAAGAGGCCGAGGAGTATGAAATCCCCAGCACGGCGCGCTTGCTCATTCGCGATGGCGATCATGTTGAAGCGGGCCAACCTCTCACCGAGGGCTCGCTCAATCCCCATATGATCCTGCGGGTGAAGGGGCGCGAAGCCTGCCAAATGTACCTGCTCTCAGAAATCCAGAAGGTCTACCGTGCCCAAGGGCAGAACATCAACGATAAACACTTTGAGGTGATCATCCGCAAGATGATGGGCCGCGTGCAAGTCATCCGACCGGGAGACTCCCCTTACCTGCCAATGGATTTGGTGGATCGGCTGGAAATCCGCCGCGTCAACGAGCAGTTGATCGCTGAAGGCAAGCAACCCGCTCGTTACGTTGAGGTGCTTTTGGGAATCACCAAGGCCTCGTTGAGCACCGACTCGTTCCTCTCGGCGGCTTCCTTCCAGCACACGATCAAAGTGTTGGCGGGCGCGGCCATTGCAGGCGCGGTAGATCCGCTCTACGGCTTGAAGGAGAACGTGATTATCGGTAAACTCATCCCGGCCGGCACAGGCTTCCATCCTGATCGCTTCAAAGCGGATGGGATCTTCTCCAAGAGTGTCTCGATGGCCAATATTACCGGTGACTAAGTAGTTCCTTATGCGCCGGGACGAAGCAAAAGCAGGTGGTCACTGGGCCACCTGCTTTTTTATTCTTTCACGCGGCTACGAGTCTAGGAGATCTTGAATGAGGAATAGTGGTAAGCAATTTTCCCGTCAAAGATTCCCAATGTATCGCTACCGTCACGTACATTGCCCTGACTGGATTGGGCGGTCCAAGTAAAGTGCCGCGAGTTACCGCTTCCGCTAAAACTGGTTAGAGTGAAAGTCGCTTGAGGTAACAGCTGGCGTAACAGTGTCGTGTACCAGGCTCGGATGGCTTCTCTCCCTTGAATGGTGCGGGCCGCAGTGACGTGAACCGCATCCGGGTGATATAAAGCCACCACGCTGTCTGGGTTACCGCTGTTTAAGGCGGTGATGAACTGTTGGGTGATGTCGGGTGGCGGGGGTTGGACGTTCCAGGTATAGGCGGCAATGGTGTTCCATATGGTGGGGAGGTCACGGCGACATTCATCCCAGGAGAAGAAATTGGCTGCGCTTAAGTTGAGCGCCCGCGCGGTATCCATGAAGGTGACGATGTCGGCGGGAGTTGGTGCCCAACCGTTGACCTTGTAGGCTGGCCCGGTAGGTATGATGGGACGAACCGGCGTCAGGGCCTGAAATTCGCTTACACAGCGCTGGAGTTGGGCATCTGGATTGTGGGCCTGTTCCCAATAGACTTGAGGCATGTTGTAGTCGCAATATTCTAGAAAGGCTTGCCAGGGGAAGGAGCGATGGTATGAGGGGAAGCGATAGGAACTAAGGGCGAAGGGAAGATTAGGGAACGTACTGCGCAAGCGGCTCATTAGGGTACGGGCGGCGGTTTCTCGTCCGGGCTGCTTAAACTCGGCTTCGGCATCAATGACGTAGCCTTCTAAACCCAGCGTTTGGATGCGCTGGATCGCAATATTGGCTTCGCCCACCGGGTTAGAGCCATAAACGTAATGCCAGCCCCAGACTTTGATCCCACGGGCGCGCAAGGCCTGCAAAACCGGGGGCACCAGGTCGGCGCCGGTAGAGGTGTTGATGTTATAGGCGTAGGGACCATCGGCCACTTTGATCAAGATATGCGTGTAGCCAGAAGACTGGGCGAGGTTTGCAATGGCTTGAGGGTTGCCGCCTTCGCAATCGCGAATCTTCCAGATAAAGAAGCCCTTGCCTTGGAGTGTCATGATTATTCCTCTTCCCTGCGAGTTAAGACTCAAACCTGGGAAGAAGGTTGCAAGTTCCCTGCCAACCCAATCTCAGGCGCAATGCGGCGCATGGCAGTGATCACATTTTCCACGTGTTCCCATAGTTCAACCCCAAATTCCTCGGCGGCGCGGGCAATCTCCTCACGATTGGCGCCCGCCGCAAAGGATCGTTCTTTCCACTTCTTTTTGACCGATGCTGCGGTGAGGTCATAAAGCGAACGTGAGGGGCGTACCAGAGCCACGGCGGTGATCAATCCGGTGATCTCATCGCAGGCGTAGAGGGCTTTTTCCATCAACGTGACACGCGGAACTCCGGTGTGATCGGCATGGCTCAGGATAGCGCGTACGATGTCTTCCGGGACGCCTCGCGCGCGCAGAATAGGCGCGCCGGCTTGAGGATGTTCTTCCAGAGTGGGGTGAATTTCCCAATCAAAGTCGTGGAGCAAACCCGTTATTCCCCACAATTCCACATCTTGCCCCAGTTTCTCGGCATAGAAGCGCATAGCGGCTTCAACTGCCAACATATGGTGGATGAGATTCTCATTCTTTACGTATTCGGTAACAATAGCGAAGGCCTCGTCGCGATTCATACCTCTAGATACCTCCTTGGCGTGGTAGATCATGCAACGGGAAAGCCCCGTGTGGTTCCGGAAATATGGGTTCAGGCTCTCCCAATACCGGCATAGGACGCCGAACCAAAACATCTATGAACGCCATCAAAGTGGCTGGGATTTCGCGCAACCGCCAATAGCGATAAGCCAAGGGGTGGTAGGCCCGCTGGTCCGCCGGCACCCCCCAGGCTTCAATACCAAGTAGGTTGCAGGTGATAAGTGCGCGTGGCAGATGGAATGCTTGGGTCACCAGTACGGCTTGCTGGACGCCAAAAATGTAGCGTGCCCGATAACAGGTGTCATAAGTGCGACGCCCGGCATAATCCAGCACAATATCGGCATCGGGAACGCCCAACTGTACGGCATAGTCACGCATGGCGCCAGGTTCGTTATAGTTAATGAAGCGGTTATCCCCGCTCATGAGCAACTTGCTGACCTTACCCTCGAAATACAATTGGGCCGCGGTGGCTACGCGGTCACGCAGCACCGGGGAAGGACTACCATCACGAGAAAGTCCGGCGCCGAAAACGATGGCTATGGGGGCTGTTGGGCTATCTTGGAGCATGAATGTGCGCGGTTTGGCATAAAGCCATGCAGTGAGATTGGTAATCCCAAGCAGAAAAATTGCCCCACTGCCGACTACGGCTGATACGGTGAACAATGTCTTCAGGGTTTTCATGGGGAAAATTCTACCATGAGGGGCGCCTGGGGAAGATCTGGCTCGTTTATCGTCCCAGCAGGGTCTCTAAGTCTGGTGAAAGTGCCGAGAGGATTTCGCGCAGAGGGTTATAAACCGAATCGTCTACGCGTTTGAGGGCTTGCAAGGCGTAACCCTGATTGAGTTGGGAGATCAAGGCGTTCAAATCAGCATCACTGACGGCATCCATGAGCGCTGAAGTAGCCGCCTGGCGCGCTGCGGCCGGCACCCGCGGGTGAAAGGAGACATTCAGGTTAGGGATGATGGGCTCTGTCTGCCAAAGAATAACCACCCGTTGTTCTGCATCTGGCAGGTCATTCAATACCGTGGATGCCGTGCGTGGATCACCGGAAATTGCAAAGGTAGCGCCAAAATCGCAGATACCTTTAATATAGAGGGCACGTACGACCGCGCTGGGGGTTCGGGCAATGACGGCGGGTAACGTTTCGATGTCAATTTGTTTTAGAAGGGCGGCCGGGAGCAGATACCCTGCGATAGAGGTGGGGTCAACCCAGCACGGGCGCGTTCCTGCCAATTGAGGTAATGCGGTTTCAGCGGGAGCGGTGCTGCGATTTGTCACAGGGTCAAAGTAGCGGGTGAAATTGCTCTCGGCATTAGCCAGAAACATACTGCCGTAAAAATAAACGCCGAAATGGTTGGCCAGTAACTCAACCTCGGCGAGGCCTTTTTCATGCGCATAGATGTAGGTTAATGGAGGTAGGAAAACAGCATGGACGACGCCGTCTTCCAAGGATGCGATAAGGTTAGTGTAGGTTTCGAACAGGCGAATCTGAACGCTTAGTTTCGCTCGTTCGGTCAATGCTGTACTTAAGCGCTGGGCTGCGGATTGGTATTCTGGGGTTTGAGGATTCTCGACGACAAAACCGATAACCAGTGGATTTTCAGGGTGTCCCAGTGGTTGAGGAGTAGGGGTAAGAGTTGGCAGCGGTGTGGCAGTTGCGGGAATGGGTGTGGTGGTAGGTGAGCAGGATGTCAGCAGCACCAACCCGAGGATCACCCATATAGTGCAGGATGCATGTCGCTTCATCGGTGCTGAATCCATGAGGGATTAGCGTATTTTTCACGCACTAAGGCCTCAGCACGTCGTAATTCCATGGGGGAAGGTGGTCCTTCCTGGAGATTTATATCGAACGTTTCGGCAAAAGCATGGGCAAATGCCTCAGCCGCAGTTTCCCAGGCCAAGGGATATCCTAGTACGTTTTCGGCAGTGGTGGCATGCTCCAAAAGGCGTTCTGCGTCTCTGGCGCGTTGATCGGGATCGCTATAACGAAGGACTTTTACGATGCGGGTCAAGTCACCATACAACGGGAATGAGCCGTGTTGAAGCACTCCCTGTAAGCGGCGTGCCTGGGCGCTGCCGATAATTTTCTTGCCATCTACAGTGATCTCGTAATTCGATGGCACTTCGAAGCACACGGCCCCGTTGGCTTCGATTTGCCCATACTCGCGGTCGGCACGCGCAGGGAGCCCTAAATCATGCAGGGCTTTAACCAGGGCAGTGGCAATCCGGCGGTACGATTCAAGCACGCTTCCGCTGACAATCGGGTGGTCGTGGGGCGCAATAACGGCATAGGTAAGTTCGTCCGTGTGGAGGATCGCGCGTCCTCCAGTTGGGCGGCGCACCACGTCCCAACCAAGCGCGTGGAGGGTTTCTACATCCACATCACTGAAACTTTGGGCGTATCCTAAGGAAAGGCAGGGGGGATCCCAGGCATAAAGACGCAGGGTGGGTGGAGACTGCCACTGCACAACGGCTTCCAAAATGGCTTCATCCAGGGCCATATTCCAGGCCCCAGGGGCGGGTGAAGAGCGGAGGAGTCGCCAGGTTTCCCGCATCGTGATCCAAATTATATATCAGAAAGCGAAGAAAACTAAAAGGTTAGACAGGCATGGGTAAGGTTTGCCGGCTTATGCTATAATGATAAATGTCAATATGGTTAATGCGAGTTTTTCTTACTGTATCTCGAAGCAGGGGGTTTAACAAAAGACTTGTCAACATTTTTGGGACTGTGGTATATATGGGCTTGCCTCTTTGTGGGGCGTATGTCTGTAAGGAGCAATGTAGAAAGGAGGTGATGGAATCCCCTGAAGACAGTCGGAGTGAGGTCGTACCCCTTCTACCCGGCCTGAATCTGTATTGACAGGCACCCAAATTTCCAAAAGCAACAAAAGGAGGAAAGATGAAAGCGAAGTTACTGCCCTTAATCAGCCTGCTGCTTGTGGTGGCCTTTGTGCTGGCTGCGTGCCAACCCGCGGCGACTCCGACAGCTGCTCCCACTCAACCGCCGGCGCAGGAGCAACCCACCCAACCGCCGGCTCAGGAACAGCCGACCCAACCACCCGCGGCGGAAGAAGTTACCCTCTCGTTCTGGGAGCAGGAGGGTGACGAGGTGGATGTGTTCATTGACCAGTTGTTGGCCGAGTTCATGGCTGCCAACCCCAATATCAAGGTCGAACGCACCCACTATGAAAACGAAGCACTGCGGGATCAGTTCCAGACCGCGGCGCTGGCCAACGCGGCCCCCGAAGTTGTGCGTGTGCCGAACGACTTCGCTGGCCCCTTCAGCAAGCTGGATATTGTAGCCCCGGTGGATCAGCTCTTTGACAAGGCGTTCCTGGATCAGTTCTTCCCCGGCGCGCTTGAACCCGCTGTGGTTGGTGGTACCCTGTGGGGTGTTCCGGATAACTACGGCAACCACCTGATGTTGCTCTACAACAAGGACCTCATTGCTGAACCCCCTGCCACTTTCGAAGCACTGATCGAAAAGGCCAAAGAACTGACCAAGGGTGACATTCAGGGCTTCGCTTACAACCTCAACGAACCCTTCTGGGGCGCCGGTTTCTACGGTGCTTTCGGCGGCTGGCCTCTGGATGAAAACGATAAACCTCAATTCAATAACGAGGCTTTCATCAACTACCTGAAGTTCGTCAAGAGCCTTAAGGATCAGGGCGTTGTTCCGCAGGAATGCGATTACAACTGCGCCGATACGCTCTTCAAAGAGGGCAAGGCGGCCATGATCATCAACGGCGACTGGTCGCTGGGTGACTACGTCAAGGCATTGGGTGACAAATTGGGTGTTGCCCCGGTGCCGCCGATCAACGGCAAACCCTACACCGAGATGACCAGTGGTAAGTACTTCATGGTCTTCAAAGGCGTCCTGGATGATCCGGTTAAGAAGGACGCGGTGGTAAAGTTCATCACCTTCATGACCTCGAAAGAGGTTCAGAAGCGCTGGCTCGAGGAGTTCAAGCGTCTGCCTTCGAATAAAGAGGTGGCGCAAGATCCGTTGATCACCAGCGATCCGATCCTGGCCGGTTCGATGGCGGCGCTTCAGAATGGTCGCGGTATGCCGGCGGCGCCTGAGATGCGCTGCGCCTGGGATGCTTGGCGCCCGGCGTTGGAGGGTGTGATGGCAGGCACCACGACGCCTGAAGATGCCGCGGCTGCTGCTCAGAAGTCAGCCGATGAGTGTGTAGCCACGCTACAATAGGTAGCGCTTGAGTTCAGGGGAGCATGAAACCTCATGCTCCCCTTTTTTACTAGAAGGGGACAGGTGCCATGGAGGAAAAAAACGGATTACGCCGCTTTTTACCGACCTTTCTCTGGCTTGCGGCAGGGGTGGCTGTCATCTGGGGCTTGATCCGTCTAATCGCTCCCTACTCGGCAGGGATCACTCTAACGCAAAAAATTATTGTAGCGCGTTTGACCGAGGTGAGCGGTTTTCTGATTGCCCTGCTGATTGGGCTGGCTGCTATTGAGGTTTTCGTCTATCAGATCTTCTTCCGCGGTCCGCGGGATCTCGTGACCACCATAATTGTGCGCATTCTACAGGGTGCTTTTGGGCTAACCCTGTTGTTAGCAGTGGTGGCCTTTTTTGATCTTACCGATTTGATCCGGTTAGGGGATGGTACGCTGGCCAACTTGATTCGATTCCCCATCAATTTACCGGCCATCCTGCAAAAGGCGCTCATTAACGCCTCAATTGCGCCCAAATCATCGGCGGGCCTGTGGAGCATGCTGATTATTGTGGGTGGCGTGGCGATCCTGTTGGGGGTGGTGCAAGCCCTTACTCGTCCTCGTCCGACCAAACTCGGCCTGGCTTATCTTCTGGTTACTCCGGCCTTCATCGGCATCTTCTTCCTCATCCTCTACCCATTTGCCTTTGAAGTCAAATTGGCTTTTTCCAATGCGTCATTGGGCACCCAAGCGACTAAGAACGCTTCTTATGGGTTAATTTACGGTTGGCAGAACCTGGTCACGCTTTTTACCGGGAATGTGGCTAAAGAGGCGAAGTTCTTTGAGGTTCTGGGGCGCACCGTTTTGTGGACGGTGATCAATGTCACGTTCCACGTCACCGGGGGCATGATTCTGGCTTTGATGCTTAATCGCCCAATGAAGTTGCGCGGTTTATACCGCACCTTGCTGGTCTTCCCTTGGGCAATTCCGACCACGATTGCAGCAATGGCATTTCGCAACGAGTTTGACTCGCGCTACGGGTTTTTTAACATCATTCTACGCAACCTACAAAGTTGGTTTGCCGATGTTGCGAGTCAAACCGGCTCATGGTTGGTCGTAGGGGACGCTTTCAATTGGTTGGCGCAGAACATCGGCCCGGTTTCCTGGAAACAGGATCCTTTCTGGGCGTTTGTGTCTGTGCTCATCGTCAATATCTGGCTGGGAATTCCGTTTATGATGGTTATTATTCTCGGTGGCTTGCAGAGCATCTCCCATGAGTATTATGAAGCCGCCGAGATTGATGGTGCCAGTCCCTGGCAGTCGTTTTGGAATATTACAATCCCTTTGCTCCGTCCAGTGCTCACCCCGGCGATCATTTTAGGGGTGGTGTGGACGTTCAATAAATTCGATGTCATCTATTTGGTGACGCAAGGGGGGCCGCAAGAAAAAACCGATATTTTGGTTTCGTCCATGTATAAGGCGGCTTTTCAGTTCTACCGCTATGGTTTTACCGCCATGTTTGCCTTGGTGATCTTCTTGATTTTGTTCATCTTTACCCTGGTGTTCTTGAGAGTTAGTGGTGGGCTAAAGTCAGCAACCGAGTAAAAGGAGAGATGAGCCATGAAAAATGTGACCCTAGCATTAAAACGTTTTTACCGCTGGTTCTTCTTCCGTGCCCGTGGTGACAGCCCCTTCAAGCGCTTGCTTATCCACCTAGGGCTGATTGTGGCTTGTATCATTGCCGTTTACCCCGTCTTGCGCGTCGTCACCATCTCTCTCCGTCCAAATGACACGTTGCTGACTACCAGCCTACGCATTATCCCTGAAAATGCGACCCTCGACAATTACAAAGAAGTGCTGTTTGGCGCCCCGGAGAAGAATCGCAAATCCGATTTCTTCCTCTGGTTGTGGAATTCACTTTCAATTGTCATGGTCACTTCGATTGCCAGCGTAGTTCTGGCGGCTACCAGTGCCTATGCCTTTTCCCGTTTTCGCTTCCCGGGCCGTAATGCAGGATTGATTTTCCTGTTTACGACCCAAATGATCCCGGCAGGGATGTTGCTTTTGCCGCTCTTCATCATGTTAGCCAAACTACAAATGATCAATACCTCGTTGGGTTTGATCATCGCCTATTCGGTGAGTTCGGTGCCGCTGACCATTTGGACCTTGAAGGGCTACTACGATACCATCCCGGTGGATTTGGAAGAGGCGGCTTTGATTGATGGTGCCTCGCGCTTGCGCACGTTTACCCAAATTATTTTGCCGCTTTCCAGTCCGGCCCTGGCAATAGCCTTTCTCTTCAGTTTTATGGGCGGCTGGAGTGAGTACCTGGTGGCGCGGGTGGTGCTGCAGAAGAACGAGATGTACACCTGGCCGTTAGGTATCTTTACTTATGCCCAGCAGTTTACCGTTGCCTGGGGTAAATTTGCAGCGGCATCGGTATTAATCGCCATCCCGGTGATGGCGCTGTTCTTGTATTCTTCGAAATGGTTGATTTCAGGTCTGACTCTGGGAAGTGTCAAGGGATAGAACTATGCGTCAACTATCGCGATTCCTACCATTGACGAATGCTCTGCTGATTCTTGTGCTTCTCATTACGGCGTGCACGACAGTAACACCGACGCCAACGCTTTCTGGGCCCACAGCAACCTTGGTGCCCACTGAAACACAACCCCCTCAGGAAGAGGTCCTTTATCTCAACCTTGTATGGCATCAGCATCAGCCGCTTTATTACAAAGACGCGGATGGGGTTTATACCCGCCCCTGGGTACGGGTGCATGCCACCAAAGACTATTATGATATGGCGGCAACGGTTGCCCAGTATCCTAATGTCCACGTCACCTTTAACCTGACGCCGGTGTTACTTCGCCAACTAGACGACTTTGTCCAAAACGGTGCCAAGGACAAATATTGGGTACTGGCAGAAAAACCGGCCAGTGAACTCACGACGGATGAAAAAGTGTTTATCCTTCGCCGCTTTTTCGATGTCAATTGGGACAATATCATCAGCCGCTATCCCGGTTACAAGGCTTTACTGGATAAGAGGGGTGGTACGGATGACAAGGCTATTGCCCGCGCGCTGGAAACCTTTACCGAACAAGATTTGCGTGATCTGCAGATTTGGTTTAACCTGGCCTGGATTGATCCTGATGAACTGGCCAAAGAGCCCTTAAAGTCTTTGGTGGCGAAAGATCATGGATTCTCTGAGGCGGACAAAGAGGTGCTCTTTAAAGAGATCCGCCGTATTATGGCGCAGGTGGTGCCGATTCATAAAGAACTTCAGGAGAAAGGGCAGATAGAGGTTATTACTACCCCCTATGCCCACCCGATCCTTCCATTGATCTATGATACGAATCTGGCGGCAGTGGGCAATCCAGGGGCCGAATTGCCCACCCGGTTCTCTTACCCCAATGACGCCATTGCTCACCTGGAACGCAGTGTGGAGATTTATCAGGCGCATTTTGGGGTGCCGCCCAAGGGACTTTGGCCGGGAGAGGGGGCCGTTGCCCAGGAAATCGTGCCCTTAGTGGCAAAGGCTGGCTATCAATGGATGGCAACAGGCGAGCCGGTCTTGGCTCAATCCTTGGGGATTGGCTCATTTACCCGTGATGGAAAAGAAACCGTTCAAGAGGCGGACCTTCTCTATCGGCCCTATTACGTTCAGGATAAAGACGGCCATAAGGTCGCAGTTTTCTTCCGCGATTGGACCCTTTCCGACAAAATTGGCTTCACCTATTCAGGGATGCCGGGAGAGGCTGCGGCAAAAGACTTGATGCAGCGTTTGGAAAACATTCGCCAGCGCTTGAAAGAAGAAGGTGCCCAGGGCCCCCACATTGTAAGCATCATCTTGGATGGTGAGAATGCCTGGGAATATTACAAGAATGACGGTAAAGAGTTTCTGAATACGTTCTACCGCTTGCTCTCAGAAAGCACCACCATCAAGACCATCACCCCCAGCGAATATCTAAAACGCTTTCCTGAACAGCGGACTTTAGAAAAACTTTTCCCCGGAGCTTGGTTTAGTCCCAATTACGATACTTGGATTGGCGAACCGGAAGAGACGCAAGCCTGGGAATATCTGCGCCAGACGCGTGAGTTGCTGGCCAAATATGATCTCACGCGCACACGCAAGGCTTCAGCGGAGGCGATTGCGAAGGCTCAGGATTACATGTACCTGGCCGAAGGTTCGGATTGGTTCTGGTGGTATGGAAGCGACCAGGACTCCGGGCAAGATGAATACTTTGATGAGGGCTTCCGGGCACTGTTGCGTGGGGTTTATGAGTCGTTGGATGAACCTGTTCCGGCCTTCATCAGTGTACCTATCATCCAAGCCAAACCCGTAGCCGCGACGCGTTCTATGAGTGGGATGAGCACCCCCACCATTGATGGGGTAGTTGGGGCCGAGGAATGGGCCAATGCGGCCATGTATGGGGTAGAAGCCGGAAAACCTCTGGCGGGTTTGGAGATTGCCCTAGATGGTAAAACCCTTTACTTCAAAACCGAGGCCGCACCAGGAGAGCGTTTGCCAACGCGTTTAGGTATTTACCTCACCGTGCCGCGTGTCTCAAACCCCTATCCCTTTACTCAAACAGCGGAGGGAGAAACGCCGATTCTGCTGGGTATTGCCGCAACGCATGCTTTCGTTTGGGAAGGTGGTCGGGATGTGGCTTTCTATACCGCTTCGGCTAAAGGGTGGCAGTCCGCTGGGCAGGGGGGAACCGCGGCCGCCAAGGACGGAGTCCTTGAGATTGCCATTCCATTGACAGCATTGGGTGCGGTTGAAGCGGGTGATGACCTGCGCTTAGTCGTGGTGGCTCAACCCGAGGGGCAGGTTCTTCCCGTGGGTGGACCGGCACAAGTTGTGCTTCCTGACCTGGGTCTTTCTACCGTGATCCTGGATGTCGAAGATCCGGAAGGCGATGACCACGGCCCGGGAAGTTACACCTATCCTACCGACGGCGTTTTCCAGGAAAAGGCCTTTGACCTTAAAGCCTTCCGCGTTTCCTATGACGAAAACAACATTATCTTCCGCTTTACCTTCTACGGCCCGGTTCCTAATCCTTGGGGTTCGCCGAACAATCTGGCAATTCAGACGCTGGATGTGTATGTGGATAAGGACCCCGGTGCGGGGACAGGAGCGCGGTTGCTCTTACCAGGGCGGAACGCGGCGCTGAAGTCCGGTAATGGTTGGGACATTGCCATTTGGGCTGAAGGCTGGACGCCGCAAATCCTGGCACCTGATCCTACTACCCTGGCGCCCAAGCAAGTGACTGGTGTAGATTTCAAGATCTTAGTTGATCCAGCCGCCCATACAGTAACCTTGCGAGTCCCCCGCCAGGTATTTGGTGAGGGTGATCCAAGCACTTGGGGGTATGTGGCGGCGGTATTAGGACAAGAAGGTTTCCCCTCCACCGGGGTTTGGCGGGTGCGCGATGTTGAGCCTCAAGCGGCGCAGTGGCGCTTTGGCGGTGGTCCGGCGGATACCAACCACACGCGGATCATTGACCTGGCTTGGCCGGCGGATCGCACTCCAACCCAAGAGACCATGTTAGGGACTTACCCCGCCTCTACCAAGCCAGCGGATCAATTAACCCCAGACGATTTTGCTCAATTGGAACTTTTGCGCATTCCTTAGCCGGATAAACTCTTGTAATGGTTGGCGGCCTGCCCTGGCACTTTCAGAAGTGTAAGGGCAGGCCCGATTCTGCGGATAAGAGGGGTGATATACTTGATTTGCCTGAATTTCTAACGATCGAGGCAATTTATGACCGAATCATTGCGTGTCAGTCAGGTTTTACAACCCCGCGAAACGGTTGAAATCCACTTGCCGGATGGTCGGGTGTTCAGTGGCCCAAGACACACCCCAGTGGGAGAATTTCTCAAGGCTTTGCCAGAATGGGACAATCCCCCTATCGTAGGGGCAGTGGTTAACGGTGAACTGCGGGAACTGACCTATCCGATCAGCATGGATGCACGCGTGCGCCCGGTCACCATGGCAGATGCGGATGGGGCGCGCATTTACCGCCGTTCGATCACCTTCTTACTAGAAGCGGCCTTTGAGGAACTTTTCCCGCAGGCAATTTTAACGGTGGACCATTCGGTGGCCTTTGGTGGTTATTACTGCCAGGTTAGCGGCAGACCACCCCTGAGCGAGGCTGAAATCCTCGCACTTGAAGCCCATATGCGGCATCTGGTAGAGCAGGACTTACCTTTTGAACGTCAAGTCGTCCCCTTATCTGAAGCCATGGCCTATTTTGAGCAGAGAGGTTATCCGGATAAGTTGCGGTTGCTCAAGTATCGGCAAAAAGATACGCTGGTACTCTATCGTTTAGGGGAACATCGTGATTATCACCATGGCTACATGGTACCCTCAACTGGCTACCTGCGGTGGTTTGCGCTTACCCCACAAGAGGAAGGATTTGTTCTGCGTTTCCCGCGCCGCCATGCACCAACGACCCTTTCCCCCATGCCGGGTTATCCTAAACTCTTGCATGCCTTTCGCCAGTACGGTGACTGGCTGGCCCGATTGGGCATAGGAAGCGTGGGTGCACTCAACGATGCCATTCATGCCGGGCGCATCCGCGAGGTGATTCTGGTTTCCGAGGCACTCCACGAACAGCGCATTGCCGAGATCGCGCGACAGATTGCCCAACGGGCAGAGCAAGCACGCATCATCCTCATTGCTGGGCCTTCGTCTTCAGGCAAGACCACCTTTGCCAAACGCTTAGCCGTCCAATTACTGGCATACGGACTATCGCCGTTTCCGTTGGAATTGGATAATTTTTTTGTGGAGCGTGAGCGCTCACCGCGGGATGAGAACGGGAATTACGACTTTGAAGCCCTAGAAGCACTGGATATTGCGCGCCTCGAAGAATGTTTAGAGGGGCTTATTGCGGGCAAGGTGGTGCAGTTGCCGCGCTTTAACTTTAAATTGGGACGCCCGGAACCCGGGGATGTGGTGCAACTGCGACCTGACCAACTGATCATTTTAGAAGGCATTCACGGGCTGAACCCGCGCCTCTTACCTGATTTTCCCCAAGAACGGGCGTACCGCATCTATGTGTCATGTCTGACTCAACTCAACCTAGATCGGTACAACCGTATTTCAACCACCGATACGCGCTTGATACGGCGTATCGTACGCGATGCGCGCGAGCGTGGGTATTCGGCTACTGAGACCATTGCCCGGTGGGAGTCCGTGCGGCGCGGGGAAAAGCGTTACATCTTTCCCTATCAGGAAAATGCGGATGAGATGTTCAACTCCGCCCTGGTGTACGAACTCTCGGCGCTGAAGCCGTTGGTCGAGCCGCTTTTACGCCAGGTGCCTTATGGAAGTCCTGAACACATTGAAGCCAAGCGGCTGTTAAGTTTTATGGAGTGGTTTCTCCCTATTGAGAGTGATCTGATCCCGGATAACTCTATCTTGCGCGAGTTCATCGGTGGTTCGATCCTCAGTGATTTTAAGTTGTGGGAACATGGGCTCGAAGGTCCACCCAATGGTCTTTCCCCTCTCTTTACCATGCGTTAAATACTCAATTTTGAGGTTGGGATGTAAAAACACCATACCCGCCACACCTGGCGGGTATGGTGTTCTATGGGTAGGTGAGATAGGGGTTACTTCAGGTGGGCTTTGATCACTTGGCTAAGGCGGCGAATGCCCTCTTCAATGACCTCGGGTTTGGAATACGAGAAATTCAAGCGCATGGTGTTCTCACCGCCACCGCAGGGATGGAACGGCTCGCCTGGGACGTAGGCGACTTTGTTTTCGACGGCCTCGGTGAAGAGTTCTGTGGTGTTCATTCCTTCCGGTAGGGTCACCCACAAGAATAGCCCGCCTTGTGGTCGGGTCCAATGCACGCCTTCGGGCATATATTTTTCCAATGCGGCCAGCATGGCATCGCGCCGCTCGCGATAGACCTCACGGATCTTGAGCACATGGCGATCTAAGAAGCCGCCATGCCCAACTTCATAGGCCACGACTTGGTTAAACGTTGCGGTGTGTAGGTCTGCGCCCTGCTTGGCCAGTGCCAATTTGCGAACCACCTCAGTTGGACCGATGACCCAGCCCAGGCGCAAGCCGGGGGCAAGAATTTTTGAGAAGGTGCTCAGGTAGATGACGTTCCCGCTGTAGTACCCGTTACGGTCGTTTTGGGCATGGATTTTGGCGTCCATAACCACGACCGAGGGCAGGTGCTCACCTTCGTAGCGCAGTTGACCGTATGGGTCATCCTCGATGATGGGTACGCCGTAACGCGAGGCTAGTTCCACCAATTGGCGCCGGCGTTCGGTGGACATGGTAACCCCCATGGGGTTCTGGAAGTTGGGCAGGACGTAAATGAATTTGGGGCCGGCGCGCAGGGCATCTTCGAGTTCTTCGGTGACCATGCCCTCGTCATCCGTGCGCACGGTGATGTATTCGGCGCCGTACGCGTTCCAGGCTTGGAGAGCCCCCAGATAGGTAGGGGATTCAACCAGGATGCGGTCCCCCCGGTTAATAAACACCTTACCGATCAGGTCCAGAGCTTGCTGTGAACCGGCCGTGATGAGGATATTGTCGGCAGAGACGCGAATCCCGTAGCGCGAGGTGTGACGGGCGATCATTTCGCGTAATGGTAGATAACCCTCGGTCGAGCCATACTGGAGTGCCATGCCGCCGTTTTCTCGCAAGACACGCAAACATGCCGCGGTGAACTCTTCGATCGGAAATACCTCGGGGGCGGGCAACCCCCCGGCAAAGGAAATGACGTCAGGTTGCTCGGTCAGTTTGAGCAGTTCACGGATGGCCGAGCCCTTCATGCGCTGTGTGCGCTGAGCATAGCGGTGATCCCAAAGGGTTTGCATGCTCGTTCTCCTGGGTGGGGTTTCCAAGGGAAATTCGGGGATGTTGGCGGCGGAGGCGAACTCTTCGGGTTTGACCATAAACGGGTCGAACGGCATAGGATTACCTCCTGGTCACATAAACGATATGATTTTGAAGACGAGACAAGACAAGCCAGCATTTGTACTACCTTCTAAAAAACACCAGGTGTGCTTTGGAGTTATGCCCGCACACCTGGTGCTCTTACCTACTTAGGAAAGCGGCTAAGAACCACCGCCGGCGTGGGTAGCAACAAGCGGTCCCCGGTCTTTAGTTCAGCCGGGCTTTTGCCAAGGGTTTGCGGTTTGCCCTGGAAGATATAGAGCGGGGTGCCTTCCTCGGCATACTTGAGTTCTACCCAGGCTTGCCCAGTCAGGAAGCCTTCGGAGTCAATGGCGCAACTGGTCACAAAGCCAATCGTGCGCCCTTTGCGATCTAGAACTGGATCGCCCAAGTGCGCCATACGCACGCCTTTTTCGGTGAAGCGGAAGCGCACCACCACCGTTTGGCGTTGTTTCTCACGGGCTAGGAACGCCTCGCGCCCGATGAACCAGGGTTTGTAGGTTTTGACAAACGAGGCAAACCCGGCTTCACCTACGCCCAGGTTGAAAGGTCCGGCGAGTTCGTGTCCGTATAGGGGTAAGCCGGCTTCGGTGCGGAGCGAGTCGCGTGCGCCCAGGCCGCATGGCTTCAACCCCATGGGTTCGCCGGCTTTGAGCAGGGCATTCCACAGGTCAACCGCCCGGTCAGGATGGACAAAGAGTTCAAAGGCCATTTTTTCGCCGGTGTAGCCGGTGCGTGAAACCACGAGGTCAAAGCCGCCTATTGTCGCGTCGCATAATTCGGTGCGTTTGAGGGCGAGAATGCGCTTGCGGGTTTCTGCATCGCAACCCAAAGCCAGCAAAATGTCGCGAGACTTGGGGCCTTGTAATGCAATGTCCACACGCATATCCGGGCCCTCTTTAGGATCACGCAGGTTACGTAAGATGACCCGGCGACCAAAGGTGCGCGCCCAGGGGCGCTGAGTGTCAATGCGCACTTTACCCTCGCGTACGGCATTGAGCCAAGCCCAGTCTTTATCATCATTGGCAGCATTGACGACAATAAGGTATTTATCCTTATCTCGCCGATAGACAATCGTGTCGTCAATGACATTGGCGTCAGGGTCGAGGAAATGAGTGTAGCAGGATTCGCCGACAGCCAGAGCACTGATATCGTTACCGCACACGCTATCCAAAAACACTCCGGCATCGGGTCCTTCGGCTTGGTAGACGCCCATATGGGCTACGTCAAAAAGCCCGGCCGCCTGACGCGTGGCGAGGTGTTCCTCGGAAACCGAGGTATACCAGACCGGCATCTCCCATCCGGCAAAGGGGATCATCTTGGCGCCCATTTGGCGGTGGGTCTCAAAAAGCGGTGTGCGCCGCAGTTGCTCGGGTTCACGCTCTTCCCAGGTGAAGGTGGGGAGGGGTTCAAGGCTGTCGGCCGGACCAATTCCAATATAGTAGGGTTTGGTGTGAGATTCGGCAACGCCTTCAGCCTGAGTAACCGGCTGTGCCTCGCTGTCACTGACGATGATCGGCCCTGGCAGGCGGCGCAGTGGATCGGGATCAAAGGCAACATACCCATCGGAAAGATCACGCAGCCAAGTGGCCGCCAATGTGGCCTTTTCCTCGGGGACCGAGAGGCGGAAATGCCAAGGTGTTACACAGGTGATGACGCCTTCAATCTCTCCTTTGGGAGTATGCAGGCGAGTGGCTTGGCTTTCACCCGGTGGTAGCAGTTCAACATCGCTGGCAAAAACGAAGTTGGCAAAGGTGCGCAACCGCTCGCCTTGCAAATCATAAGTGGCCCACCCCTTTTGGGCTTTGGGTTTGTCATCCAGGTAGTAAAAGTGAGGATAGCCGTGCCGTGTGGGCTCATAATCAATCCCGGCTTGTTCGGCCAGGGCGCGCGCACGGAGTTTCGCATCTTCCAGGACCTCGAAGTTGACTTTCGCGCGTTGAGCCGGCCCCTTACGGGTCTCAACGCTGTACGGGGTCGTCGCAAAGAGGACATCGGCGATGATATCGGCGATTTGATGCATTTCGGCTTCCTTCAAGCCGCGCTGGGTTACCCACGGGGTGCCGTAGCGAATTCCCGAGGCATTGAGCGCAGCCTTATCGCCGGGGATGGTGTTGCGGTTGAGGACAATCCCGGCAATATCGAGGATGCGCGCCGCCATATCACCCGAGAGAGGCGTACCGTCGGGCCCGACAATGGTCTTGCAATCCACATTCCCTAGGTGGGTATTGCTACCGCCATAGGCAATGCGCAAACCGCGCTGGGCTAAACGTTCGGTCAGGGCGGCACAGTTCTTGACAATCTGGGCTTGCAATTGCTTAAAGGTTTCTGTGCGTGCCAGTTTGAAGGCTACGGCCATGCCGGCGATAGCGTGTAAGTGCGGTCCGCCTTGCTCGCCGGGGAAGACGGCACGGTCGAGTTTCTTGGCTAGATTGGCATCGGTGGTCAGAATGCAGGCACCGCGCGGCCCCATCAGGCTCTTATGGGTGGTAAAGGTGATCACATGAGCATATCCCAGGGGTGAGGGCAGTACGCCTGCGGCCACCATTCCGGCGATGTGGGCTATATCGGCTAAGAGCACGGCGCCCACACGGTCGGCGATGGTACGGAAGCGCGCCCAATCGGGCACCCAGGGGTAAGAGGAATAACCGGCGATGATGATCTTGGGTTTATGCTCTAGGGCTAAAGCCTCAACTTCGTCATAGTCAATCTGTTCAGTTTGCGGATTAACGCCGTAGGCAATAACGTTGAACCATTTTCCGGAGCGGTTGACGGGTGAGCCGTGCGACAAGTGGCCGCCATGGAGCAAGTTCATGGCAAGAATGGTATCGCCGGGGTTGAGTAAAGCGGTGTAGACGGCATTATTAGCCGGCGCACCGGAAAGAGGCTGGACGTTGGCAAAAATTTGGTCAGGTGAGATGCCGTTGGTGGCAAAGAGTTCGGCCAAACGGCGGCGGGCGAGGGCTTCTAATACATCGGCGTATTCGACCCCTTTGTAGTAGCGTGGATCGGAATAGCGCCGGTAGTAGGTTAGGCGGGCATTGTAATCCAAGATTTCCGCTTCGCTCATCCAGCGGGTTTCTTCATCTGGGTAGCCTTCGGCATAGAGGTTCTGAAAGATGGAGCCTAGGGCTTCACGTACGGCAAGGGGAGCAGTGCTTTCGCTGGGAATGAGGATTAGTTTACGGTACTGGCGTTCGGCTTCGAGTTGAATTAGGTCATGCAGATCCGGATCAATGTCAGCCAGCGAACCGCGAATCAAATAATCGTTCATTGTCGGCTCCTTAGGACGAAAGTTGGGGATGGGCGCCGGGTTGGGAGTGACCCACTCCAATTGTAGCCCCGCCAAAAAGGCGGGTCAAGTGTCATCTTTCCCTAACAAGGTTATGTAAGTTGTAACCATTGTGGTTAAGACTTTGACGAAGTTGTGATCAAAGTCTCGATCCAACGCAGGGCATAGGCTATAACCTCATCTTTTTCTGGTTCATTATGAAGTTCGTGGTAAAACCCCTCCCAGGTCTTATAGGTGACGTCACCGCTGATGTGGTGGGCAAATTGATCGGTGGCACGGGGATCAACCAGCCGGTCGGCAGTCCCTTGCATAAGCAGCAAGGGCAAAGGAAATTTTCCTTTAAAGTTCAATAGCCACTCCCCGGCTGAAATTAGGCCAACCCCTAAGCGCAAAGAAATGTAGGGATGAACCAAAGGATCATGGCGATAGGATTCGATGATCCTGGGGTCGCGTGAAAGACCACTAAGGTCCAAGCCGTTGTTGATGCGAAACGACGGTAGGATTTGTTGCAGGACTTTTCCTAATCCAAGGGGAATGGGGGAGGGTCTGGCAGGGCGCAGACCCGGGCTACAGGCAATGACACCCGCGGCGGAAGGATTACGCCGCAACGTATAGTAAAGAACCAAATTGCCCCCCATACTGTGCCCGTAGAGAAACCAAGGTATATCCGGATAACGTTGACGCAAATCCTGATTGAGCCAGTCAAAGAGATCCAGAAAATCATCATAAGCGCGGATATGTCCCCGCGGCCCGGCTGAACGTCCATGCCCGGGTAAATCGGGGGCAAAGATGAGAAACCCGCGCTGGTTGAAGGCGTCGGCAACGTGCGGATAACGTCCACTGTGCTCTCCCAAGCCGTGAACGAGCAGAACCACGGCGCGCGGAGAGGATTCGGGCTGCCATTCTCGAGCAAAGATTTGGTAGCCCTGTGGGGAGGAGAGAAAAAGTTCTTGAGGTGCCATAAGACCAAGTCTCCAGGGTTGAATTTTCATTTTACGTTTTAGCCTATCTGGGATGAGAAGGCAAGTCGGAAGATCCTTGGATCTGAGGATCAACGGAGCGATATGGGGTTGCAATGGTAAAATTACGTTAGGATGACCACGCAACCCTTGAGATTGTCCGGGGTTATATGCTTTGAGTTACCCTCCTCAACGTGGAGGAGGCAGCATTGAGCGGACCCAACGAGGCTGACGAGAAGGACATCATCTTGCGCGCCGCTCAAGGCGATCAGGAGGCGTTCAGTGTGCTTTATGAGCGGTATGTGCGGCGAATCTATAGTTATATTTACTACCGCACAGGCAACGTCCATGATGCCGAGGATTTGACGGAACGGGTCTTTCACCGCGCATTACACCATATCCGCAACTTCCGTTATCAGGGATTACCGTTTTCGGCCTGGCTATATCGCATTGCCCACAATCTAGTGGCCAATTGGCATCGGGATAACCAGCGGCGCCAGGAAGTACCAATTGAAGGCCATCTGCATCTGGTCATGCGCGGCGAGCATCCTGAAAGTCATTTAGAGCGCAATCAAGAGATTGAGCGTTTGATCAAGGCCATCCAGAAACTTTCCCCCGAACGGCAAAATCTGATCGTCCTAAAGTTTGTGGAACAACTTTCAAATGAAGAGATCGGAAAGATAATGGGGCGGAGCGAAGGGGCGATAAAGAGTTTGTATCATCGCACCTTGATCAGTTTAAGAAACGAATTGGGAATAGACCTAGAAGAGGAGCAAGACCAATGACTCTCAAGATCGTGACTGATGGATCTGCCGATATTCCTGAGGACTGGCAACGAGACTATGAAATTCACGTGATTCCGCTGAGCGTGCGCTTTGGCGAGGAGTCCTATTCACAGCGCGATTTAACCTTCAAGGATTTTTACACCTTGGTGCGTCAAAAACGCCTTCTGCCCAAGACCTCATTGCCCTCACCCCAGCAAATTGTAGAGTTTTATCGCCATATTGCCAGCAAGGGGGACTCGGTTGTTTCTATCCACCTGTCCAGCAAGCTTTCAGGGACGTTTGCGGCGGTGCAGTTGGCGGCACGGGAATTGATGGGTGAATTCAATATCTATCCGTTTGATTCGGGCGCGGGTTCGGCGGCTTTGGGCTTTATGTGCCGTGAAGCGCGTTTGCTTTCCTGGCGGGGATGGGATATTGAGCGCATCTTGCAACGACTGACACAGATTCGCGATCAGTTAATGATCCTTTTTACCTTGGAGAACCTCGAATTCGCGCAAATGAGCGGACGGATCAATGCACTACAAGGGGCAATTTCGTCGTTACTGAAGATTAACCCGATCATCAAACTGCGTGAAGGATTGCTCTACGCCGCAGATAAGGTGCGCGGAAGGCAGCGGGCGTTGGAACGAATTGTAGAGGACCTCAGGCAACAGATGCAAGAGCGGAAAATCAACCTGGCAGTCGTCCATGCGGCCGCGCCAGAGGTAGCGCAAGAACTGGTGGCGAAGATTAAGGCGCTTTTGAACTGCCAGGATGTGATTGTGACGGATCTCTCGGTGCCGGTAGCCGCACACTTAGGGCCCGGGACGATCGGTATTGTGGCTTATCCTGTGCTGGACGAGGAGGGGTAGTCCTTTGATTACTGAGTCCATGAACGATGAGGTTCTGCGTTGCATCGAAGAGCGCTTACGTTATCATTTGCATCCGGTTGAGCCTGATCCTCAGTTCGCGGCTCGCCTTCAACAGCGCTTAAGTCGCGCCCCGCAGGTGACGCTGGAACATTCCATAGGGCTTATGTGGGCGCTTTTTAGCCTCGGTGTTGGCATCTTTATCGGGGCTTTGGTGCTTTGGCTGTTGCGGCGCGCGCCCCGGTCTGCGGAATAGCGATTTTTATCCTCGTATCATGAAGAGGACTTAAAGCGCTCTAAATGGGCTAGTAGCGTTTCCCAATCGGGTTCTACCAGCACGCTTCCATCGGGAAAGATAATGGTGGGTACACTGCGATAGCCTTCATTGATGGTTTCAACAACACGGCGCGCTTCGGTGTCCTGATCAATATCTATCCACTGATAAGCAAGCCCGCTTTCATCCAGGGCTTGACGGGCTTGGCGTGATCCATAACACCAGGTTGTACCGTAAAGCACGATGGTGGAAGGGGGATGCTCAACTTGTTTGATCTTCATCGGCGGCCTCCGTGGACTTTAAGCGTTCAAGTTCATCAATAAGCCAACGGGCTTCTGCTAAAAGGTCAATATCTAAAGGCAAGATAAACTCGGGAGTTACCCGCATCAGGAAATGCCCGGCGACTTCGCGGAGCGCTTGTGGCAGAGCCTCAGCCTCTTGTAATCGCTGGAGCAGGGGGATGACCGATGGGGTGTGAAGGTCATTTTCATCCCAAAAAGCGCGCAATGCGATACCTACCGCGCGGCGGGCACAAACGCGTGCCTGCCCTTCGTTTCCGGCGCGTCGCGCTCGTTCACCTTGCTCGAGTTCTCGGGCAATCGCGGCTTTAACTTCAGGTGGAAAACTCATGGAAAAATTTTAACCCAATTCTTCTCCCGGTATTGACAAAAGTACGCGCTTGGAATATTGTTAAGCCCACTAAATAGATAAGGATGCTAAAGCAATGGACGAGCGCGAGGAATTGACTTTGCGTTTACGAGAATGGATGGATACGTTCATGGTGCACAGTATGCACGAGCTCTTCCGTTGGGTGCGCGGAACGGGGCTTTCGATTCCGCAGTTCAATGTGCTGATGGCCCTTTATTACAAGGAAAGTTGCGCTGTTTCGGATTTGAGTGAACGTATGGATATCACATTGGCGGCAGCCAGCCAACTGGTGGATAGGTTAGTTCAGAGCGGGCTTCTGGCCAGGGTTGAGGATCCGCGGGATCGGCGCTCCAAACGTCTAAGCCTGACACCTAAGGGGCGTAGCCTGGTCGAGGCAGGAATCGCGCACCGTTTGCGTTGGATGGACGAAGTGACCCGGCGCTTGCAATCTGATGAAATTAAGCCGATTTGCCAAGCGGTGGCGCGTTTGTCTCAAATTGCTCATGAATTAAGAGTGCCAGAAACATCTTTTATTCCTAGTAACAAGGTGAATGTCCATGGTCAACAATGAGATTGCTTATCGTCGCCCTAAACCATCCTCGAGTGCAGGGGGTGAGATTCGCCCCACTGGTGGCGTGATGCGCCGCGCGTTACGTTATCTTAGTCGTTATCGTACCCAAGCATTGTTGCCCTATGTGTTCTTGACGATTGCTACCCTGGCACAATTGGCAGTGCCGCGCATGGTGCGTAATATGATTGACGCCGTAACGCGCGGAGCCATTGCCGATCAGGTACTCAAGGCACTTGAACGCATTCCGGCAACGTTTATCAATCAGGCATTACCGCGCATTCTGGACGTATTGAATTACCCCACAACCTGGAATCTGCAACAATTACGCGACCGCTTGAGTCAGGATGTGAGCAATGCACCGGGTGACTTGATGCGTGCGGCGGTGGCGATTTTGGTCTTTGCGATCGTGCGCGGTTTGTTTGCGTTCTTGCAATCTTACTGGGCGGAACGGAATTCCCAGGCGGTGGCGTTTGATTTGCGTAACGAACTCTATGCCAAAATTCAGCGCCTCTCGTTCTCATACCATGACCGACAGCAAACCGGTCAGTTGATGGTGCGAGCCACCGATGATGTAGAGAAACTGCGTTTGTTCCTGGGGCAGGGGCTACTGCAATTAGTTGGGGCGGTTATCTTATTGACGGGTACGCTGATCCTGCTATTCTCGACCAACCCGGGCTTAGCCCTGACGACGTTGTGGATCTTGCCGGTAGCGTTGATCCTATTTGCCATTTTTAGCCGCATCAGCCGCCCGATGTTTACCCGCGTTCAGCAACGCCTTTCGGAATTGAATACGATTCTGCAAGAGAATCTGGCCGGGATCAAGGTGATTAAGGCATTCGTGCGCGAGCGCGAAGAGCAGGCCAAGTTCCGCATGGCCGCAGATCGCTTAATGCATCAACAAATAGCAATTGCGCGCTTGTTCACCTTTCTCTTTCCTTTTGCTTTTCTGATTGCAAATCTGGGACAGGCCACAATTTTATATGCAGGGGGACAACGTATCATTCAAGGGTTGCTAACGCTGGGCGAATGGCAGGAATTTAGCCTGTATTTGGTGTTCCTCTTCCTTCCCATCGCTCAATTTGGCTTCATCATTAACCAATTCAGTCAGGCTTCCGCATCGGCGGTGCGTATCTTTGAGATCTTAGATGCTCAATCCGAGGTGGTGGAAAAACCCAATGCGGTGGTTCTTCCACCTATTCAGGGTCACGTAAAGTTTGAAAATGTTTCTTTCCGCTATTTTGGCAGCGGCGAACCGGTCTTGAGAAATGTATCCTTTGAGGTTCAGCCGGGTCAAACCGTGGCTCTTTTGGGTGCAACGGGTTCGGGTAAGACGACGATTATCAATCTGATCCCCCGTTTCTACGATCCGACAGAAGGACGAATCCTCATTGATGGCTATGACATTCGGGATGTCACGCTTCAATCGTTGCGTTCCCAAATCGGGATCGTGTTACAGGAAACCACCCTATTTTCAGGCACGATTCGCGAAAACATTGCTTTCGGTAAACCGGATGCGACGATGGATGAAATTATCGCCGCGGCGAAAGCCGCTGCCGCACATGATTTCATCATGTCATTCCCCCAAGGGTATGATACGATGGTGGGTGAGCGGGGAACGACGCTTTCAGGAGGGCAAAAACAGCGCATTGCGTTGGCGCGCGCCTTACTCCTTAATCCGCGCATTTTAATTTTAGATGAAGCCACGTCCAACGTAGATGTGGCTACCGAGGCTCAAATTCAGTCCGCTTTGCAGGAGTTAATGAAAGGGCGCACCTCGTTTGTGATCGCGCAGCGCATCAGCACCGTGATGAACGCCGATTTGATCCTGGTCTTAGATAGGGGGCAGATTGTCGCTCAGGGGCGACATGAAGATCTGCTTGAAGAGAGCGAGATTTATGCTGAGATTTATTCCTCGCAGTTACTGGACGACGAAGCCCAATTTACAGCCGATGCCGTCATTCTACCTGGTGATTAAGTCTATCAGAACGGAGAACAGACGCTATGTTTCATGGTGGTCCACGCAATGCCTTAAACCGCGAAACCCTTAAACCTCAGAATACCATTCGAACCCTAGGGCGATTGGCGAAATACTTTGGCGCCTACTGGTTAGTGTTATTAGGCGCTGCAGTTATGGTCATTATCTCAACCTGGACTCAGGTGACGACCCCCGACCTGACAGGACAATTGGTGGATTGTTATCTGGCCCCGGCGGCTTCGGGTGCTTTTGGGACATCCTTCCCAGGACTGGCGGCTTCCGGGGAGGCAGCACAATCGAACTGTTGGTTGAGTGTGGATCATGCGCCGCATGGGGTCACCCAAACGTTGATTCGCAGTGTATTTCAACTGGGAGGTTTTCCACTTCCTCCGGCTGACCCTTCGCGTTTAAGTACAGCCGATCGCTTGGCAGGGCTAGGACGTTTTGTACTGGTGATCGTGGTGCTTTATGTTCTGGGCGCGTTGCTCACGGGCCTGACATTCTTTGCGGTATCTTGGGCTGGACAACATGTATTGCGTTCTTTGCGAGTGAGCGTTTTTGAGCATTTGCATCGTCTGCCGCTCTCGTTTTATGCCGAGAATGAGGCCGGTGACCTGATGAGCCGTATCACCAACGACACGGAAGCCTTACAGCAAGCCCTTTCTTTCGCATTGGTGAATGTGGCGAGTGGGGTGCTGTTACTGGGGTGGATCATTTACAACATGTTTACTAAGAACGTAGTGTTTGCGCTGCTGAGCGTTATGGTTGCCCCGCTGATGCTATTGGCCACCTTATGGTTCTCTTCGCAGGCGCGCAAGGCGTTTCGACGCGCACGCCAGGAATTGGGTTCTATCAATGCCGAACTGCAAGAGACAATCTCGGCGGTGCGGGAGGTACAGGCGTTCAACCGCGTAGAGGCCAACATCGAGCAATTCCGTCAGATCAACGCCGCTAATCGCGATGCTAACGTGCGGGCAGTGTCTTTTACGGCAGCACTCTCGCCAACATTGGAAGCGTTGGGCTACCTGGCTTTGGCAATCGTGACGGTGGTGGGGGGGACGGCGTTGTTGAGTGGGACTCAACTGGGTGGTGAAGCCGTTTCATTGGGTCTGGTGATTACCTTTTTAGGATATGTGCAACGCTTCAATCAACCCATTCAGCAGATTGCCGTTTTGTGGACGAACATCCAGAATGGTATTGCCGGGGCTGAGCGCATTTTCAACCTGTTAGATGTTGAGCCAACTATTCAGGATGCGCCGGATGCGATCGAAATGCCCCCGATACGAGGCGAGGTGGAATTCCGCAACGTCTCGGCAGAATACATTAAGGGTCAGCCGGTGCTTAAGAACATCTCGTTTGTGGCTAAACCCGGTCAGACGATTGCCATTGTTGGACCAACCGGCGCAGGTAAGACCACCATGATTAACCTGATCCCGCGCTTCTACGATGTGACCGAAGGGGCGGTGCTTATTGATGGGATTGATGTGCGGCGGGTGAAAGCCGAATCCCTGCGGCGGCAGATTGGCATTGTGCTACAGGATACATTTTTATTCAGCACCACCGTATTGGAGAACATCCGGGTAGGTAAGCCCGATGCAAGCGATGACGAGGTGATTGAAGCGGCGCGCTTAGCCCATGCGGATACGTTTATTGAGCGACTTCCTGAGAAGTATCAAACCGTATTGGGGGAGCGAGGAGCAGGATTAAGCCAGGGCCAGCGCCAACTACTGGCGATAGCCCGCGCCATTTTAGCGAATCCGCGCATTTTAATTTTAGACGAAGCAACCTCAAGCGTTGACACACGAACCGAACGTCTAATTCAAAGCGCTTTAGAGCGGTTGCTGGAAGGCCGTACCGCCTTTGTCATCGCCCACCGCCTCAGCACCATTCGCAATGCTGATCTGGTGTTAGTAGTGCACGAGGGCGAAATTATTGAGCGCGGTCGCCACGAAGAATTACTGGCACAAAAAGGCTTTTACTATCACCTCTATATGAGCCAGTTCCGGCGTAATTTAGCGCTCGGTACGGGTAAAGACGGGCGTGGACAAACTACGCCTCAACCTCTTCCGGCGTCTAGAGAGGCATAAAAGTCAATTCGCGAGAAAAGACCTCTACGTCCGTTGATGCGTAGAGGTCTTTTAGTATTAAACCCAGCCTTGGTTGCGGACGAAGTTGGTAATCACGGGAATCTCGAAGACTTCGCCTCGATTCGCCTTGATGCCGTAATAAATGACCAGGATAATAGTTGCAATGGGACCAATGCACCAGCCCACAACCGGGATAAAGCCTACCAAGATGTTAAAAACGATCAGGACAACACCGAGGATAAGGGCTTGCATGGTGTGGGCTTTGAGGAAGGGGCGGTTCTTCTTGTCCTCAAGTAGAAGGATAATGATGGGGACAAGAGGGGTCAACAGATAGGCCAACAGACCCCACAAACGGTCATCGCTGGTGACCTCTTCGGGGGGAATTGAGGTTTGGGTGCTCATCGCAGCCTCCAGATAAGGGATTGAGAGAAAAACTCTCTTTGACTTATTTTACAACCGATGTCGGAATTGCTAATCAAGAAATCCTATGAATATTTGCCTTCTTCTTGCAAAAAAATTTATTCTTGAGGCTGTTCAGAGTCTATTGCCCCCAACGACCTAATACCTCCCTCTCACCTGAGGTTCAGCGCGAGCCCCGAGTTCCTCCGGGCGGGCTTTGGTTACCCGCACCACAGCGGCTTTGTATTCGGGGATTTTGGCCTGGGGGTCAAGGATGTCGTGGGTAAGCAGGTTGGCGGCGGCTTCACGGAAATGGAAGGGGATGAAGACTACCCCGGGATTCGTTTTGGGCGTAATGTGGGCGCGTAGGACAATCGAGCCGCGCCGTGAGGTAACGCGTACGGCGTCGCCGTCCTGTATGCCTAAGCGGGCCGCATCACCGGGATGAATATCCACCAATGGTTCTGGGAAAAGGTCGTCTAGCCAGGAATGCCGGGTCAGTGTACCGCCATGCCAATGCTCCAAAACCCGCCCGGTGCTCAGGACAAAAGGATAGTCCTCGTCGGGCATTTCGGCATTCGGTGCGTATTCAAGGGGGTGAAATTTACCACGTCCACGGGGGAATGTATCTGCAAAAAGGTAGGGAGTACCAGGATGCTGATGATCCCAAACCGGGGTTTGTAACCCGCCCTCGCGCTCTAAACGTTCATAGGTTACCCCGGCGTATTCGGGGACGTAGCGCCCCATTTCCTCTAACACTTCGGAGGGATGGCGGTAATCCCAATAAGCGGTTTGAGGACGTCCGAGGCGTTTTTCAATCCGCTTTGCCAGATTGCAAATGATTTCCCAGTCCGGTCGAGATTGACCGCGTGGGGGTATGACCTGGCGTACGCGTTGGACGCGGCGGTCGGTATTAGTGAAGGTGCCTTCTTTCTCGGCCCATGAGGCGGCGGGAAGGAAAACATCTGCGAAGGCACCGGATTCGTTGATGAAGAGATCTTGGGCGACCAGGAACTCCAATTCCTGCATCTTTTTGCGTGTGTGATTCAGGTTGGGCTCTGACATCATTGGGTTTTCGCCCATGATATAAAGCGCGCGCACCCCACCTGGGCCAACACTGCTGAGGATTTCGGTGGTGGTGAGTCCCAATACTCGACTTAAGCCCCCCGGCTCAATATGCCAGGCTTGTTCCCAGCGGCGGGCATTTTGCTCCACATCCACGCGCTGGTAGCCGGGATAATGCCAAGGCATAGCCCCGGAGTCAGAAGCCCCTTGGACATTGTTTTGCCCCCGCAGGGGATTAAGACCGGTTCCACGTCGTCCGATGTGCCCGGTGAGCAGTGCCAGGTTAATCAGGCTGAGGGCATTCGCTACCCCGTGGCTGGATTCGGGAATGCCTAGCGCCCAGTAAATAGCGGCATTTTTAGCCGTGGCGTAGAGTCGCGCGGCTTCGATGATAAGGTTCCGATCTACGCCAGAGATGCTTTCGGCATATTCGGGGGTGAACTTTTCCATGGAAGCGGCAAAGGCGTCAAAATTCTCAGTACGCTCGGCGATAAACTGACGATTGTACAACCCTTCTTTGAGGATAACGTGAGCCATGGCGGAAAAGACGGGTACGTCCGTGCCGGGCTTGATCGGTAAATAGAGGGTGGCGTAATCTACCATCTCGATCCGCCGCGGATCTACCACAATCAGTTTGGCACCATGTTTGCGCACGGCGGCCTTCATCTGCAAGGCGATGATGGGATGATTTTCGGTGGGGTTACTGCCGGTCAGGATAAACACATCGTTTTCGATCACCTCGGCGGCGGTGTTGCTCATCGCTGCCGAGCCGATGGCCATTTGGAGCGCTACCACACTGGCCGCATGGCATAGGCGGGTGCAGTGATCCACATTGTTGGTACGGAAGAGGGCGCGAAACATTTTTTGTAAGAGGTAGTTATCTTCGTTCGTGGCTTTGGCGCAACAATAGACCGCCATGGCATGTGAACCTTCCCTGCGATAAATCTCGACCAGGCGGTCGGCGACGTAATCGAGAGCTTCATCCCACGACACTTCTCGCCATTCAGAAAGATCAAAAGCCTGGGTGCGTTCCCCGGGGCGTTGCGGAGTTTTACGAATCAGTGGAACCGTGACACGTTGGGGATTGTAAATGAAATCATATCCAAAGCGTCCCTTGACGCAGAGATTGCCGTGGTTAACCACTGACTCGAAAGGTGACGTGACCTTATAGATAAACCCATCCCGGACATGAAGTTCCAGGTTACAACCCACACCACAAAAAGGACAAACTGTGGAAACAATGCGTTCTGGAGTTAACATGGCTTATACTCCCTTCATACGGCTAAATTGGCGCGGCGTTTTTTGCCTCGCCGTTCACTGCGGGTTAGGCTCATAATGACCTCAGGGGCGTAGCCTTGTTCTAAGAGCCACTCGCGCTTGGGTTTAAGGGCGCCGGTGGGGCATACGCCCACGCACTGACCGCAAAAGACGCAGGTTGTCTCAGGCATGGGATGATGGAAAAAGGTGCTGATTTGAGTCTCGTATCCTCGCCCGCTGAAGTTGATAGCATAGGTATATTGAGCGTCTTCGGCACAGACCTGGACACAGCGCCAGCATAGAATGCATTTGGCATAGTCCCTAATGTACATTGGGTTATCGTCAATCACGGGTGGCTCACGACGCCATGCATCCGGGAAGCGCTGAGGGTCGGCGTTGTAGTTTCTGGCCATGGCTAAAATTTCAGGTGCTTCAGAGAGATCAACGCTTGAATGAAGCATTTCCAAAATCGTGCGTCGGGCGCGTTGCACCCGCTCGCTGTGGGTTTGAACTTCCATGCCCTCTTGCACGGTGGCAATACAGGCGGGAACCAAAGCACGTGCGTTACTAACTTCGACGACGCAGATGCGGCATAGTGCGTTGGCGGTGCAGTGCTCGTGATAACAGATGGTCGGAATCTCGATACCAATCTGCTGAGCCGCTTCCAAAATGGTCATGTCAGGGCTGGCTTGAATCGTTCGTCCGTCTATGGTGAGGGAGACAGGGGATGATTCCATGGAAAACCTCGTGTTAGGGTTGAGTCAGGTGGGTTGGGCAGGCTGAAACAGATGGGGCCAGTACTTGAGGGCACTCAAGATAGCAGAGGCGGCGGTTTGCCCCAGACCGCATAACGAAGCATCGGTCATGGTCCACCCCACGTCTTGCAGTCGTTCGATATCGCCCGGTAAAACCTGGCCATTGCGCAGTCGCGCCAGAATTTCGTATTGGCGCTGGGTGCCAATCTGGCATGGGTAGCATTTTCCGCACGATTCTTCGGCAAAAAAGCGGGCTAGCCGAAATAATACATCGCGCAAGTCACGTTGGGCGTCGAAAACAGTAATCACCCCTGAACCCAGGGTCAATCCAGTGGCCCTTAACCCTTCAAAACTGAGCGGGGTATCCAGGTGCTCGGGTGTGGCAAAGGTGCCGGCTGCACCCCCGATTAAGGCCGCTTGGAAGGGGATATCACTGCGCAGGCCACCCCCTAAATCGAAAATGAGATGCCTTAAGGTGACCCCGAAAGGAACTTCATATAAGCCTGGCTGGCGCACATCACCAGAAAGGCAAAAGAGTTTTGGCCCTGGCGATTTCTCGGTGCCTATTTTGCGATACTCTTCTGCTCCTAGATGAAGAATCAGCGGCACATTGGCCAGTGTCTCAACATTATTGATCACCGTAGGTTTCCCAAATAAGCCATGCGTGGTGGGGAAAGGGGGTTTTACCCGTGGAAAGCCGCGCTTGCCTTCAATGGATTCGAAGAGCGCCGTTTCCTCTCCGCAAACATATGCCCCTGCACCACGGCGGATTTCCACATCAAATGAGAAGTCACTCCCTAAAATGTGTGTTCCGAGCAAATTGGCAGCGTGCGCTTCTTCAACTGCGCGCTGAATGGCATGGTAGGCGCTGAGGTATTCGCCACGGATGTAAAAATATCCTTTTTCTGCTCCAATGGCATACGCGGCAATAATCATGCCCTCCAGGATCTGATGGGGATCGTCCTCTATCAGCACGCGGTCTTTGAACGTGCCGGGTTCGGCCTCGTCCGCGTTACAGACGACGTATTTGGGGCTTCCTTTGGCTTGGGCGGCGCTTTCCCATTTTAGCCCAGTAGGGAAGGCGGCCCCACCTCGCCCGACTAATCCCGACGCCTTTATTTCCTCGATCACGCTTGCGGAGGACATCGTTAGGGCTTTCTTTAACGCAGTGTAACCCCCGTCGGCCTGATAGGCTTCTAAAGAGGTGGTCTGACCCCGACCACAGCGTTTGGTCAATAGACGCAAGTCGCCGTCTACGTGAGTTTGCGGACGGCGACCTGTTTTGGCAACTAATTCCTGCCAGGTGATCTCGGGAGAGGCTGTAGCTGGCAGATTTTGAACCAATAGCGCAGGGGCGTGATCACAAAGCCCCAGGCAAGGGGCTTGTTCTACGGTAACACTTACCGGCTCGCCGGTTTCCAGTGCATACTCGGCATGACGGCTAAGTTGCTTGAGCACAGCATCCGCCCCCGCCAGGGCACACGCCGGATCGTTACATACGTGAATGATGATTTTGCCCACCGGCTCGGTGTGGAACAAGGCGTAAAACTCGAGCACTCCAAACACGTCTGCCAGCGGTATCCTTAATGCGTAGGCGATTTCCTTTGCCACCGGCTCAGGGATGTAGCCATAAAGGTCTTGCGCGGCGTGAAGTGCGGGTAAAAGCGCTGTGCGTCCCTGGGGAGCAAATTTTGAAAGCATGGGTTGCAACAGGGTGAGGTCAGGGGAAGACATAGATTTTTTCTCTCCGAGGGCTGGGGCTGAAAAAGCGGACGTGAAAACCTTACAATTTCACTTATAATTATACACAATTCTTATGGTGAGCGTTTTTATTCAAGCGGGTGGAAAATCTCTGCGTATGGGCTTCAATAAGGCACTGGCACCTTTCTTGGGGAAGCCTCTCATCCAGCGCGTGATTCATCGTGTCCATTCGCTGGCCAGCGAAATTGTCGTTGTTGCTAATGATCCTCTGCCTTATCTGGAATTGGGTTACCCGATTGTCGCCGATCGCATCTCTGGGGTAGGGGCATTAGGGGGACTTTATACCGCCTTGAGTTATGCACGATATCCTTATGTTATTGTGATCGCGTGCGACATGCCGTTTGTCAATTCGGCTTTGTTGGAGGAAGCCTGGAAACGCTTAATTCAAGGCAATTGGGACGCCGTCCTTCCCCAGTCTGCTGAGGGCCTGGAGCCTTTTCATGCGGTTTATCGCCGTGATACCTGTTTGCCAGCGGTAGAACGGGCTTTGAATAGGGGGGAACGACGCATGATATCTTGGTTGCCGGAGGTGCGTTGGCAGGCTATCCCCTGGGAAGAAATTAAGGCTGTTGACCCTCAAGGCCTGGCTTTTCTAAATGTAAATACCCCGGAGGAACTCTCGCTCGCCGAGCACCTCGCACGGACTGTTTATTCGGAATGAGTAATGCGCGATGCAGGGGTCGTAATTAGGTCGTTTTGTGACCAACCACGTATGCGTTCGGGGTGAGCATAAACATTAAACTGATTGCGTCGAGCGTAACCGATCAAAGTGATTCCGTATTGTTCGGCCAGGCGAACCGAGAGCGCGGTCGGGGACGTGCGCGAGACCAAAACGTGGGCGCCCAGGCGAGCCGCTTTCTGCAGCATTTCAGATGAGATGCGCCCCGTAGTGAAGAGAATACGGCGTGAGGGCAGGACTTTCTGGAGCAGCATTTCACCGGCAATTTTGTCCAGAGTATTATGGCGGCCAATATCTTCAACCTGGATCAACAGACTCTGCCCATCACCCAAAGCACTGCTGTGAACCCCGCGTGCGGCTTGATACAAATCCTGTGCTTGATACAGTTGACTTAACCCGTTGAGGATTTCTTCTGGGGTAAAAGTTACTTCGGGTTTGTAACCTTGTAACGGAGGGGGATAGGTTTCCGATTCCTGGCTGGTGATGCCGCCGCTACATCCGGAGGTTTTCCGCCAGTGTGAGGGTTTTGGTACAGACCGACTGAGCCACACATCCACGTTGCAGCCATTCTCACACACTTTTATTATGGCGACCTCATCCGCTGATTGGATAATACCTTCGTTATAGAGAAACCCGATGGCAAGGGCTTCTAAATTTGTGGGGGTGCACATGAGTGTGATCCACCTCTCACCGTTGACGCTTAGGTCAACCGGCATTTCGGTGATGATCTCACCCTGGAGGTGAACCCAGTGCCGATTCTCAAAATGCCAGTAGGATAACAAGTGCGTTCCTGTTTCCATGGATTAACCTATAGTCGGTGTTACCGCTAAATAACCTTTTGGCCTAATTTTACCTTAATCACTCGAAATTATAACCGATGAGCATGACAACCCATCGGTTGGTCATTTCTTTGTGTGAGGGGCTCGAAAAGGCGGGGCAGATTATAAGAGCAACCCCCTTGGGCGGTATTGCACGGCTTCAGCCACATGTTGAGGTTGAATCTGATCACAGCCAGCCAGATCGGCAACAGTTCGGGCTACCTTGAGGATGCGGTGATAGGCGCGTGCCGATAGTTGATAGCGTGTAACTGCGGTTCGCAGTAAGGTGGCGGCAGTTTCATCAAGTTTGCAATGTTCCCGCACTTCCGCCGGACGCATTTCGGCATTACACGTGACTCCGTTGTTGCCAAAGCGTTGACGTTGGCGCTCGCGTGCTACCTCGACCCGCTCACGCACGGTCACCGAGGACTCACCCAAGCGGCGGTCGGCCATTTTCTCATAGTCTACTCGTGGTACCTCAATAAAGAGATCAATGCGGTCAAGTAATGGACCCGAGACACGTTTTTGGTACTTGGTTACCGTGCTTGGCGAGCAGGTGCAGGCTTTTTGAGAATCACCAAAGTTGCCGCAGGGGCACGGGTTCATGGCGGCGATTAACTGAAAATTGGCTGGAAAGGTTAAGGAACCATTGGCGCGGCTGATGGTGACAATTTTATCCTCAAGCGGCTGGCGCAGTACTTCGAGCACGCGAGGGCTGAATTCGGGGAGTTCATCCAGAAAGAGTACGCCGCGGTGCGCTAGTGAAATTTCGCCCGGATGAGGCCAGTGCCCGCCTCCTACCAGTCCGGCATGGGAAATGGTGTGATGAGGGGCGCGGAAGGGGCGAGATCGAACGAGAGGGCTATCTTCAGGGAGTTGGTCGGCCACGGAGTAGATACGGGTAATATCGAGGGCTTCCTCGAGGGTCAAGGTGGGCAAAATGGCAGGCATGGCGCGCGCCAGCAAGGTCTTTCCGGCGCCAGGCGGACCGATCATGAGGACATTGTGCCCGCCGGCAGCGGCGATTTCCAAGGCGCGCTTGGCATGCTCTTGACCTTTGATCTCTTGAAAGTCGGTCTGCACCAAAGTAAGGGGCTCCCAGTTTAGTTGAACAGGTGGGTGAGGACGTAGAGGCCGATTCCCCAAAAGGTGTCCCACCAGTTCTCCCAATGTAGCCACGGCATAAACCTCAAGGTCGGGCAATAAGGCGGCTTCTGCGGCATCGGTGTGCGGTGCGAAGAGGCGCCGAAAACCCTGCTGGCGGGCTGTGGCGGCCATAGGCAATACCCCACGCACGTGCCGAACGTTACCGTCCAGAGAAAGTTCACCCACGACCAAAGCCCCATCCAGTGCTTCAAGGGGGATTTGCTCGCTGGCCATGAGCACCCCTAATGCAATGGGTAAGTCATAGGCCGGACCCTCTTTGCGCACCGAAGCCGGCGCCAGGTTGACGGTGACGCGTTTGCGGGGGTAGGCTAATCCGGTGTTTTTAATCGCGGCTTGAACCCGCTCGCGGCTTTCCTGGACGGCGGTATCCGGTAACCCCACGATTACCATGCCCGGCAGGCCGGGTGAAGCATCCACTTCAACCTCGACGATGACGCCGTCTAAACCGATCACAGCACATGAAAAGACGCGGGCTAGCATGAGGTTAGTTTAGGTTTAGATATCGGTTTTGTCAACCGACGGCGTGTAGGAAGTTTTTCGTAATTCAATCAGCGCGGAAGATGTGGGTGATAATATTGGAGCCGCTCCCGCCGATATTCTGAGTCATGCCAATTTTGGCGCCTTCCACCTGGGTGGCACCGGCCTCTCCACGCAGTTGTTGCACAACTTCAACAATTTGGTAGACACCGGTAGCACCCACCGGATGCCCCCGAGCCTTAAGCCCACCCCGGGTGCAAATAGGGATACGCCCACCAATTTGGATCTCACCTTCCAATGCCAGCCGCGGACCCTGACCACGCTCGGCGAAACCGCAGGCTTCCAACGACAGGGCCGACATAATGGTAAAAGCATCATGGAGTTCAAAGACATCAATATCCTCTGGACCCACTCCCGCTTGAGCATAAGCCTGACGGGCGGAACGCTCGGCGGCGCGCAGCCAAAGCGCATCCCTGCGGCTGGCCACGGCAATGGTATCTGTTGCGGCAGCGGAGGCAGCCACGCGCACACGGGGCTTGGGGGGATAGCGATGGAGATGCTCAACCGGCACCAGAACCACCGCGGCAGCCCCATCTCCCATCGGTGAAGCGTCCATCAGGTTAATCGGTGGGGTAACCATCGGTGCTTTTTCGTACTCTTGCTGCGTCAGCGGGGAGTGGAAACGGGCGTAAGGATTATGTAACGCATTTTGATGCGAGTTGATTGAGAAGGGTGCAAAATGCTCGTGACGCCAGCCGTATTCGTGCATATAGCGGCGCATAATTAGGGCATTAAGGGCGACAAACGAGACACCATACGCTGATTCCCAGTCGGCATCTGCTGCAGTGGCCAACTCGGCTGTGATCTCATCTCCCGGCGAATCGGACATTTTTTCCACCCCCACCACCAAAGCGACATCCAAAACGCCAGAAGCCACTGCCATCAGAGCGGCACGGAAGGCGGCTGAGCCTGAGGAACAAGCCGTTTCAATGTGCATGGCATCGGCATAGCGCAAACCCACCCAATCCGCAATATAAGCCCCTAACTGCTGTTGTTGGTTCGCCGAGCCAGCCATCATGTTGCCGACGAATACCCCATCCACACGGGTGATGCCGGCGTCTTGCAGGGCAGCCAGGGCGGCTTCACCGGCCAGCACACGCAGCGATTTTTCCCAGTGCTCTTCAATTGGGGTCTGTCCAATGCCCAACACGGCAACTTCGCGCATGAAATACCCTCACGATATAGTGTTGATGAAGATTATAGTCGGGAGCACTGTCATTTTCTATCAACTTGAAGATGGTGTATAAACCTTGGGGTAGGTATAATTGGGAGCGTGCGTTTTGCGTCATCCTGGCGGCCAAATAAATCCTGGGTATATGACATCCTTGTTATCACGGGTGTCTTGGGTTTCGTTCTGGTGAGTTGTCAGAGCGGACGCGTTTCTTTTTCTGCTCGGGAGACCGATTCTCCATCTGCGCTATCGGCGTCTCTCGCGCTGACCCCGACAACTTCCGGGCAAACGTTCGAACCACCGGATTCCTACGCTACTCAAGAGCCTGACGAGAAAGCAATAGTGCTTAGCGCTGATGGTCTGCCTGCGCTTCTGGTAAAGGCACTGCGTCAGGCGGGTTACTTTGTAGAAGATGGTGGAGAGAGGACTGCTGTTGAGCCAGTGTCTCGGGATAGCAAATCCCAGGATGATTATCATATCATTGCCAGATGGTTGTACCTACTGGTAGCACCATTCCCCACCGTGGTTGATGGGGTGTCCTGGGAAAATTTCTACGCGGCTTGGCGCGGTGAGCGCACCTGGGCCGATTCTGACAATCCTTGGGGAGGCCAACCTCTGTTGATGAGCTCCTCCACCTTGGAGGTGTTGCGGAAAGCATGGGGAATACCGGTTGCTAACGCCGTTCGGGTTGAATCCGAGGAAACGTTGCAAGACACGGCCTGGGCACGACATGCTTGGGCGATTATTCCTTTTGAGGATCTCAATCCGCGTTGGAAGGTGCTCAGAATTGACGGATTGACCGGCCTGGAACCGAATGCTAATCCATTTCCTCTATGGATATCGTTTGGTGTAAAAACTCCCTTTACCGCATCCCAGGGAGTAGTGACCAATTATCAACCTGAACGCCTGGTTTCTGTGATCTTGAGCGGCACAACGGCGCTGGTACGTTATACGGCGCTGCGAATGGAAGAGAAGGGTGCGGATTACCCAGGTCTGGTGCTTGCGCCACTCTTGCGTTCGGCGGATGTCCTTCATATTAGCAATGAGGTTTCGTTCGATCCCAACTGTCCGCCGGCCAAACCTCTGCGGCGGGAAGCGCGTTTTTGTAGCGATCCCCATTATTTGGATCTGCTCGAATTCATTGGCACCGATGTGATCGAGTTAACCGGAAATCACTTAGTGGACTGGGGTGAAGAACCTTTTCTTTATACGTTGGATCTCTATCGGCGGGCGAATCTGCCATATTATGGGGGTGGGGCTAACCGCGAGGAAGCCCAAGCCGTACTGAAGATGACCGTGAAGGGCACGCGGTTAGCCTTTTTGGGATGTAATGCGGTTGGTCCTGAGGTGGTATGGGCGACGCAAGACAAAGCCGGTGCCGCCCCATGTGATAGGGAGCGTTTGCTCGGTCAACTGCGATCCTTACGTGGTGAGGGCTACCTTCCGATTGTAACGTTTCAACATTTGGAGGTAGAGGACTTCAAGCCGGCCAGTCAGGCGCGCTATGATTTCCGTTCTGCGGCTCAGGCGGGGGCGGCTGTCGTGAGCGGCAGCCAGGCACATTTTCCGCAGGGGTTTTCATTCGAGGGTGAGGCGCTGATCCATTATGGACTGGGTAATCTATTTTTTGATCAAATGTTTTACTGGAATCGGCGTGCTTTTCTTGACCGTCACCTGTTCTATGAGGGGCGTTATTTGGGCGTGGATCTGATCACGATCATTTTAGAAGATTATGCCCAGCCACGCTTAATGACTTCAACCGAGCGGGAAGAACTGTTACAGGCAGTTTTTTCTGCAAGCGATTGGTGAGGATCCTCAGCGAGGTGAAACGCTATGCGCTACCCTATCTACCTCTTTCTGTTGGCTGTAGTCATCCTTTCTGGATGTAGCGGAACGCTACCTCTACCCTCTCAGAGCCCCCTCTCCCTTTCTGAGGCTACGCTTACGCCCTTTCAACCCTTGAGTACAGCAACGTTCAAGCCGGCGCCGACTATACCGTCGCCACTGCGTCTCTGGATACCCGGTGACCTACCTGAAGGGCTACGTCAGCAGATCGTTGCCGTTCCGGTAGAGATGGCTGCTTCAGAAGCCGAGGCTACCATCACCCTGGCCTTGGGGCGTGCTGGGGAAGGCACACCTTGGATTTACGCACTGGTGGCTCCGTTTCCTACCGTAAGGGACGAAGTCTCTTCGCAAGACCTGCTGCGAGCCTGGCGAGATGAGGCCAATCCGTTGGAGGGTCCCATTTACGTCTCCCCATCTACACTTGAGATAATGCAGAACATATTAGGACCCGCTGGTCAAAACGTGCGGATTGAGGACGATACCGCATTGCTCGAAAAAACCTGGGCCGATCGTCCGGCTTTTGCCATTGTACCCTTTGAAGCCTTGGAACCGCGCTGGAAGGTCATTCGGGTTGAGGGGCAATCACCGGTTGATAAACATTTTGACCCCTGGGCTTATCCTCTCACGGCATGGTTCACTTGGCAAGGGGAGGCGACACGCGTTGCCGAGATAGAAAACACGCTCAAAACCGGTGGGCTGAGCCTTCGTTCCAATCGCGATGCAGAGAAATTGACGGTTATGGTCATGACCGGTGTTACCGCGTTGGTGCGAGCCACGGCGGCGAAGATGGAGGAAAAAGGGATCACTTACCCGGCTCGGGATGTGGGAGATCTTCTCCGCGAGGCCGATTTGACGCATATTAGCAACGAAGTCTCGTTCAGCCCCAAGTGTCCGCCGCCCAATCCCAATCAAACCTCGCTTATCTTTTGCAGCGATCCCAAATATATTGAACTGTTAGATTATGTAGGCACAGACGTTCTCGAGTTGACCGGAAACCATGGCGTTGATTGGGGGCGTGATGCATTGCTCTATTCGCTTGATCTTTATCGTCAGCGAGGTTGGGCATTTTATGCGGCAGGTGAAAACGAGGCCCAAGCCAAGGCAGCGGTCACCGTAGAACACAATGGCAACCGCTTCGCCTTCATTGGCTGTAATCCGGCCGGGCCGGCGTTTATCTGGGCGACCGCGGATTTGCCCGGGGTTGCCAACTGCGATTATCCCTGGATGGAAGCGGAGATTCGCCGCTTGAAGGAAGCCGGTTATTCGGTCATCGCGACCTTTCAGTATTTCGAATCCTACCGACCGGATGTGCTACCCTATGAGCAGCAAGATTTTCGCCGCTTGGCCGAGGCGGGAGCAGTGATCGTGAGTGGTAGTCAGGCCCATCATCCCATGGCCATGGAATTTTACAATGGTAGTTTTATCCATTATGGGCTGGGGAATCTCTTCTTCGATCAGATGCATGTCTATGTCAATGATCGCTTAATCGAAGGCACACGCAAGGGGTTCATTGACCAACACATTTTCTATAATGGCCGCCACATCAGTACGGTATTGATCACAACCATGTTGGAAGATTACGCGCGTCCCCGCTTGATGACCTCAGAGGAACGGGCGGCGTTCTTAAGTCAGATGTTTGCGGTTTCGGGTTGGTAATTTTTAATGAACGGAGGAGACCATGCGAAAGATTCACGATATTTCATTGACCATAGGGCCCGATCTCCCGACATGGCCCAGCGATCCCAGCGTCCATATTGAGCGTGTCAGCAAAATCGAAGAGGGTGCCAACGCCAATGTCTCCAAAGTCGAGATGGGATTGCATACCGGCACCCATCTGGATGCCCCTTATCATTTCCTGCCTGATGGGGCCCGTCTGGAGAGCCTTGCACTGGACGTGCTCATCGGACCGGCGCAGGTAGTTGAAGTACCTGAGCAATTTGCTGAAATTAATGCTGAGGTACTTCGGCAAGTGTCGCTGGCAAAAGGTGTCCAGCGCGTCCTATTTAAAACTCGCAATTCGCACTTCTGGGCTGAGGGCGAGAGGGCATTTCGTCCCGATTTTGTGGGGATTACACAAGACGGGGCGGAATATCTGGTTGAGCAAGGCGTTCGTTTGGTGGGGATTGATTATCTTTCGGTGGCGCCCTATAAGCGTTCGCGTCCTACTCACGAGGTTTTGCTGCGGGCAGGCGTTGTAATTCTTGAGGGGCTGGATTTGTCTCAAGTGGGGCCAGGCCTTTATCACCTCATTTGCCTTCCGATCAAGTTCCAGGGTGTGGAAGGTGGGCCTGCGCGGGCAATTTTGGTTGAAGAATCGGCTGGCGTTTAGAGACGACTAATTAGTTCGATATTAATGGCTTGCAAACTGTCGGTGCGCTCCGAGCGAGCCAGTTCGAATTCGAAAATGTAATTGCGAGTAGGGAGTTGCCCGGGGCGCACCCCTTCGGGAAGGTTAGAATCGTGGAAAAAGACTGAGCCATAAGGTGAGTTGGGGTTGCGGGTATCGGTCAGCCAGAGGTTAGGGGCGATGGTTTTGAGGTAGCGCATGAATCCATAGCCCTGGTCGCTGTGCCAGTAACACCAACCGCGGACGCGGGAGCCAATTTCTCCCCAGGGAGGTAAGTCGTTGCGGGGTGAGGTGACCGGGATCAGGTTGGGAATGAGATAGCCCGAAATGAAAAAATCGGCCTCATGGCGTAATTTACCGGAGACGTTATCCAGCGCCACGACCTCGACCCGGCAGCCTTTATCTTGTAACGCGCGTACTACCTGGACAAAGTCGCCATCACCGGAAACCAAAAGCACACGGTCGAGGTTGACCGATTGGAGTAACGCATCTACCGCTAATTCCAAATCCGCATTGGCTTTGCCGTAGCGCACGCCGTTTTCATCCACAAACCAACTGATTTCTTTGACGATGACTTTGTAGCCCAAGTCGCGCAAGGCGGAGTGAAAGTTCTGGGTGCCTTTGCGGTAGGCTTCGTCGCGTTCAGCGCGTTCACGATCATAACTGACATAGGCGTTCAAACGCACCAATTCCGCCTCATCGCGGCAAGCGAATTCACGCAGCACATCATACTGCATGCGTTGACCCCCGTTGAGATAAATGTTGGATACATCCACGTAGACACCCACTTTGGCAAATGACATAAAAAGCCTCAAAATTCAGGGATTGTTTTCTTAATTGCCTGTTTCAATTTTAACCCAATCACTCGTTTGTCATAGTTAGGATAATACATGGGAAAGAGAGGTCTCTTTTTAATTGGGTAAGGTAAAATCAACACGTATGCGTTGGATAAAGCTGTTGGTCATAGGAAATCTGCTGGTATTAAGCATGACGCTCTCTGGCGGATGCCAGGTTTTGAACACCCTAAGAGCAGGGGAGAGGGTTTTGCCAATCTCCGAAACCCAGGAAGTCGGTGAGCCGTTAATAACGTCTGAGTACACCGTAGAGCCGATTCCGGTAACCTCTGCGGCGACGGTCGTTTTTCTTCCCCTAGATACGACCGTTCAACCTGCGTTGTCCCCGTTACCGTGTGAATCGGCCTCAGCGGGTACGCCCCTTGATGTGACCATTCCCGATGATACCCCCATTGCCCCGGGGCAGCGTTTTGTTAAGACCTGGCGCCTGGTAAACCGCGGGGCGTGTATATGGGATAGCACCTATAGTGTGGTATGGGTTTCAGGGGATAATCTGGCGCCTGTTACTGCCTATGCCCTCCCGACACGCGTTTTACCCGGGGAGGCTGTGGACATCAGCATTGAAATGGTAGCACCACCCTGGCAAGGGCGTTATACCAGTTATTGGATGCTGCGATCTCCTTCCGGCAAATTGTTCGGTTTGGGGCCTGCCGGCAACGCCCCATTCTGGGTGCGGATTCAGGTGCCTGCACTTGATACTGCGACCCTTCTACCCGCTCCTACGTTTTCACCCACTCCTATCGCTGTTCTGGAAGGACAGATAACACTAACGATATCGCAAGGGCTACACCTTTCCGATCTCACCCTTCAGCAGGATCTCTCTAAGGTGGATTTTTGGGTGGAACACTCAGCGGGGGGAATGGTTCTGAGCCCTCAGAATGAGGCTCAATGGGGTGTTTTGCCTTTTGCCGAAACACCGACAGTTACCCGTTGTTTGGAGTTAACGCAAGAGACGACGCCAATACCATTGCAAGGCGAATCGTTCTTCCCCTCTCTCTGTGTGCGTTCCGCTGACGGTGCGGTGGCGTTCTTTGAGGTTATTCGTGTAGATGAAGAACGCGGGCTAGTAGATATCCATTACATACGTTGGCTAACGCCCTAAACGATTCGTTACATAATTCTCTTCTTCACGGAGTCCTGACATGAACTTAGATGACCTAACGATCTTCAACCAACTTGACCAATCTAACATGTATGATGAAATTGACCGTCTTCCGGAGCAATTAGCGCATGCCTGGAAGCAGGGAATGCAGTTTCCACTACATATCAAATCCCCGATTCGTCAGGCGGTCATCGCCGGAATGGGGGGCTCGGCTATCGGCGCCGACCTCTTTATCGCTTATGGCGACCCTTTTCTGCGGGTACCTATTTTGGCTTGCCGCGAGTATCAATTGCCGGCTTGGGCACAGGGCCCCGAAACGCTAGTTGTTGGTTCTTCGCATTCGGGTAATACCGAGGAAACGCTGGCGGCAGTGAAACAGGCTGGCGAGCGCGGTTGCCAGGTTGTGGTTATCACCACCGGCGGAGAACTGGCCGCGCTCGGTCGGGACGCCGGCTGGGATGTGTGGCAATTTGAGCATGCCGGGCAACCCCGAGCCGCCGTTGGCTTCTCGTTTGGTTTTTTACTGGCTTTATTTTATCGCTTAGAACTAATTCCAGATCCCCAAAATGAGTTTGATCAGGCGATTAAGGCCATGCGCGAGCAGCAACGTGTGTTGGGTAAGGATATCCCGGTGGTTCAGAATCCTGCCAAGCGGCTGGCCGGCCAACTGATGGGACGCTGGGTAGTGGTCGTAGGGTCGGACGTGGCGGCACCGGTGGCGCGGCGATGGAAAGGACAAATCAACGAACTGGCAAAAGCGTGGGCGCAGTTTGACGTGCTACCAGAGGCGGATCACAACACCCTGGCCGGGGTAGAGAATCCCGACACCCTGCTTGAAAAAATGATGGTGCTCTTTCTGCGCACACCTTCCGATCACCCCCGTAATCGCTTGCGCAGTGAATTAACTTTGCAGGCCTTTCTCACTGCCGGCATCAATGTGGATTTTGTTCAGGGCAAAGGTGAGGGGCGCATGGCACATCAATGGACGCTATTGCATTTTGGCGATTACTTGGCTTATTACCTGGCGATGGCGTACGGGGTGGATCCTACACCGGTACAAGCCATTGAAGGGCTTAAAACGGCGATGAAACGATAAACGAAAATCAAGAGCGCAGGAGGTCACTGGGTCTCCCGCGCTCTTAATTCAAGATTGAGGATCAACTATCTTGTGAGCGGTGGGTAAGAGCAAAGCGGCAATAAGTGCCTTGAAGGCATCCCCGGGGAGGAAAGGAAGGATGCCTCCAAGCCAAGCCTTTTCGAGGCCGATGAAGCGGGATAACACCAACGCTCCCAGCCCTAGGATGATAACTTCCCCAAGTGCAAACATGGCGGCTACCCGTGGGATTGAACGATCCCAACCTCTTTCGGCGAAGTGACCTACTATGTAGGCGGCGAGGATAAAACCCAGGAGGTATCCACCAGTTGGGCCAAACACATGATGCCAGCCGCTGGCTCCACCTGCAAAAAAGGGTAACCCTAGACTTCCTTCAAGCAAATAAAGTCCGAGGCTGAGCGCGGCTCGTGAACTACCCATGGTTGCGCCGACTAAAAATACCCCCAGAGTTTGACCGGTGATAGGAACCGGGGTGAAGGGCAATGGGATGCGTATCTGGGCAAGCCCTGCCACGAAAAGACTGCCGGCAACGACCATTAAAACATTAAGCAATTCACTTGAACGGAGCCCAACACGAGCGGTTAGCGTTAGCGCTAGGGGACGATTCATACCTCTCACCTCATTTATAAGTTTAGGGTGGTCATCTTTGAGAGTTAACCCGCAGGGAGGTTGAGGGGTGCGCGATAGATATGGCTTTATAATCATACCGATATGAGGCGTGAAATCTGGCGCTTGCTCGATTGGGCTCATTCACACAGAGGGGATTTCTTCTTGGTGCTTGCCACGGGGATGGTCATAGGGGGCTTAATTGTTTTTCAGGCTTATACGCTGGCTTACATCTTGGATGCTGCTTTTATCCATCACCACTTTCGCGCCGACCTTTATCCTTGGTTGGGTATATTGTTAGGGGTGATTATTGCCCGTGCTGTAGCAACATGGGCAAACGAAGTGACAGCCCAACGGTTAGCCATCCGCGTAAAAGCCCAATTGCGTCGTGAACTACTGCGCGCCATGCTGCGTGCCGGCCCCGCTTACCTGAAAACTCAACCTGCGGGTGACTTGACAGCGACGCTGATGCAGGGGGTTGAGTCGTTAGAGCCTTTTTTTGCGCACTATCTGCCCCAGATTGTGTTGGCCGCCGGGGTGCCTGTGTTGATATTAGCCGTGGTGTTTCCGTTGGACTGGCTAACCGGAGCCGTCTTTTTATTCACTGCACCCCTAATTCCTCTATTTATGATCCTGATTGGTCGCATGGCGGAACGGGTGACCCGTCGTCAATGGCGAGCGCTACAACGTTTGAATGACTATGTTTTGGACACGATCCAGGGACTGGTCAGCCTTAAAGCCATGGGACGCACCCGCGAACGTGAAGCGCGCTTAGGTCGGGTGAGTGATGCCTATTATGCCACGACCCTGTCGGTCTTACGGGTTACGTTTCTTTCTGCCTTGGCGATGGAATTGATCAGCACGATCAGTACGGCTCTGGTGGCGGTAGAAATTGGATTGCGCCTTCTTTACGGGCGTTTGGATTTTCTTCAGGCCTTTTTTATCCTTTTAATCGCCCCTGAGTTCTATTTGCCCCTGCGGATGCTGGGCCAGCGTTTCCACGCCGCGATGTCCGGAATAAACGCCGCACAATCCATTTATGCTCTGCTGGACGAAGCCGCAGAAAAATCAACCTTCTCTCGTCTCGTCTTAGAGGTCAAGTCTCAAATACCATCGGTCACGTTGAAGGCACCACCTCAGCGTATCCGCTTTGAAAGTGTGAGTTTCGCTTATCCGGGGCGGCCTGAATTAACTCTGCGAGAGGTTGGGTTTGAGATTCGCCGCGGTCAAAAGGTAGCCCTGATCGGTCCGAGTGGCGCGGGCAAAACTACCCTGGCGTATCTACTGCTGGGTTTTCTTCAGCCAACGCAGGGACAAATCTGGGTGGATGACCAGCCGCTATCCCAGATCCCATTTGCCGAATGGCGGCGCTGGGTTGCCTGGGTACCTCAGATGCCCTATCTTTTCAATGCCAGCCTAGCCCGGAATATTCGCCTGGCTCGGCCTGACGCTCCCATGGACGCCTTTCAAACCGCAATTCGTCAGGTAGGTTGGGAGGATACCGAACGCCAGCCGCTCGGTGGGTGGGAGCGAGAAATCGGTGAGTGGGGAAGGGCAATCAGCGGCGGTGAGGCTCAACGGGTTGCCCTTGCCCGCGCTTTCCTGAAAGATGCCCCAATTCTGATTATGGATGAGCCTACGGCTCATCTCGATCCGGATCTGGAGGTTTATTTGGAGCGGCATCTTCGTGCATTGTGGGAAGGACGCACCTGTCTCATCATTGCGCACCGTTTGAGCACAATTCAAAGTGCTGATTGGGCGTTGATCTTAGACCACGGACACATTCAAGCCCAGGGTAAGCCATCGGATCTTCTTGATCGCCTTACCCCATACATCACCCATTGGACAGGGGAAAGAGCACAATAATGATAGTGGGACGATTGGTGCGGTTTTTGAGACCCTTTGCCGGTCAGGTAGTGATTTCCATCTTTCTTGGCATTGCAGCCATTGCGACCGGTCTCGGTTTGTTAGGTACGGCGGCATATTTGATCGCTCAGGCGGCTTTGCACCCGTCTATTGCTGAATTGCATATTGCCATTGTGGGGGTGCGTTTCTTTGGTCTTGCACGTAGTGTCATTCGCTACCTGGAGCGTTGGGTTTCACATGGGGTCAACCTGCGTCTGCTAGGGCAGTTACAACGGTGGCTTTATCGCACTCTGGTGCCTTTGCTACCGGCACGACATGCGCTTCTACCTAGTGGTGATGTCCTTCAGCGCGCGATCGCGGATTTGGAAAATTTGGAGAATTTTTACGTTCGCTTTATTTCGCCTTTGCTGGTCATGATGGTCACTACGGTGGGGGTTGTCTGGTTCAGCGGTTTGCTTTCTTCGGCTTTTTGGCCGTGGGTGGCAGTAGGATTAGTCGGGGCGGGAGGATTAACACCGTTGCTGGTTTATACTTTGCAGAATAAGCCCACGTTGCGACAAGTTGAGATGGGTGCCGCCCTTAATACTCGGATGGTGGAATTTATCCAGGGTATGGAGGATTACCTGCTTTACGGACAAGAAGAGGATATCCTTGCCCAAATTGAGCGTCTCGAGTCAACGTATCATCACCTTCAACGACGTCGTGCTCATTACCGTGGGTTGGGCAATGGATTGAGCCAGGTGTGGATAGGGATGACTGTGTGGTTAGTCCTCTGGCTGGGGATTGATCCCGTAGCCCGGGGACAGTTTAGCGGGGTGTTGCTGGTTGTATTGGTGGCAGTTGTCCTCGCGAGCGGTGAAGCCGTCAGCGCTCTTTTGCAAGGGGCACAGAATTTACCGTTGGCTTTGCACTCCGCTCGGCGGTTATTGGAATTAGAGGGGTTGATGTCACAGGTTGCGGAGGGGGGAGAGGATAAAGACAACTCTATTACGGGAGCGCCGGATATTTTGGTGCGTGATCTTTCTTTCCGGTATGCACCGGATGCTCCCCTTGTCCTGGATCGGATAAACCTATCCATACCTTTTGGGCGTCATATCGGACTGCTGGGGCCGAGCGGCGCAGGAAAATCCACCTTAGTCCAATTACTACTCCGTTTTTGGGCGGTTGAGCAAGGCGAAATATACCTTGGGGGAGTGCCGCTAGCCGCCTGGGATGAGGATGCCCTGCACCAGATGTTTATGGTGCTTGAACAGCGTCCCCACATTTTCAGCGATACCCTACACGGCAATTTGTCTATGGTGGCGCCGCAGGCGGATGAGTCTCGATTATGGTGGGCGCTGGAGCAGGTGGAATTGGCAGAGTGGGCGCGTCGTTTACCTGAAAGGTTGAATACTTGGGTGGGAAACCTGGGCTTGCAGTTAAGCGGTGGAGAGCGTCAGCGTTTGGCGTTAGCGCGGGTATTCCTGAGCGAAGCCCCGATCATCATCCTGGATGAGCCGACAGTCCATCTAGACTGGACCCAAGCCATACGGATTTCGGCGCGTCTCATGGCTTGGGCGGAAAAGCGGACGTTGATCTGGATTACCCATCTTCCTTATGGGTTAGAGCGGTTGGATGAGATTGTGGTCCTACGTCAAGGGCAAATCGTGGAGCAAGGTACTCCTCAAGACTTAGAGCGAAGTCGTGGGTTTTATACGCGAATGTTGAATTTAGCGCGTTGCTACGCGGATGGCCTTGCGGCTTAAGCGGACTCCATTTACGAAACGAGTCACTGGTTCAGATTGGCCATCATGGTCATGCGCAGTGCAATGCGATTGATCTCGCGTAACGCGCTCAGGAATTCTGGCGGTTGATTTTGTTTCTCGGATTGGGCGATGAGGCCGCCCACGAGTTGCAGAAAATCCGCCGTGACCAGATCGGATTTTTCTTGCATTTTCTTCTGGCGCTCTTCATACGAAGAGAGGCTGAGCAGTTCTTCTAAGAAGGCTACCTCGGGTGGGGGAGCGCTCAATTTTTCTAGGTGAGCACGAATGCGTTGCAAGCGAGAAATGCGATCCAAGTCCGCGCTTTTGCGGGCCTGTTCCAGTTCTTCCTCAAGGGCTTTGAAGAAAAACTCGTCAATCGTCTCTAAATTCTCTTCAACGGTCTGTTCGATATTGGGGGATGTGGCAATCCGCTGCACCAATTGACGGCTTTGTTCAAAGTGGCGTTGAATCTGTTCATCCACCTGGCGCGCATATTCCAGAAGTTTAGCCCGTAGGTTTTCAAGTCGGGCTTTCTCGGCGCCATCTTGAGATGCCTCAATCCGCTCTGAAAGAATCTGGAAAAACTCATAATCCAGACCGTTGCGCACCAGCCCCACCAGGGCAGTGAGCGCGGCCTCGCTCTTGGCTTCGAGCATCAGGTCTAAAAGTTTTTCGCGCGTTAGGCCTTGGCGGCTGACTTGCTGCAGTTTTTGTAAGAGTTCTTGGACTTCTTGGGTCTGGCTTTTGATCTCTTGTCCCGCCTTGGTGTTGTTAAGCGCTTCCTGTTGAAGGGCGGCCAGGACGCGTGCGGTTCGTTCGTCCCCTTGGGCAAGCATAGCCTCGGTGATTTGGGAGAGCATGAGGAAGAAGTCGGCATCAATGAGGCTTTCTTCCTGTTGCATGACCGCCTTGCGTTCTTCAGGATCCACAATGCCCAGCAAACGTCTAATCAATTCAAAGCGTTTCTGTTGGTTTTCAAGTACTTCTCGCGTGTATCCATCGGCTTCAAGGATCCGCTCGATCAAGGTTTGAAAAGTAAGCATTGTTTGAGGGCGGAGCAGATAGGCCTTGCGCTTTTCAAGAGGCAAGCGATTTGTGATCTGGTTGATTAGAGGACCGATAAGGCGCTCTTGATCGTTAACCGAAAGTCCTAAGTCGGGCGGGAAATAAGTGAGCAAGAGTTCTTTGTCGGGGTCATGATAGACCAAGGGGGCGCTAACCATACCCTCAAAGCCGCAGGTCGGGCAGTGGATGACGTTGATCTGTCCGTTTAGTAGGCGCTGTTTGACCGAGGGGTCAACCGAAACGTCTAGAAGTTGCTCCAAATCGGCGATCACCGGGGATTTGCAACGGGGGCAAGAGGTTTGTACTTTGGGCATAGGTTATTTCACACTTTCTTTCCAGAATTAACGAGTGCATTATACCATCTTGGTGGGGCTGAGGGTGAAGATTTATATTCTACTGGGGCTGGCGTGGAAGCGAGAAGCAAAACCGGGCGCCTTGTTCCGCGCCGGAGTCCACCCAAATTTTTCCCCCGTGGGCTTCGATGATGGCACGGCTTAGATAAAGACCCAGCCCAGCGCCCTTAGTGTGGCGCATCACCTCAGGTGAACGGTAGAAACGATCAAAAATGTGGGGGCGATCTGAAGGTGCAATGCCCGGCCCTTGGTCACTCACACAGACGATAACCGTATCCGGGCGAACCTGGCCTGAGATGCGGATCTCTCCCTGAGGGGCGTATTTTATGGCGTTGGAGATGAGATTGGTGAGAACCTGCTGCAAACGGTCTTCATCGGCCAGGATGACCGGAAAGTCGGGGGGAAAATCCACAACAATGGTGTGGCGATTGGTCTGAGTGGACATGCGCTGTGCCACCCGTGAGGCCAATTCGGGGAGCCAAACATCGGCGCGTTTAAGAGTCAGACCGCCAGCCTGCAAGCGCGAGGCATCCAAAAGGTTTTCAATCAGTGCCCCCAGACGATCGGCTTCTTCCTCGATAACGGCCAGGCTTTCTTGAACAATTTCGGGATCCCACTGCGCATCTTCACGGCGCAGGGTGCTGACGTAGCCCTTGATCAGAGCCAGGGGAGTTTTGAGTTCGTGGCTGATGATGGAGATGAAGGTGCTCTTAAGTTCATCGGCTTCGCGGAAGCGGGTAATATCGCGCACGATGGCGATGATGTTGAGCAACTTGCCTTCACTCAGCAAAGGGGCATAGGTAATCCCAACCGGCACTGTACTGCGTGGCCCCTGACATTTGAGGTCACCCTCGACATAGAGATAGGAATTTGGTGCCAAGGGCCACCCGCCAGCCACGGCTTGTTCTAGTGTCATTTCTTTCGGGGGCATGCTCCAATGCACGATCGTCTCATGCGTTTTGCCTTGAATTTTCTCGCGGGGTAGGCCTATGAGGCGAGCAAAGGCCGGATTACAGCGCTCGATCTTCAAATCGGGGTTGAGGATCAGTACCCCATCTGCTACAGCATCGAGAAGGCCGTCCAGCCGCTGTTTGCTTCGGGCTAGCTGGGTGTAGAGTTGCGCGTTCGAAACGGCGATGGCGGCTTGATCGGCGAATGCCATCAGCAAAGCCCGATCATTACTGGAAAAGGCAGCCGGGTAGGAACGGAAGATGAAAATGACCCCCAAAACGCGGTTGCGGGCGATGAGTGGCAAGACAACCCCATGTAGTAATCCTAAACTGGTCGTAAGCGCAAGTTCACGTAATCGGCGGTCAATCTCGAGCAGTTCAAAGTAGTCGGGATCAGGCGAATCGGTGATTTCGTTCAGATAGGGGGCTAGGAATTTAACGAAAGCCTGAGGAATGCCTTGGGCAACCGCAACCTTCCAGGTGCCGTCTTCCTCGCGTAAGGCGATCAGGCCGGCCTGTCCGGCTAACATTTCGATGGAGATGCGTAAGATGCGCCCCAGCAGTGCATCCAAATCCAGTTCCTGGGTAAGGGCGCGGGTGATTTCAAGCAAGTAATCCCGTTGGCGGATGCGGAAATCGGGGAGCATAAAGCTCATGGATGAGTGCCTCCGGGGCGTGAAACCAGGTGAGGATACAGTTCATCTTCGGCTTGTTCGATAGCGGCTTCAAAAATTTCTAATCCTTCGTCAATTTCTTCATAGGTGATACAAAGCGGTGGCGAGACACGAATAACGTTGGTGCTACATCCGAGAACGATCAAGCCTTTTTCGAAGCAAAGTTCTACAACACGATCACGAAGCGTTTCGGCTGGTTCTTTGGTGGTTTGGTCTTTCACAAACTCAACGCCGATCATCAGACCTAAGCCACGAACATCGCCAATAGAAGGATGGCATTCCATGATCTCCCGCAAACGCTGAAGGGCGTACTGTCCAACGGCAGCCGCATTTTGCATGTAGCCGTTTTCAATCAATTGGAGGGTGGCCAGAGCCGCGGCGCAGGAAAGCGGGTTCCCACCGTAAGTGTTACCGTGACTGCCTTTTGGCCAGGTGACCAGATGTTTGCGCGCCGCCATCACACCCAACGGCATTCCTGAAGCAATGCCTTTGGCGATGCAGATCATATCCGGCTCGACGCCGAAATGTTGGATCCCCCACCATTTACCCGTGCGCCCAACCCCGCTTTGCACTTCGTCCACGATTAATAGGATGCCGTATCGGTCACAGAGATCTCTGAGAGCCGGAAAGAAACCGGGTGCAGGGACGACGTAACCGCCTTCACCGAGCACCGGTTCGACGATGATTCCTGCGACCGAGTCCGGGGGGACGAGTTTGGCGAATACTTCTTGCTCAAGGTAGCGCACAACGGTTTGACCGTAGGGCTCGCCGGGGAGGGATTGTAGTACCGGACGGTAGGGATTGGGGTAAGGAATGTGGGTGACCCCGGGCATGAGGGGTAAAAAACCGCGGTGATAGGATGATTTACTGGCTGTGAAAGCCAATGAGCCCACGGTGCGCCCATGAAATCCGCCCAAAAAGCCGATGAACTCAGTGCGTCCGGTGTAATAGCGGGCAAGTTTGATGGCGGTTTCAATGGCGCCGGTGCCAGAATTGGTCATAAAACAAACGGCATCTTCATCAAAAGGTGCAATGCGGTTGATGTACTCAGCAAGTTCAATCCACTTGGGGTGATAAAAATCGGATGAAATATGGATAAACTTCTCGGCCTGTTCCTGAATGGCTTTCACGACTTGAGGGTGGCTGTGCCCGGTGGACACGACGGCGATCCCAGCGGCAAAGTCGAGAAAGCGGTTGCCATCTACGTCCCAAACCTCAACCCCGCGCCCATGATCCATGACAAAGGGGTGACTGCGAGGATAAGAAGGGGAGATAACGGCGTGATCCCGGGCAATATAGTGACGGGCCTTAGGACCAGGTAGAGAGGTTAACGACATAGGGGATTCCTCCTGGGGAGTTGGGGTGAACTGGGAAGAGCCTTTCTCGGAAGTGAGTATTGAAAGAGGGATTAGATGTAAACTTCTTACTGGACAAGCCAGGGATCTGTTTCACTAGCGTAATTTTTTGATGGTAAGGTGGACTTTAGGCCTTTCAGGAAGCCTCAGGAAATTGTGTCCTTGTTGTTTCCATTATAGCATGGGAAAATCAACCACAAACCGAACCGAATCTTATTGTGAATATTATCACAAATGGTGATATAATAGATTTGGCTGTTCATACCAGAGGGTTTTCGTTGACGCCCAAACAAAAGGCGGTTATAAATAAGGTGGTATGGGCAAGTTAACGTCTCGTCCCTGGCAATCTTGGCAACGTCGTTTGCGGCTGGCTTTGAGGTGGCTTACGCCAGGGATTGGCGTTAAGCGCTGGTTGCTTGTTCTACTCATCGGGACCACGTTTCTGGGCACGGGGGTCACGCTTTCACTGCTCGATATTTACCGCGGTGCACCCGATACACCCTGGCTGCCATGGCTTTCGATTCTAGCCCTGCGCTTTCTCGAACGCCCCCTGCGCATAGCCATTTTTGCCAGCATTGGCATAGGGCTAATCCTTTGGGGAGGCTGGGGACTCAGCCGTTCGCTCTTGCGCCCGTTTTTGCGCCCAGGCAAACCTATTGTGGAAGCGGTGACGGATTATCGCCGCCGGGAACGCGGACCACGCATTGTGGCCATTGGTGGAGGGACGGGGCTTTCTACATTGCTACGTGGTTTGAAGGCTTATACCCACAATTTGACCGCCATTGTGACAGTGGCCGATGATGGCGGTTCATCGGGTGAGTTGCGTCGTCATATGGGCGTACTACCCCCCGGCGATATCCGTAATTGCCTGGCCGCACTTTCCGATGATGAAGAACTGATTACGCAGTTATTCCGCTATCGTTTCCCGGCCGGGGCAGGGCTGAATGGCCACAACCTGGGTAACCTTTTGATCACCGCTTTGGCCGATATTACCGGTTCGTTCGAAGAAGCCATCGCCGAATCGGGGCGGGTTTTGGCCGTGCGAGGACGCGTGCTTCCCTCAACCCTGCATGATGTGCGTTTGGTGGCCGAGGTAAGGACACCGGAAAAGGGCCGTACCCTGCGTGTCAAGGGTGAGAGCAATATTCCTAAGGTGGGGGGACAAATTGAACGGGTATGGCTGGAACCCAACGCGCCGTTAGGTTATCCTCCGGCGGTGCAGGCTATTCTCAACGCCGATCTAATTCTGATCGGGCCGGGTTCTCTTTTTACCAGCATTTTGCCCAACCTGTTGGTACCCGATATCGCCGCAGCCTTGAAGTCCAGCCGGGCATTAAAATTCTATATTTGTAATGTGGCAACGCAGCGCGGGGAGACGGATACGTTCACCTGTGCTGATCATGTGAAGGCTATCGAGCGTCATTTGGGTGAGCCGATTTTCGATTTGATCGTGTGTAATAATCGGCCGCCCAAGAATTTGCCCGAAGGGGTGCGGGCCGTATTGCCCTCACCGGAACTGGAAGAGCGTCATGCCGTCTACTGTGCAGACTTGGTGGATGATGAGCAACCCTGGCGGCATGATGCAGCACGCTTGGCTCAGGTGGTGATGGATCTGTACTATGAACGCACCGGGCCGCTTTCTGGACGCGAAGACACCCTTCCCCGCGAAGGTGTGCTCAACACCTATGCGGAAAAGGGGAGGAATTAAACCAACCATTCTAATTGATCCTAATTCTTGTGGAGGTGCACAATGGCAGTCAAAGTTGGTATCAATGGTTTTGGCCGCATTGGCCGTTTGGTTCTCAAGGCTATCCTTGAGCGCTACCCCAATGACCTAGAAGTGGTGGCGGTCAATGATTTGTTCGATGCGAAGCAAAATGCGCATCTGTTTAAATTTGACTCCACCTATGGCATCTACCCGGGTAGTGTGGAAGTGGTAGATGGGGACATTGTCATTGATGGGCGGCGCATTAAGGTGTTTGCCGAGAAGGATCCGGGCAACCTGCCGTGGAAGGATCTGGGTGTAGATATTGTGATCGAGTCCACGGGTGTCTTCACCGATGCTTTGGGCGATCCGGCGAAGGGCAAACCCGGTGCACGTGTTCACATTGACAAGGGCGGTGCGAAGAAGGTCATCATCAGCGCGCCGGCAAAGAACGAGGATATTACGATTGTGATCGGCGTCAACGAAAATATGTATGATCCCGCGAAACACCATGTGGTCTCTAATGCTTCCTGCACCACCAACTGCTTGGCGCCGGCGGCGAAGGTTGTCCATGATCACTTCAAGATCCTCAATGCGGTGATGGTAACGATTCACTCGTACACGAACGATCAGGTGATCTTGGATCAGGGGCACAAGAAAGAGATGCGCCGCTCACGCTCGGCTGGCCTGAACATCATCCCGACGACCACCGGCGCGGCTAAGGCGGTGGCGTTGGTCATCCCTGATTTGAAGGGCAAATTTGACGGATACGCCCTGCGCGTGCCCACCCCCACGGTTTCAATCGTGGACTTTGTCGCAACGGTGGAAAAACCCACCACCAAGGAAGAACTCAATCAGGTATTCATCGAAGCGGCGAACGGCCCACTCAAGGGCATCCTGGGTGTCACCAATGGTGGGTACAATGAGCCGTTGGTCTCGATGGACTTCAAGGGTGACTCCCGCTCGTCCATCGTTGATCTGCCCTCGAATATGGTCATGGGCGGTAATCTGGTCAAAGTGGTGGCCTGGTATGATAACGAGTGGGGTTACTCGTGCCGCACCGCCGACCTGGCCGCATTGATGGCGAAATCACTCTAGACCAAGGCTGGAATTGAGACATAGGTCATGCGCGACCTTGAAATCATCTCAGGGTTGCGCATGACCATCTTCTAAATGTGGGAGGGAACCATGTTCAACAAGAAAACGATTCGGGATATTGATGTCAAAGGCAAGCGTGTCTTTGTGCGGGTAGATTTCAATGTACCCATCAAAGACGGTGTGGTTGGGGATGATACCCGCATTCGTGCGGCACTGCCGACTATTCAGTATCTGTTAGAGCAAGGTGCGGCGGTCATTCTCGCTTCGCATTTGGGTCGCCCTAAGGGAGGCCCTGATCCGAAATACTCCCTCAAACCGGTGGCGGATTATCTGGCTAAATTGCTGGGCAAACCGGTTAAGTTTGCCGAAGACTGCATCGGGCCGGTAGCCGAAGAGGCCGCCAAAGGGTTAAAGCCGGGCGAAGTCCTCTTGTTAGAAAATACCCGTTTCCATCCCGAGGAAGAAAAGAACGATCCTGAGATGGCGAAAGCCCTTGCCGCCTTGGCGGATATTTATGTGAACGATGCCTTTGGCTCTGCCCACCGCGCTCATGCTTCCACTGAAGGGATTGCGCATTACCTGCCGGCGGTGGCGGGCTTCCTAATGGAGAAAGAAATCAAATACCTGGGTGAGGCGATTGAAAATCCTAAGCGTCCCTTTGTGGCGATCTTAGGCGGTGCCAAGATCAGCGACAAAATCGGTGTCATCCGCAACCTCTTGAAGAAGGCGGATGCCATTTTGATCGGCGGTGGGATGGCGAATACTTTCTTCAAGGCCAAGGGTATCCCGATGGGTGATTCGCTGGTTGAGGATGAGGCGCTCGAAACCGCAAAGTCCTTGCTGGCGGAGGGCGGTGAGCGCCTGCATCTGCCGGTGGATGTGGTAATCGCGGATCGCTTTGACGCAGAAGCCGAGTCGAAGGTAATGCCGGTTGGGCCGGTGCCGGAAGGCTGGCGGGTATTGGATATTGGGCCGCAAACCGTCGAGGCGTATAGCAAAGTGATTGCCGGAGCAGGCACGGTGGTGTGGAACGGCCCGATGGGCGTTTTCGAGTTTCCGAAGTTTGCTCAGGGCACATTCGGCATTGCGCGCGCTGTGGCAGAAAGTGGCGCGGTGAGCATCATCGGCGGTGGCGAGTCGGTGCAGGCTATCAACCAGTCGGGTTTGGCCGATAAGATCACCCACATCTCAACTGGCGGTGGTGCGTCTCTGGAAATGTTGGAAGGTTTGGTACTACCCGGCGTTGCCGCACTGCTAGATAAATGAGAACGAACAACAGATCAGCCCTGGGAACTCGCCCGGGGCTGATTCTTTCTTTTCAAAAGGATGCGAATTAACACGCCTGGGTTCGAGATTTTCCTAGACGAATTGAGGTTCTTCTGGTAAAATCGGCATCCGAAAGTTAAACCGATGGAGGATGGGCTTTGGCTAACATCAAGTCTCAAATTAAACGCAATCGGCAGAATGAGAAGCGGCGCCTGCGCAATCGGGTTTATCGTGGAGCGGCGCGCACGTTTATTCGCAAAGCCAACGCGGCGATTGAGAGCGGCAATCTCGATGAAGCCCGTGCAGCGGTGCTGCGGGCTCAAAAGGCGCTCGATAAGGCGGCGGAAAAAGGAATCATCCATAAAAATAATGCCGCGCGTCGTAAGAGCCGCCTAATGAAGCGTTTCGCCGCTCTGCTCAATAAAGCGGCTTAGTTACGGTATTCTCTCTAATCGCTTTGAGGTGAGCGGGAGCATTAGACTCCCGCTCTATTTGTGTTGCAGTGGCCTGCTTGGAAGTAGGTCGGTGAGGCCTATGTTATAATCGGCTTGCCTGCTGGCAGAGAAGCGTGTGCTTTGATCACCTGTCTTGAGGGATACCCGGTATGTTTGAACGTGAACAAAAATTTGTAGACGAAAAGATTCGCCAGTATTGTGCTCAAAATGGGTTGCCGGAGCCTCAAATCCAGTGGAAGTGGATTCCTTTCGCCGGGCGTTGGGGTATATCTACGTCTTTCTTTCAACTGGCCGCTCAGGAAGCACGCCAGGGGAAAGCCGTAAAGGTCAATCAGCGGGCACAGGAATTGGCCAGCGCAATTGCGGCGTATCTGGGAGATGTGGAGGGTTTTTCCCACATTGAAGCGGTTAACGGCTATTTGAATCTCCACTTTTCCCCCGATCGTTATGCCCAGCGGGTGGTGGACACGGTATTGGAGCAGAAACGCGCGTTTGGGCGAGCGGTACCACGGGGGGAGAAGGTGATGGTGGAATTTTCACAGCCCAATACGCATAAAGCGTTTCATGTGGGCCATCTCCGAAACGTGATTCTGGGGGCGGCGATTTCGAATATCCTGGATTATGCAGGCTATGAGGTCATCCGAGCCAATTATATTGGGGACATCGGGCTTCACGTGATCAAGTGGCTTTGGAATTACATAACTTACCACTCCGGGGAAGAGCCCGGCGATGATAAAACGCGCTGGATGGGTGACCTCTATGCCGAGGCGGATCGGCGCTATGAGGAAGACCCTTCGGTAGAGCCGCAAGTGCGGGCGCTTTTTGCGCGCTGGCATCAACGTGATCCCGAAATCTTAGCCTTATGGCAAAAGACGCGCCAGTGGTCGTTGGAAGGGTTTGACCAGATCTATGCCTTGTTAGGAGTTCATTTTGATCGTGTTTATTTTGAAAGCGAGGTCGAAGAACCCGGCATTCAATTGGTGGACGAGTTAATCCGGCGGGGCATTGCACGCGATGAACGGCCTGAGGGCCCGGTGGTTGTTCCTCTAGATGAACTCTTGGGCACCCAGGACAAATACCGCACCTTGGTTGTTTTGCGCTCGGATGGAACGTCTCTTTACGCCACGAAGGATTTGGCGCTGGCGATTCTGAAATTCCAGGAATATGATTTGGCGCGCTCCATTTATGTTGTGGATGTCCGCCAGACCCTTTACTTGCAACAAATTTTTAAAACATTAGAGTTAATGGGATATGAATGGGCAAGCAGGTGCTACCATTTAGCGTATGAAATCGTCAATCTGCCCGGCAATGTAACGATGTCCTCGCGTGAGGGGACGGTGGTGTTATTGGAAGACCTCGTTCGTGAGGCAACACGGCGGGCGTTGGAGATTGTACAGGTAAAGAATCCGGAATTACCCGCCGAAAAGCAACAAGCCATTGCCCATGCGGTGGCTTTGGGTGCAATCAAGTATTCCATGCTCTCGCGGGATAACACCAAAATTGTGACGTTTGATTGGGAAAGTGCGCTAGATATTAATGGGCAGGCAGCCCCCTATATCCAATACGCCTATGTTCGTGCCGGGAGTATTCTGCGCAAAGTGGGTTTTGAGTTACCTCCCTCAACACTACCACCCCACGCATTAACCACGCCAGAAATCGAGTTGGTAGATTTAATCTCGCGTTTGCCGGGTGAAATCCAACGTGCGGCGGCGGAATTCCGTCCGCTGCTTATCGCCAACCTGGTGTACGAAATGGCGCGCGTGTTTAGCGATTTCTACACCCAGTGTCCGGTCTTGCAAGCCGAACCGGAGGTGCGTGCGTTCCGGTTGCGTTTAGTGGCGGCGGCCCGCCAGGCGCTTGAGGTGGGTCTGGCTTTGCTTGGGATTAGCGCCCCTGAGGCGATGTAATCCGGTTTTCCAAATCCAACACCCAGGAGGATGTAATAACCTATGGCCATTCGAACGATCATCATGGGTGCCGCAGGTCGCGATTTCCACAATTTCAATGTTTTCTTCCGCAACAACCCCGATTACCACGTGGTAGCATTTACGGCCACCCAGATCCCTAATATTGAGGGACGGCGTTACCCGCCTCAATTAGCCGGTCCTCTATATCCTGAGGGCATTCCGATTTATCCCGAGAGTGACCTGGAGCATCTGATTAAGACGCTGGCAGTGGATCAGGTGGTTTTTGCCTACAGCGATGTGTCGCATGAGTATGTCATGCATAAAGCTTCCCAGGTCATGGCCGCCGGTGCGGATTTTCGTTTGATGGGGCCTAAGAGCACCCAATTGAAATCCAGCAAGCCTGTGGTTGCGGTATGCGCGGTGCGAACGGGCTCCGGAAAAAGCCAGACCAGCCGCCGCGTGGCAAAGATTTTACGTGGGATGGGCTTTCGAGTAGCGGCCATTCGCCATCCTATGCCCTATGGCGACTTGGTGCGCCAAGAGGCTCAACGCTTCGCCAGTTATGAGGATTTGGACCGCCATGAGTGCACTATTGAAGAGCGCGAAGAGTATGAGCCTCACCTGGATAATGGGGTCATTGTGTACGCCGGTGTGGATTATGAAAAGATCCTGCGTCAGGCCGAGGCCGAGGTGGATGTGATCTTATGGGATGGTGGTAATAACGACTTCTCGTTTTATCAGGAAGATCTGCGCATTGTGGTCGCTGATCCTCACCGTCCCGGGCACGAATATCGCTACCATCCTGGTGAGACCAACGTGCGGCGAGCAGACGTGTTTGTCATCAATAAAGTAGATACTGCCAACCCAGAGGCCGTGATGCAGGTTCGCGAGAGCCTACAAGCCCTTAACCCGCAGGCAATTATCATTGAGGCCGCTTCTCCCATCTTTGTGGATGACCCGCAAGCCATTCGGGGCAAACGGGTGTTGGTCATTGAAGATGGGCCAACTCTAACCCATGGTGAGATGGCTTACGGCGCGGGGTGGGTGGCGGCACGCCGATTTGGGGCGGCTGAAATTGTGGATCCACGCCCCTACGCAGTCGGCTCCATTGCCGAGACCTACCGCAAGTATACGCAGACGGGCCCAATCTTGCCGGCAATGGGCTACGGCGAGGTGCAGATGCGGGAATTGGAAGAGACCATCAACCGCGCTGATGTAGACCTGGTGATCTCTGCTACGCCCATCGACATAACCCGGGTTATAAAAATCAACAAGCCGGTCCAGCGCGTTCGCTATGAACTTCAAGAAATTGGACAACCTACGCTCGAAGATATTCTGAAAGCGAAACTAGGTCGGTGAGGCATTCGAGGGGCGAGAAAGAACCGCCTTTCTCGCCCCTCATTTGGGGTGGTGGGGTATGTTCATTGATGAGGCCAGGATTTACGTTCGTTCGGGCAAAGGCGGGGATGGGATTGTCCACTTCCACCGTGAAAAGTACGTTGCCCGCGGTGGCCCGGATGGGGGTGACGGCGGGCGAGGGGGAGATGTTATCCTGGAGGTTTCGCCTTCCCTGAATACCCTGGTCAAGTTTCGTTACCAACGCCGTTTCATCGCGCCGGATGGTGAACGCGGGGGCCCCAATAACATGACCGGGCGTTCGGGTGAAGACCTGATTATCCCGGTTCCACCGGGCACGGTCGTTTATGATGATGATACTGGTGAGTTACTGGGGGATTTAACCGAACCCGGACAGCGTTTGATAGTATGTCGTGGGGGACGTGGGGGGCGTGGTAACGCGCGTTTTGCTACCCCTCGCAATCAGGCGCCGCGAATTGCGGAAAAAGGGGAGCCCGGGCAGGAGCGCAACCTGCGTTTGGAACTGAAATTGATTGCTGATGTGGGCATCGTTGGGGTACCTAACGCGGGGAAATCCAGTTTCCTTGCGGCGGTGACCAACGCCAAACCCAAGATTGCCGATTACCCCTTTACCACACTTGAGCCCAATCTCGGCGTTGCCGATCTTGATGCGAACACATCCCTGGTCTTGGCGGATATCCCGGGGTTAGTCGAAGGGGCTCATCGGGGTGTAGGTTTAGGGGATGCCTTTTTGCGCCATATTCAGCGCACCAAGGTGTTGATTCATCTATTGGACGGGCTTTCACCCGATCCGGTGGCGGATTATGCTCAAATCAACAGCGAATTGGCACTGTTCGATCCCGAATTGACGCGCAAGCCCATGATTGTAGCCCTCAATAAGATTGACCTCCCTGAGGTTCAGGAACGCTGGCCGCAAATTCAACAAGCGCTCAAGGAACGCGGCGTAGAGGCAACGGCAATCTCAGCCCTGCGTAAAATCGGTTTGCAGCCGATTTTATGGCAGTGTGCTGAATTGGTGAAACAAGCGCCAGCAGTACCGGTTAGAGAAGAACTCCCGGTGTATCGCCCTGCCGCCGATCCGCGTGCTTTCCAGGTTATCCGTTTGCCGGATGGGAGTTTCAAGGTAACGGGCGAAGCCGTAGAACGCGCTGCCGCCATGACCTATTGGGAATACGAGGAATCGGTGCGCCGTTTTCAGAAACTCATGGAAACCTTAGGTGTGGATGAAGCGCTACGCCAGGCCGGGGTCCAAAACGGGGACACAGTTTTCATCGGTGATCATTTTGAACTCGAGTGGCAGGAATGAGACGATTGGGAATCTTTGGGGGAACCTTTGATCCCCCTCACGTGGGGCATCTTATCCTGGCGTCCGAAGCCGCCGATCAACTAGGGTTGGATCGGGTGTTGTGGGTTCTGACCCCTGACCCACCTCATAAACGTGGACAACCCATCACGCCCCTTGCCATTCGCTTGGAATTGGTCATAGCAGCGATTCAGGACGATCCACTATTTGAACTTTCGTCGGTCGAGATTGATCGCCCGGGACCGCATTATGCCGTGGACACCCTCCACATCTTACATAACCTCTTTCCAGAGGATGTACTGATTTATCTGATCGGTGGGGATTCGCTCCGCGATTTACCGACCTGGCATCAACCCTTGGAGTTTCTTAGGGCTTGTGATGGTTTAGGGGTCATGCGGCGGCCTGGCGATGCGGTGGACCTTTCTTACCTTGAAGCCGTTTTGCCGGGTCTGGAGCGTAAGGTGATGTTTGTGGATGCTCCCTTGTTGGAGATTTCGTCCTCCCAGATTCGCCAGCGCGTTGCGGGAGGTAAGGCTTATCGCTATTACCTCCCGCCCCAAGTTTATGCGCTGGTGGAGAAATACCGATTATATCGTGCTACTTAACGTTTAGTTCGAGCGAACCAACTCCCATTTGAATCTCGATCAGAAGCCGCGCTCCACTGCCGCTTTTTTCATAGACTCCATCACGGATACTCCATGTACCATGTGGGGTAATGTTGTTCAATCCCCCAGTAATTTCAATCCGTGCCGGCATTTCTTCGGGGATAATCAACACAACTTGTGAGACCCCGGATTTGATCTGTACCTTGGTGTCCTGGCTTAATTCTCCTGAAAAATCGAGCGTGTAGGCGCCGGTGCCTCCCTCGAAGACAATTTCGGCGGCATTAGCATTGCCCAGACCCACCAATTCGACCTTGGATGCTCCGGTGCGGTAGCGCAGTTGTTCCATCGGTAAGGGGTTAGGGGTGTTGAACGCGACTCGTGCTTCACTGGCACCATCTGAGATGTGTAATCGGGTCAGAGGAACACCGCTCAAATCAAGTTCTCCCTTATAGGCTCCGGCGTTGATGCTCAAATCAAGAGGATAGTTCCCTAATTTCAGGTCCCATTCGTTGATGGTGTCTTTAGGAAATGCAAGTTGCCCGTCGGTTTGACGCTGGGTCAGGGTGAGGGCATTTTCTCCTCGCAGGATCTGGGGTTCCCACTCGGGAACGTTGTAGCGAATACTGCCCTCAAGCAACCCCTCAGCACCGGCTTGAAGTCTCAATTCGCCCATACCCATTTCCAGACGAAGGCGGATCGGTTGAGTTGCGCCTGCGGGTAGGGGCTCGTCAATGGTCATGACCCGGGGGGTGGTGACTTGCACGGTAGGCACGCGCAAATTGGGCAGATTTACGGTGATGGAGCAGGCTAACGAGGTGATGAGTAATAAGCCTGTTAAGAGCATAAGGGTACGGGTAAACATCCATGCTGTATTTTTCATGGCTTACTCCTTGGGAGTTTTTTCTTCTTCGGGGGTCGCAGGTGAAGGGCGAACGATTTCGGGGCGGGGCGCAGAGAGGGAAGAGGGCGGGGCAGTGCGGAAGACCTGTGTGCCAAAGCGGCTCAGCAGTACAGCACCCAATCCCCAACAACCGATGAGGAAACTGAGCAAACCGCCTAGGCAGAAGACAAATCCCAGCAAATACAACACAAAGCCTAGCACCAGCGCGCCGATCCCGGCCGCCAGAGGCGGGCTCCAAACGCTTTTGAAGAGTTCGGCCAGGCGATTGCCAATTTCATAGCCTACCGCGACCCATCCTAGGAGTAATGCCAGGGCAAGAATGATGATCCCGATGAGCGCCACAGGAATGAGGATGATGGTGATGAACAGGATAAGAATCACCGCCGGCATAACCAGCAGTGTTAGCAACCCCAACCCGCCGCTCAGAAATGGCTCATGGATCAGTGTTTGGCTGATGCGGTCTAGAGGGGTGGGAAGGAGTAGGGCAATAAGTAGGGCTAAGATGGCAACCGCCAGTGTGCGCAGGAGATCGAGGAATGTGCGTTGGAGGAAGTTGAACGGCTCAGAGGGAAGGTTAATCCAGGGTTGCCAGCGGAAGATCGGCATGCGCCAGACGTTCCCAGTAGGGGTGAAGGTATCTAGTGTGCCCATCAAATTGGCCTTTTCAAGCCCGGATATGGAGGAGGCTACGGCATGGATATCGCCGCGGATGACCGCTCCCTCTTCAAGTTCGATGGTTGCTCCAACGGCATTGATGCTGGCGACGACCTCACCCGCCAATTTCAGGCTTCCTCCTAGTAGGTCAACATCGCCGTTGACTGTGGCCCCCTTTTGGATGTCGGCTAGCCCACCGATGACGATGAGATCGCCCTCTAGCGTTTCACCACTGCGAAGTGTGAATGTTTCTCCAATAACGAGGCGATCTCCACTGTAGGTTTGAGGCATGGAAGATGAAGGTGGAAACGCCAAAGCAGGTTGCCATATCCCTAACAGTAGGAACAGGCTGATAAGTGATGCAAGCCATACGGTGCCGGTTTTTGCTTTCATGGTGACTTAACTCCTCGAGAGGTGAATTTGGTCAAGGCATATAACCAGGTACCAAGCGGGAGGATAGTCCACGTGTAAAGGAATAGACCAAAGGTGGCTATCCAATAAGGGGGGATCTCACGTAACCAGAAGGTGAGAGCGTAGCGGAGTTGGAGCCAAGTGAAGGGAAGACGGGAGAGCATGCGGATAATATTTGAAATCGCTTCGGCAACGACAGCAGAATCAAAGAATAGGATCAGCAGAGTGACCATACTGGTGACCACTAAAAGCGCCACACTGGCTAGTCCCACACTCCATTTCCAGAACATTTGCTGGGTCTGCCGGGAGCGGGCAAGCGCGTAAGACTGCCAGCGATTGGCAAAGCCCGGTGTGGGGGCGTGCAAGGGGGGAGAAAGAAGCGCTCGTTCTACCTCTTGCCAGGCTTGATAGGTTTCGAAACAATGAGAGCAAGTGGATAAATGGCGTTCTAAATCCTGGGGTTGGATCTCCGCCTTTTTTGTTTCGCAAAACCAAACCTCAGTAGGCAGGTGCTTCATGGGCTTTCTCCTTTGGGGTCGAAAGATGATGGTGTTCCTGCCACATGTGGGCGATTTTCTGACGGGCACGGTGCAGACGACTTTTTACTGCACTGACGGAAAGAGAGAGGGTTTCGGCCATTTCCAGTTCACTCATTTCATACCAATAACGCAAGATCAGGATGGCGCGTTCGTGGGGTTCCAAACGCATAAGTAGGTGTTGGATGTGCTGACATTCTTCACGGCGGGCATATTGGCTTTCAGGACTGGGTTCGGGGCTGGGAAGGATCTCGTCCATCCATTCCTGAATGTTCTCTACCGGCGTGCGGCGTTTACGCAGTTGGTCAATGCAGTAGTGAGCAGCAATGGAGAGCAGCCAGGTTAAGAATGGGCGAGACTGATCATAGCGGTGGAGGGCTTGGAAAGCACGCCAAAAGGTCTCTTGCGCGGCATCTTCGGCCTCTTGGGCATCGCCTAACATACGAAAGCACAGATTGTAGACCTGAGTCTGGTAGGTGGCCACGACCTGGCTAAAGGCGTTGATATCATGGGAAATATCCTTTAAGATGCCCGGGTCAAATTCGGCCACCGTGATGCTCCATTCGCCTCTTGTGCTTTCTGCTTTAATCTACGCAGAAAGTTCGGTTGGGTTTCTGGTTCTGGGTGCGAGTAGTTTGTGGTGACTAGTCATCCGAGACCGATTCTGCAGGTTGAGCCTTGGCGGTTGTGGGCGATGGTGAAGAGGTTGTCAATAAGACCTGGCCCTGTGAAAGAAGCATAGCCACAAAAATCAAGAGGGCGCCAAACCACTGCATCGGCTGAAGTTTTTCTCCCAATAATAACGCGCCAAAAAGCGCGGCAAACACGGCTTCACTGCTAAATAGGATGGCGGCATCTGCCGGTGGAGCATGGCGTTGACCAATGACCTGCAGTGTAAACGCCAGGCTGACGATGAATACGGCCGAGTAAAGAGTGGCGAACAGGGTTGCTGGGCTCAGGTTTTGAAGGGTTATGGAGAGAGTGCGCCCAACAATGGCGAGATTCAATAAACCGCAAACCAGTGCCTGACCGGCAGCAAAAAGGAAAGCATTCATGCGTTGGGCAGCTTGGCTTACTGTTATCACATGGAGCGCCCAAACGAAGGCGCCGCCCAGGATGATGGTATCGCCTGGGCTCAGGCGAATATGCAGCGAACCACTGCTCAACAGTGATGTGCCTAAGACGGCCATCCCGGCGGCCGGCCAAACATACCAGCCTGGGCGTTGACGCCCGAAAATGAAGAGTAATAGGGGGATAATAACAACATATAGACCGGTGATAAACCCTGCATTTGCGGCGGTTGTGCTCGCAATCCCGATTTGCTGGAGCGTACTTCCCCCAAACAGCAAAGTGCCGCCCAGAAAGATCCATTTCCATTCTTGAAGTTCAGATGGTAGGCGCAAGCGTAAGCCGAGGGCTAATAGAACTCCCCCGATGGTAAATCTCAAGCCATTGAAAACGAAGTTGTTAACCTCAGTGGCGGCGATTTTTTGCGCCACAAAGCCACTGCCCCAGATGACAGCCACCAGCAACAGAATGAAATCGGATTTCAAACGCGTGTTTTTCATGATAATTGCCTTGCCGCGGGGTTTCGTCTAAACTCATCCCCGGCTTTGAGTTTATTTTTGGGTTTTGAGGCGCTGGGTTAGCCTTGTGATTAATCCTCTAAAGTAAACCCAATTTTTACCGTTACTTGCCACTGTCCGACATGATCGTTCTCAATGCGCCCCCGGATTTCACTCACCTCGAACCACTGCAAATGGCGCACCGTGCGCGAGGCTCGTCCAATCGCGGTTTGGATCGCATCTTCAATGCTGACATCGGAGGTACCCGTAATTTCGATGGTTTTATAGACCTTATTCATCGCCTGCCTCCTCTTACTATCTGTGAACCTAATCCCAATGCTGGTAAACCTCAAGATAATCTAATTCTAAGCCAAAAATATTGAATTGAAAGGTACGGATATCCTGGTATAATTAATTCATACACGGGTTTTGACCTTGAAAGCGGAGGCTAGCCGGTCCACGGCACCTTGGGTTGTTTTTAACCGATTTGTCCCTTCTCGGCTGAGGTCAAGTGAAAATCTAATGTGCCTTTCACCCCTGCGGGGTGATTTTTATTTTGGAGGTGCGTTTTGGTGTGGAATAGTTTGAGAGCATGGAAGTAGTTAGGGTAAGACGGTAACTTGGTGCGGTAGCGATCACATGGATTTTTAAGGCAATTAGAGCGAGACTTTTGGATGTAAAGAGAGGATGTTATGCAGTTCAATACGTTTTCTTATTGTTCGCCTAAATTGGAACTGCGACCTTGCCCGGATAAAAAGGGACTAGGACTCTTTGCACGCGAACCGATTATGGCAGGGGAACTCTTAGCGGTTTGGGGCGGTCAAGTATTGACCGGGGCACAGGTGCGGCTCCTGCCTGTCGAGCGCCGCATTCACAGCATTCAAATTGAAGAAGATCTTTACATGGTACCCTTAACGCATGGTGAACCGGCAGACTACTTTAATCATTCCTGCGACCCCAACTGTGGCCTGAGTTCGCCGATCACCCTGGTGGCGATGCGAGACATTGCTGTGGGCGAAGAGGCTTGTTTTGATTACGCAATGAGCGATTCAAGCGATTATGATGAGTTTGAATGCCACTGCGGTTCACCTCACTGCCGGGGCGTCGTAACAGGTCGTGATTGGATGCTCCCCAGTCTTCAGGAACGATATTGGGGGTATTTTTCCCCTTACTTGCAACGGCGGATCGAAAAAATGCGCCAGGCGATGGCCAATCTGTCCTTAATGGGTAGTTAGCCCTGGGGACTGTGGGTGTTATGAAGAAGTGGTGGGGAATTTTTATCCCCGACCGTGGTAAGATTCTGCCAGAATCGAAACTTGGTCCTTTGGGTGACTCTTCGAAACGGGAGAAAACGTGGCAGGTGTTGTGGCTTTACTAACCGATTTTGGATACCGTGATCATTATGTGGGGGTGATGAAAGGGGTGATCTGGGGCATTGCACCCTCGGTGCGTGTTGCAGATATCTCCCATGCCACAAGGCCACAAGATGTCTTTGAAGGTGCCTTTTTGCTGGCGCAAGCCTATGCTTACTTCCCGCCTAAGAGTATTTTCGTGGCAGTAGTGGATCCGGGGGTAGGAACGCAGCGGCGCCCTATAGCGGCCAGGATTGGCGATTACTTTTTTGTAGCGCCCGATAATGGGCTGTTGACGTTCGTCATTCGTGAGGGTGAGAGCCGCGGATGGCCGATGCGCTTTGTTCATCTCACCCAATCTGCCTATTGGTTGCCGCAGATCAGCCGCTCTTTTCACGGGCGAGATATTTTTGCGCCGGTTGCTGCCCACCTGGCCAATGGGATACCTCTGGATGCGTTGGGCCCTCAAATTGAAGATCCGGTGATGTTACCAATACCCGAACCTTCACCGGAGGAAAGAGGGTGGCAAGGTCAAATCATTTATATTGATGCTTTTGGTAATCTGATCACCAATATCCAACCCCATCATTTAGCCGGTGAATCGGATTGGAGAATCCAATACAAGGATTACGAAATCCGCGGGTTGGTAAACACCTTTGGGGAGGGACGACCGGGTGACCTGATTGCCATGTTTGACAGTACCGGCTACCTAAGCCTGTGCATTGTCAACGGTAATGCTGAAACGAAGCTGAGCGCTCAAGTGGGAGATCCTCTCAGGGTGTTGCGTCCTTGATCTTTATGCTATGGAGGTGTGCATTGCTAAACTCGCTGGTGGAGCAAGTCCTGAAGAATATTCAAACGGTGATCGTAGGAAAAGAAGAGGTCATCCGACTGGTTCTGGCAGCCATTTTATGCGAAGGTCACGTGTTGCTTGAGGATGTACCGGGCACCGGAAAGACAACATTGGCGCGGGCGCTAGCGATTTCTCTGGGGTGCACTTTCCGACGCATCCAGTTTACACCCGATTTGCTTCCCTCAGATGTGACCGGCCTAATGTGGTTCAACCAGAAGACCCAGGAATTTGAATATCGGCCTGGCCCGATTATGGCGAATATCATCCTGGCGGACGAAATCAACCGTGCCACTCCCCGGACCCAATCGGCTCTCTTAGAGGCGATGCAGGAACGCCAAGTTACCAGCGATGGCATCACCCGCCCGCTCCCACGCCCGTTTTTAGTTATTGCGACCCAAAACCCGGTGGAATTAGAAGGCACTTTTCCTCTCCCGGAAGCCCAAATTGATCGCTTTATGGTCAAAATTGGCTTGGGCTATCCCACACCCCAAGAAGAGAACGCGATGCTTGAACGCTTTCAACAGGCCGATCCTCTAGAAGTCCTAACCGCAGTAACGCATCCCGAGGCGATTCGAGAGGCGCAAGCCGTGCGGCGCCAGGTACGCGTGGAGGCTTCGGTACGAGACTACATTGTCCGTATGGCTCAGGCGACGCGCGAGAACCCCGAGATTCAACTGGGCGCCAGTCCACGCGCGACGTTGAACCTGTTCTATATGGCACAGGCCTGGGCGCTTATGGAAGGGCGCGAGTTTGTTTTGCCGGATGATGTTAAGCATGTGGCGCCTTATGTGCTGAGCCATCGCTTAATCGTCGCCCCTCAGGCTATGCTGCGCGGGCGCCGGCGTGAAGACCTTATTAATGAAATTATCGCCGCGGTACCGGTTCCGGTGGAGGTGAGGTGAAAATCCGCACCTGGGCCATTCTGATCTTGGCCGTAATCCTGGTCGGGACATTGTTTCGCGTTCAATGGCTGGTGGGGTTAGGGTTGGCTACGGGGACCGTCCTGGGCATAACGTATGTTTGGCGATCGCGCGTCTTGGAAAAAATCGTATATCGTCGTCAATTGATTTACACGCGCGGCTTTCCTGGGGAAACGTTGCCGTTGCGTTTGAGCATCGAAAACCAAAAACGTCTGCCGGTGACCTGGTTGCGCGTTCGCGATTCCTGGCCATTAAGTTTGATGCCTGAAGAAAGAGACTCTATCGCGCCTTCTCATGTACCTGGCCGGGGGTATCTCACCAACATTTATCATTTATGGGGATATCGCCGTATCGTTCGAGACTTTCGCTTACGCCTCGGAGGGCGCGGGGTTTATACCTTAGGCCCGGCGATTCTAGAAGCAGGGGATCCGTTTGGCTTGGTTGAACACCATGAAGAGCGTGAGGTGCCGGCAACGGTGACCGTTTTTCCCCAGTTGGTACCCAGGTCACACTTAGGATTGTTCTCAGAGGATCCTTACGGGGAGCGTGGTATCCGTAAGCGGTTGTTTGAAGATCCAAATTTGACCATTGGTGTTCGCCCTTATACCCCGGAAGACACATTTCGTCAGATCCACTGGCCGGCAACCGCGCGCACCGGACAACTGCAAACACGGGTGTATCAGCCGATTACTGCGCAGGTCATGATGTTGTGTGTCAACGTGGCAACCTCGGAGCATCCTTGGTTGGGAACTCTTCCCGAAGTCCTAGAACACCTTATCCGTGTGGCGGCTTCTTTCTGCTACTATGGCATTGAAGACGGCTATGCGGTAGGGCTGGCCGTCAACGGGGGCGTAACGTCCGCGGATCAGTTCATGCAAATTCAACCCGGCCGCACGATGGACCATCTGGCTATGTTATTGCAGACGCTGGCAGGGGTTACTCCCTTAATTACTCATCCGTTTGAGCGGTTTCTTGTGCACACGGCGTCTCACGTGGCAATGGGAGCCACTTTCGTCATTTTAACCGCAGTACTCAATCCCTCTCTGATCGAGGCAATTACCCTAATTCAGCGCTATCGCCATCATCTGGTTTTAGTGGCTTTGAGTGAGGAACCACCACCTTCGCTCGCGGGTGTGAAGACCATTCATTATCCACTGTTCGGTGAAGTCAAGGGTAAGAAAGAATGAGTCTACTGCAGTGGGCTGAAATTGGGGTTATTTTTCAAGCCCTCGCCGAGGTCGTTTGGGCCACTTTGTGGTATCACGCCCTGGTTTCTCCAAGGTTAAGTGCGCTAGGGGTAGCCATAACGCTTTTTCTGGTGGTTTGGGGTGCCGAGCGGTTAGGCCGCGGGTTGGAACGGCACAGAGATCGGCTTTCCCTTTGGGTCCAAGTCTTGTTTATGGTGGGGTATATCGTTGGAACGATAGCGATTCTGGGGGTGCTTCTAACCGGGTTTTCCATCAACGATTTTTGGGCGAACGGGGCTTTGAGGGAGGCTGAGAGCGGTAAGGCATTCTTGGCGCGCTGGTTTTGGCACGGGATTTCTATGATCCTTTTGGTCTGGCGTGGACTCCGGCTGAGTAAACTGCGTATAGACAGCGATGCGGCAGTGGCCTCGCTGCGTTTTGGGGTCGTGATGCTTCTGATATACGGCCTCTTTCGAGGGATACAGCCTACACTAAGCACCATGATGCCCGTTTTCCTCTTCTTGGCCTTTAGCCTGGGTAGCATTGGCATTTGGCATATGATTGACTTATTTCAAAGCCGGGGGGGATATGCCCCTTTTGTGGCGATGCCATGGTGGATCTTCATCATTACATTGGGCTTTGTGGTAGCGTTTGGTGGTGTGGTAGTGGGGGCTGTTTTAGAGCGACCTGTGGAGTGGATAAGTTGGGGGATGATGGCTTTGGTGGCTATCCCCATGGTCTTGATGGCGTTTCTCTTTGGTGGTATTGTGTTGCTGCTCATTTCCTGGTTGATTCCCCTTTTAGGTAACGCTCCGGCTGTGCCCCTGCCGGATATTGTGGGGGGCGAGCAACTTCCAAAACTGGTGGAGCAATTAATTGAGGGCGTCGAAACCGGGAACAATTGGTCTATTTTAGATCGCCTTATACCTGGTCTGGCTTTGGCGGCTATTTTGATCTTGCTGGCCTTGGTGGTGATTGAAATGCGTTCGCCAGGGACGCTGTTGCTTCCTATTCGAGTTGAGGGTGGGGTGGAGGAACGGCTGCGGCTTTCGCGTTTGGTCAACAACCTGCGCCGGGCACGCCGGCGACCAAGGTCTATCAGCCGAGGATCGCGCCAGCATATCGCCAACCGGATCCGGGCCATCTACCAGCAACTGCTGGATCTGGCAGAAGCCTTAGAACATCCCCGCCCACCCGCGGTAACCCCGTTGGAGTTTTTACCAACCCTTGTGGGCCTATTCCCTGAACACACTGAAGCGGTAGGGCTCTTAACCCAGGCCTATATCCAGGTTCGTTACGGCGAGATTCCGGAAGATCCAGAGGTTATTGCTCGGGTTGAGCGTGCATGGCAAGAGGTGGCATCGGAAGGTCAACGCCGTTTACAAGAGAAACAAGTTGTAAGCACTAAAAAGCAATAGTCCTCTCGCGGTTAGGTCGCTGAGGGATCAGCCCGCCGGCGGACTGCCCAAGATTAAGGCGCCGCTATAAGCGAAGATCAACATTTTAAGCACCTTCCCTAACCAACACCAGAAAAGGAATACCCGCAGTGGCATTTTGAGGGCTCCGGCAATAATCCCCGCAACATCAAAAGCCGGGTTGGGGACAAAGGCCAAAACTAGAATAGCCAACCCGCCGTAACGGCGAATGTAGGGTTCAATGCGCTCATGCCATTGGGTGCGCTCAATCAGACCTTGACCGCTAAAACCCACCAGATACCCTGAAAGTTCCCCCAAGGCCGCCCCACTTCCGGCAGCAACGGCAACCCAAAAAGGATTGAAAACGGCGCCCATGGCCGAGGTGATCAATACACCGGGGACCGGCAAGATGAGCGTGGCATTGGTCAACAACGAAACCAAAAAAATCCCTGCGTAACCATACCCTTGTAGGTGTTGTACCTTGTCGCGGTTTAGGTAAAGGACAAGGGTTAAGCCAAGGGCAAAAGCAAGGGCTAAAAAGCGTAAAAGACGGGTACGTTGCTCTTGAGTCATGCAGAGGTCCCCTCTTGGGTTGGGGGATCCTCTTCCTGTAAAAGGGCCTGAATGCGAGAGATGACCATATCCAGGGCTACGGTGTTCATGCCCCCTTCGGGAATAATGACGTCGGCATAGCGCTTGGAGGGTTCGACGAAATCTAAGTGCATGGGGCGGACGGTCGTGAGGTATTGTTTGATGACCGACTCCGTAGTTCGTCCTCGTTCGGTGATGTCGCGCTGTAAACGGCGAATAAAACGGATATCGGGGTCGGTGTCTACGAAAATCTTGACGTCAAACAGTTCACGCAGGGCCGGCTCGGCAAAAATGAGGATCCCTTCGACGATAATGACCCGTTTGGGTTCAACTCGAATCGTGCGTGAGGTTCGTGTATGGGTGGTGAAATCGTAAACCGGTAAATCAATCGGTTGCCACTGCTTCAAGCGCTGGATGTGCTCAATTAACAGGCTGGTTTCTAGCGAATCGGGGTGATCAAAATTGACCTCGGCGCGCTGGTTGGGTGGCAAGTCGGCCAAATCACGATAGTAAGCGTCGTGAGGTAGGTAAGCAATACGATCTCGTCCTACACGTTCCAAGATGACGTTCGCCACGGTGGTCTTCCCTGACCCCGAACCCCCGGCTATTCCGATAACGAGTGGTACTGGTCGCTGCTTGTTCATCGTAATTTCATTATACCGAAAAGGCAAAGACACTGACGAGATTTAACGTTAGAAGAAATAGATGCCCAAAGTGAACGCGCCTAAAAGGACACAATAGAGGGCAAAGATCAATAAACTGTGACGGGAGAGATAGCGCAACAGCCAATGAATGCTCAGGTAGCCAACAACCGCCGCCGTGATGAAACCGACCGCCATGACCGGTAGAAATTCTCCCAGGTTGTTCACGGTGTGCAAGTCCCACACCCCCATGACCCCCGCCGCCAGCATGACCGGTACTGCCATGAGGAAGGCATAGCGTGCCGCGGTAGGGCGCTCTAAGTGACGGGTCATTCCTCCCGCGATGGATGCACCGGAACGGGAGATTCCCGGGAAAAGCGCCAGTGCTTGGGCAAAGCCTATCCATAGGGCATCGCGCCAGTTCAATTCCGCCAGTGTGCGGTTTCGGCGCCCAATCTTCTCCGCCAGACTGAGCAGTATGGCCGTGCCAAATAGGAAAAGTGCGGTGAGATCAGGGCGCAGAAAGGCCTTTTCAACGGCATCTTTAAGCCAAATGCCTCCCAAACCGGCGGGTATTGTGGAGAGCAAGAGCAACCAGCCTAACCGTGATTCAAGGTGGGCAAAGGGTTCACGTGCAAGCAGGTCTCTTAGCCATACTGTGAGGATGCGCCATAATTCAACGCGGTAATAAAGGATCACAGCGACCAGAGTGCCGATTTGCACCAAAACATCAAAAGGGAAAACCTGGTCGGTGGGTAGTTGCCAACCCAGTAGGAAAGGTGTGATAACGAGATGGGCTGAACTCGAAATAGGAAGAAATTCGGTAATCCCTTGAACAATGCCTAGAATAAAAGCCTGGGTGATCGTCATAGAAATAGCCTCAAGCGTTGGATTGATTCTGGAGCGCAAAAAATGCCGCGGCAAATTCGTCAAATGTTCCGGTCAAGATAGCCTCACGGGCTTCGGTTACCAACTGGATCAGGGTGGCGATATTATGAATTGAAAGCAACGTGGCGGCTAACATTTCGCGCGCCACAATCAGATGGCGAATATAGGCGCGTGAGAAATTGCGGCAGGTATAGCAGGAACATTGAGGATCAATGGGGGAGGGATCTCGAGCGTAAACGGCGTTCATCATATTTAGCCGCCCGTTGCGAGTCATGGCGGCATGGTGGCGGGCGAGGCGGGTGGGCAGGACACAATCGAACATATCCACTCCGCGCAAGATGCCGTTGATGATATCCTGTGGGGTGCCAACCCCCATCAGGTAGCGCGGTTTATCCTCGGGCAGGATGCCATCTACCAGTTCGAGGACAGCGTGCATTTCATCTTTGGTTTCGCCGACCGAGAGTCCGCCAATGGCATAACCGGGAAAATCCAGGCTCACCAAAAACTGGGCTGATTTCTCGCGTAAATCCAGGAATACGCCGCCCTGGACAATCCCGAAGAGCGCTTGATCGGTGCGAGTATGGGCTTTAAGACAACGGACTGCCCAGCGGTGTGTTCGTTCAAGGGCACGCTCATTATAGGCACGGTCGTAGGGCGGCGCACATTCGTCAAAAGCCATGATGATGTCGGCTCCCAATTTTTCCTGTACCTCAACTGCCAGTTCGGGGGTTAGGCGATGTCGTGAGCCGTCTATGTGACTGCGGAAAGTGACGCCGTCATCATCTACCTGGCGGGTCTCACTTAGAGAAAAGACCTGAAACCCTCCCGAATCGGTCAGGATGGGATGAGGCCAATGCATAAACCGATGCAGACCGCCCAACTCGGCGATTAATTCAGCACCGGGGCGGAGATAAAGGTGATAGGTGTTTGAGAGCACTAGTGATACCCCAAGTTCCTCTAGTTGAGCCGGGGTGACGGCTTTGACGGTGGCCTGGGTGCCAACCGGCGCAAAGATAGGGGTCGGAATTGTCCCGTGCGGGGTATGAATCATCCCGGCGCGGGCACGCCCCTGACGGGCGGTAACCTCAAAGGCGAAGGATGTTGGATTCATGCTGAATTTATACTCCCCAGAAGAGTTTCAATCCTACGAGGATAATGATAATGGTAAGGATAGTAAGCGGTGTTCCTACCCTGACGAAGTCCTTTAGAGTATATCCGCCTGAACTCATTACCATGATGTTGACCGGATGACCAAAAGGTGTTGGGAAGGCTAAGGAACAACCTAAGGCAACGGCCATCATTAGGCCGCGAGCGTCTAAGCCGGTTTGGGTGGCAGAGGAAAGGGCGAGCGGTGCCAAAACCAACGCCGCTACCTGTCCTCCCAGTAATTGGGTAAACCCAAGGGCAAGCAGAATAAGGGTGAGCACAATGAGCGTGGAGGAACTTTGACCGACCAAATCAATCATCCGCAGGGCTACAAAGTCAGATAGCCCAGAGGTGCGAATGGCAATGCTGAGCGGCCACATCCCGGCGATGAGGAAGATGGCCTTCCACTCAATACTGCGATACGCGTCATCCATGCTTAGGCAGTGGGTAAGCAACAGCAGGACGGCGCCCGCCAGAACTACTTCGGCTACCGGCAGAATACCTAGGGCCGCGATGCCCAGAGTTATGAAGGTGATCCAAAAGGCCAAGGGGTATTTGTGGGGTTTAAGCACCGCGTCGGGATCTTCTTCGAGCAGGATTAAGTCTGAATCTTCGCGCAGCATGCGGATGCGGGCTGCCGAGCCCTGCACGAGCAGGGCATCGCCAACCTGCAGGGGAATATTGCCTAAATCGGCATGTAGCGGGTGACCCTCACGCCAGATACTGATTACATTCAAGTTATACTTCTCGCGGAAGTGGGTGGATTTCAGGGTGCGTCCGATCAATGCCGAGTGAGGGCTGATTACGACTTCTGCCAAGCGTACACTCTCGTTAATCAACATAGAAGCAGGTGTAGGGGATGCAGCAGGGTTCAGCCCCAGCATGTCTAAAGTGGCAGGATCACAATGTCCTTTGACCAAGAGATGATCGCCGGGAGAGAGAATATACGATTTGGGTGGGGCGGGCTTTAAGGCGCCATTGGACACGATACCCACAATAATCAGCCCAAGGCGGTTGGCAAAGTCGCTTTCGGCAATCGAGTGATGCGCGAGGGGGGAATGAGGCAGGATTTCTAGGGTTTCAAGGTGATCGTGCAGATGATAAAGGTTGGCGAGTTCTGCGCTCAGTTGGGTGATGGTACGTGATGCCAACCCTGGGCTTTCACGGGGTAGCCAATGCCGGCCTATAAACGTAATATACAGACTGCCAATCACAACAATAGGTACACCGACCGGTAGGAAGTCAAGCAGACCAAAGGGCTGCAAACCGGCCTCGCGTAAAGCCCCGCTGGCAATAATATTTGATGTGGTTAACAGCGTGGCCATTCCTCCCAAAATGGTACCGTAGGCTAGAGGCATAAGCAGTTTTGATGGGGGGGTATTGGATTGACGGGCCACACTCATCACCGCGGGAAGCAGTACACCGACTGCGGCAATGTTATTCATAAAGAGAGAAAGCGCGGCAGACACCAGGGTTACTGTAAGTACGAGACCTGCTTCAGACCGGTGACCTAGCCGGCGCATAAGTTGCCCCAGGCGCAAGGTGACACCGGTTTGCTGTAACCCGGTGGAAATGATCGAAATCCCTAAAATGGTGATGACAGCGGAGGAACTGAAGCCGGAAAAAACGTCGCGCGGCGCAACTGTTCCGCTCAAACCTAATACGACCATGATCAACAGGGCAATCAGGTCGGGACGCAAACGCCCGGAGATCAAGAGACCCCCGGCAATCAACGTAATGCCCAGAACAAAAAAGGAGGTTGAGGTCATGGGTCAGGCAGGATTATAGCCTAAAAGACAGCAGAAGTGGCATCCAGACGGTTGGAGGTTAGTCGAAATATTAGCGTTTTGTAAGAATCTTGCGTTCGACTTGACGTTTTTCCTTTAAGCATGGTATGATGAAACTCGAAATGTTTTTAGCACTCTCACTTCGAGAGTGCTAATTATAGGTGAGCAAAGCGATGAATGACCTTACCGAACGTCAGAAGTTTATTCTGACTTTAGTAATCCACGAATATATTCGCACCGCAACGCCGGTAGCCTCTCAGCATTTGGTGGCGCGCTATAAACTGGATATGTCGTCGGCTACCGTGCGCAACGAGTTAGCCGTGCTTACCGAGCGGGGCTATTTGCGTCAACCTCACACCTCGGCCGGGAGAGTGCCCACCGAGGAAGGGTACCGCTATTTTGTGAGCCGCTTGATTCAGGCCACCGAGTTGCCCGATTCGACCCGGCGCATGATCAGCCACCAGTTCTACCAGATGCGCTACGATGTAGAGCAGTGGATGCGTCTGGCGGCCTCAATTTTGGCGCATCAATCACGGGCCGCCTCGTTGGTGACGGCGCCGCATCCCGAGAAAGCACGTCTTAAGCATCTGGAACTGATTGCCACCCGTGGACGCCAGGTGTTGATGGTGCTGGTCATGGTGGGTGGAGAAATTCATCAACGCATCTTGATCCTAAGCGAACCGGTTGGGCAAGATCAACTCTCCCAAGCCGCTCACCACATTACTACTCTCTACCAGGGCAAAGATGCGGAGCAAATTCGTGCTCTGCGTTCATTGGTCGAGGGTTTGGAGGCGGATGTGTTAGAGTGGGTTTTGGAAGAAATGGAGCAAGTGGATTCGGTGGTGGCAGGGGAAGTGTATCTGGACGGTCTTACCAATGTGCTTTCCGAACCCGAATTCACCGCCTCGGATGAAGCCCGCCGGGCGCTCAAGTTATTAGAAGAACCCACCCTGCTTCAAGACCTTTTGGCGCGTACCGTTCTGACCCATACGCCCGGAGGGGTTCAGGTGCTTATCGGTGGTGAAGGAACATGGGAAGAACTACGTCAGTGTTCCATCGTGTTAGGTAGTTACGGCGCACCGGGGGTGGCCATGGGCACGCTGGGGGTATTAGGCCCAATGCGGATGTCCTATGGCCGGGCGATATCGGTGGTGCGTTTTATGTCCAACCTACTGAGCGATTTGGTAACCGAAACATTGATGGATGATTCGGCGATAAAACCGGAGGGCGAGGTGAGCCATGAATAAAAATGAGCGTGAATCCAAAGCAGTCCCCTTGAGCGCGGAAGAAGCACAGGCGGCTGCTGCCGAACCTCAAGCCGTGTCCTCAGATGTCACTGCCTCTACGCAGGCAGAAACGACTGAGGAGACGGCTTCAGCCGTTGAACAACTGCAGGAAGGAACAACCGAAGCGACCAGTGAACCAATGACCACCATTCCATTAAGCGAATACGAAGCTTTGAAACAGGAGCTCGAACGCGCTCAGCAGTCGGAGAAAGCCTATTTTGAGGGCTGGCAGCGCGAACGGGCGGATTTTATCAATTACAAGAAGCGCATTGAGCGTGAGCAGAGCCAACTGGCCGAGACAATTGCGGCCAATATTCTCAAAAAGTATCTGGTCATTGTGGACGATTTGGAACGGGCCCTTAAAAATCGCCCGGCCAATGTTGATCCACAGTGGCTGGAAGGTATTGAATTAATCTACAAAAAATTAATGGCCATATTGGAGGCCGAAGGGGTTAAGCGCATCCCTGCGGAAGGGGCCATGTTTGACCCGAATTTACACGAAGCCATTTCGCACGAAGAAAGCCCAGAGCACGAAAGCGGCCAGATCATTGAAGTAGTTCAACAAGGTTATACCATCGGCGATCGTGTGCTTCGACCGGCGCTGGTGAGAGTTGCACGTTAGGAGGAATTTTGACATGGGTAAAATCGTAGGTATTGACCTCGGCACGACCAATTCTGTGGTGGCGGTGATGATCGGCGGGGAGCCGGTTGTCATCCCTTCGGCAGAAGGGGAACGTCTGGTTCCCTCGGTAGTAGCCGTCAACAAAAACCACGAGCGCCTGGTGGGGCGTGCGGCACGCAACCAGGCTATTGTGAACCCGGAGAATACGATTTTTTCAATTAAGCGCTTGATGGGGCGCAAGTATGACGACCCAGAGGTGCAACGCACGATCAGCCGCGTGCCTTATAAGGTCACCAAAGCTCCCAATGGCGATGCGCGCGTGGTTCTGGATGGACGTGAATATTCGCCGCCGGAAATTTCGGCGATGATCCTGGCCAAACTTAAAGCCGATGCCGAGGCTTATCTGGGTGAACCCGTAACCCAAGCGGTTATCACCGTGCCGGCTTATTTTAACGATGCCCAGCGCAATGCAACCAAAGATGCCGGTAAGATCGCCGGTTTGGAGGTATTGCGCATCATCAATGAGCCAACCGCGTCCTCTCTGGCTTACGGACTGGACAAGAAGAAGAATGAGGTGATTGCCGTCTATGACCTGGGCGGTGGAACATTTGATATTTCGATCCTTGATGTTGGTGAAGGTGTATTTCAGGTCAAATCCACCAGCGGTGATACGTTCCTGGGTGGTGATGACTTTGATCAGCGCCTGATGGATTACCTCATTGAGGAATTTAAAAAAGAAACCGGGATAGATTTGCGGCAGGATCGGCAGGCATTACAGCGCCTCAAAGAGGCGGCTGAGAAGGCTAAGATTGAACTCTCGACAATGTTGCAGACCGAAATTAATTTGCCTTACATCACTGCCGATTCGACCGGCCCTAAACATTTGGTTAAAACCATTACCCGTGCGAAATTGGAGCAGTTGACCGCAGATCTCATCGAGCGGACGATTGAACCGGTCAAGCGGGCTTTGAGCGATGCCGGTCTTCAGCCCTCGGATGTGAACGAGGTGGTTTTGGTAGGGGGGATGACCCGTATGCCGGCAGTGCAAGATGCTGTGCGTCGTCTCTTTGGCAAAGAACCGCATAAAGGCGTCAATCCTGATGAAGTGGTCGCGATTGGTGCGGCTATTCAGGCGGCGGTGCTGGGTGGCGAGGTGCGCGATGTCGTGTTGGTGGATGTCACACCTCTGACGCTCTCGGTGGAGACATTGGGGGGTGTGGCGACCCCGATTGTGGAGCGCAACTCTGCCATTCCGACCAGCAAGAGTCAAATTTTCACCACAGCGACCGATAACCAGACCCAAGTAGAAATCCATGTCGTCCAGGGTGAACGCCCGATGGCGGCAGATAACAAATCCTTGGGGCGGTTTATCCTGGATGGTATTCCGCCAGCTCCGCGAGGCGTGCCTCAAATCGAAGTGCGTTTTGATATTGACGCCAATGGTATCCTGACCGTTACGGCTCGGGATAAAGCAACCGGACGCTATCAGCATATTACTATTCAGGCATCGTCCGGGCTGACAGAAGAGGAAATCGAACGAATGCGCAAAGAGGCTGAAGCCAACGCGGAGGCCGACCGCCGCCGCAAGGAACTGGCCGAGGTGCGCAACCAAGCCGATAACATGATTTACACGGCTGAGAAGTTGTTGCGCGACTATAGCGGGCGCATCTCAGACGCGGACAAGCGGCAGGTCGAAGAGGCGGTGAATCATTTGCGCGAGGTCATGCAGGGTCAAGATATCACCGCCATCCGCCAAGCGAATGATGCGCTTAGTCAGGTTATCCAGCGGGTGGGTGGTGCCATGTATCAATCGGCGCAAGAGACGACCGCGGGTGGTCCATCAACGGCTTCCTCGTCCTCTGGAGAGGGCGAAGTGGTTGACGGTGAGTTTAAAGAAAAAGAGTGATTTGGGTTAATCATGGTGATAAGATAACACTAATGTTCTCCGTTTGATGCGGAGCAGGGATTTTTTGTGTAGACGAGAATAAAAAAACCATGACACCACGTGACTATTACGAGGTTTTAGGGGTAAGCCGCGACGCAACGCTGGATGAAATTAAGGCCGCGTTTCGCAGTCTGGCGCGTAAATACCATCCTGATGTCAATAAATCGCCGGACGCGGAAAATATTTTTAAGGAAATCAATGAGGCTTACAGCGTGCTCTCAGACCCCGAAAAGCGGGCGGCGTATGACCGCTACGGGCACGCCGGCGTGAGTGGGATGGGCGGTATGCCCGATTTCACCACCATTGACTTTGCCGATCTCTTTGAGGAATTTTTCGGGTTCGGCATGGGCGGGAGCACGCGGCGCCAACGCCGTTCTCCTCGCCGCGGTGCCGATTTACATACCACCGTATGGCTTGAGTTTGAGGAAGCCATCTTTGGTACCGAAAAAGAGATTGAAATTACCCGCGATGAGACGTGTAGCGTGTGTCATGGAAGCGGGGCCGAGCCGGGAACCTCACCCTCGCGATGCCCCACCTGTGGAGGGCGTGGGGAGGTACGCCAGACCCGTCAGACCTTTCTGGGGTCACTTGTGCAGGTCATTACCTGCCCAACCTGCAATGGCAGTGGTGAGGTCATTCAGACGCCTTGCCATCAATGCCGTGGGCGTGGTCTGGAGCGGCGCACGGTGCGCAAAACGGTGCGCATTCCTGCGGGGGTAGATAATGGCACTCAAATCCGATTGGCGGGTGAAGGACAACCCGGAGTCTACGGTGGTCCTAATGGCAACCTGTATATTGAGATTCGCGTTAAAGAGCACAAGTATTTCCGACGCAAAGATGATGACATCCTGCTCGATTTAAACATCAATATTCCTCAGGCTGTGCTAGGGGCTGAGATTGAGGTGCCAACAGTAGATGGAAAAGCCAAGTTGACCATTCCACCGGGAACACAGCCTGGAAAGATCTTCCGTCTCAAAGGTAAGGGTGTGCCCCACTTACGCGGGAATGGTCGCGGCGACCAGTTGGTGATCGTCAATGTGGAGATTCCCACCCGTCTAACGGCAGAGCAGCGGGAGTTGTTTGAGAAATTAGCCAAAACCATGGGCACAGAACCCCACCCTCAGGAGAAGTCTTTCCTCGACTTACTCAAGGAGGTTTTAGGTGGCTGAACCGCGCTGGTTGGAAGTCTCTTTGATTGTAGACGAAGAATTGGCTGAGGCAGTCGCCGAGGTGCTGGCGCGCTTCACCACACAGGGCGGGGTAGCCATGGAGCAAGCGGTTACCTATGATGCTTATGAAATCGAAGGTCAACCGGTGGGTCCGGTTAAGGTATTTGGGTATCTGGTGGCTGATGCCAATCTTGAGGAAGTGCGTCAACGTTTGGAAGAAGCTCTCTGGCATCTTGGCCAGATCCAACAACTGCCATCCCCAACCTATCGCTGGGTTGAGGATCAGGATTGGATGGAAGCCTGGAAACAGCACTACCATCCTCTTCCGATCGGGACGCGGTTGCTCGTGGCACCGCCGTGGGCGGAGTTTAATGCCCAGGGGCGAGTGGTAGTACGGATTGATCCCAGCATGGCATTCGGCACCGGAACCCATCCCAGCACCCAGTTATCCCTGGAACTCTTAGAACATTACTTACACCCCGGTCAAGAGGTGATAGATGTTGGATGTGGTTCGGGCATCTTAGCCATTGCCGCGGTTAAACTCGGAGCAACTCGGGCGCTGGCCGTAGATATTGATCAGGCGGCTGTGCGTGCTACCGAGGAAAATGCTCATCTCAATAATGTGGCAGCCCAGATCGAGGTGGGTCTGGGATCAGTACGTGAGATCCTGCAGGGACGATTTAGTCTGCGTCGTGCTCCCCTAGTTTTGGCAAACATCTTGGCGCCGGTGATCAAAGCACTTTTTGAAGATGGTCTGGCGGATTTGGTAATACCGGAGGGGATCTTGATTCTCTCAGGGCTGCTCCAAGAGCAAGCCGCAGAGATTGAAAATGTGGCAAGAACAAAAAATTTAACCCCACTGGAGCAACGCACCAGTGGGGATTGGGTGGCTTTGGCGCTTCGCAAGGGTTAGGAAAAGACCTCACCAAACCCGTTCTAGGTCGGGGTTGTCCAACGGACGGCGTCCCACTTTAGCCATGTCCACCCATTGCCCATGCACTTTGACCCGCACGACATCCGCAGTGAAATCGGTCACGGTTGGGCCGTGGTTATCGAAAAGGGCGGAGCCGACTGCATAGATATCCACGGGGACATGAAGTTTTTCAAAGCGGCTAATTTTTTCGGGGTTAAAGCCACCCGAAACCACAATCTTTACCCGTTGGCAGTATTTTCGGGCTTCATCACGCCATTTGGGCGGAATATCCCAAGTTTCCCATTGAGTATCTAGGGCTTGACGGACATTAAAGACCAACCGCGGGGTAACCCCTAAATCCAGGCTGGGATCACCCAGCGGTGGCACACTGCGGTCACGTAAGTTGCCGCCGGTATCCAGACGCACGCCATATAAGATATAACGGCGTGCTTCGGCTTCGTTGCCTTCTTCAAGCAAACGATAATAACGTTCGAACATGGCACGGCAAACGGCCAGGGAATCCGTAACACAGTCGTTGTTAAAATCCACCAACGCGATGCGTGGGATGTTAACCGGCAATACCTGAGCGAAGGCGAGCATGGCTTCTGCAGTATCCCCGAGGAAGGAGGCAATCGCGGCGTGGGCGACCGTTCCGCCCCCGGAGCCGCCCCACCAATCGCCTTGAGCGTCGGTGGAGACAAAGGGCCCCAAGGTACTGCCGTAATCCATGTTATAACGCTGCACCGCGATTTGATAAGCGTATCCATCAGCAGCCTGAACCTCGTGCAAATCAAAGCGTGCCGGGAAGAAGAGCACCGGTTTACCGCGGGCGGCGATTAATGTTTCATAGACATTCGTGGCAATACGGCTGGCGCGGGTTAAGATGCCTAGCGTGGGGGTCTCTAAAATAGCGAAATCGCGGTAGCGTCCACGCACTTTCATGACCGGCTGCGCATTCATCGGATCGCCATTGCCATGGACGACGGCACCGTCGTGAACTGCCCAAACTTCAAGTTGATCGGCAGTATTGACGAATTGATCACCTTCCCAGTAACCGGTGCAATGGCGAAGCATGGTTAGGGCTTTGTCCACCCCGACCACAATGGTGCGCCCTGGGCGGCGGGTGAACCACTGCATTTCAACCTCGATGTCGCCGCACTTTACTCCTTCGGGACTGATGCCTTCGGGGAGGCGGTGGGCTTTTCCCTGGTAGGTATAGCCCATCTCGGAAAGGCGGGTGAGCATGTAAGCGATATTGACAAAGTATTTATCCGTGTACCAACCACGGCGCATGCGTTCAATATCAAGTTTGAACGTGGCATTGGTCAATCGCTGTCCATCGAAAATGCTCATAGCGGCTACTCCTTTGGGGGCGCGGTGATAATAAGTGTAGGATTTACACGAAAGCATTATATGCGCGGTTATGGGGCGGGTCAAGTTGGGTGAAAGTTATCGCCCAACGTCGGCTGTGAATGGGCGATTTTGCGGTAAAATACAGCCCGTGAGGAGATGAGCAATGCAGGGATTGGAACTTGTGGGCCGTTTTTTAGTGCTTGCGGGCGTGGTTTTGATCATCGTTGGGGGTATTGTGTGGGGGTTGGCCAAGATCCCCTCGTTGTCAAACTTGCCGGGGACAATCAAAATTGAAACCTCTGGCCTTACCTGCATCTTTCCCTTGCTGGCATCGGTGGTTCTCAGTCTGGTCTTGACCATCGTTCTAAATATCATCGTTCGTCTTCTCAACCGTTAACATTGAAGATAAGGAGAGTTGTACATTATGTCCAAATCGCGTCCCGTCTATACCGTTGAACTAGCCGGTCTGAAACGCGACTTGCCGCTTTTTGAGGTCAAACCCGGCCTGAAGATCGCGATCCTCAATATCCTAGGAGATACAGCGTTGGTGCAGGCCAGTGCCAAAGCCCTGGGTGAGCGCCTTAGGGAGTATGATTTTGATGTGATCGTCACCGCCGAGTCCAAAAGCATCCCCTTAGCCCATGCGCTTTCGCTCGAGCTGGATAAGCCCTACATTGTGCTGCGAAAGGCGTATAAATTTTATATGGGCGAGGCGTTACACTCAGAAACGGTTTCAATCACAACGGGTGTTCCACAAACCCTCTATTTGGACGAAAAAGATCGCGCCATGCTGAAGGGAAAAAAGGTGTTGCTGTTGGATGATGTTGTCAGCACCGGATCAACCCTGGAAGGGATGCGCAACTTGATGGCACAAGCGGGGGCTATCGTAGCGGTGGAAGCCGCTATCTGTACGGAGGGTGACCGAGAGCGCTGGAAGGGAATTGTGGCGCTTCATCATCTGCCCCTTTTTGTGGACTAGTTAAACTTGGCCATTTCTGAGAGATCATGGAACGCTTTTTTTCTACGGCGCCGGGGCGGGTTAACTTGCTGGGTGAGCACGTGGATTACAACCAAGGCATTGTCTTGCCGGCGGCAGTCAATCGGTACGTCAAGATCCATGCCCGGCGCCTAAATGAACCACGGGTTATCTTGTATGCCATGGATTTTTCCCAGCAGGTAGAATTCTTGCTTTCCTTGGAGGCCTTGGAAGCGCGAGAAGATCCATATGGGAACCCGTTGCCATCTTGGGCACTTTACCCGGGGGGAGTCGCGTGGGTGCTGTTAAAGGCAGGGTATCCGGTAGCAGGGATTGAGGCCACCTATACTTCGGATGTTCCGGTGGGAGCAGGGCTTTCGTCTTCAGCCGCGGTTGAAGTGGCTTTTGCCACTCTATGGAACGTCATTGGAGGGTGGGCGCTTCGACCGATGGATTTGGCCCGCTTGTGCCAACAGGCGGAAAACAAATACGTGGGTGTTAACTGCGGCCTGATGGATCAATTTGCCTCGGTTCATGGGATTGCCGGCCACGCGTTATGTTTTGATGTACGTGACTTAACGTACGAGGCCGTACCACTGCCGGCGAATGTGATGTTGGTGATTGCGGATTCGGGGGTACGGCGATCGCTGGCAACTTCGGCCTATAACGAACGTCGTTTGGCCTGTGAAGAGGCGGTTGAACGACTCAAGCCCCATTTGCCCGGGATTCAAGCACTGCGTGATGTCAGCGTGGACGATTTTATACGGCTAGCCCATCTTTTACCGGAGGTGGTGCGCCGCCGTGCCCAGCATGTGGTGGAAGAAATTGCGCGGGTTGAAGCAGCGGTGAAGGCGCTGAAGCAAGGCGATGTGGCTCTGTTTGGGCGGTATATGAAAGAGGGACACCGTTCGTTGCGCGATCTTTACGAAGTTAGTACGCCGGAACTGGATTTTTTAGTAGAGTTTGCGCTTAATCAGCCGGGATGTTGGGGAGCGCGCCTGACCGGGGCCGGCTTTGGGGGGTGCACTGTAAATTTGGTCCAGCGGGAATGGGTTGAGCCGTTCGTTCGCAACCTCAAAGAGGCTTATCAGCGTGAAACCGGGCGCATGGCTGAGGTCTATGTCTGCTTGGCAAGCGCCGGAGCCAGTGCGCATCGTATTGAATAAACCGTGCGAATCTCTACGTCATGGAGTGCTCATGATCGTCGCTGTGGATGCAAACCGGTGTATTCGCTGCGGCTTCTGTGAAACGATTGCCCCTGAGGTTTTCAGCCTGGATGGCGCTCCGCACGCCCAAGTCATCCTCGAACCCATCCCATGGCATCTCCAAGATCTGGTGCATCAGGCGGCAGAAGAGTGCCCTGAGCATGCGATTCAGATTGAAGGATAAAGAACTACCCTTTTTTAGAGGGTTTCCCGCCCAGCCCAAATAAACGTGCGAAAAACTGCCCGCTACTTGGGATCTCAGGAGGCGGTGTGGCCTCCCAATCCCCTTTTTGACGCTGTTGCCACCATACGGTGCGGGCACGAGCGGCTTCTTTGAGCAGCGCCGATAGGCTTTCGCTGTCTTCGGCTTCGAGATAATCTCGCATCTCCCGCAGTGTGGCGATGTAATCGTCTAATAGGCGCAGCAAATTCTCGCGATTTAGTAGAATGGATTGACCTAACTGGGTATGGTCATCCAAATGCGTGATCGGCTCGGTGGCTTCAATAAACGTCTGGCCGGCTAATTTGCGCGCCTCACGCCAGCCCGGTTGACGGGTGATTGCCGTAAGAAGCGCGGCAGCACTGAGTTGAGGTAGGCCGTGAACGGCTGCCATGAGGCCATCGGCTTCATACGGATCGGCAAAGTACGGCTGTCCTCCCAAGAGGGCAGCGAGGTCGCTGGCTAATTTGAGGGCATCACTGTGAGTGTGGGGAGGGCTGGAGATGACAAAAAGCCCACCCTTGAAGAGATCTGGTCGGGCCGTCTCGCCGCCCGGTGCAACCGGATAGAGACATTCCGGATTGAGGCTGGGTGAGAAAGAAACGAGATAGCGCTCCGCCGGGAGCAGATCTTTAGCCCAGCGCGTCACCAGAGTTTTCAAAGGTGAGGTATCCAGGACAACGACACCGGGTTTAAGGTCGGGTGCAATAGTGGTCAGCGTTTCTCGCACTTCATCCATTGGCACTGCAAGGATCACAATATCGGCATCCGCCGTTGCAGTATGCAGGTTGTGAATGGCTTCGTCCACGGCGCCCATCTTGAGGGCTTTTTGCTCGATTTGAGGGTCAGCGTCGTTGCCAATGCGCACAATCTGGTGCGGATTGTCTTTAAGCGCCAACCCAATGGAGAGGCCGATACGGCCCAGGCCGATAATTGTCATTCGAATGGTCATAACGATCCTCCCAGAAGGAGCGAAAGCAGGTTAGATAAGGCGGGATAAAGGATGAAACCGAGAATATCAATGCCAAGGGATGGAAGAACAAACACAACGACCATAAGTAATAATGGACCCATGGGACGGATGGTTTCTAAAACCCGTGCAATAGAGGGGGGTGCGAAATATTCCAAGATTTTATCTCCATCCAGTGGGGCAATGGGAATGAGATTGAACAAGCATAAGACCAGATTAATCCAGATAAAACCGATCAAGAACTCGCCCGGTGTTGGTAGCCATCCACCGCTCAATGACCAAGGAGAATAAGGGATCAACCCGAAACGGAGAGGAACCGCGGCGAGAATAGCCAACATCAGATTCGAAAGCGGCCCCGCCAGAGAAACCCACATCAGGGCACTGGGAGAACGGCGACCTAAAACATAGGGGTTGACAGGCACGGGTTTTGCCCAACCAAACCCCGCCAGGAGTAATGCCAGGGATCCCAGGGGGTCTAGATGTACCAAAGGGTTCAAGGACAGCCGCCCGTTTTGGCGGGGGGTAGTATCGCCAAAACGCGTTGCCGTCCAGGCATGGGCATACTCATGCACCGTGAAGGCCACAACCAGGGTGATAATACGGGTGATCAGGGTAGCCGGATCCAGATTTAACATGGTGTATTCCGTTTAGCCGTCGTTTAGGTTAGCCTTAGGGATTATAACATGGGTGGTATAATCCGATTGATGTTGACCGAATTGCAACTGGGTGACATTGTGCGGTTGCGAAAACCCCATCCCTGCGGGAATTACACGTGGCGTGTCGTGCGTCTGGGGGCGGATATCGGATTGGAATGTTTGAAGTGCGGCCGCCGCGTGCTATTGCCACGGCGCGATCTGGCCCGCCGACTAAAAGCCATTTTACCCCGGGAGAATTATGAACCTCAAACCTGATCGCCCTCATATACTTTTCCTTTTTTCTGATACGGGTGGGGGACATCGAAGCGCCGCTGAAGCCATTATTGAAGCGTTAAATTTAGAGGTTGGTGATCAGGTGACGGTGGAGATGGTGGATATCTTTCGCGATTACGCCCCCCCACCCTTTGATTTAGCCCCTGAGGCTTATCCGGTGCTCTCGCGTGTGCCTGAGGTTTGGCATTGGGGTTATCGCCTGAGTGATGGACGACGGCGTACTCGCTTTGTCTTTAATGCCATATGGCCTTATGTACGTCGGTCGGCTGAGCGCTTGTTGATTGAACACCCGTGTGATTTGGTGGTCTCAGTGCACCCGCTTTTCAATGATCCTATTTCCCGCGCGGCGCGAAAATTTGGGCGGCCTTACATTACCGTTGTAACCGATTTGGTTTCGACCCATACCGCATGGTATTGTGGCTCACCCGATCTCATCATTGTGCCCACTGCGGCGGCACGGGAACGAGGCGTTGCTGTCGGTGTGCCTGATGAACGCTTGCGGGTGATAGGATTACCGGTTGCAGAACGCTTCAACCGAGTTAACGAATCCCCTGAGGCTATTCGTGCGCGCTTGGGTTGGCCACTAGATTTACCACTTGTTTTGCTGGTAGGGGGAGGGGAAGGGATGGGACCTTTAGAGGCGGTTGCGATGGCGATTAATGACGCCAATCTGCAGGCCGGCTTGGTAGTCGTTTGTGGCCGAAACCAGGCTCTTCAGCAGAGGTTAGAACAGGTGGCATGGAAGTCCCCAACGTTTGTCTATGGCTTTGTACGCGAGATGCATCATTTCATGCGGGCAGTGGACATATTAATCACCAAGGCAGGCCCAGGCACAATCAGCGAGGCCTTTATCGTGGGGTTGCCGATCATCCTCTACAGCCGGATGCCGGGGCAAGAAGATGGCAACGTAGAATATGTGGTTCGGGAGCAGGCTGGGGTATGGGCGCCAGAACCGGAGCGGGTTGTCATGACACTCAATGCTTGGCTCCAGCAACCCGAAGAGCGCCAAAGGGTGGCCACCAACTCCCGCCGTCTGGCTCGCCCCTATGCATCTCGCGAAATCGCGCGTGTGCTAATGAACTGGGCGCGGCGTTCTTTTGAAGAACGGATGCGAACACAGGTATAATTTGGAATATGCCCATTCTAGATGCGCACACGCTAGAATTATTTAGTCGTAGCCCGGACCAAACTCGCCGTCTAGGGATGCGTTTAGGGGCTCTAATGCGCCCCGGCGACGTGATATGCTTGCAAGGGGATTTGGGGGCAGGTAAGACGACTTTGGTACAAGGGATTGCACGTGGGTGGGGGTCGCTTGATGCCGTCTCAAGCCCTACGTTTGTTTTGGTCAATGTGTACCGCCGCCCTGAGGGGCATCCTCTTTTTCATCTGGACGCTTACCGATTAAGCACCCTTGAGGAAGCCATTGACCTGGATATTGATAGCCTGATCCAAGAGGGAGCATTGGTGATTGAGTGGCCGGAACGCATTACCGCGATTCTTCCCCCTGAACGGTTGTGGATTCATCTGACCTGGATCTCGGAAGAACAGCGCAGTCTGCTTTTCACGCCAGTGGGCACGCGCTACCGGCATCTGGTGCAGCATTTGCGGCGACAAGTATTGGGGGTGATTCATGCTGTTGGCCGTTGATACGAGCACCCAGTGGTTGGGCATTGCCCTGTATGACGGACATATGGTGGCGGCCGAGCACGCTTGGTTGAGTCAGGGACACCATACGGTTGAATTGGCGCCTGCTATTCAATGGATGCTGGCGCGCACTCAGGTTTCTATCAAGCAACTGAAGGCCCTGGGAGTGGCGCTGGGTCCGGGCTCTTTTACCAGTTTACGCATTGGCTTGGCTGTGGTGAAAGGCTTAGCGTTGGCCGAGAAGCTGCCTGTGATCGGAATCCCGACCTTAGATATTCTTGCCTATGGCCAACCACCGGATGAGCGCCGCTTAGTGGCAGTTCTACAAGCAGGGCGGGGGCGATTGGCGGTTGGAGATTACCGCTATCGTGAGGGAAGATGGTGGGCGGAGAACCACCCACGTGTCCTTACGTTGGACAGTCTAATCGAAACCTTGCAAGAACCGGTGATTATATGCGGTGAATTGACAGCCCAAGAACGTCAACGCTTAGCCCGTCAGCCGGGGGTTGTTTTGGTTTCACCGGCTCGTTCCATGCGTCATCCGGCGTTCCTGGCCGAACTGGCTTGGCAACGGTGGAAAAAAGGCGAAGTGGATGATGTGAACAGTTTGTCGCCCCTTTATCTCCACCATGCAGAGGGGGTTTCTTTATGAAGGCAATGGCGGCTTCTGAGGTATGGATTCGGCGGATGCGGGTTGAGGATATTCCCCGCGTGCATGAGATTGATGTGGCCTCTTTTGCGTTACCCTGGCCTGAAAGTTCTTACCGATTTGAAATTGAAGCCAATCCTTCCGCACATTTATGGGTAGCCGAAAAAAAGAATGATCAAGGTCAGTTTGAAATTGTGGGCATGATTGTGGTGTGGCTGATCATTGACGAAGCCCACATTGCCACGTTTGCCGTTCATCCTGCCTATCGAAGATTTGGTATTGGACAACGCCTTTTGGCACAGGCGCTACTTGAAATGCATCGCATGGGGGCTCAACGCTATACCCTGGAAGTGCGGCGCTCAAACCTTGCGGCACAATCTCTTTATCGCAAGTTTGGTTTTGACGTCATATCAGTGCGCCCAGGGTATTATCGTGATAATCATGAAGACGCTTTGATCATGAATCTCGATCATGTTGATGTTGCACAAATTGAGCGCTTTTTGCACGAAGAAGATGAAGCCGGTAGCCCATCTATGCGAGGAGGTTAGCCTTGAATCCAGAGACCATTCTTCGACAGATTGCATCTGAGGTCGCGGTCTGCACCAAGTGCATTTTGCACTATTCCCGCAAACATGCGGTGCCGGGTGAGGGGCGCCCCGATGCCGAAATTATGATGATCGGGGAGGGGCCGGGTTTCTATGAAAATGAGCAAGGGCGACCGTTTGTAGGGCCGGCCGGGAAGTTCCTGGATGAATTGCTCCAACAGGCGGGGTTAAAGCGGGAGGATGTATTTATCACAAATGTCGTCAAGTGCCGACCACCGGGTAATCGTGATCCGCAGCCGGAGGAGCTGGCGGCTTGCGATGGGTACCTGGAGCGACAGTTGCAGGCTATTAACCCCCGGGTGATTGTCACGTTGGGGCGATTTTCGATGGCCAAGTTTTTACCTAACGCTAAGATTAGTGAGGTTCATGGCAAAGCCTTGTGGGTCAATGGCCGCCTGATTATTCCGATGTATCATCCGGCGGCTGCGTTGCACCAGCCTTCATTGAAAGCCACGGTGATCGAGGATTTTGGGCGCTTGCCCGCTTACCTAGACATGGCGCGTCAGGGACCGCCAAAATCGTCTCAACCTGAAGAACTAATCACGCCGCCAGAGACCCAAACGGGTCAAGACGAACAACCGACCCAACTTAGCCTATTTTAAATGAAGGGGAAAGGTGTATTTATGGAACGCGATTATCGGGGTGAACTGATTGAGAAACTAACCACACGCAAGGCGAAGGTGGCAGTAGTGGGGATGGGATATGTGGGTTTGCCTCTGGCGGTGGTGTTTGCCGAAGCCGGCTTTGATGTAACCGGTATTGATCCCATCACCTCTAAAATGGAAGCCCTAAACCGAGGGGAGAGTTATATTCTGGACGTTTCCTCGGAACAAGTGCGTACTTTAGTGGACCAGGGGCGTTTGCGAGGCACGACCGATTACGCGGCACTGCGAGAGATTGATGCAGTTTCCATTTGTGTACCGACGCCTTTGCGCAAAACAGGCGATCCGGATCTCTCATATATTGTCAGTGCGGCGGAGAGTCTGGCGCCCTATCTTCACCCGGGCATGGTGATTGTGTTGGAATCCAGCACGTATCCGGGAACAACACGCGAGTTGGTGCTTCCGATTTTGACGGAGAAAAGTGGTTTGGAGGTGGGAAAGGATTTCTTCCTGGCGTTCTCGCCTGAACGGGTGGATCCGGGGCGCAAGGATTGGACGACCTATAATACCCCCAAGGTTATCGGTGGAATTACCCCAGCCTGTTGTGAGGTCTCGACGGCATGGTATCAGCAGGCGATCCAGACGGTTGTACCGGTTTCCTCAACTGAGGTCGCCGAGATGACCAAATTGCTTGAAAACACCTTCCGCATGATCAATATCGGTTTGGTCAATGAACTGGCGATTATGTGTGACCGGCTCAAGATTGATGTGTGGGAAGTGATCGAAGCCGCAGCGACCAAACCTTTCGGCTTTATGAAGTTCACCCCTGGGCCGGGTTTGGGAGGACATTGTATTCCCATTGACCCGCTCTATCTTTCCTGGAAGTTGCGTTCGGTTAAGTACACGGCACGGTTTATTGATTTGGCTTCGGAAATTAACACCAATATGCCGCGTTTTGTGGTGAGCAAAGTCCAGGATGCGCTAAATCAGCATGGCAAGCCGGTGAAGGGGAGCAAAATTCTGGTCTTGGGGGCCGCCTATAAGGCCGATATTGACGATTTACGGGAATCGCCGGCGTTGGATGTGATCCACCTCTTGCGCGAAAAAGGCGCAGTGGTTTCCTATCATGATCCATATATTCCGGTCATCCATCATGAGGAAATCAACCTGGAATCGGTGCCGGACCTGATGGCGGCTGTCCGTGAGGCGGATTGCGTCGTCATCGTTACCAACCACAGCCGTTATGACTATCCGGCCATCCTTGAGGCGGCGCAGTTGATCGTAGATACGCGCAACGCTTTGGGCAAATTGGGGCGCAATCATCCCAAGGTGGTTCGTCTATGAAGCGGTACCTATTAACCGGCGCGGCTGGCTTCATTGGGGCCAGGGTAGGGGAGTTACTGCTTGAAGAAGGGGCAGAGGTCATTGGGATTGATAACCTTAACCACGCCTACGATGTACGTTTAAAGCATTGGCGGTTGGAACGTCTTCAGGCTCATCCCAACTTCCATTTTTTGCACCTAGATATCCGTGAACGTGAAGCATTAAGCGAGGCTTTTGCGCGTTTTGCTCCCTTTGATGCGGTGATCAACCTGGCGGCGCGGGCGGGGGTACCCTATAGTGTGAGTGATCCATGGATCTATTTTGAAACCAACGTCACCGGAACGCTGAACTTGCTCGAGGCCAGTCGCCGGTTTGGGGTTGCGAAATTTGTGTTGGCTTCAACATCAAGTCTTTATGGGGTGATGAATCCTATGCCTTTCCGTGAGGATGCGGATACCAGCCATCCTCTCTCACCGTATGCGGCCAGCAAGAAAGCCGCGGAGACTCTTTGTTATACCTATCATCACTTATACGGCTTAGATGTGACGATTTTTCGCTATTTTACGGTTTATGGACCGGCAGGGCGCCCGGATATGAGCCTATTTCGTTTTTGCCAGTGGATCGCAGAGGGGCGTCCCTTGGTGTTGTATGGCGACGGCAGTTTCTCACGCGATTTTACCTATGTGGATGATATTGCCCACGGCACTCTCTTGGGCTTAAAGCCGATGGGCTACGAGGTAATCAACCTGGGCAGTGATCAACCCCACACGATGCGAGAAGCCATCGCGATTCTGGAAAGGGCCCTTGGAAAACCGGCGCAAATCGAATATCACCCACCACAAGCCGTGGATATGCCGGCGACTTGGGCAGATATCACCAAAGCACGCACCTTGTTGGGCTGGGAGCCCAAAATTTCATTGGAAGAAGGCCTGAACCGTTTGGTTCAATGGTACCTGACCGAACGGTCATGGGCCAGCCAAATCCAAACGGTATGAAACGTTTTGCCTACTTGTGGGCGAGTTGGAAAGAAGACCGCTTGCTTCGGCAGGTGGTGCGTAATACCGGTTACCTTTTTAGTGGCAATACCATCAGCCTAGGCTTAAGCCTTTATCAGGGTTTGTTGGCCGCTTACTTACTTGGGCCGGAATCCTATGGGGTGCTGGGGTTGGTGATTACCTTTGCCTCTAATGTTAATCGCTTGCTTTCATTTCGCATGGGCGAGCCGGTTATCAAGTATGTTAATCATTATCTAGCCCAGGAACGCAAGGATCTCGCCGCCGGGGTGGTGAAATTGGCCGCGCTGACGGAGGGAATCAGTTCGATCCTGGCTTTTTTGTTGCTGGTACTACTTTCGCCTTGGGCCGTACGCTGGTTTATTAAAGACCCCAGCGCACAGCCCTGGATACCCCTTTATGGTTTGGCGCTGTTAGGCAATCTTTTTACCGAGACCTCAACGGCCCTGCTACAAATTAGGGGGCGCTTTCGCGCTCAGGCAGCGATCACGCTAATTCAAAATATCATTACGGCAGCCGGGATTACATTGGCTTTTGTGATGCACTGGGGTGTCTTTGAGGTGATGCTGGCCTACTTGGCGGGAAAAGTGGCTTTTGGTTTAGCCATGATGACCATAGGCTGGCAGACTGCCGCTAGAATTCTGGGGCCGATGTGGTGGCGTGCTCCTGTGCAGCGCGTGCCTGAAAAAGCGGCTCTTGGGCGTTTTGCTATAAGCACAAATCTGAGCGGCACGGTTAACATGCTTATTCGGGATAACGAAGTGCTGTGGGCGGGGCTCTTCCTGAGCAGTCTGGAAGCAGGGTATTATAAATTTGCCCTGGCATTGATGAATGTCCTTATGCTGCCCATCCTTCCGTTTATTCAAACCACCTACCCGGAGATTACACGGGCGGTTACGCAGCAGGCATGGAAAACGTTGCGCGCTTTGCTACGGCGCACCAGTTTGATTGCCTTCGGCTGGACGACAGCCGTTGGGGTGGGACTTATTTGGGTGGGGCCGTGGTTTCTGGCCTGGTTTAAGGAGGGTGCTTACCTTCCGGCTTTTCCTTTGATCCTGGTTCTCTTAGTCGGCTATGGTTTTGCAAATGTTTTTTATTGGAACCGTCCATTATTATTGGCACTGGGGAAACCCAACGATCCATTGTTGATCACGGTGGCAGTCGGTGCGCTTAAAACCCTGTTGATGTTTATCCTGGTGGCACGTTATGGTGTTATATCGTTGGCATTACTCTTGAGCGGTTACTTCATTATTTCCGTAGGGGCAATTATCTGGCGCGGAACGCGCGAACTGGCCCGGGCCGAAAGTGGCCATGAAGAGGTGATACATGCGCATCGCTTGCTTTAGCACCTCTCAAATTCCATCCACCACGGCCAACAGCATTCAGGTGATGAAAATGTGCCAAGCCTTGGTGCAAACCGGCCATGTGGTCAAGTTGTGGGTACCCGGACAGAATGACATTCCCTGGTCACAGCTGGCGGCACATTACGGTTTGGTCTATTCCTTTGAGGTGGCGTGGGTACCAAGCCGACCTTGGCTCAAGCGCTATGATTTTGTTTTTCGGGCCTGGAATCGAGCGCGGGACTGGGGGACGGACCTCGTTTATACCTGGTTGCCTCAAATCGGATTCATGGCGTTACGAGCGGGACTTCCTTTGGTTCTAGAACTTCATGACCGCCCCAGCGGACGAATCGGTCCACACCTTTTGCGGTGGGTGGTTAATCGCAAAGGGAGCAAACGCTTCGCGATCATCACACAAGCGCTTTATCGCGTTCTACGGGAGGAATTTGGGCTTAACCTACAGGAAGACCAGGTTGTGATTGCTCCCAACGGGGTTGATCTAGAACGCTATCATGGACTGCCTGTTCCGTCGGAAGCCCGGCAGAGGCTGGGGTTGAAGGAACAGTTCACCGCGGTTTACAGCGGTCACTTTTATCCTGGGCGAGGAATGGGGCTCTTGTTGGAGATGGCGCGAAACCTTCCCCACATCCAATTCTTGTGGGTGGGTGGACGCGAAGAGGCAGTGACCTATTGGCGCAATGAAATACGCCAACAGGGCTTAACCAATGTGATTTTAACGGGTTTTGTCGAGAACCGGGTTTTACCCCTCTATCAGGCCGCCGGCGAGGTGTTGTTGATGCCGTACGAGCGTGCGGTGGCCGGTAGCAGTGGAGGAAACTCTGCTGATATATGCAGTCCGATGAAGATGTTTGAATATCTCGCCTGTGGGCGGGCTATCCTGACCAGTGATTTGCCGGTTTTGCATGAGGTGTTGAATGAAAGGAATGCGCGTTTCTGCCCGCCGGAGGATGTGGAAGCCTGGACAAGAGCCTTGGATGATCTCTTTCGCCACCCTGAAGTATGTTGGGCTTTAGGTCAACAGGCGCGTGCGGATGCCGAACGTTATACTTGGATCGCGCGGGCGCATCGTATTCTGGCGGATTGGGCTTTATAACCGGAACTGAGGATTGGAGGTAGGCCTCTAGTGGCATCAAAATCTACTCTCTCGTTCATCCTCTTGGGCATAATTGGTTTGGGAATTGGTTCGGGTGGGATCACCACCCGGGTGATGACCGGTGGCCTAGACGTTCAAGGCGTTTTGGCGTCCTCTCTATTATTCAGCCTGGCATGGGGAACACTTTATGCATTGTGGCGCTGGAGCAGGCAGGAACGGTGGTTGGGTCGGGTTGTGATAGCGGCTTTCTTGGTGCGGTTAATCCTTGGGGTTGGGCTCACATTAGCCTTGCCCCAGTGGGGTTACGACACTCCCCAGCAAAACCTGGGGTATCTCTACTATGATGCTTTCAGGCGCGATCAAGAGGCGTGGGCTCTGGCAAACTCTTCTGCGCCTGTCCTCTCGGCTTTGGGTGGGCGGTATGTTTCGGATCAGTATGGTGGGATGTTGGCCTTAAGTGCCCTGGTGTACCGCTACTTGAGTCCGGATCAACACCGTCCTTGGCTCATCTTGATCCTGAGCGCCTGGGCGGGGGTAGTGGGGTTGCCTTTTCTGGCTCGTGCGCTGAAGCAGAATATCTTCCAAAACAGCCGTCGTCTCGCGGTGATAGTGCTGGCGTTTTATCCTGAGGCGCTGTTCCTGGCGGCCTCTCAAATGCGTGATCCTTTTCTCATTGCTTTGGGGAGTGTAATCCTATGGGCGTTGTGGGATCGGGAAAGTATGCTGCGAATACGCATTGGCGGGGGGCTGTTGGCATTGGGGGTGATGGGGGTTTTTTCCTGGTTGGCTGCAGGGGTCTGGCTATTAGTTCTTCTTAGCGGAGGTTTGATCTTTTATCTTGCTCATCTTAAAGTAAAGCGGGGTTGGCGGTGGGTTGTAATGGGATTAGGGGTTCTGGTGATCTTTGGACTGGTCGCCTTCGGTGGATGGATGGAACGAGTAGCGCTATGGGATGCCTATTTGACCCAACGCGGTTCGGGATGGGTTCAGAAGTTGTTGGGGGAATTGCCTACGTTTCTTGAACTCCCGTTTATTGTGGCTTATGGTGTATTACAACCGGTCTTGCCCGGCGCGATATTTGACCCTTCACTTCCCGTGTGGAATGGGATTAGTACCTTACGCGCACTAGGGTGGTACGCTGTATTGCCGTTTCTCTTCTATGCGCCATGGGCATTGAGGCATGTTCGGGAGCGTTCGTGGCGATTTGTGCTGCTATGGTTAATCGGATTGGCCTGGGGTTGGACGATTCTGGCATCCTTGCGGGCAGGGGGTGACTTGTGGGATAACCCTCGCTATCGCACAATGTTGCTCCCGACGTTGGCGTTGACCGTGTCCTGGGTTTATCACTTGGCGCGGGAAGCGCGTGATCCTTGGTTAGGGCGATGGTTGGCTGTTGAGGGTGTTGGACTGATCTTTTTTACCGAGTGGTATGTTAGTCGTACGTATCGCGTGCTACCTCGTCTGCCTTTCTGGGTGATGATCGGTGCCATTGTAGGCCTAGCAGGATTGATTTTAATAGGTGGCTGGTGGTGGGATCAGCGTCAGGCAAAACGCGCCGCTTCTGCAGGGGATGGGGGCTCAGAGGGTTGAGATCTCAAAGTTGAGGCCGCAGTGGCGAGCCCAAATAGCGTCCAAAAATAGGGCAAGGCAAACGTATCCACGCTGAAACCTTCTACCAGCAGCGCGATCAAGCCCAACCAGAGTGCCCAACCCAGTGTGCGTTGTAAGCCTGAAGATGCATGGGTGAGAGAGCGTCCAGTAACCCAAAGGACATAGAGCCAAGTGGTGAATACGGCAAAGCCAACAATTCCAGTTTCAGCCAGCAGGCGCACCCACAGGCTTTTCGTGTTGGGAATAAACGAATGGCGAAACATCAGGTCCTGCACTTCCGTTAATGCCCAGCCAAAAGCGACCATCTTTTGAGGGAAGAAATAACCGGCATTGCCCAAGCCCACCCCAAGCCAGGGATAATCGGCAAAAATGCGGTAGCCGGTTTGCCAGTAAACCAAGCGTTCGGCAAAGACCAGCCGGTTGGCATAGCCGGCCAGACCCTCGGTGCGCAAGAATTCAAAGCGAAAGAGGTCGCGCATGCGCGGATCGAGCCGGCTGAGGATATAGCCGGCGCTGAAAAAGAGGCCGATATAAATGCCAATCAATAAAAGCCCCATTCCAATAGGAATGGCTTGCCCCATCACCCAGCGTGCCAGGTTTAGATGAAGGCGCTTTTGAAGTTGATCCCGTAGCCAGCGAATCAGAGCCAAGTTAGCACGGAGGATCACATAAGCCAGAGCACACAAAAAAGCGAGCCAGCCCACACGAGAGAAAGAGAGGAATAGAACCGCGCCACCACCAAGAAGGCACAGATTTTCTATGCTCAGGCCGACGATGCGGAAGCGAAATGCAGACCAGCGTTTAAGGGTGGCGGCCAACCAAAGGGGCAAGTACAGCAGGTTTAATTGGTGCGCCAACCAGGAAGGTTCAAATGCCAAACCAGTAACGCGCTGTTCAAATAGGCGCCCGTTGGACGTTAGATGGGACTGGACGGCGAACATCCAGGCCGGATAACCCTTTTGGGTGTACCAGAAATAAGCCTGCACGAACGACCAGAGGATTATAACGATTCCGCCGATTTGAATAACCTGAAGAAGGAATTCAATGCGTTTGGATGTGCTGAGCCAGGTGGCCGCTAAGAGATAGAATGCACTGCCCACCCCCAGGGTCAGTAACGCTTCGCGAATGTTGCTCCATATGTTGGGAGAACGGAAGGGAGGCAGGGGAAGTGTGAATGAGAGAAGAGAGGAAAGCAGAGCAATGACGATGAACATCAACAAAGGAATGGCCTGGCGCGGTAGGCGTCCCGCTGGCGCAACTATATAGGGAATAAACCAGGTCAAAGTTAAAAGTCCCAGCGGGAGAGCCGCGGCAGGAGCAACGGAATGGATATTAAACCGCTGTGTAATCCAGGGAAAACTGGTTAATGGAAGCAGAAGTCCTACTGCGCCCCAAAGCCCGAATTGTAACCCTTGGTAAATGGAAAAAATTTTTGCTTTCATGATGTCGCACGGCGAAACGGAGGCAGGAGTTCAACCAAAACAATACCCGCCAGCAAGCCGATGAGTGCACTGGCCAGTATTAGGTCATTCCGCCCGAATTGCGTCGGTTGGGCGGGTGGGGTGGCTTCCTCTGTCCACTGAATCAGAAGCCCGGAAAAAAGATTACGACTGGCTTGCCGCTCGACCTGAAGTTGCTGGGCAGTTTCGGTGATCAGGGTTTGCAGTTCTGTGGGGGATTGCTGGTAGCATAGGGCAGGCGCTGGGGGAACGATGAGAGAGCGTTGGAGGCAACTTTCTAATGATTGCAGATAACGCGCCAAATGTGCTGCTTGGAGGGCATGCGCTTGCGCATCAGTAAGGACGGCGTTGGCTTCACTGGCCCATAAGTTGGCCAGGTAAGCCGCCTGTTGGGCATCCGTGGCGCGCAGGCGCAGAATGAAGGCATCTACTTGTCGCTCCACACTGCCCATACGGCGCAAGTCGGCTACGGTCAGACTCATCCCTTCAGCCTGGCTCTTGGCTACCACCCGCTCAAGCACCTCGCCGGAGGCGATCAAATGGCCAACGGCGTTAAGCGCTTGATCCTGTTCAAACTGGGTCATCAGACCGGTTTGCGTATAGTCAATAGCGGCGCTGAAAACCGCCTGTGCTTCATAGACCGGGGGTTTAAGGGCGTGAATGATCCAACCGCCTAACGCGCCTAGCAATGCCATCAAAGAAATAATCCACCACCAGCGCAGTACTTGCTGCAGTTCATGTTGGGTGGAAAAGAGAAGACGATCTTCGTGGGATGAAGACGGATGCATATCGGTTTGTTTATCGTTGCAAGGCCAGGGTCAGGGCGTCTTGCCAAGGGGGCAGGCTAAGGTGAAAGGTGTGTTTGAAACGCTCACAGTTTAAAGCCGAAAACAGAGGCCGAGTGGCAGGGGTTGGAAACTCTGAGGTTTTAGCCGGCAAAAGATGGCGTGTTGCGCGTTGATCCGGCTGTGGATGTAATTTCAAAATGGCTTGTGCCCAATCAAACCGGCTTGCCCAGCCATCACCGGCTAGGTGGTAGAGCCCGCGTTTGTCTTGAAGTTGTGCATAAGGGTCTTCGCGGTAATCGGCTAACAGGTTTGCAGTAATCTCAGCCAGCATTCGCGCCCAGGTGGGGTTGCCGATTTGGTCATCCACGATGCGCAATGTTTCTTGGGTGCGACTCCATTCCAACACTTTGGTGACGAAACTATCTCGGCGCAAACTGTAAACCCAACTCGTCCTGAAGATCAGATAAACATCATTGATGTCTTGGATGGCCTGCTCCCCCATCCATTTGGTCATTCCATAAGTATTAAGAGGATGAGGAATATCATCCTCGACATAAGGACTGCCTTTTGTGCCGTCGAATACATAATCCGTTGAAAAGTGGATCAAGACAGCACGAACCTCACGGGCGCATTCAGCTAACACGCCAGGGGCAATTGTGTTGATTTGATTGGCAAGGTGAGATTCCTGCTCGGCTTTGTCTACCGCAGTGTAGGCAGTGGCATTATAGATGATTGTGGGCTTGATATCTCGGATCAGCGGGGGTAGGGTTCGCGGTTGGCTGAGATCAATTTGAGGGTAGTCGAACGCAATAACCTCGCCTAGGCAGGCTAAGGCACGGCGGGCTTCCCATCCCAATTGTCCTAAATGTCCAAGCAGAAGGATGCGCATGCTTACCAGGGAGCCTCTTCGAGAAGTCGGAGCAAGTATGCGCCATAGCCGTTGTTTGCCATGGCTTGAGCCTGCTCGCGAAGTTGCTCTGCGGTGATATACCCCATGCGATAGGCGATTTCCTCGGGACAGGAGATCATTAGACCTTGACGTTCTTCAACGGTTTGGACAAAGTTGCTGGCTTGAAGCAGAGCTTCGTGAGTACCGGCATCCAACCAGGCGATACCACGTCCCAGGACTTCAACCTTAAGTTGGCCTTTCTCTAGATAAATGCGGTTCAGGTCGGTAATCTCGAGTTCGCCACGTGCAGAGGGTTGAAGTGTTTCGGCATACTCTACGACATGGTGGTCATAGAAATAAATGCCCGGCACGGCCAGGTTGGAGCGCGGTTTTTTGGGTTTTTCCTCAATGCTTAAGGCCCGCCCGTCCCGGTCAATTTCAACGACACCATAACGCGTTGGGTCATTGACCGGGTAGGCGAAGATGACTGCACCTTCTTGCACCTGAGCCGCACTTTGGAGCAGACGGGCCAGTCCGCGCCCGTAAAAAATGTTATCGCCGAGGATAAGCGCACAAGGTTCACCGGCGATAAACGAACGTCCAATCAGAAAAGCCTCGGCTAAACCGCGTGGCTCGGGTTGTTCGGCATACTGAAAGCGCAATCCCCACTGCTCTCCACTGCCAAGCAAGCGTTCAAAGAGAGGCAGATCTTGAGGTGTACTGATAATGAGAATGTCGCGAATGCCGGCCAGCATCAGCATGGAAAGGGGGTAATAAATCATTGGCTTGTTATAGACCGGGAGAATCTGTTTACTAATGGCTCGTGTGATTGGATAGAGGCGGGTGCCTTTACCCCCGGCCAGAATGATGCCCTTCATGGTTCTACTCCTCGAGAAGCGTAGTTATTCTCTAACCAGGCCTGGAAATCGGGGCGCTTGAGAATGGCGGAAACCCAATCCAAATGGTTTAGGTACCACAGCACGGTCTTGCGTAGTCCGCTTTCCAGCGTTTCGCGGGGTTGCCAGCCGAGTTCGCGTTGAATTTTGCGAATATCCATCGCGTAGCGCCGGTCGTGGCCGGGTCTGTCGGCGACAAAGCGAATCAGGTTGCGGTGAGGGCGGTGGGGGGAGTCTGGTCGCAGTTCGTCCAACAGATCGCAGATGGTATGTACAATGTGTAGGTTAGTAGGTTGATTATTGCCGCCGATATTGTAAGTTTCCCCTTGTTTCCCTTGTCGCAGAACGCGGTGAATGGCTTCACAATGATCCTCAACGTACAGCCAATCACGAATCTGCTGTCCATCACCATAGACAGGCAAGGGTTTCCCTTGTAGAGCATTTAGGATCATTAGGGGGATTAATTTCTCCGGGAATTGGTAAGGGCCATAATTATTGGAGCAGTTGGTGATGGTTACCGGTAGCCCATAAGTGTGGGCATAGGCACGCACCAGATGATCGCTGGATGCTTTGGAGGCGGCATATGGGGAGTTCGGAGCGTAAGGATTCGTCTCACGGAAGGGAGGATCGTGTGGCTCAAGGGAACCGAAAACCTCATCTGTGGAGACGTGATGGAAGCGGCACTGTTCCAGGGGAACAATTTTATCTTCTATCCATGCTCTGCGTGCGGCTTCTAGCAGTGTGAACGTGCCAATAATGTTGGTATGGATAAATTGAGCCGGGCCGAGAATCGAGCGATCTACATGCGACTCGGCGGCAAAATGCACAACGGTGTCTATTTCGTATTGGATAAGTAAGTGGTAAACCAAATCGGAATCGCAGATATCGCCTCGAATGAAGATGTGCCTATGCTCATCCGGCAAATCGCGCAGATTCTCCAAACTACCGGCATAGGTTAGAAGATCGAGGTTGATAATCTGCACCTCAGGCTCGTGACGTAAAAGGTAACGCACGAAGTTCGAGCCGATAAATCCTGCACCGCCTGTGACCAGTACACGTTGCATCACTATCTTTGCCTCTCCAAGTTAGTCAAAGAGATCGGCTTCGGAAAGAAACTTCCCCTGTGCATCTTTTTCTGAAAGCAAGGGTGGCTGGTGATCAATGAGCGGCCACTCAATGTTGATCTGGGGATCATCCCAGCGCAGAGTACGCTCACCCTGGGGGTTGTAGAAGTCGGTGGTTTTATAGTGAACCTCAGCCCATTCGCTCAAGACATAAAAACCATGGGCAAAGCCAACCGGAATCCAAAGTTGAAGGTGGTTCTCAGCCGAAAGAATGACCCCAACCCATTTACCAAATGTGGGGGAACTTTTACGCAGGTCAACAGCAACATCAAAAATTGTGCCCACGACTGCTCGAACTAATTTCCCCTGCGGGTTTTGAATCTGGTAATGCAAACCGCGAAGGATTCCCCGACGTGATCCTGAGTGATTATCTTGCACAAAGTGGCTGGGCAGTCCGGCGGCGGCAAACTTGTGGGCTTGAAACACCTCCATGAAGAAACCACGTGAGTCGCTGTAGACTTGGGGTTCAATGATGATAACATCAGGGATCGAGGTGGGCAAGAAACGCATATCGGATGAGTTCTGGATGCCGTTTTTGATTGTGCGCGATAGGATTATACCAAAATTGCTCCTGGCAAATAGAAAGCCGCTACAGGATGTCCGTAGCGGCTTGTGCTCTCCGGAGGGTAAGGATTATTCCTCCTCATCACCGGGGAGGAATTCCTCTTCTTCCATGCCTGCCTCGTGAACGTGACCGTGGCGCAGTTCTTCCTCAGTTGCCTCGCGCAGATCAACGACCTTAACATCGAAGACCAGTTCCTGGCCGGCAAGCGGGTGGTTGAAATCAAGGGTGACGGCTTCATCATCCACGCCGACGATCGTGGCGTGCAGGATATTACCTTCCATATCGCGCACTTCCAATTCAACGCCCGTGACCAGAGGAATCTGGGGCGGGAATTCTTCTTTAGGAATGCGCATGATGGCATCAGGATCTACTTCGCCGTAGCCATCGCGGGGTTGCACGACGATGTGTTTCTCGTCCCCAACATGTAGGCCGTATAGTTCGCGTTCGAGGCCAGGGATAATATTGCCATAACCTTGGAGAAAGACAACCGGATTGGACTCGTCAGAAGAGTCCACAACAGCACCGTTGACGCTGAGGGTGTAAGCCAGAGAGACGACAACGTCATCGGCAATTTGGGTGGGTTTGGGTGAAGGATTCAACTCTTTACTCCGATCTAGATTTCATGCATTTGAATAGGGAGCATGAATTTCAAAAATTATACCACATTCCGATCTCTTAGGTGATTTCGATAACCTCCAATTCGACCCCGCACTGTAGATAAGCCTGGTAAAGCGGTTCGCATTGTTCAGGGGATAGGTTGCTGACCACTAAACGCAGTGAGAAGCGCCCATCGGGCAATGTATTATTGACCGAACGTAGGATATTGCCACCAGCCTGAGAAACGAGGCTGGCCAGGCGGGCTAATGTCCCCGGGCGGTTGGCACGGGCACTACCAAGCAGTTGAATGGTAGTCCAGTGAAGTGCGTCGTTGGTGATCCCAACTCGATCCAAGGTTTGGGAGACTTCCTGCTGGCGAATGGCACCGCTACCGAGGGCGGCATAGAAATCCTCCAGACTAGCACAGGCAAGTTGTTCTAATAAGTTGTCCACCCGCGTAGGTTCTAAGGCTTGTACGTCCTCGAGCGCCAATAATCCACGTTCTTTGAGCAGTTGCTTGGCAATCTGGCGTCCTTTTTCAGCGCTGCGCTTCAGTGCCTCGGTCACCAGCACGCCGCGCAACAGGCGCGCAGTGGAAGGATTGCTGAAGGCTAACCATTCTTCAGAGGGTGACAGGCGGTTGTTGCCGGTGATCACTTCGACGATGTCACCCGGTTGAATGTGATCTGAGAGGCGGGCAAGGTTGCCGTTGACTTTAACCGCACTGATTTTGTCCAGAAGAAATTCCTGTTGGATAGATGCAATAGCATCCAGGACGGTGGAACCCTCGGGCAAGAAGCGCGCGCTTCCACTGGGGGTAAAGATTTCAATCGGGCGGTAATGGCTGATATCCTTGCCCTGTTTCAATGCATAGACGACGCCCCAATGGTTTTCTTCTTCCATCTCCCGCGTCGCAATGGCCACTTCAATGGCGCCCAGGTCAGGTAACCAGGCCGTAATCTGAAGCGCACGGTAGCCATTCTGAGGACAGGCGATGTAATCATCGAAGCGATTCTGGTCTAAATAAGGGCCGAGAAAGCGGTTGACTTTGGGGAGCAGTTGATAACACTGATACTCATCCTGACTTTCTACCACCAACCGGAACGAGACCAGATCATTGACAGCCATGAAGGAATCCATGGAGGCCCGACGTGCCCGCGCCATTCGGCGCAACTTTTGCCAGGTTTGCCAGTATCCGTTAACGGTCAATTCCACGCTTCCGCTGATCCCACTTTCTTCCATCAGGTTGCCAAGTTGTTCCATCATGGGATTGATAAACGAGAGATCTAGGCGGGGATCGGCGTCAATCTTTTCCTTTACAAACGCGTAGGTTTCGGGATCGGCATACGGGAAAGCCAGATCTTCAAGCCACCGCCGCCAGCGATAGCAGTTTAGGATGCCCGCCAGTTTGCCGTAGGCGCGAATCACCTCTAAAGCCTTTTGCTGGCGTTTGTGTTCTGGCATGTGGTGCAGCGTTAGAAGGTTGTGGCTTTTATCGGCCAATTTGACCAGGTAAACGCCGGGATCACGAAATTGGGCTAGTTTGCGCAGGGTTTCAATCTCTCGCGTTCGTCCGTCGCGGGGGTTGCTGATTTTAGTTACCCCATCTACAATGTACGCTACTTCTTCGCCGAGCGGGCCGGGAAAACGTGCCCGGATGGCGTCCAGGGTTTCACCTTGATCTTCCACCGCATCATGGAGCAAAGCGGCAATGGTCCAGGCTTCGCGGCCAATGAGTTTATCCAAGAATCCCGCCACCCACACGCAGTGAGTCTCAAAGTAAGGCTCACCGCTCAGGCGATATTGACCCTTATGGAGTTCCTGGCCCCATGCATAGGCTTCGGCAATGGCCGGGGTGCGAGGGATAAATTCTCCCGGCGCAAATTCATCTTCTAAACGGGGGCGGATATCTTTGACCGGAGTTACTGTGACCTTAGCAGACATAGTGCGTCTTTTTTTAACATTTTTAGTCAATTTTAACGTCTTTGTACCCCTTGTGCCAAGATTATGGCATTAACGCGAAACCATGGTGTAAGCTGTGCGTTCCTCTGAACGATCTGTAGCAGGAGGTGGGGTCGGTGAAAGGGATGCAATTTGTTCGCGCAGGTCAGGGGTCATGTGGATATCCAAGGCTTTTAATACCCCTTCTAACTGATCGAGATTTCGTGCACCAATGATCGGCGCAGTTACCGCGGGATGGCTGGCAACCCAAGCCACGGCTAATGCGGCCGGCTCAAACCCATGAGCCTGGGCAAATTGGGTGAAGCGTTCTGCAACATCGTACATCCAGGCTTCGCCGTAACGGGTGCGATACATGGGATTTTCAACCAGGCGCCCCTTTTCGGGCTGGCGAGTGGCCCCATATTTGCCACTGAGCAGACCGCCTCCGAGAGGACTATAAGGTACAACACCCAAACCCTCGGCTTGAGCCATGGGCAGAATCTCGACCTCGGCTTGGCGTTTGACCAGGTTATACATGGGTTGAATGCAGGCTAATGGTGTCCAGCCGTGACGCTCAGCAATGCCCAAGGCTTTTTCAATTTGCCAGGCGGCGAAGTTACTCACTGCCGGGTAAATAATCTTGCCCTGGCGCACCAGGTCTTCCAAACCGCGCAGGGTCTCTTCGAGGGCGGTAACGTCATCAAAGTGGTGGATGTAGTAAATGTCAATATAATCAGTATTGAGGCGTTTGAGGCTGGCTTCAACGGCAAGGCGCAGGTGGCGGCGTGAGGCCCCGCGAGCGTTAACATCCGAGCCGGTTGGGAAGAAGGCTTTACTGGTTATAATCACTTCGTCACGATGCCCTGCGATCAGGCGCCCGAGAATAATCTCTGATTGACCGCCGGCATATATGTTGGCCGAATCGAAGAAGTTGATGCCGGCATCTCGGCAACGCCGATACATGGCGGCAGATGTTTCTTCATCTGCTTCATTGCCAAAGGTCATTGTGCCGAAGCACAACTTTGAAACCTTGACTCCGGTCTTGCCCAGAAAGCGGTATTCCATGGCTTTAACTCCCAGGTACAGAAAGGTGATTATTTCATTTTAACCCTTTTCATTTAAGCGGGCGCATTAGTTCACATAAAATGTTACTGGAGTAAGATGGTTAGCTCAAAAGATAAT
>CAYRUO010000002.1:0-421061 GCA_964427505.1 uncultured Thermanaerothrix sp.
CCAACCCCTGTCCTGTGGTCACTTTTAACTACCACTTTTTGGATAGAAGAAGGAGGAAAGAAATGAAAATGAAACGGTTTAGCCTGACCCTCTTGGGGCTATTTGTAATCCTCTCGGTCGTCCTTACGGCTTGTGGCTCAACGCCGACTGCAACGCCAGCCCAACAGCCAGTGGCTACTGAGGAAGCTGCTCAACCGACTAGTCCTGCCACGCAGCCCAGCGGTGGCAAACAACAGGTTGAGGTCTTCTCTTGGTGGACGGGAGGTGGTGAGGCGGCTGGCCTCGAAGCCATGATCAAGGTCTTCAAGGCACAGTATCCTGACATTGAATTTATCAACGCCGCTGTAGCCGGTGGGGCCGGCACAAACGCGCGTGCGGTATTGGCTTCCCGTCTGCAAGCGGGAGATCCACCTGATTCCTGGCAGGGTCATGCTGGGCAGGAACTGATCGGCACCTATGTTGCTGGTAACCAAATCCTGCCACTGAATGACCTCTACGAGTCAGAGGGTTGGCTCAAGGTAATGCCGGAAACCCTTATCCCGCTCATTTCCCAGGATGGGAAGATTTACTCTGTACCGGTCAACATCCATCGCGCCAATGTGCTGTGGTATAACCCCAAGATCTTGAAGGATCATAACATCAATGTTCCAACCACGATAGACGAGTGGTTTGCTGCCATGGATGCACTCAAGGCCGCCGGTGTAACTCCCTTGGCACTTGGTGAGCAGTGGACGAAGATGCATCTGCTCGAAACAGTCTTGCTCGGTACCCTTGGCCCTGAGGCTTACAATGGGTTGTGGAGCGGGAAAACGGACTGGGGGAGTCCAGAAGTTAAGGTGGCATTAGAGAACTTTGCGAAACTCTTGACCTATGCCAATTCCGATTCGGCTTCGCTCTCATGGCAGGACGCTTCGCAACTCGTCGTTAATGGCGACGCTGCGTTCAACGTCATGGGCGACTGGGCTGAAGGATATTTTCGCGAGTTGGGCAAAACCCCACAGGTTGACTATGGCTGGGCTCCGGTCCCAGGCACATCGGGAACTTTCCAGTTCCTGTCGGATTCCTTTGTCCTTGCCGCTGGCGCTCCGCACCCCGATGGTGCCATTGCATGGCTTAAGGTAGCCGGTTCTAAAGCCGGGCAAGAAGCCTTTAACCCGGTTAAGGGCTCAATTTGCGCGCGCACCGATTGTGACAAGAGCCTCTTTGGAGAATACCTCCAGTCGGCCATGAACGATTGGGCGACTAACACTGTGGTGGGTTCTCTTACACACGGTGTCGTTGCAAACGACTCCTGGAAGTCTGAAATTGATACTGCACTTGGTCTCTTTGTCCAGGATGGCAACGTTAACAACTTCCAGGCCGCATTGGTCGCGGCTTGCAAGAGTTCTGGCCCCTGTAAGTAGGTAAAATGATAATGAGGGGTGAGGGAACTGCAAATAAAAGCCCTCACCCCTTGAAAAACTGGATACAGGTCCTGAATATGCGCAAGCTTATTAAAGACAAAGATCGTGTCCTCTCCGTTTTGCTCGTTTCACCGTCCATTTTGGCGGTGTTGATATTTATCTATGTATTCATAGGCTGGACAGTTCGTGTATCCTTAAGTAAGTGGAAGGGGCTCAATCCGGATTACTCGTGGAATGGATTGACAAATTACATCAACCTATTCTCTGATCCGCGCTTTGCGGTTGATATCCGCAATACCGTTATTTTTACCGGCGTTTTCGTTGTGGGCAGTATCTTGCTGGGTTTTCTTCTGGCTGTTCTCCTCGACCAGGGACTTAAAGGCGAGGGTTTCTTTCGCAGTCTGTTTCTCTTTCCGATGGCAATCTCCTATATTGTGACCGGTGTGGTTTGGCGCTGGCTTATGAACCCGGCAACCGGCAGTCGCACCAGCGGTTTTAATCTCCTGTTTTCATATCTCCACCTCGATTTTCTTCAAAATGCTTGGCATACTACACCAACCTGGGGAATTGCGGCGGTGGCACTAGCGGCCATCTGGCAAATGTCAGGTTATACGATGGCCTTATATTTAGCAGGACTGCGTGCTATTCCTCATGAGTTGCGTGAAGCAGCACAGATTGATGGGGCCAGCGAAGTACAGATCTACCGATTTGTCGTTTTGCCACTTCTTACGCCGATCACCTTGAGTGCTCTGATCATCCTTGGGCACATGTCCCTTAAAGTCTTTGATCTTATCATCGCGATCGCCGGTAAACAGCTCCCGCTTGATGTGCCTGCCATTTACATGTGGCAAACTACATTTGATGGGCTCTTTTATGGACGCGGAGCAGCGATTAGCATTTTGCTTCTGATCAGCGTAGCTGTCCTAATTATCCCTTACATTGTCTATACCTTGAAGAACGAGTCGTTCAAATGAAAACACGGCGCTTAAGCAAGAACTTTCTATATGTTCCTCTTATCTTTATGGCAATCTTTTATCTCATTCCGCTCTACGTGATGCTGGTAACCAGTTTCAAGAGTTTTGCCGAGGTGGATTTGAGAACCATGTGGAATCTGCCTCGCGGCATCCACTTTGACAACTTTGTCGAAGCCTATTCCAAACTTGCGCCGTCGCTGTGGAACAGTTTTGCCATGGTGATTCCTGCGGCAGTGTTATCGTCAGCATTGGGTTCTTTAAATGGGTATATCTTCGCTAAGTGGAAATTCAGGGGCGCCGATCTGGTTTTCCCCTTTATCCTTTTTGGAATGTTTATCCCTTATCAGAGCATTCTCATCCCTCTGGTACAATTTATGAATGCTGTTGGGCTCAAGGGGTTATTGGGATTAACCTTAACCCACATCATTTATGGCATTCCTATCACCACTCTGACATTTCGTAATTATTACGCCAGTTTGCCCCAAGAGTTACTGGAAGCAGCGAAAATTGATGGCGCAGATATGTTGAAGATTTATCGGCACATTTTGCTCCCAATCTCTATCCCAAGTTTTGTCGTAGTGCTTATCTGGCAATTTACATCTGCCTGGAATGACTTCTTATTTGCGGTAGTCTTAACGGGGAATAAGGATTGGCCTATTACAGTGGCTTTGAACAACATGGCCGGAAGCCAAATCATTGCTTGGAATGTCCAAATGGCAGGATCGCTCTTGACCGCGCTCCCACCTTTATTGGTTTATATTCTCGCAGGACGTTATTTCTTGCGCGGTCTGCTGGCCGGATCCCTTAAGGGGTAGTTCTGCGGCACTCCTATTCTTAGAATTAGAGATTATTACGGGTTTGGGATGCTGAGGATTAAAAACCAGTGGCGATTTGCGCACGAGAGTATAGGTACACCATAGCGGCTTAATAGATTTTCGACAAGCGGGCTCCAAAGCAGAGTCTCTGCACCATGGTCATTTCTGGATTAGCGGTGTGGGTGTTTTTATGCAGCGGGAACATATGCACTTGATTGGGCTTTGGCGATTAAATCCCCTGTTCATCATGCACTGGTCTGTTACTAGGTATAGACTGCTGAGGCATCAATATAGATTCTGATTATTTATACAAATCAGAATCTATAACAGAAACAACAACATTCTAATCTTTTTGACTGCTTTTGATTCTAATATCTATCGACGCTCGGCGTTTGGATCGATAGATTTTTGTTTGTTCTTTCCGTGAACGCGCCAGCCATATTTTTTAGGGGTTACATCATTATTTATGCCGAAAATGATAGGCGTAAAACACCGCTACGCAACTTCCATGGGCTTCTAATCCTGCGTTTGCTGTAATAAACCTATACGAAATAAATTGCCTTGCCAGAATTACCCTTGCCCTTGATTTACCCATTCTCTACCCATTGGGCATTCTAGCATCCTGCTCGACCATCAGAAGCCCTCTCTAGTTTATTTTTACGTATGGTCTAGACAACTGATCTTGTTGATTTATAACCGATTACATCCTTTAATCAAACCCATTACGATAAGCGCGCTAATTAATCAATCAATCAATCCATGTTCACGGGCATAACGTACGAATTCCACCCGACTATGCAACCCCAATTTTGCCGATATATTTGCGCGGTGACCTTCAACGGTACGAACGCTGATATGTAATATTTCACCGATTTGGCGGTTGGTGTACCCTTGCACAATCAGACATAATACTTCTTTTTTCTCTCGGCGAAAGCGGTTCTTGTTCAATTTGCATTGGCTTTTTGGATCCACTTGGTTCAGTGAATAAAACCCGGATCATTTTAGGATCAACGTAGAGATCACCCCGTCGTACCGTATAAATGGCTGAAATTAATTCGGTTTCTGTAGCACGTTTCAGGATGTACTGGAACGAAGAGGGAAAACAAGAAACCCATCTTGGCCATAGCGGCTTCGACATCGCTGCGAAGTCTCAACCAGTCAATGCCAAGCCCGCCCCAACGGATATAACGGTATGTTTGGGTCATCACAATATTTTCAAGGACGGTCATGAATGGCACGACTGCCATGGTAAGGGGATTTTCTGGGATAAATCCCACCCCACTGCGGCGAATTTGGGGAACAGCTAAATGAGTGACGTCCTTTCCAAAAAGGTATTTCCGCCCTTTTGCACATGGGATCATTCCTAAAATTAGATCGCAAAGTTCTCTTTGCCCATTACCGGAAACCCCTGCAACACCCACAATTTCGCCAGGATAAATTTTGAGGTGTATATCCTTAAGGCTCACACCCATTCCGTTACTGCGAGTTTCCACCCCATGTAGATCTAATAGTGGTGGTTCGTTGTGTTGTTTTCGCTCTCGCACTGGGACAACGTCTGCTAATTCCTTTCCAAACATGAGCGAGATTAATTTCTTCTCGTCTGCTTCTGATCGCAGTAACGTTCCCATGACTCGCCCACCCCGTAGGATGGTGATGCGATCGGCGCATGCGAACACTTCTTTCATTTTATGAGTGATTAATAGGATGGTATATCCCTCTTTGCGGAGATTGTCTAAAACCCGAAAAAGTGCATCAACTTCGTGGGGGGCTAGCACACGAGTTGGTTCATCTAGTATCAAGATACGCGCCTTTGATATCAGCAATTTTAGGATTTCAACTTTCTGTTGTTCGCCGATGGAAAGGTGCGCCACCAAGGCTTCAGGGGTAATATCCATGCCATAACGGCTAGAGAGGTTGCGGATGAGACGATTTATCTCCTGCATATCCGGGATGGCCTTGAGATCGGATAAAAACAAGGCAATGTTCTCGGCGACGCTAAATGCAGGAATGAGGGAGAAATCCTGAAAAACCATTCCAATATGGGGCCGTATTGCATCCTGTGGTGATCGAATGGCAACTGGCTTGCCCTCAAAAAGAATCTGTCCCGCATCGGCTCGGTAAAATCCATAAAGGATTTTCATCAGTGTGCTCTTGCCGGCCCCGTTTTCGCCTAGAAGAGCGTGAATTTCTCCCGGATAAACATCAAGGTCAATGGCATCATTCGCCAGCACCCCTGGGAAAGACTTTGTAATACCACGCAAAGAAATCAACGGAGGTGGGGAATACGAGATCGAGGTAGACAAGGATAGGAACCTCCCAACGGGATGGTGTTTTTACATTCCCGTATTTATCATAGAGGTTCAGATCGTCATTTTTAAGCGTATAAACTTGGGGTTTTTGAGACGACAAAGGACCGTGAAAATTACAGATTTGACCCCGTAGATTCTACGGGGTCAAATCTGCGAGCAGAGTTTGTATGAAAGTTCTTTACCAAAAATCTTGCGAGCAAGTAGAGGGGATTCCACTTGCTCAGTATTAGGTCCGGCTAGTTACTTTGCCTCTCCGCACTCCACAGGTTGTTCAGAGCACGCCTGAGCGGCGCGTTCGAGCAGGAACTGAATGTCCTCGTCTCTCCCGTACATCACCTCGAAAGGCGTCTTGTTGGCTGAGGCAAGTTCCCACTCCTCGGTGGAAAATCCCAGGCACTTAAAGCGACAACTCTCGATGCATTGCGCACAGTAAATACAACGATCGGCGTGATAACGCATTACAAATCGTTTGCTGGCCTTATCCACAACAATAAGTTCTAGCGCATTGGCCGGGCAGTCTTTAACACAGAGTTGGCAACCCGAGCAGTTCTCTGGATTCCACACTACTTTTGCGCGCAGGCGCTCTGGAACCCAAGGGCGTTGAAACGGATAGCGCTCTGTGACAGGTTTCTTGAATAACGAGCGGAAGACGTCGCCGAACATGCTGCCGATAGTCATGTCACACCTCTAGAATATCAAAGTCCCTAAATAACGCCCGGCGATGATGGCAATCAGTTGTATTACCGCCAAGATGGTTCCGATACGCCACCACAGCCCGACCACCTGGTCTATACGCAGGCGTGCAAACAGGGTTTGCATCAAAGCGACAGCGAGAAGTAATCCCAAGGTTTTGAGGATAAAATCGAAAGGCGAATGCAATCCGCCCAAATAAAACGCCGCCACTAATGTTAATCCAATGACTAATTCGATGTCTTTTCCCAAGCGAAATAAGGCTAAACCCCGCCCACTATACTCGGTCAGAGCACCTGCAACGATTTCTGTTTCGGCTTCGGGGGCATCAAAGGGAGGGAGTTCTAACTTACCCATCAAGCCTACTAAAGCGACCAAGAATCCGATGGGTTGAGCAACCAGCATCCATAGGTTCTGTCCAGCGAACTCGTTTATGTTACCAATTTGCCAGGATTGTGCCGCAATGGCCGGTCCTAACAGCGCTAGCATGAAAGGTGCCTCATATGAGAATAACTGTGTCAACGTTCGGGTGGCACCCATTAGCGCAAAACGATCTACTGTACTCGCTCCGGCGAGCCCCATGCTTAAAGTTAGCACACTGAGCAAATAAATTGTGACGATAAGATCCCCTTGAAAGGTATAAGCGGGTTTTAGGCCCACCATTGGCACATAGAGCGCGGCAGTTAGTGCAGAAGCAAGGGCAAAAAGAGGCAAGAGATAAAACAACCCTCGCTGAACACCCTGGGGAACGATTTCTTCCTTGGAAAGAAGTTTGACTAGATCTGCGAGGGGCTGGAACCACCGCGGCCCGATGCGGTTTTGGAATCGCGCTACCAGTTTTCGATCCATATACTCATAGGCCAAACCAGCTAGGATCAGGAACAACCCGCCTGGAAAAATCAGTAGAATCACCAAAGGGTGCAAATTCAGGGTCATAGGATGGCTACTCCGTAAACAACAGGTTTGGCATCATCGGTCATTGCACGAGAAACAAGGATCAATTCCGGCTACCAACATAGGGATGTCAGCCAGTTTATGGCCGGGGGCGGTCGCCAATACTGTACCCCAGTTGGCCAGGCTGGGTGTGCGCACTTTGACCCGCTCGGGTTTATCCCCGCCGCCGCTGACAATGAAATAGAACAATTCTCCCCGTGGCGCTTCAACGCGGCTAACCACCTCGCCGGCTGGAATACGTCGCGGCATTCTTGCAACCAGTTCGCTTTCCGGCATATTGTTTAGAATCTCACGGATAACGCGGATGCTCTCAAAACACTCATCCAGGCGAACAACAAAGCGCGCTTGCAAGTCCCCTTGTTGGCTTACCACCATTTTCACCGGGAACTCAGAATAAGCGGCATATGGAGCATCCACTCGCACATCTCGCGTTACACCGGATGCCCGTGCAGTAGGACCAACAGCGCCTAAGCGTTCGGCTTCTTCACGAGAAAGCAATCCAACCCCGCGAGTTCGTCCGAGAAAGGTTTCATCAGTATTGACCACACCCAAATAGTAATGTACCCGTTCCTCGATAAAGTTTAACCCATCCAAGATGCGAACTTTTTGTTCAGCCGTGATATCAAACTTCACACCGCCGAGCAAGTTGGCCGAGTAGTTGACTCGGTTGCCGCTTACCAATTCCAGCAAGTCCATAACGACTTCGCGGTCTCGCCAACTATACATGAACAACGCATCGAACCCGGCCTCATGGGCAGCAACCCCCAACCAGAGCAGATGGCTGTGAAGGCGTTCCAATTCGGCAATGACCTGCCGAATAGCACGGGCTCGGGGTGGTGCCTGTACCCCTGCCAGGGCTTCAACCCCTTGCGCAAAAGCCAGTGCGTGAACATGAGAACAGATGCCACAGATGCGTTCCATGAGGTAGAGGTTTTGCGTCCAGGTACGTTGCTCCGCCCCTTTTTCGATTCCGCGGTGGACATATCCTAGGCGCAAGGTAGCCCCTGTAACTTGCTCACCATCCACAAAAATCTCAAAATGACTTGGTTCCTTTAGTGCCGGATGCTGGGGGCCGATTGGAATAACAAATCTCTCGCCGCTCATTTTTGCGCCTCCGTAACCTCTGAAAAGCCGCTAAACGATTTTCGCAAGGGGTAAACCCCGCTAGGCCAACTATCCGGAAGAAGCAACCGGCTAGGATCCGGTGTTCCTATGATGCTGATGCCAAACATCTCGCTTAATTCGCGTTCAAATAAGGTCGCCGAAGGTAGAATATTGCAAATTGATGGGAGAGAGGCATCATTATAAGGAACACTAACGCGCAGAGTCAGGACTTTATCTTTCTCACAAAAGTGATATAACACTTCAATTGTGCCTTCCTGGTTCTCTACGGATTCGGGTGGCGGTGTAGATGGACGATCCAAGCCGGTGATAGCGCTTAGGTAACCCCAGCGGGCATTCTTAAGTGCCTCAACCACTGCCAACAGATCCTCACGTCCGATCACCACATCCAGGCGGTTGGGTTGGGGGTTGTGTTCCTCTTTAACCCATGGACGGATCACATCTAGCGCCTGTTTCAGAAGCGCATCCTGGGTTCCTTCTTGGTTCATTGTGTTCCTCCCGCCGTTTCGAATGCCGGTTGCGGTAAAGAGGCCATTGAATCGGGTTTGCGCCCTGTTTTCAGGGCTTCGAGCAGTTGCACGATACCAAAAATAATCGCTTCTGGTTTAGGAGGGCAACCCGGAATATACATATCAACCGGAATAACTTTTTCAATCCCTCCCAGGACGTTATAGCATCCTTGGAAGACTCCCCCAGAAATCCCGCATGAACCCACGACCACCACAAATTTGGGTTCTGGCATTTGTTCATAAATGCGAAGCAAACGGTCCCGGGATTGCAGGGTCACCGGCCCGGTGCAGATTAATACATCCGCGTGACGTGGACTACCTTGCAACTTAATCCCAAATCGTTCCACATCATAGCGCGGAGTCAGAGTGGCCAGGATCTCGATGTCACAACCGTTACAGGAACCACTGTTGTAGTGCAGTGCCCAGGGAGAATTTACTCTGGCCCAGGTTCGTATCTTGTCCAAAAAGCGTGATTCTTTTTTCTCACTCATCTCTTTGCTCCTTTACGACTATTCCTAGCCCAATATAACTGCCAGCAAAGTCAATAACACACCGATAAGATAAGGTAATATCCGGGGCGAGAAGTCCCCGGTACCAATGATCAGAACACCCAAATGAACCACGGCAAAGAAGAACGCGATCAGAAAGAAAGGCGAATATCCCGGTGCGGCAAAACTCAATTCCGCTTCCTCACCGCTGGCATAGGGACTGTCTTTGAGCGATGAGTGTTTTTCAGGCGGGGCGAGAAGTTTGCCCAATGCCAAAATTCCCAAAGAGACCACCAGATAAATTAGAAAAGCGAGAGGGGGAGTCAACAAAATATCCATGAGCCTTCTCCCTGATTAGCGTATGCCCAATCCCATTAGACTTGACGCGGCCCATTCATTGATGGGATTCATTAATGAGGGAACCAAGCCCAGTAATAGAATACCCAAACCGAGGATGATTAACGGCAATACCATGAGCCCTGGGATGTGCCCACCTTTCTCCACAACTTCAGAGGGAGATTGCTGGTAAAGCCGGTTTACAATGGGAGCGTAATATCCCAGTGATAAGACGCTATTTAATCCTGCAAAGACCATTAGAGCAATCGAAGCGCCGGACTGGCTCATGAAACCACCTACTAGGATTTGCCACTTGGACATAAAACCGGCCATGGGGGGCAATCCTCCCAGTCCTAACAGAGCAATTGCAAGGGTTAAACTGACCAGTGGGTAGCGGCGTGCTGCTCCTCTAACATCATCGAGCGTCAGTGGTGTATGCTGGTGTTGACTAATAACCAAGGCATACAGAAGTGCGCCTACGGCTAGAAAGGCTAATCCTTTCATGAGGGCATGGGTGAAAAGGTGGAACATTCCGCCGGCAATGGCTATGGGTTGATGATAGGCTAATCCAACTCCTATACCCGCCAACATATAGCCTACTTGAGCCACACTGGAAAAAGCCAGCAATCGCTTGATTTGCTGTTGCCGAAGTGCCAACAGATTTCCTAAGAACATGTTGATCGCACCGAACCCCATCAATAGCACACCCCACCAAGTGGCTTCTGCACCCAGTGCAAAGAGCGCACGCAACATGGCTACTAGCCCGGCTTCAATAACGATCCCCGAAAGCATGGCGCTGATCCCACTGGGCGCTTGGGCATGAGCATCAGGAAGCCAAGTATGCATTGGCACGAGTGCAGCCTTGACCCCAAAGCCGATAATAAACAATACCCCGCTTCCGATAAGCGCAGGATTGAGTTCAACAAATCGGGCGCGTATACCATCCAGTTGAAGCGTCCCAGCATAGGCATAAGTGATGGCAATGGCGAGGAGGATCAGTACCGATCCGACGGCACTCTGTACCAGGTACTTGACACCTGCTTCTAGCGAGCCCTGCTCTTGGGGATAAAAAGCCACTAAAAGATAGGTGCTAACCGCCATCAGTTCAAACCAGATCCAGAGGTTGAATAGGTCATTGGCTGAACCAAGTCCAATGATGGCGCCGACCATAAGCAGAAGCAGTGAAAAATACTTATCCTGGGCTTTTTCGTCGCGAATATAAGGGCCAGAAAATAAAGCCACCAAAGTTGCCAATAAAATAACAGTAAAGGCTAACAGAAATGACAGTCCATCCCAGTGCAGTACAATAGATCCAACCCATATCCACAAAGAATCCCCTGCGGGATTTTGCGTCCAAAAGACAATTAGGCCAAGCAAACACACCAATAATATGATTAGGGTGATCCATTGGCCAAGGCGCGGGTTTGACCCACGGCGTAAGAGGATACGATCCCCAAGGTATGCAAGGGGTGCTCCAATAAACGGCAGGGTTAAGAGTCCTATTACAGCCATGCTAGCATCCATTTAGCCGATCCTCCCCAGCAAGGTCAGGATAAGGACCACCAGCCAACCCAATAGAACCGCCAAAACGTTCCATGCTAGATATCCGGTTTGTGTGACTCGTAGGGCTTCACCGGTTTTTTGAACGGATTTCACAATAGCGTCATTGATGGCATCGAATCCAAAGGTGCTTTGCGCCGCCTGTTCCACGCCTTTGAAGGTCGCAATAAGCACACTTAATCGCTTCCGTCCCAACCAAGATACTCCTCCGAGTATGACCACCAGCAGTACTATGTAGGTAAAGGGCTGGCGTAAAACCTCTAACCCTACTTCCAAGGTCATTCCAATAGTGGAATGAACGGATTCTGCCATGTGAAGCCAAGTTTCATCAAACTCGAATTTATGGAACGGCAAGCTGGTTTTCAGAGCCTGGTAGAACGGCCCTAACAGAAGCCAGGTGCTCAGTGAGCCAACTGCAAGAGGAAATAGGGCGGTTTTCATGGCATTCCCGGCATCGTGAACATGATGATCTCTCCTGGCTTGACCATAGAAAACCAAGATGACCATGCGCAGGGTATAGGCTGCTGTTAGGCCCGCACTCAAAATCATTAACGCGGCGATCCAAGATGGGTTACCATGCCCAAGCCCAATCTCAAGGATCAATTCCTTACTCCAAAAACCGTTAAAGATAGGGAGACCTGCCAAGGCAAGCGCGCCTAAGATAAACACTGTCCGGGTAAAGGGCATCCTCTTGCCCAGCCCCCCCATCTCGCGCATGTCCCGGGTACCTAAAGCATGAATGACTGCACCTGCACCCAAAAAGAGCAGTGCCTTGAAGACAGAATGACTCATAAGATGGAACTGACTAGCAAAGACCCCTCCAGCACCCACCGCATATACCATAAAACCCAATTGGCTTACGGTGGAGTAAGCCAGGACGCGCTTCAAATCAAAGGCCACCAATGCCATTAGGGCTGCGAGAAGGGCCGATAGCATTCCTACAATCATAACGGCTAGTTTCCAACCTGGCACCGCCTCGAACGCCGGATAAAACCGAGCCAGTAAGTAAACACCGGCATTGACCATCGTTGCCGCATGGATGAGCGCACTTATCGGCGTTGGGGCTTCCATGGCGTCCGGTAACCAGGTTTGAAACGGAAATTGGGCAGATTTTGCCGCCGCGGCGATCAAGAAACCGAAGGCCATCCAATTTAGCACCGAGGCCGGGAGAACGCCAGGATTACTCAGAAATGAATTAATCTCATAACTTCCGGTATAGGTATATAGTAAAAGGGCGCCAAAGAGCAATCCCAGTCCGCCAAATTGAGTCATGATCAGTGCCTTGATTCCACCGCGGACAGCCTTGGGGTCGTCATTGTGAAATGCGATCAGGGCATAAGAGCACAGCGCAGTAAGTTCCCAGAATACAAACATCCAAAGTAGACTGGTGGTTAGCACCAACCCAACCATCGAACCGATAAAGAAAAGGACAAAGGCGTAATATCGTCCCAATGAATGCTCACCATGCATGTAATCCACAGAGAAGATAACGGCCAGCGAGCCAATCACCGTAGCGACCACAGCCAGAAAAACGCCTAATCCATCGGTGGCTAAACGAAAGTCGTCAAAAACACCGCCGAGGGGGAGCATCAGGGTAAGTCGCTGTGTGCTATACGGAATCAACATCAAGCCGGCGCCAGCGGACAGCACTGAGAAGAAAACCGCTAGACTATGCTGGAATTTGGGGCGGCGATCTCCTACCATCCAAACGCCGATGCATCCCAACCAGGGGACGCCAATGGGAAGGAGGAGTAACCAGTTGGGCACCGCAATCACCTCCGCAATGTGGTTAAGGCTTGGGGATCGAGGCTTCCAAAACGCTTGTGCACTTGAACCGTAAGCGCTAAGGCGACAACCGCAACAATGGTATCCACAACGATAACGGTGAGTGCTAGGCTTTGGCCTAGTCCAATGTTACCGCTGACTCGCCCGGCGAGCACGAAAGCTAATAGTACGCCCTTGACCATAATTTGCATTCCGACCACAATTTTGATCAGATTACGCGAGACAATGATGGCATAAATCCCAATCCCGACCAAACCCAATATGGTCAGGGCAACGATGATCCCATCAGGGTAATTCATCGGATTATTCCTCCTTTTTAGCCGATTCATGTGAGGCTGAGCGGAAAAGCCCCAAAACTGTAAGCGCTCCGGCGAAAATGAGGAAAGCCTGTAGCCAGGTATCCAGACGCCGTAGATCCCAAAAAATCGTGAGTAATGGCAAGGTCTCGGGATTGGATGGGGACAGTAATGAACGCGGGAATACCAAATAGGCGGTAATACCACTGCAGGCTAGGATCAAAGTCAGAGCAAGCCACTTGAACACGGAATTCGCGACCGGAAGTGCCTCGTCTCCGGTTAGGTTAATCGCAAAAACAAAGAGCACGGTAACTAGCCCCGCCCCCACGCTCAGTTCAATGACGGCAATGAAGGGCGCTCCTAACAGATACATATCTAAAGCAACCAACGCACTTGCTAGGGCTAACCAAATAGCGGAGATCAACATGCGTTTCGATGTGACCGCTGCAACAGCACAGCCTAACGCCCCCACCCCTACCAGTGCATAAAGCATACGCTACCTCCTCGCCTCAACGTTGACTAATCATGTATACAACAAGTTTGTGCTTTTTGTCACGTGTAAGTCATCACAAGAATTTGGGCTAATCTTCATAAGTTACCCCATTGAGCATTTACCATATGGTCAAGAACGTATAGATTTAGGATCATTGTATAATCCAAACATTGTGAAGATACCCAATTCTGAAATGAAAATGATTCTCCCCCACTGAGTAAAGTGATGCCCCAAACAACCCCGGATTCCCATGACATTCACGAGTATATTGCCCATCTTTTTGCCCAAGAAGATGAAATTTTGCGCTGGGTACGTGAAAGTCTGATCGAGCAGGGGCTTCCGGATGTTGCCATTACTCCGGAGGAAGGTGCATTTCTGAGTTTGCTGGTGCGTTTATGCCGAGCACACCACGTACTGGAAATCGGAACGCTGGCCGGTTACAGCACGCTGTGGATCGCACGCGCGCTTCCACCAGATGGAATCGTGGTCACTATTGAGAAGTCGGCTCGACATGCGGCGTTAGCCCGACAAAATTTTGAGCGGGCAGGCCTGGCAGGCCAAATTCTCCTTCTTGAAGGTGAAGCCAAGCGCTTGCTCTCCAAGGCAGCGCGTTGGGGGCCGTTTGACTTTGTTTTCATAGATGCTGATAAAGAGGGCTATCCCTATTATTATGACTGCGCCCTAAATCTGGTCCCCTCCGGCGGGGTGATCGCGTTCCATAATGCGCTGTGGGGGGGGAGTGTTGCCCTGCCCTTCCATGGCCCTGTTATTGACGCCATACGGGATTTTAATCGTATGGTTGCCAATGACCCTCGCGTTGTAGCACACCTTTACCCTGCTGGTGATGGTACCTTGATCGCAGTAAAGCGCTAAAACCCAAGCCCCCTGCCATAATGGAAGCAAGGGGCTTGGGGAAGTTTTTGCCTATTGTGTTTATCCGTATCGCTGTTGGAAGTCCTTCATAAAGTCCACCAGTGCACGAGCGGACTCTAACGGAAGCGCATTATAAAGTGAAGCCCGCAAGCCGCCAACGGAACGGTGACCCTTCAGCCCGATCAAGTCGGCCTTTTTGGCTTCCTTGACGAAGATTTCCTCCAAATCTTCACTGGGCAAGCGGAAGGGGATGTTCATGATGGAGCGTGCCTCGGGACGCGCATGACCACGGTAGAAACCACCGCTTTCATCAATCACTTTATATACCATATCGGCTTTCTGGCGGTTAATTTCGTACATTTTTGATACACCACCCAAGCCTTTCAGCCATTTCAGGACTAAACCGGTGATATATATGGCGTAGCAAGGCGGCGTGTTATGGAGCGATCCGCTTTCTGCCAGCACCTTATAATCCAGCATCACCGGCAGTTTTTCCGGTACCCGGGCGAGTAGATCCTCTCGCACAATCACAATCGTGACGCCAGCGGGACCGGCATTTTTCTGAGCGCCGGCGTAAATAACGCCGTATTTGCTGACGTCAATCGGCTGACTTAAGAAATCGGATGACATGTCGCATACTAAAGGGACTCCCTCGGGCACAGTCGGTTCTCGTTTGAACTCAACGCCATGGATGGTTTCGTTGTGGCAAAAGTGAACGTAGGCGGCGTTGGGATCAAATGAAAGTTCACTGTCCTCGGGTAATCGGGTGAAGTTTTCGCTTTCCCCGTTAAAAACCACACGCGTGTTGCCCAATTTCTGCGCCTCTTTGAGCGCGGTACGGCTCCAAGCGCCGGTCACAATGTAATCAGCAGAAGCACCAGCTGGCCGCAAGTTCATCGCCACCATAGCGAACTGCAATGACGCTCCACCCTGCAAGAACATGACCTTGTAGTTTTGGGGAATTCCCATAAGTTCGCGCAGATCGGCTTCGGCAGTTTGGATGATGGCCTCAAACTCTTTAGAACGGTGAGACATTTCCATTACCGACATACCGGTGCCCTGATAGTCGAGCATCTCTCGCTGTGCTTGCTCCAAAACCGGCACCGGCAGGACCGAAGGACCGGGATTGAAATTATGGACGCGTTTATAGGTGTTCATTGGGGAACCTCACAGTCTGGGAAATCTTGGAATTGGTGTGGCCCTGAACGAGTTCATACCTGGTGGGCTTATATATTATCATACCCCAATTTTGTGGAAGTGGTGTAAAAATTTGTCTAACAATTTTCTGGATTCCAATTTACGCAGCCCCCAAACCTTGACAAATTTGAGGTAAGTGATTAATATAGCCCGCAATTCTACACCTGAGAATCAATTCACCCCTTATGTCACGGTTTGCCTTTTTCTATTACTACTTTTATTGGGCCCCTCCTAGGAGCAGGTTGCTCCAAGAAGGTGGTTGGCCGTAGGTAGTGGTAGAAAGAGGCAACCCCTGAATTGGTAAAGAATGACGTGGAGCAACCTGCTCCACGTCATTTGTTTTATATCCGGAGGCAGTGTTTATGAACTTGGTCGCAATTCGTGGCGCAATCACTTGTCGAGAGAATACCCCCGAAGCCATTTTGTCTTCCACCCATCGTTTGATGAGTGCACTCATCGAAAAGAATCGTCTTTCACCCGAAAATGTTGTTTCCATCATCTTCTCTGCTACGCCGGATCTGAACGCGGTCTACCCGGCACAGGCTGTGCGGGAAATGGGATGGTCACAAGTTCCTATGTTATGCCTGCAGGAAATGGCTGTGGAAAACAGTTTAACCCATTGCTTGCGTGTATTGATTCACGCCACACTATCTTTTCCCCCTCATCATGTTTATTTGGAACAGGCACAATCCCTGCGCCCTGACTGGGCCGGGGTCGAGTAGTAAACAAAAATTGAATTGAAAGGAGGAGCGCGATGATTGTCGTTATGAAACCCAATGCTTCTGAGGAACAGATTCAGAAAGTGGCTCAGCGAATTGAATCCTACGGGCTTAAGGTGCACTTTTCCCGAGGTACCGAGGTCACCATTTTGGGGGTCATTGGAGATGACCGTATTATCAATAAGGATCAACTGGTGCATATGGAGGGTGTAGATAAACTCCTCCCGGTGCTAAAGCCTTATAAACTGGCTTCGCGAGAATTCCATCCGGAGGATACGGTTTTTGAGATTAATGGCATCAGAGTTGGGGGTGAACGTGTTGTGGTGATCGCCGGTCCCTGTGCGGTTGAGAGTCGGGAGCAAATCCTTGAAGCAGCCCAAAGAGTCAAAGAGGCGGGTGCCCATATGCTACGTGGTGGAGCTTACAAACCACGTACCTCACCCTATTCGTTTCAGGGATTAGGCGAAGAAGGTTTAAGGTTTCTCAAAGAAGCCAGCGAGATCACCGGGCTGCCAGTTGTAACCGAAGTGATGGATATCCAAACCCTTCCGCTGGTCGCCGAATATGCCGACATCCTGCAAATTGGGGCACGTAATATGCAAAATTTCCCCTTGCTTCACGCGGTGGGTGAATCCCAAAAACCTGTTTTGCTTAAGCGTGGGATGTCCTCAACCCTGGAAGAACTGCTCATGTCGGCCGAATACATCCTCACCCACGGTAATCACCGCGTGATCTTATGTGAGCGGGGAATACGCACGTTTGAGAACTACACCCGCAACACCCTGGATATCAATGCCGCGCCGGCGCTTAAGATGCTCTCGCATTTGCCCGTGTTTATTGACCCCAGTCACGGCACCGGGCGCTGGGAGTTGGTTGAACCGGTCTCGCGAGCGGCTGTCGCAGCCGGGGCAGATGGGTTGATCATTGAGGTACATCCGCACCCTGATCAAGCCCTTTCGGATGGTGCGCAATCCTTAACCCCAGAGCGCTTTAATGCACTTATGCGCAATCTTGCCCCTGTAGCCCAGGCCGTAGGTCGTTCGCTATGAAGTCTCTGGCCGAAACAGACTTTACCATCATTGGGTTGGGGTTAATGGGCGCATCACTTGCGGCGGCTTTAAGGCCTCACTGTCATCGGATTTTGGGCGTAGATCAAGATCCAGACGCTCTTCACTGGTGCTACGCTCAGGGTTGGATTGATCGCGGTGATCAGAGGTTGGAAGAAGCCGTTTCCCAATCCGATGTCATTGTTTTAGCCACGCCAGTTCGGACGATCCTGACCCTCTTAGAAACCATCTCGCAATTTTTAAGGCCCGGCACCATAGTCATTGACCTGGGAAGCACTAAAGCGCGTATCTGTGAAAAAATGGAACATTTGCCTGCGGGTGTAGAAGCCATTGGTGGTCATCCGTTGTGTGGACGAGAGGTATCCGGTGCTCGTAATGCGGATGCGGCTCTATTTCGAGATCGCCTTTTCGTTCTCGTCCCAACGGAGAAGACATCACCTCGGGCTTTGGGTCTAGCAATCCAACTTGTCCGGTCTATTGGTGCTCGTCCTAAGCTTCTGGATGCTGCAACGCATGACCGTTTGGTTGCCACAAGCAGTCACTTGCCTTACCTTGTAGCCTGTACCCTGGTTGCTGCGGCATCTCAGATGACAGACCCGGATAACTTTTTATGGCACCTGGTTGCCAGTGGGTTTCGAGATACCTCTCGTCTGGCTGGCTCAGATGTTCAAATGATGTTGGACATCTTGCAGACCAATCGCCCTAATATCCTTAGAAGTGTGAAGACGTTTGCGCAAACCATGAACGATCTTATTCGGATCTTAGAAAGTGAAGATGAGGCACGACTTAAGACCTGGTTGGAATACGCCCGTGAAGAACGAAGGAGGCATCTCCAATGAGTCCGGTTCGTGTTTGCTCGTGTTCGGGTTTAGAAGGTACAGTTTATCTACCTGGAGATAAATCCATTTCTCATCGCGCCTTGCTCCTAGGGGCAATGGCTCAAGGAACAACCACAGTTTCTAACTTTCTACCGAGTGGTGATTGTCTGGCAACAGCAGGTGCCTTACGCGACCTAGGGGTTGAGGTAAGGATGCCCGAACCGCACACCGCCGTGGTTCACGGAAAGGGATTGAAAGGGTTTCATGCTCCTGGAACTCCGATCAATTGTATTCGCTCTGGAACCACCATGCGCTTGTTGGTAGGGTTATTAGTGGCTCAACCTTTTGAGAGCACTCTCACTGGTGAAGAGCAGTTGCTTCGACGGCCCATGGAACGCGTGGCCAAACCCTTGCGACAAATGGGGGCATCTATCTATACGACAGATGGACACGCGCCCATTCTCATTGCCGGGAAACACTTGCTCCATGGTGCGCGCTTGGTGCTGGATGTGCCCAGTGCTCAAGTGAAAAGCGCTATTTTGCTTGCGGCCCTGCATGCTGATTCGCCAACCACAATCCTTGAAACAGCCCCTGCCCGCGACCATACCGAGCGTATGCTGAGAGCTATGGGGGTTGACCTCAAAGCCTGCGATTCTGACGGTGTTCGTGAAATTACCCTGGTTCCCCCCTTGCACCCCTTATCTTCTCTGGAGATCAATGTTCCAGGAGACTTTTCTTCAGCAGCTTTCGTGTTGGCTGCGGCTTTGCTTGTGCCTCAATCCCATGTCAAGATCAAGAATGTTGGAATAAACCCAACGCGGACCGGGTTGTTAGATGCTTTGTGTCAAATGGGTGCAGAAATACGGATCGAAAATGAGCGCTTGATGGCCAACGAGCCGGTGGCTGATCTTGAGGTGCGAACCAGTCCGTTAGAAGCCGTAGAGGTTGGAGGTGATTTAGTGGTGCGGATGATTGATGAGTTTCCTATCTTAGCCGTTCTGGCTACTCAAGCACAGGGACGAACGGTTGTTCATGATGCTGCAGAACTAAGGGTCAAAGAGACGGATCGCATTGCTACCGTAGTCCAGGAACTGAAAAGGCTCGGTGCTCGTATCGAAGAGAGACCGGATGGTTTTGAGATTTGGGGCCCCACCCAACTAAGGGGTGCGCCAGTGAGCAGTCACGGCGATCATCGTCTAGCTATGAGTCTCTTTGTGGCTGGTTTGGTGGCAGAAGGAGAAACGGTGATAGACGACCTTGATTGTGCGGCAGATTCATTCCCCGGCTTCTTGACCATTATGCAAAACCTAGGAGCAACCTATGTTGAAAATTGACGCACAGACCCAGATCGTAGGGATTGTTGGTTGGCCATTGCAACACAGCTTTTCGCCTTCAATGCAAAACGCTGCGTTTGCTCATGTAGGTCTCAATTGGGTCTATTTGGCTTTTCCGTTTCCGCCTCATTACTTGGAGGAGGCTATTCGAGGGTTGCGTGCACTAGGTGCTAGAGGATTCAATGTGACGGCCCCTTATAAACAAGCCATCTTTCGGTATTTAGATGAAGTGAGCGAGGTAGCAAAGGTGCTGGGTGCGGTTAATACCGTTATGGTTCGGGAAGATCCGGCCAATGGGAAAAGATGGCTGTATGGTGATAACACCGATGTCGAAGGTTTTTTGCAGGCCACATCTTCCTACCTAGAACAAGTCCCTCACGAGCATGCCGTTATTTTGGGGACGGGAGGTGCAGCGCGAGCGGTGGCTTATGCACTGTGCAAGATCGGTTTCCGGGCAGTTTCCTTCGTGGCGCGTCATTTAGAACGGGGTCAAACCTTGCTGAAAGAAATTGAGCGCTGGGATTTTCGCACCATTTTTGACCTCATATTGTTCCAAGATGTAAATTGGCTGGCTTGGGCCGAAGATGTGTCGTTGTTGATAAATGCCACGCCGTTAGGCACGTGGCCAGAAGTGAATGTTTCGCCCCTTCCCGACTCATTTCGTTTTCCAGCGCATTGGCTGGTCATTGATCTGATCTACAATCCACCTAAGACTTCTTTGCTCAAACGCGCGGAAAAAGCAGGTGCGGTTGGGATTAATGGCTTAGATATGCTGGTGCATCAAGGGGCGCTATCGTTTCGTGCTTGGTGTGGTGTAGATGCGCCGATAGAGATTATGCGTAGCGCCTGTTTAGAGGCTATTCAACGTATGGAGGTGGGGTATGCTGCGGTTTCTCACAGCCGGTGAGTCTCACGGGCCTTGTTTGTTGGCCATTATCGAGGGTTTGCCAGCAGGTTTGCCAATTGATTTGGATCAAATCAACCTTGAACTTTCGCGGCGTCAAAGAGGATATGGCCGTAGCCACCGCATGAAGATTGAGCAAGATCGGGTGGAAATTCTCAGCGGGGTTATCAATAAGATCACCACTGGTGCACCTTTGGCGCTTCGAATAGAAAATCGGGATTGGGCAAACTGGAAAGAGAAGTGGGAGCAAGGACTTTTAGAACCGCTAACCGTACCTCGGCCAGGGCATGCCGATTATGCAGGGATGATTAAGTATCGCTTTGATGATGCCCGGCCAATTCTAGAACGCGCAAGTGCCAGGGAAACGGCGGCTCGTGTTGCCGTGGGAGCGATTGCCAAACAATTGCTAGCCCAGTTTGGTATTATGGTCGGAAGTTATGTGTGTCAGATAGGATCTGTAGTAGCCAATATTCCCTCGCGTCCTTATCCAGAATTGTGGGCAGAAGCGGAAGCCAGTGACGTTCGCTGCCCTAATTCAGAGGATGGAGAACGTATGAAGATGGCAATAGATGAGGCCCGGCGCAATAAAGATACTCTGGGGGGTATTTTTGAGGTTCAGGCTGTTAATGTGCCGGTTGGTTTGGGTTCACATGTGCATTGGGATCGCAGGTTGGATGCTCGGATCGCCATGGCGATGTTATCAATCCAGGCTATAAAAGGGGTTGAGATAGGCCCTGCGTTTGAAAATGCAAGTTTGCCAGGTACACAAGTGCATGATGACCTATTTCTCGATTCAAATGGAGGGGTTACACGTTTTACTAACCGCGCTGGGGGTATCGAAGGGGGTATGAGCAATGGCAATCCGATCGTGGTTAGGGCAGCTATGAAGCCCATTGCTACAACTGGTACTCCCCCTCAATCTGTGGATATTGTTAATGGCCGTGCGGCTGCTCCGGTTTATCAGCGCTCTGATATCTGTGCGGTACCGGCGGCTTCGGTTATTGGGGAAGCCATGTTAGCGTGGGTGCTGGCGGAGGCCTTGGTGGAGAAATTGGGGGGTGACAGTTTAGAGGAGATGAAGCGATGACTCAACGCATCATTTTGACTGGGTTCATGGGCACGGGAAAAACGACGGTTGGCAGACTTGTGGCCGCAAAGATGGGGTTACCGTTTGTAGATCTGGATGAAGCAATATGTCATCGTGTGGGTCAAAACATAACAGAGATATTTGCCCAAAAAGGAGAAGCGGCCTTTCGGGAGATTGAGTCTCAAGTGTTACGCGAGATTCTCAGTCAGAATGAGGTGGTGCTGGCAACCGGGGGAGGAACGCTTTTGAGCGATGATAATCGAAAGTTGTGTGAGCAGTCTGGAACTGTGGTGTGTTTGACTTGTGATCTCGAAGTGCTCCAGCGGCGCCTAAATGATAAGGAAGTGGGTTATCGTCCTTTGTTAACGAACGATGATCCCAAGAGAACTCTGGTTGAGCTTTGGGAGAGGCGCCGCGAAGTTTATCGCAAGATTTTCTGGCAAGTGGATACTTCAGGTAAATCGCCTCAGCAGATAGCAGATACCATCATTGGTTTAGTTAGTGCTTCTATTGTAGATTTGAGTTATCCGGATGGAGTTTGCAAAATCCTGGTGGGAAGGAGATTGTTTTCCTTACTTGACATACTTCTCAATTCGTTTGGTCTTTCAAATACTGTACGTATTGCAGTGATCTCAAACCATACTATAGCCGCACTCCATGGCGAACCCTTGATAGCTGAGCTGAGGAGGTTTGGTTATACACCCTATTTAATTGCCATTCCTGATGGTGAGGAGTATAAGAATCTCGAGACCGTTGCAGACTTATATGACCGATTGCTGAAAGCACACATAGATCGCGGTGATCTGGTTATTGCCCTAGGAGGAGGGGTGATCGGGGACATTGTTGGATTTGTGGCATCCACGTATATGCGTGGTTTGCCGCTTATCCAAATTCCCACTTCTTTGTTGGCAATGGTAGACGCCAGCATTGGCGGGAAAACCGGGCTCGATCTTCCCAAGGGAAAAAACTTAATTGGCACTTTTAAGCGCCCCTTGGCGGTGTTGGTAGATCCGGAGTATTTGGATACATTACCAAGATCGGAATTCCTTTCGGGGATGGCCGAAGTTATTAAGCATGCGGTTATCGCAGATCCACTCCTTTTTTCTTGGTTGGATAGGGGGCCTCAGGGTTTTTGGATGGATGAAAATTTGCTCCTTCGCGCTGTCGCGGTTAAAGTAAATGTCGTACAGGCTGATCCATATGAAAATGGGCTTAGGGCTATTTTGAATTTTGGGCATACAATTGGTCATGCCTTGGAAACGCTCAGTGGTTACACAATTCGTCACGGCGAAGCGGTGAGCGTTGGAATGGCAGTGGAGTCCAAGTTGGCAGAGCAACTCGGTATTCTATCCTCTATGGAAGCTGAGCGTATTATTGACCTCATTAACCGATGGACGCTTCCAGTCTATCATCCCCTACTGGAAGACGGGGATCGCATATTAAGTGTCATTCGATACGATAAAAAACATCGGCAGGGTAAATTGCGTTGGGCCCTACCGTATCAGATTGGGAAAGTGGATTTGGTGTCCGGTGTTGACGACCGGCTAATTAAGCAGGCTATCTCTTCTCATAGGGAGGCAGTTCATGCAGGCTGATCATTGCTTTCATGTTTTGGTGGTACATGGCCCGAATTTGGGTTTGTTGGGGAGGCGTGAGCCTGGTGTTTATGGTGGTTTTGATTTGGATTGGATTAATGGGAGATTAATTGACTATGCGAAAAATCGTAACGCCATCCTGCGAATCTTCCAGAGCAATTCAGAGGGGCAGATTATTGACCACATTATTGCCAACATGGACTGGTTGGACGGCCTATTAATCAATGCGGGCGGGTTTACCCATACCAGCGTAGCCCTCAGGGATACCTTGGCGGCGCTCGGTAAACCGGCTATCGAAGTCCATATCTCTAACATTTATGCTCGTGAATCATTCCGGCATAAATCCCTAATAGCCCCGGTATGTGTGGGCCAAATTAGTGGTTTGGGATGGCGTTCTTATCTCTATGGACTCATGGCTCTGCTTGACCTATTGGCTGAACGAAAACAAGCTCAACCTCCCTGCTAGGAGTAAAACGATGAAACACTTTTTGATCGAAATTACCTACACCCTCCCTTTTGAGCAAATAGCCCCCATCGTCCCTGAGCATCGTGCCTTTCTGCAGGAAGGCTACGATAGCGGGATGCTTCTAATGTCTGGACCAATTAATCCCCGCATCGGTGGTATTGTTATTGCCCGTGCCGAGAGCGAAGACCAACTTCGTGATTATTTTTCACGCGACCCTTATTTTCTCAAGCAGGTGGCCACATATCGGTTTGTTGAGTTTGAGCCGGTCAAATACCAAACGCTCGTTGCAGATTGGGTAAAGGGAAATTGATCCTGATTTTTAGCAACCAGAGATATAGTCATCATGAAAATAATAGCCTTTCAAGGTGAACACGGTGCCTATTCTGAAAGCGCGGCTATTGAATATTTCGGTTCTCAAATTGAGACCTTGCCATGCGAATCGTTTGAAACCGTGTTCGAGGCCGTCGAACATGGAATCGCACATCAAGGGATTATTCCTATCGAAAATTCCTTGGCAGGCAGTGTGCATCAGAATTATGACCTCCTTTTGTCCCACTCGCTACATATCGTTGGCGAGTATCACTTGAGGATCCAGCACTGCTTGATCGGCTTGCCAGGCGCAAAGATTAAGGATTTGCAAAAGGTGATTAGTCATCCTCAAGCGTTGGCTCAATGCCGTGAAACCTTAAAGCGAATGGGTATCTCTCATATTGAACCAGTTTACGATACAGCCGGAGCCGTGCGTCTTTTAAGCCACCAATCTGATCCTACTGTAGCGGCTATTGCTTCGCGGCGCGCCGCCGAAGTCTATAATATGAAGATTCTTGCCGAAGGTCTTGAAGATCATACGGCTAACTTTACGCGCTTCTTAATCCTTGATCGTGAGCCCATTGATCCCCCACACTTCCAAGCAAAAACGTCCATCGTATTCACGCTAATCAACCGCCCAGGCGCCTTATTCCGCGCGTTGGCCGTTTTTGCCCTTCGCGAAATTGATTTGGCCAAAATTGAGTCGCGCCCAATGATCGGCAGACCGGGTGAATATCTTTTTTATGTTGATTTTTTAGGTTCCACAGCCAATAACGTCGTTGAGCGGGCTTTGGAAAATCTACATGAGTTTGCACCCATGCTACGGATACTTGGATGTTATCCGTCTCACCCACTTCCGGCGCCATAAGTGTAACGAGGTGAAAACAAAGGTGTATCTGTGAGGCATGTTCTGTGGAGGGATCATGAAAAATTTAGGCTTTGTTTCCACCCGTTTTGCAGGCACCGATGGGGTCTCGCTGGAAAGCGAAAAGTGGGTTACCGTATTGGAACAAATGGGACATACGTGTTTCTTTTTTGCTGGGGAATCTAATCGCTCAACGGATTCCGCCTATATTGTTCCAGAGGCTTCATTTCGTCATCCCGATATCGCCAAGATTAACAACATTGCATTTGGACAGCGAATCCGCCCGCCTACCCTAACAAGAGAAATCTCACAAATGAAACGTTACTTAAAGGGCCATTTGAAACGTTTCATCACGCAATTCCGGATTGACGTATTGACTGTTGAAAATGCTCTGGCTATTCCCATGAACCTCCCCCTGGGGTTGGCCCTATGCGAACTTATTGCCGAATCGGGAATTCCCACGATTGCTCATCATCATGATTTCTTTTGGGAACGCACGCGGTTTATGGTAAATTGTGTCTGGGACTATCTAAATCAGGCCTTCCCCCCTAACCTCCCCTTTATTAGGCATGTGGTTATAAATTCATCTGCGTCCCATCAATTAGCGCATCGAACAGGCATAGCTTCGGTTTTGGTTCCGAATGTAATGGATTTTGCGCATCCGCCGATTATAGATAATGACTACACGAAATATTTACGCCAAGACTTAGGCATTCGCGACGATGAATACTTCTTTCTCCAACCCACTCGTGTAGTTCAACGTAAGGGCATCGAGCATGCTATCGAACTTGTCCATCGTTTGGGTCTAAAGGCTCGCCTAATCATTTCTCATGCCAGTGGGGACGAAGGGTACGATTATGAGCAACACATCCGCTGGCTGGCACATACACTCAAGGTTGCGGTTAATTTCGTCTCCGACGTTATCCGCGACCAGCGTGGTCAAACACCCGATGGCCGCAAAATCTATACCCTTTGGGATGTTTATCCGCAAGCAGATTTGGTCACTTATCCCTCTACTTTTGAGGGCTTTGGTAATGCCTTCCTGGAAGCCGTGTACTTTCGCCGTCCTATTCTTATCAACAACTACTCAATCTATGCTTATGATATCAAACCCAAGGGTTTCCGCACTATCGAGTTCGATGGTTTTATCACGGATCGTACCGTTAAACGGGTCGAACAGATCCTAACCCATCCAGACTTGTCTGAAGAAATGACTGAACACAATTATCATCTAGGTCTTAAGCATTACTCCTTTAAGACATTAGAACACCACCTCAGAAGTTTGCTCTTATCTTGGACATAATCAGATTATTTGATCTCATTTATTCCCTGACTTACTTGTCGAAAATGAAATCCATAAATGGCTAAGGTTATCGCATGAACAAATTTCTGAGGATACTTTATCAGTGAGTGAAGTAATAACGACCAGAATTCTCGTCGTTCTCTACCTTTAACTCCCAATTCCCAAATCGCCTTAAAGAAAGCCTTGATTTCCTCTCCTCTTATTGGAGTACTTATCCGAGGCGGTTCGTATTGATCCAAGAAATTTCTAACCCGTTCATAAAAACCGCGAGGGCTATATATTTCTCTTAATATACGTTGATAGCCTTCACGCAACTGCGTCAAACCCATCTTGGGAATGATATTGGTACTTCCGTCTGTGTTATCACCACTGATTTCGAATTGCAGGCGTCCTTCGGCGGCTAATCGCTCGTGTAACGGCGTGCCGTAAGGAGCTTGTAGCATTCCCACCATAGCCGTGACGATACCGCTACTTTGGATGAACTCCACTTGTCGTTCAAAAACGGAGGGTGGATCGTGGTCAAAACCCACGATAAAGCCACCCATTACTTGTATGCCCGCTCGTTGCAAGCGGCGCACACTGGCCAATAAATCTCGGCGCAAATTGTGCGATTTATGACATTCGCTCAGACTTTCTTCTAAAGGTGTTTCGATCCCAACAAACACAGACACAAATCCTGCTTCGCGCATCATGGCGATAAGTTCCGGATCGTCGGCTAAATTTATCGAAGCCTCAGTAATGAAGGGACATCCCGCTTTTCCCTTGCGCCAAGTGATCAAAGCCGGCAAAACTTCTTCCTTAACGTGACGACGATCTCCGATAAAGTTGTCATCCACAAAGAAGATATTTCGTCGCCATCTCAAGCCATAATACATAGCATCTAACTCTGCAATAATTTGATCGGGATTTTTTGTCCGCGGACGATGCCCAAAAAGCGCGGTCACATTACAAAACTCACAGTTATATGGACAGCCACGAGAATATTGGATGTTCAATGAGTCATAGGCAGAAACCTTAGCCAATTTCCACGCGGGGATAGGTGTTGTGCTCAAATCCGCATAGGTGTTAGCTCGATAAAGGGGTTGGGGATTCCCCCTTTCAAGATCCTCTAAGAATTGAGGCACCGTAATCTCGCCTTCCCCAAGTACTAGATGATCAACATCCGGAAACCTTGACCATTCTGCCGAAAAGAGCGGACCTCCAGCCACGACGCGCTTTCCGGCCTGTTTGCAACGCTCTATGACCTCCTTTGCGGAAGATCGCTGCACAACCATGGCCGAAATCATCACCAAATCAGCCCAAGCAATAGCATCGTCAGTTAGAGGTTCAACATTCATATCAACCAATCGCTTTGGCCATTCCTCAGGAAGCATAGATGCAACGGTCAACAATCCCAACGGTGGCGAGGAAGCTTTCTTTTCGATAAATCGTAGCGCATATTTAAAACTCCAAAAGGTGTTTGGAAATTCTGGATATATCAGAAGTGTTTTCACAACCAATCCCTCCCGATAAAGCATCTAATTTGAGTGTAAACGCTCATGTTGACCAGAAAATGGGATTGGGGTCATACCTAAGGCCTATTTTCTCAATATGCAAGAAGTTACGGGGGCATACGTTTTATAATTGAATTACGATGACAAAAGACAACCAGCAATCTATTTTCGCAGGCAGTGGAATTCATTTGGCCTTCTCGGTCATGGTGCTGGCTGCTTTTTTCACTATGCTAAGCACAGTTCAGGAGATTTCCATCCCTCTCCTAACTGCGACGCTGGTCATTGGGGTAATTTACTTGGGAATAGGGATCTACGGATATCAAATAGCCCTCGCCCATACCGAGACATCCTATCGCATCTTATATTTCTTAATCCAGATTCCCCTAGGCATGGGGTTGGTTTTTCTTGATGGACAAAGTGGGTTTGATTTTCTAGCCCTTCTTCCACTTGTAGGCCACAGTGTCATCTTATTACAGGGGGTCTGGCGACAAATCATCAATGCTTTGCTTCTCATCAGTTATGCCTTTCTAATCGTCCTTGTTGGGGGCGGTTGGCAAATTGCATGGGCAAATGCCCCCGTCTTTCTTGCAGGACAAATCTTTATCCTGGTATTTACCCAAATGGCCCTGAATGAGGAAAAGGCTAAGCGAGAAGTACAGCAATTAGTGCATGATCTTGAAAACGCGAATCAAAGGTTACGTCAGTACGCCCTTCAAGCCGAAGAGTTAGCCATAACCCGCGAACGCAACCGCCTTGCCCGTGAGATCCATGACGGTTTAGGTCACCATCTAACAGCGATTAATATCCAAATTCGCGCCGCCCAAGCCGTCCTGGAACGAGATCCTCAGAAAGCGGTTTACTTACTCAACAAAGCCGAAGTTCTAACCCAACACGCTTTGCACGATGTGCGCCAATCTGTAGCAGCACTCCGAGCCCCCTTGGCAGAAGGCCCGTTAATCCCCCAGATACAACAAATCTTAGATGCAGGGAATAGTAGTGGGATTAAAACCACTCTTAACATCATTGGCACTCCACACACTGTCTCGCCTCAAGTTGCTCTGACATTATTGCGGGCAGTCCAAGAAGGATTGAACAATACCCTTAAGCATTCCCATGCTACCGAGCTCCGAGTTACCCTAAACTTCGAATCGCCCACAGAGATTTGCCTAACGATTCAGGACAATGGTATTGGGGGAGTAGCCTCGACGCAAAATGGGTTTGGATTGCTGGGAATGCGCGAGCGTGTGGCACAGCTCAACGGCCAACTAGATATCCAATCCGTAGAGGGTCAGGGCTTCTCTATTCGTATGGTATTACCCACCGAGGTAAATTATGGCCAAAATAAAAATCATGTTGGTGGATGATCAGGCTCTCTTTCGAGAAGGGCTAAAAACGCTCTTAAATTCCCGCCCCGAATTTGAGGTCGTGGGAGAAGCAAGTAATGGGGAAGAAGCCATTCGGCTAGCACATCTGCTTCGACCCCAGGTTATCTTGATGGACTTACGAATGCCTGTATTGGATGGTGTTCAAGCCACCCGACGTATTCGTAGCCTGCACCCCGACTGCAATGTTATTGTTCTCACGACCTTCGATGACGATGAAGATGTTTTCGAGGGTCTCCGCGCTGGTGCAATTGGCTATTTACTCAAAGACGTTTCCTCTGAGAAATTATTTGAGGCAATTCGCTCAGCTGCAAGAGGTGAATATTTTCTTCTACCGTCAATAACGGCCAAAGTGGTGGCTGAGTTTTCACGCTTGCCACGTACTGTCCCTCATCCCGCCGGCACCGAGAATATCCTTTCGCCGCGTGAAATCGAGGTTTTGCGATTAGTTGCCACAGGTATCTCCAATAAAGAGATCGCGGAACGTCTCTTTATTTCGGAAGGGACGGTAAAAAATCATCTTTCCAATATTCTATCCAAACTAAATGTAAAGGACCGCCTTCAGGCAGTTATCCGTGGACGAGAGTTGGGCATACTTCCCTGAACACCTCTTAATTGTGACTTAAGTGGCTCTCTCAGTAGATTGAAAAACGCATAAACTTAGTTGGTAAGCATATAAACATTTCACCTGGTTCCTCAAACATGAACGAAAACCCAATCACCGAAAAAAAGAAGTTTTATCCGCCGCCTTGGCAAGTAGCCATTGGTTCAATCCTTATTATTGCCGGATCCTTAATCCTCGCGGATCCTTACTTATGGCCAAACCATCTTCGGTGGTTGGCATTGATTACAAGTGGTCTCTTGTTGGGGGGATGGTCTTTATGGGCCCGTTATCTATCGTCTTGGGCCATAAGCGCTTTCTTGTTTGGGGTCGGGATAGCCGGGATGAGTTATTCACTTGTTGCTACTCTTCCCTCTACCTTCTCAACCTGGCTTGGCGTGATTGCTGTTGGTCTTACACTAAGTGGCCTTATTATTGGGATACTTACCCCTTGGTTCTTTACCCGGTCGGCCGGTTGGGCATTTATCTTCACAGTAATGAGTGCTGCTATTGCCTATGTGGTTCTTATCACTCCCGCCAGAGTAAGTGATTTTGCTTTTTTAGTTTCGATTGCTAGTGGAATCGTGTTCATTGCATTAGGCGTCCGCAGTCACGCTATTGGCTGGTTAATCCCAGGTGGACTCTGCCTAGGACTCGGCCCTGGGATGTATGCTCTTTTGAGCCGTATAAATGTAGAACCAACGTTGTCGGCAATTGGTTTATTTTTGCTTTGGTTTGCGTTCGGCTGGGTTCTGATTTCTTTATCAAGTCGAATAATCAGATCGAGCGCCCTCTGGTGGCCCCTTATTCCAGCCGGTGTGCTCGGCATCGCAGGGCTTTCACTCTATATCGCCAGCAATCCCTCCGCAGCCCCTACCCTGCTCGGCAACACTGGCTCAATTGCAATTATTGTTTTCGGTCTTTATCTACTGCTCATGCGACGCGGCGTGCAACGATAATAGGATCGGCCATATCATGATAAAAGTCACCCTATTTCAATGATAATCGTTTTGCTTTATTATTTGTGAAATTTGTAACAATGTGCTAGAATCCCAATTGTGAAATTTATCACTAATTTTTAGGAGGTATCCGAAAATGATTACAACCACAATTTTCCCTGGACGTTATGTACAAGGCTATAATGCCTTGGAATACTTGGGTGAAGAAAGTGCTCGGCTGGGATCCAAGGCTTTGTTATTGGCCGACCCATTCGTTCACAAAGCGATCCTTCCCGAACTACTTCCTTTACTTCAAAGTCACATCAACACCCATGTTGAAAAGTTTGGTGGAGAATGCTCGGATGAAGAAATCGGGCGTTTAGTAACGGTAGGCCAAAGTTTCGAGGCTCAGGTTGTCATTGGAATAGGAGGTGGTAAAACACTAGATACCGCCAAGGCTGTAGCACATTTCCTGGGACTCCCGGTTATCATTATTCCTACCATCGCTTCAACCGACGCCCCATGCAGTGCACTTTCGGTTATTTATACGCCAGAGGGTCAATTCAAGCGCTACCTCTTCTTGCCCAGTAATCCCAACGTCGTCCTGGTAGACACTCGCATCATTGTAAAAGCCCCGGCACGCTTCCTGATCAGCGGAATGGGCGACGCATTGGCCACCTGGTTTGAAGCCGAATCCTGCCAGATTAAGCGTGCCCCCAATATGACTGGGCGCCTTGGCTCAATGACCGCTTATGCTTTAGCCCGACTTTGTTACGAAACTCTGCTGACCTATGGCGTTCAGGCTGTGACCGCTAACCACGCTGGCGTTGTAACCCCTGCTTTCGAAAAAGTGGTTGAAGCCAACACTCTCCTCAGCGGTTTAGGATTTGAGTCGGGTGGATTGGCTGCAGCCCATGCCATCCACAATGGTCTCACCGTCTTAGAGCCCACCCATCATTATTTCCACGGTGAAAAGGTGGCAATCGGTACTCTTACCTCCTTATTCCTTACCGGAAAAACCCCCGAAACCATTAATGAGGTTTACGCTTTCTGTGAGGCTGTTGGATTACCAACAACCCTGGCTGAAATTGGTCTTGAGAATGTCAGCGATGACGATCTAATGCGTGCAGCCGAAAAAGCCTGTGCTCCTGGCGAAACCATATTCAACGAACTAGGGGAAATGGCACCCCAATCCGTTTTCATGGCATTAAAAGCTGCGGATGCTGAAGGCCGCCGCCGTAAAGGATTGTAAGCGATCAGGCTAGCAATTTACCCCGCCCCACTCGAATTTGTCCGAACGAGTGGGGCGTTTTGTTTTCTCCTGACCATCAACGGGTTGAAGTTATGGCTATTGATATTACAAACACACTTTTCAAACCGATCCACCCTATGGCGCAGGCCAAGGAATCGCAACGGGATGAGAGTAACCGTGCTTCTCAACGGTATAAAGTACCCCGCCCGAGGGTTGGGAACACCCAGGCTCATCCGTAAATGTGTAACTGGTCTGATTTTGATCCGATAGCGCAACAGGCCACCAGACCAGGTTGCCCTGCTGGCAAACGAATACATCCAACATATACCCACGATCATCATCTTCGGTCATTGGCACACGGCGCCAAGATACTGTTACCTGAGTCCCATCCCGAATTGCCTGAACATCACTCGGTGGTGGATATAAGACACTTGGGCCGGGCAAGCGTGGTTCGGTGAAGTAGACCCTAGTAACATCCCCGGTCACATCCACCACAGAGGGGGAAACCCAGCAAAAGTAATTGAGTTTATCGAATTTAACATATAACCAGGCACTATACCGAAATCGCCCTCGTACTGTCCCATGATCTCCCGGATAGAGATCAGCCGCATGAAGATATGCCCGCGCTGGACCGTAGCGACAATGTGCTTGCATTTTCACGACAACATCAGGAAAATCAAACGTGGGAGTAAACGTGAGGGTAAATGTAGCCGATGGTGTTGGAGTATTAGTAATTGTCGGAGTAATGGTAATTGACGAAGTTAACGTCGGTGTCAGTGTAAGGGTAGAGGTGGGTTCAGGTGTAATAGAAGGTGTGTGCTCAACGGTATCTGTACGGGATGGTACGGTATTTACATCAGACACATTGATTGAACCATCTTCACGGGTAACCGATGAACAAGCAATAAGAAAAAGCAAACTAAAAACTATTACGGTAAGCAAATGTTTATTTCGCAAATTTGTTCTCCCTAACTCCAAGCGTTTGCCACCTCACATTATAAAAGGCATTTCCCGATTTGACATCTCTTGGGCTTCTCTGTATAATCGGGGCAAGTTCAATATTAAAACCGCCGGAAGGAGTAGGTTGGGCAACCCCTGACAGAAAAAGAGGTCATTGGCTGAGAACCTCTGCAGAGTGGACCTGACTGAAGTCGTCCGGCATGATGGCCGAAGAAATCCCGACCAGGGAGAGTAGACCGGCACGGGTGAGCCCGTTATCGCGAAAACCGGATGAACGTCCGGGAAAGTGCGTTGGTCATACACCAGCGAAATGAGGTGGTACCGCGGAAGGAAACCTTTCGTCCTCATATGAGGAGGAAAGGTTTTTCATTAAGTTTAGATTTTCAGAATCTTGACCCCAAGAGGTGCGCATGTCTGGTTACAACTTACCCAAAACGTATGACTTTTCTGCCATTGAGGAGCCGCTTTACAACTGGTGGGAGGAACGGGGTTATTTCAAACCATGGAACGATCCGAATTTACCCAATTTTGACCCCTCCCATAAACCGTTCGTGATCAGCATCCCCCCGCCAAACGTAACGGGTGAACTCCATCTTGGCCATGCTATGTTCGTGGCCATGGAAGATTTGATGATCCGCTACCACCGTATGAAGGGGGAACCCACCCTTTGGGTTCCTGGTACCGACCACGCTGGAATTGCAACCCAGCTTTTAGTTGAGCGTGAACTGGCTAAAGAAGGATTACGCCGCGAACACCTCGGACGCGAGGCCTTTCTCAAGCGGGTTTGGGCATGGAAGGAAAAGTACGGTGGTATTATTACCCGTCAAATTCGCCGCTTGGGCGCTTCTTGTGACTGGAGCCGCGAGCGCTTCACTCTTGATGAAGGGCTTTCGCGCGCTGTGCGTGAAGCCTTCGTACGCTTGTATGAAAAGGGGTTAATCTACCGCGGTCTGCGGATGATCAATTGGTCACCAGGTCTCCGTACCGCCGTTTCGGATCTCGAAGTAGAGTATTCTGAAGAGCCCGGCACCCTCTATTATTTCAAGTATGTGCTTGCTGACGATCCCAATACCTACATTCCCGTCGCTACGACTCGCCCTGAAACCATTTTAGGGGACACCGCCGTTGCGGTTAACCCTCAGGATGAGCGCTACACGTCTTTTGTGGGTCGTATGGTTCGAGTACCCATTCTAGGGCGTCTTATTCCGGTTATCGCCGACTCATATGTAGACCCCAGTTTCGGCACCGGTGCCCTCAAAGTCACCCCTGCCCATGATCCTAATGACTACCAGATTGCCTTACGCCATAATCTCGAAATTATCAATATCATGACTGAAGAGGCTCGCATTAATGAAGCCGGTGGGCCATATGCCGGTTTGGATCGCTTCGAATGCCGTAAAAAACTTTGGGAAGACATGCGTGCAGCCGGCTTGGTCATCAAGGAAGAACCATATACGATCACTGTACCTCGCTCTCAGCGTGGAGGCGAGATCGTCGAACCTCGCCTCTCAGAACAGTGGTTTGTCCGTATTAAACCATTGGCTGAAGCCGCGCTACAAGCCGTACGCGAAGGACGTATCCGTATCATACCCGAGCGCTTTACCAAAATCTACTACAATTGGATGGAAAACATCCAGGATTGGTGCATCAGTCGTCAATTGTGGTGGGGACACCGGATTCCGGTTTGGTATTGCGATGATTGTGGGGCTATGACCGTTGCCCGCGAAGATCCTACATCCTGCGCTACGTGTAATAGTCCGCACATTCATCAGGACGAAGATGTCTTAGACACATGGTTCTCATCAGGATTGTGGCCCTTTTCCACTTTAGGATGGCCGGAGGAGACCCCTGATTATAAATACTTCTATCCCACTTCGGTCTTGGAAACCGGATACGATATTCTCTTCTTCTGGGTAGCCCGAATGATCATGTTCGGCTTAGAGTTTACGGGCCGCGAACCGTTCCACACAGTTTATTTACATGGCTTGATTCGCGACGAACACGGACAAAAAATGAGCAAAACCAAGGGGAACGTGATTGATCCTCTTGAGGTCATGAATCAGATGGGCACCGATGCGCTCCGCTTCACTTTGTTAGTGGGCTCAACCCCGGGAAATGACATCAATCTAAGCCTCAAGAAGGTTGAGGCAAACCGGAATTTTGCCAATAAAGTGTGGAATGCCGGAAGGTTCGTCATTGGAGCGCTAGATACATGCCCTTCAAGCCCCCAATCATCACCACAATGGACGTTGGCCGATTCATGGATTTGGGCACGTCTGCAAAACTTATTGCGCGAAGTTGAGCGGTTGTTTGAGTCTTATCAATTTGGTGAAGCCGGGCGCCAAATTTATGATTTCTTCTGGTCAGAATTTGCTGACTGGTACATCGAGATTGCCAAACTCCAATTAGCACAGGGAGGTGACCGGGCTTTCTATACTGCATATACCCTGGTTCGCATCTTAGATACGTGCCTAAGATTACTTCATCCTTTCACCCCCTTTGTTACCGAAGCATTGTGGGGGCATCTAAAACAAGCCGCCCAATCGAAAAGCGATCTGCTTGCGCCCAGGGAGGGTTGGGCTGAGGCGCTGATCATCGCGCGCTGGCCTGAGGCTCAACCACCCGAGGATTGGGAAGAGGAAAAAACCGAACAATTTACATTATTACAGGACATCATCCGGGCTATCCGTAACGTACGTACCGAAAAGAAAGTCCCCCCTGCCAGAAAAATACCCGCCTTAATCGTGGCAGGAGATCATGCTGAAATGCTAAATGAGCAATCACAAATCATTGCCACGCTCGCCGGAGTTTCAGCCGAAGAATTGCAAATTCTCAAGAATCGGGTCACTCGATCCGGTAACGAGATTGGTCTGGTGGCAAGAGGTGTGGAAATTTATATTCCGTTGGCCAATTTGATTGACCTTGAGGAGGAACGAGCGCGCTTGCAAAAAGAATTGGCAGAAGTTGAACAACAAATTTCACGACTGGAAACTTTATTAGCCAGCCCGTTCGCCGAGCGAGCACCAGCCCCAATTGTCGAAAAAGAACGCCAAAAACTTGAAACCTTCCGTGAGACCGCTGCGCGCCTGCGCGACCAACTTCGAGCCTTAGATAAATAGCCACCTGGCTCCAGAGCGGTCTTCTCAATGAGACCGCTCTGGTTTTTAAGTAAGTCGTGTTCGTTCGTTGGAAAAAATTCGCTTTATGATGGCAATGGTTGTTGCATAGGTTGAATCCATGCCAAAATAGGAGAGCGTTCCTGCGCCCAAATTCTTTCCTTTGCTTAAAGGGGTATCTGATGAATAATGCAAAATACCCACATCAAAAGGAAGATTGTAAAGGCTTACAATCTCATTTACGGGATGCCGCTTCGGACGAGTCATTTCATAAATGGCTGAAAGATACGGTCCAGCCTCCATTTCAATGTCCGTATACCCTTCCCGATAGACCACATCCATAATTCGCGCATTTTGTAAAAAGGTGCCGAAGACGCTCACCGCTTTTTGGTTATCTAACACAGTGCCAAAGATCAGGTGGGGTGAGACATCTGATGCACTAAAGCAGTTTTGAAACAGGTAAGTATTTTGAGAATGTTCATCTTGAACCACATTAGGGATCGTCACGTCTCCTAAGCGACCATTTAAAGTAGCCGCCTTACCCATGATATATACCCCTAGGATGGGTTCAATATACTCAGCAATAAGGCTCAGGAGATTGTAAGCCCCAAGGCCAAGAGGATAATCTATATTTAGGATAAGTGCATTGCTTTGTGCAAGGAAATCCATATTGCCTATACGAACACGAGGATCGAAATTTTTCTCTTTCAGCGCAGATAATCGAATAACTTGAACCTCGATATCGAAGTAATTCTCACTAGGAATACGGTATATTCCACGCTCCTTTTCGTGTTCCAATTGCTCCTTAAGTGTATAACGCCCTTTCGGAGTTTGTTGATATTTCTTGAGGATGTAATATAAAAAGTTTTCTTCGCCCTGCAATTGACGTTGTTCAATATTTCGCCATTCTTCGAGCCAGTCGGCATAATTCTCATGATACAGAAAGCGAATTAGTTCTTCACGCTTGACCAAGGCATATCCAGAAAGTAAATTGGCCATACTGTGGGTATTACTAGAGACAAAGTAGACCGGGCGTTCCAGTAATTCAGGATGCGCACGCACCACATTTTCCCACCACGCGCGTGTAGCACGCCGATATTCTGTCAATGACCCGCTGAGCAAACGCACGCTTATGTTACATGTTCGATGGGCTATTCGCTGCAAATTCACAGCAAACCGTGTCCCCCATACAGCCCGTAGCCGTTCCAGATCATCCTCGCTTATTTTCAATAAATTCGCCAACGCTTGAGATAAAGTTGGATCATTAACTAACCTCTCCCAACTTACATCTGCAGGTCGTCGTTGCAGCAGTTGATGAAGTTTATTCCATTCTATTTGAAAGGCCGTTAAGGTGGGAATTAAGTCATCAATATCTGAACGACTTGCGATCAAACACGCCAGAGTATCTCGATGGTTAAAATAGCATCTCCGACGCCGGGCGCGAGCAGAAACTTGCTGCCATTTGTCAACATCAGGATAACCATGTCGCGCAAATACTTGCAAACTTTGACCTAAGATAACCGTCTGAACCTCTGAAATACACTCCGGTAAACGGAGAAGACTGTAAATAAAGGCCGAAGTGTCAGGAATGGGCTTTCGCGCATCAGGGTGAAGCGAGGAATTGGTGGCCAGATGGACTTCCTCTAAAGCCCGAATCTGCACCTTTTCTGTAGACCTTAACAGAGAATAAATCGTACGCAGATAAAGCGCAATTTCTCCTGAAGCCGTACTTGGGACGGTTCGTTCCATTTGAATTACTCCATCAACTTGGAATTGTGAAATTTTAGCATAATGGCAAGCAAAATCTTATGTAGTTCATCCCCTAAATGAATCTTTTTCACCCAAACCCTTGACATAAAAGTGACCACATGATATAAACAAAACCAAGGAAACCAGTAAGTTCGCGGAATAAGAACGGCGGCTCACGGAATTTCCGTGGGCCTAATTGTTTGATCGTTCCGATGGAACAAGCTGAACACCTAATACCTTTTTAAGCCTGAAGGAGGCAATATACAATGTCTGAACGTTACATCGGTACGGTCAAGTGGTTCAATGGAAGTAAGGGTTATGGTTTCATCTCTCGCGAAGGTGGAAATGACGTTTTTGTTCATTTTTCTGCTATTCGCGGCGATGGCTACCGCACCCTTGAAGAGGGTCAGGTCGTCGAGTTCTCGATCGAGCGCGGCCCTAAGGGTTTGCAAGCCAGCAATGTTGTTGTAAAACAATAATCCCGTAGAATCACAAAGACCAGACAAGGCCAGCATATACGCTGGCCTTGTTTTTTACAATCGCAAACCATAGCACCGATTCTCGACTTTTTCGTTGATTATCCACTCCCACATGCGGGTCTTGCGAGCCTCAAGAAGCGAAAAACCAAGACTCTCATATACATGGCACGCCGCCCGGTTCAGATTAGTCGTTTGCAAATGAACGCCCGGTACTCCAAGGCGGCGTAAGTGGCCTAGGTAAGTCATCAAAAGCCCCTTCCCAATGCCATAGCCGCGCCAATGGATATCTACATTCACGTGAAGATGAGCGGGATAGATAGTCTCATCGGCTCCCGGTATCTCTCTTCGGGCAAAAGCCAAGACAACTTCACGTAAGTATCTCCGAGATTTAGGTCCAATTCGATATTCGCCTCGCACAAGCCTCATTATTAACTTGGGAGTGACCTTAAGCATCATTGTTCTCCGATGTTTTTTCGGGTCTATGCTCCCGACAAGAAAACCAATCACATGATCATCGGCAACAGCCACCCAGGCTTGTTCGGGCTCGTAATCAGTGTAGTAGCCATAAAAAGCATCCAGAAAAAGTTTCCGATCTTCCACGTAAGCCTCAATGGGGTTACCGAAAAAAGCGGTATCTCCCGCAATTCGGAACAAGGCTTTGCGATCATCAGGACGATAGGGACGGATAACCCACTCTGGATTCATCGCCTTTAACTAATATTGGGGTCTTTTTTTCTGAACTTTACTCCAATCTTTCCGTTCAGTGCCATCCGATGTGTCCACAACAAAAAGAACAGATTTGCCAATGCCGCACCATAAATTTCTCCCGTTGCCCCCTTTACCAACCAATACAAAAGCAATCCAATCATGCCAAATATAACCGACCATGCATCATGATCAAGAAGGCAATAAAATATGGCTAGCAGGAAACCTAGAACAACAGGACCTTCCCATAAAGTTACCCCGGTCCAAACCCCGAAGGTTGTAGCCACTCCCTTGCCACCCCGAAACCCCAAAAAAGGTGAAAATTGATGTCCAAGTAAAGGGGCCATCATCACCAAGATTAACCTTTCATCCCGAATATTCCACCCCCAATAAGAGATAATTGCTGGAAAAACGCCTTTAAAATAATCCAACAGTAAACTCACGACCCCAACTTTCCAACTACCGGCTCGGAAAACATTTGTAGCGCCAGGATTGCCATCTCCGATTTGACGGATATCCTTTGATAAAAACATTTGGCCCAACCAAACCGAAAAGGGCAGACTTCCTGAAACAAAGCCGAGGATTAGAGCCCAACCTAACATATGCTTCCACGTTGTTGATCTGGCGAAATCATAACTTGTGAGATAATTTTAGTATGCTCTTGTAAATCCCGTGTCCTCATTCCGTTATTGCCTGTTATGTCAACAAAGAAACTAAGTTTGCCCCTCTTTGTATTACCCAAACTTGATGAAATTCTATATCTTGCCATCGTGATTGGAGTTATAGGCATCGGAACGCGACTGTTGAATCAGGATGGCGACTTGGGACGGCATCTAACTCTGGGTTTTTACATATTATCCTCACGCACGATACCAACACGCGATTTGTTCTCACATACACTTCATGGGCAACCACTCACCCCTCATGAATGGTTAGCCCAATTAATTTTTGCCCTAGTTCATCAATGGGCCGGCTTCCCTGGTATTACATTACTCGTCGGGGTTATCATTGCCATCACGTGGCTATTAATTTACCGCCAAGCGCTCAGAGCTAGCCAGCTCCCTCTCACTTCTCTTGCAGTGAGTCTCCTTTCTTTCGCCGCTGCCAGCCTGCATTTTCTAGCCCGTCCTCACGTGTTTACGTTTCTTCTACTAACCATCTGGCTGGGAATGTTGGAACGATTTCGTCTCAAACATCCGCTTCCGTTTTGGCAACCTCTCCTTTTGATGTTGATCTGGGTAAACACCCATGGCGCTTTCATCGCCGGATTCGCCTGTTTCGCGGCTTATTGGGCAGAATACTTTTGGGAACATCTTAAGGGAAGAAAAGACATTCCCTTTACCCGCAGTCAATTGGCAACCTTCTCCAGCCTTGGAATCCTATTATTCCTTACAACATTGATCAATCCAGTCGGTATCCGACTTTGGAGAACCAGCCTAGAATATGTAACAAACCGTTACCTGATCAGTCATACGCAAGAGTACCTTCCTCCAAATTTCCAATCGCCCACTACTTGGCCTTTTCTAATGATGATTTTACTTTCTCTGTGGCTATCCATGTCCCAGAAGCAGGCCATTCCCATAGCACATCGTTTGCTAGTCGTGGGATGGACAGCACTGGCACTATCGAGTGCACGCAACATCCCCCTTTACGCCCTGGTCCTTACTCCTGTCCTAAGCGAACAACTAAGTAGTTTCTTGGCCGAAACCCCCTGGAAAAATCGTGAACGGCAGTTACTTGACATGCAGGCCAAAATAAAATTCCCTATTTGGGCAACCCTAGGATCGTTAGTCATCGTTAGCCTAACTTTATCGTCTCCTTGGCTTAAAGAACGCAATCAATTCGATCCCAATGTATTCCCGGTACAAGCCACAAACTGGATTGCTACCTATTCGCCCAAAGGAAACATGATGAATTACTTTCCTTGGGGGGGATATTTGCTATTCCGCCTTTGGCCAGAATACCGTGTTTTTATAGATGGTCAAACCGACTTCTATGGAGAGAAGTTAACTCGAATATATGAGACGATCTTATCCCTGGATAAAGGATGGGAGTTTTGGTTGGATAACTATCAAATCAGTTGGGTAATTTTCCCCCGCGATTCTGCCCTCATAACGACTCTCCGTCAAGACCCGGACTGGGAATGCCCATATGAAGACCACTTAGCCACAGTTTGCCTTAGGCGCAACACTATCCGCCCGTGATCTACGGAGAATCGGCACCGTCCTCAGTGCGCGGCACCATCAAAGCAACATCAGAAGGCAAGATAAGCGCAACTTTATAATTTTGTAGCAATGGTAAGACCACCCTTTCTACCCAGGCGTTATTCTCCTCTGCAAACGCATCCTTTGTCGGGTCTTTTATCGGTGTATTGGGAGTCCCAATAACGATCACGTCAAACCTATGATGTTGTAAATCATTGTAGAAACGGTTAAGATAACGAGAATTATTAGCCATTGCCATTTCCATCAATACCAGCAACTCATACTCAGGCTCCAGCGGCACCCCCCGCACGATTCCAAAGGTCAACAAATGGCGCTGATTAATAAATAATACCCTCCCCCCCTGAGCAGTGGCTCTTTGAGTCCAATCCCGAAGGATTTCAACATCCTGCCAGGCTATCTTTTCATCGGGTTTCATGATTGGGTGCGCAAAATACATGTGCCATCCAACCGGCATGATCGCTACCAATAACAAGATAGGCACAGGCCGCCATATTTGCAAAGAATCTCTATCTGCAATAATACGATGGGTTGCTAGGTATGCCCCTAATAGCATTAGAAACACCAGATACGCGTCCAAGTTATGAATATTACTACCCCCTCCAATCTTAACACTGACCACCATTCCACCTGCAAAGAAAACGCCCAAAATGGCAACTATTCCTAACCACCGCCAAACACGAATCTTTGCAAAGTTCCGGAACCCATTAAAACCAATCATTATCCATAATGGCAACGAGACCCATACAATACCACGAATAATCCCTACCGGATACGTTGGGCTAGGAAAGAGACGATACCAAAGTAGGTCTGAGGTGAAGGTCGATTCATACATCCACGAGGGTTGACCAGAAAGTGCTATATACACCGCTTGAGCAGCAAAGGCAGCGACCATACCAACCGTGCCATAAATAAAGGGCCACTTATAGTACCAATAAAAAGGCTGTTTCCCGATAGGGTTTTCAAGGAGCCACAAGAAAATTGCCAACGCACCGGGCACAGGAAACCAATTAACACGACAGATTCCTGCCCAAAGCGAAGAGATCACGACCACAGCCAACGTGTGCCAAGGTTTTTGGATGTCAAAGAACAAAAGTACGGGAATGACACATAGTGTTAGATGATAATATACTGGCCCTTGCAATAAAAACAACGCACCCCAAATAATGGCCAGAAAGCGCACAAAGCGATTTTCAATTCGCAGCCTTCTAACTAGAGCCACTGAAGCCAAGAAACTCAATCCTAGCCACAAAATAACTTGCCAAAACCGATGCGCCCATATCGGAAGATTGCCAAACGCGAAAGGAATGGCTAAAAGCAAATAACGGGCCGGATGAAGCGGCGATAGAGGAACGGAAACACCATAAATGCGTTTGGCAAAGAACAGCGACCCATAATAATAACGGCTTGCCTCAGACCAACCCAGAGAAAGAGGATAAGAACTAATCCCAGGTAGATATTGCAACAAGATAAGCCCAACGCCTACCCCCAAAGCGCTTGCCACCCATCCAAGCCAACCAATTTCATCCTTTGTTACCAACGAGATCCCCATTCCACCGAAAAAGATACTCACACACAACAACATCAACCGTGTTGGGAAGGGTTCCCAAACCTCGGGATGTGGTAACCATCCACTTAAGGCAACTGCCGGAAACGCTATAAAACCTAGCGCAACGACCGAGCCAACGACCCGTACTATCCATCCTCTTAAGGTTTGCCGTAACCACAACGATGGCGTTGCATCTTGAAAATAAGAAGTTATCAACAATCCCACCCATAAAATCGCCAAGCCAATCCATGCCCCCAACCCTAACCGCCATTTCCAAGACACAACAAAAAAGCCCAGACCATTTACGGCCTGAGCCCAATTAATCAAACCCCAAACAAACACCAACCAAAGCGACCAAGAGATGACTAAAAACTGGCGTTGATGTTGTTCGCTTTTATTGTTTTTCATAAGCAATTGAACAGTTTCAGCGTGTGTTATTTAGTGAGACAGATTCCTCTATGCCATTACGAATAATCCGCCGAATCGTATAGGTGGGCTTTCCTTGCGACTCATGATAAGTCCGCACCAGCAACTCAGCGATCAATCCCATCAAAATTGATTGGAATCCTAAAATCCCAATCATGGTGGCCATTTGAAAGAAGGGCGAGGTCAATACGCCGATCCCGAAGAAGACACGGCGGATGAAAAGATAAAGTAGTAATAGCGTACTAAGAAGAATTAGAATCGCACCCGTGCCACCGAAAAGGTAAATCGGTTTATTCGCATAACTGTTGAGAAATTTAACTGTAAATAAATCCAGGATCACCTTGAGCGTACGTTCAAGCCCATATTTTGCCCTTCCGAACCGCCTCGGGTGATGACGAACCGGCACCTCGATAATCTTTGCCCCCACGCCATGAGCATAAACCGGAATAAAACGATGCATCTCACCGTAGAGTTTAAACCCCGTAAGCACTTCACGCCGATAGGCTTTTAGAGTACAACCATAATCGTGTAAGTGGACACCGGTAACCCAAGAAATCAAGCCGTTGGCGATTCGTGAGGGCAGGGTACGAGTAAGAAACGCATCTTTCCGATGCACGCGCCAGCCACTGACGACATCAAACCCCTCTTGAATTTTCTCCAGCATCATCGGGATATCAGCGGGGTCGTTCTGCAGATCCGCATCCATTAGGACAATTACGTCCCCCGAGGCATGATCTATTCCGGCGGCGATAGCGGCCGTTTGCCCAAAATTACGCCGTAATTCAACTACCCGCACATGGTCTGGATCCGAAAGTGCTAAAGATTCTAGCACTTCCCCACTGCGGTCTTGGCTACCGTCATTGACAAATACAACCTCCCACGCCCACGGGATAACCTCCATGGCAGAACAGATCGCCCGGTGCAAGAGAGGCAGATTCTCTTCCTCGTTGAAAACGGGCACAACAATTGAAAGTCGCTCGAGTGTGGGCATAGGGAACGGACATTATTATACCCCAACCTCTCATTTGGATATCAGCGGCAAATAGATTTGATTGCGAAACGTGGTGGGAAAGATAAAAATTCGTCGCACAGTTTGGAGGTAAGTCTCATCGTTCAGCGTGTTAAGTGAGACGTTTCCGAAATCATCCCAAACTTCTGCAAACACCTGGCTCAATTGATTTACCGGTAAACGGCTAAAACTTAGATTAATCAAAAAAGGACTCTCTGTATCTTCACCGAGAATTTCGTATCTTTCCCTCTCGGCGTTCCACCATTGAAAACGCACATAATCTGTATCGGTATCGAAGATCGTGACCTCTAAAATAGCAGTATCCTCACGCATAAGATAAGTGCCATTGTTCCCTACTGGCAGAATCCAATCTGGTGGCTGTGGGCGAACTGAGTCAACTTCAATGGTCACCGTCGCATCAGCAGAATAAGCCTTGCCATCATAGGCTTGATAGGTGAATGAATCTGTCCCGCGATAATTTGCGTTTGGAATATAAATAAAACCACCGTTGCTGTTTAGAGTAAGTACTCCATGGAGTGGTCCACTCCCAAGTCGTACCACCAAAAGGTCACCATCTTTATCTGAATCGTTTACCAAAACCCCCGGCGCCGCTACGTTGATGCCCAAAATATTTGCCCGATAACCACTATCATTTATAGCCACTGGCGCATCATTGATTGGATTTACGGTTAGCATAACTGTTGCAATTGCGGAATAGGCAATACCATCATAAGCACGATAAGTGAATGAATCCGAACCAAAGTAGTCTGAAGCTGGGGTATAGGTAAAACTACCATTACTATTGAGGGTCAATGTTCCATGACCGACGTTATTCACTAGCAAAACGCTCAATGGATCGCCATCAACATCTTGGTCATTACTCAAGATACCCGGCGCAGTAACGTTCAAAATCGTATCCTCATTAATAGAATAGGCATCATTTAACGCGATTGGCACATCATTGACCGGAGTGACGGTGATACTCACGGTGGCAACATTACTATCCACCTGACCATCATTTACCTTGAAAGTAAACGAATCCAAGCCGTTATAGTTCAGATCGGGTGTGTACGTCAAACTTGGGGGTATTCCGCTCAATGTCCCATGAGCCGGTTGGGTCACCATGGTAAACATCAGCGTATCCCCATCTACATCTGCGCCTGTCAGAACAATAGCGATACTGCTATCCTCAGCCACGGTTTTCGCTTGGGGGTTTGCAACTGGCGGATCATTGACCGGAGTCACCGTGATGCTCACCATTGCTACACCGCTATTCGCCTGACCATCGTTTGCGACATAAGTAAATGAATCTGTACCATAAAAATTCGAGGCCGGTAAGTAAGTAAACCCGCCATTACCATTAAGAGTCAGACTGCCATAGGTCGGATCACTTACTTTACTTGCACTTAGCAACCCTCCCTCGGGATCAGTATCGTTGCTTAGTACCCCTGGAGCGGGGATATTTAAAAGCGTATCTTCAGCCACTATATAGGAATCATCCAGCGCAACAGGAGGATCGTTGACATTTTTGATGGTTATGGTTACTACTGCCACACCCGAATAAAGCTGCCTATCATAAGCGCGATAAGTAAATGAATCCGTACCATGGTAATTGGCAGTTGGCGTATAGGTAAAACCACCGTTCGTATTGAAGATCAGTTCCCCATGGCCAACATTACTCACCAGTTGAACACTCAAAACATCTCCCTCAACATCTTGATCGTTACTCAACACACCAGGAGCAAGTACGTTCAGAACTGTATCCTCGTTAACCATATAGGCGTCGTTTATTGCTACCGGTGCATCGTTGATCCCTGTAACCGTAATATCAACCGTCGCTATATTGCTATCCACTAATCCGTCATTTACCTTGAACGTGAACGAATCCAGCCCATCGTAATTCAAATTCGGGGTATATATCGGATTTGGAAGTGCACCACTCAAAACCCCATGAGCTGGCTGAGTCACTATACTGAAGGTTAGCGAGTCACCATCTACATCCAAAGCCATCAGAGAAATCCCTACATTACTGTCTTCGGATACGGTTATTGCTTGCGGGTTTGCCGTGGGGGGATCGTTCACCGGTGTAATGGTTATAGTTACAACAGCCACATTGCTATTTGCTTGTCCATCATTCGCCACGTACATGAAGGTATCGGTTCCATTAAAGTTTGGATTTGGAGAATAAGTGAAGCCCCCATCAATGTTCAAAATCAGACTCCCGTTTCCAGGAGGATTAACAATCAAAGCACTGATCGGATCACTATCAGCATCACTGTCATTACCCAAGACCCCTGCCGCAGATACGCTCAGCACGGTATCTTCCTCAATAGTATAAGTGTCATTAAAAGCGACTGGTGGAGTATTACCGGATTCATCAGCCTCAATACTTAGAGGCCATACCACAGATAAATACCGGTTTATTTGCAACGATGCATTCAAGGGTAATATCAATGCCAATGAAAAAAATAATATGAGATGCCCGAATTTTATCTCACGCATTCTTGCTCCCGAACAAAATATTCAAAATCAAGTTGAAAATTTTAGGGGGAAGATGTCTCTGCCGGGGAGGGTGTGGGTTCAGGTGGTGGCGCCGTTGGTGGAAGCGTAGGGAGGGGTAAAGTCGGAGATGGTGGGGGTGGGGGAAGAGTTGGTAAAGGAGTTGAAGTTGCAGTCGGTGGAATTGACGTTGCCGTTGGACGGGAAGTATTGGAAGGAACAACAGTGAAAGTAGATGTTGGTGCAAATTGGGGTGGATTCTCACCGTGTGAGGGCGATGTGGGATTATTAAGCAAGACCGGAACTCGGGTTCTGGTGGGCGTGCGGGTGAATGTGATGGTTGGTGTAGGCGATGGAGGAACATAAAGAATTTCACCCGGACGGATCAGGGTACGTTCTTCGAGACAATTGGCTGATTGCAACACCTCAACACTGGTGCGATATAACAAACTCAGTCGTAAAAGAGAATCAGTAGGCTTAACCAAGTAGGCTATCCACCCTTCCGGGGGCACGCACTCGGTCGGAGTTCCTTGAACCGGTGTCAGATTGCTTCGGGAAGAAAGGGCGTCATTGGTCAAGCTTAGCGCCTCGGTTATAAGTAAAAGGTCTTGAGAACCCTCTCCAACTTTGTTTGTGCCACCGGTCTGGGGAACGGCGTTATCACCGTTTATCCTCGTTGCACTAATCCCTCCAGCAATTAATCCCCCGATAATCAGGAACGCAAATACCGCCAGGATGATCCATCTTTGGCGTATTTGATTGAAACTCGGCAATAATAAGTCCTCGGGGAGGGATTGCTCTCTCGCCTGTTGATAAACGGGACAATTAACATAGCGATCGGTCAAGCATGCCAAACGTTGATGCCTTAAGTTGACCGGTGCTATTGGTCGAGCGTGGTGGCAATGGTTTCGCTCGCTTGGGAATTCCAATACTGTACTTGGGTCTCGTTTAAGCCCAAGGTAAGGGCAAATAGGCTGGGGCATGAGCTTCTCCCACCGTACAATACTAATCTTCGAGCAAGGTTAATTCGTCAGATTCCTTAGCAATATAGGCGTAAGACTTTAGGTTATGGTAGTAATGATTTGAAACAGAATCCTGTACGCGATTGAGCACGGCTCCTACCACTCTCGCCTTCACACGATCTAATTGTTCCAACACCTCTAGTGTTACACTTTGTGATGTGCTCCGGGCACGAAGAGTCAGCAACACTCCATCTACTCGTGAAGCCAAAACAATGGCATCCGAGATTAAGAAGGGTGGCCCATCTAGAATAACTTTATCGTAGCGTGTTGCCACCTCACTCAAGAGGGTTGCCATTCGCTCTGAGGAAAGGACTTCAGCCGGGTTGGGTGGTAATGTCCCACTTGTAAGAACATCAATACCCTCCGTTGTTAGATGATGCAGGCTTTCATCCAAAGTACTGTGCTCACGTAAGATATCACTCAATCCCAGCCGGTTGGGTAAACGCAGGCGTTCATGCACTTGCGGTTGGCGTAAATCGGTATCCATCAACAAAACCCGATTACCACCTTGAGCCATCACAATGGCCAGGTTAACCGCAACGGTTGTTTTCCCTTCATCTGGTCCCGGGCTTCCAATTAGCAATGTTTTTAACGGACGATCGATTTCCACAAATTCAAGGTTGGTGCGAACAGAACGAAAGGCCTCGGTAACCGGTGACCTTGGCTGAGCAACTACATGGGGTGGATAATCCTCCCGAGGCAATTTCCCATTCATCTCACTGATATAGCCTAAAACTGGAAGGTCTAAGTTTTTAGTTACTGTTTCGCCATTCCGAATCGAATCATCAAGATATTCGATCAGGAAAACAATCCCTCCAGCCAAAATTAAACCCAATATCCCACCCAAAAGAACATTCGTGGCTGTTTGAGGTCGAACTGGACGTGACGGAACTCGAGCCTCCTCTACTTGAACCACTTCAGGGGTGCTTTGCAATCGTGCCAAGCGAATCGCCTCATAATTGCTCAGCAAATTGGCATAAATTTGCTGATAAAGGACTAACGCCGCTTGAAGCTGGTTATTGGTACCATTTTGACTGCTCTGACTGGCAGGCGAAAACGACAGATTAACATAGATTTGCTGATATATGTTCAACAATGACTTTAATTCATCTAATCGGCTCCGCTTCTGAGTAAGTTCTATTTGTTGATCTACGGTTAGCGTCGGTGTAACACGTGCGGGTTGCCCCAGCGCATTAACTCCCAACACCGTTTCATGCTCAGACTCAAGACGAACAATATCTGCCTGCAATTGGTTAATCTCGGCCTGTAACCCCGAGATAATATTTGTCACGTCTTGAAGTCGCTTTTCGCTAGACTGTTCTGAAGATTGGGCAAGTTGCTTCTGCAAATCCGCAATTTGTGCTTCCACTTGTTGAATTTGGGCTTGAAGACTCTCTTCCGATGCCGAAAACCGGTTTGATTGAATCTTGGCATTCTGCTCCAGGAAAACCGTTACAAGAGTATTGGCAATTTCAGCCGCCTTTTGAGGATCGCTATCCTCGACCACGATCTGAATAAGTTGAGCCCCACGAACTTGCTGAACCCGAACTTGACTACTGCTAATGTAATACCCTAAGCGTTCAGAGGCGGCCTCTAATACTGGCCGTGTAACTAATAATTCGGTAAAGGTTTGAGAGAGCAACTCGGTATTCTGGTTCAGGATATCGCTAAGGTTGCTTTGAGGCGCCCCCAAAACCATGACCTTAGTCGTTGCTTGATAAACGGGTTCCTGAACGAGGCTGTAGATTAATCCCCCAATCAAGCCGATTAAAACGCCAACGCCCAACAACCAAGCCCAGCGCTTGGCTAAAAACAAATAGTCTCGAGGTAGCATTATTGCATCCTTCTTTCTGGTGTCTTGTAATCCAAAGGGATTTATGGAATGAATTGTGCTTCAGCCAGGGCTTCAGAAACTGCTTCAACCACCTCATCCACCTGGGTTTTCGTTAGCATGGGATAGAGTGGCAATGTAACTTCGCGATTGGCTACTGATTCGGTTAAGGGTAAACCATTCCCCTGAAACAACGCTAACCCCTGATAAGCGCTGAATTGATGGATAGGAGGGTAATGTACACTGGTTTGAATTCCCCGCCGTTTCATACCTTCCATGAAGAGTTCTCGAGAAGTTCCATGCGGTAACAGTATCGGCATCAAATGATAGGAAGACTGGCCAGGATGACCCTCAAAAGGCACTTCAATTGCAGGCGAATGCTCACGAAGTCTTTCCCGATAGTGCGCTACCAGCTCTGCGCGATGCTGATTATTCGAATCCAGTTTTCGCAATTGCACCCTACCTATTGCCGCTCTTAATTCATCCAAGCGATAGTTATACCCCAGCGCTACTACATCATAACTCCAAGCATGTCCGTGATGACGATCCCATGTTAAGGCCGTCATTCCATGAGAACGCAATAACCGGATCTTCTCGGCGATATCTTGACGGTGTGTCGTAATCATTCCCCCTTCACCCGTGGAAAGATTCTTATTAGAAAAAAACGAAAAACACCCTATATCGCCCCATATCCCGGCTTTTCGTCCCTCCAGGCTGGTACCAGGTGAGTGAGCCGCATCCTCAATTACAAAAAGGTTATATTGCCGAGCAATATTCAAAATGGAAGGCATATCACATATAAAGCCTCCATAATGCATTACAATAATGGCGCGAGTTCGTGGGGTAATACGGTTTACAATGTCCTGGGGAGAAATCGTAAAATCCTTCTCCGAAGTAATCTCCACAAAGCGCGGTGTTGCACCGACATAACGAACGGCAGCCGCAGTGGCCACAAAAGTTAGTGAAGGAACTAAAACCTCATCACCAGGTCCGAGACCTAGCGCCAAACATGCTAGGTGAAGTGCCACGGTACAATTGCTAACCGCACACGCAAATGTAGCGCCAATGTAATCGGCAAATTCCTGTTCAAAGTGCTGGGTTTCTTCTCCCATTGTCAACCAACGCCGGTCAAGGACCTTAAGCACCGCCGTCTTTTCTTCTTCCCCTAAATCAATGTCTGCCAAGGGTATTCGCCAGATACTCATTCCATCATCTCCGGTAAAAATTTTTCGCGTAAGTTGTTAAAGTCCACCGTTGCTTGCTCATAGTCATCTGGCCGCCCCAAATCCTGCCAATAACCATCAAAAAGGTATCCCACCACTTTCTCGCCTTCCCCCAAAAGCTTGTGCACCAAATTGGGGAAATCCAGATACTTTCCCCGGGGGATGAAATCGAGCACTCGCGGCTCAAAGACATAAACCCCCATACTGACCTGATAATCATAGGTGGGTTTCTCGATATACCCTACAACCCGTGTTCCGCCATCACACAGGATAACCCCGAGGTCAATTTTCACTTTTCTCTGATGCATGGCTATCGTGGCACTCGCACCCATTTCCCTATGATATCGAATCAGATCACGGATGTTCAAATCAGTAAGTACATCCCCATTCATAACCAAAAAAGTTTCGTTCAAGCCATCAACTAGGGCTAAAGGGCCCGCCGTACCTAAGGGCTGGTCCTCATAACTGTAGCGTATCTTCAAACCAAAATGACTACCATCCCCAAAAAATGCCCTTAATAACTCGGCAAGATGTCCTACTGTCAAAACGATCTCACCTACACCCGCTCGAGCCAGTTGGCGTACAATGACTTCCAATATCGGCATTTCCCCGACCGGCATTAATGGTTTAGGGAGAATCTTTGTATAGGGTGCCAAGCGTGTACCTTTGCCGCCAGCCAAAATGACCGCCTTCATGCTGTTCTCCTTTCTACCCCAAATTCAATCATTAGACTTGGGAAAAACAATCGCATTAAATTTCGTAACGTCCAGTTCTAAATCGCCCAAGGTTCGACTTAATCCAGTTAATAGTTTCCCTAAGACCATCACTGAGCGAAACTTTAGGCACCCACCCTAAACGTTCACGCGCTAAACGGTTATCGGATAACAACCGGACAACCTCAGATTTTTCAGGTCGCAGTCTTTGTTCATCCTGAGCAAGTCGAGCACTACTCCCGATCTGAGCAAGGATCATCTGGCATAATTCACCAATGCTCACCTCATTACCAGTGCCCAAATTGAAGACTTGCCCTTCCACCCCATCCGCAATTACCGCACGCACGAACCCCTCAACCGTATCCGTGACATAGGTAAAATCACGGCGAGTCGAAAGATTGCCCAGACGAACACGATCCTGGGTAAGCGCTTGGGTGATTATGGTAGGAATAACAGCCCGAGCCGATTGCCGCGGGCCATACGTATTGAAAGGCCGTATGGTGATAACTGGTAGATCGTAGGCACGGTAAAAACTCTCGGCCAACATATCCGCCCCGATTTTGCTCGCAGAATATGGAGATTGCCCTTGCAAAGGATGCCGCTCATCAATGGGCACATATTGCGCCGAACCATACACCTCACTGCTCGATGTATGGATCACCCGCTCAACTCCAGCATCACGGGACGCGATCAACACATTAAGCGTCCCCATAAGGTTAACCTGAGCAACTTCGAAAGGATGAAGGTAGGAATAAGGGATTGAAATTAAGGCCCCAAGGTGAATAACAATATGGGTTCCAATAACAGCCTGACGCACTGCATCTGGATCCCGCAAATCCCCGAATATGATTTCTAAGGATTGTTTTCGTTCGACTGGGAGGACACTCAACCACCCCTCATCACCGCGCGAGGTGTAGCGTACAAAGGCTCTCACATCTGCCCCCAAAGTCTGTAACCGTTCAACCAAGTGGCTACCGATAAATCCTGCTGCTCCGGTAACCAAAATCTTTTTTCCTGTGAAATCGGTCTCTGTATCCAAAGAACTCTCCTCGGAAGATAAATCACAAGCATGCCATCTATTGAGGTCTCGAGTCTGCTGCAATTTTCATGGCCTGAAATGCCCGCTCAAAAACACTTTCCTGCTCTAGAGAACCATCCAGGCACGCAACGCCCATAACCACGTCAACCCCTAACGGACCACGGTCGGTCCAAACCGGAGCACTACACAAGCGCACCTGCAAGCGTTCGGCCACGAGGTTAGCTCCCTCAATGGAAGTTTCCGGTAAAAGGATTCCAAAAATTTTCTCGTCCAATCGCCCTATGGCATCAATCTCACGAATATCACGCAAAGCCCGCTCAGAGATTGCCTTAAGGATCTGGGCAGTAATCGCCGCCGAACGGGTCGCCTCATCCGGCCAGAGATAATCCACCATCATCACAATTAGGGAAAGCGAATTACGATACCGCCGTGCCCGTTGCGTTTCCCGGTCGAGCAATCGCATAAAGTGCTGCCGGTTATACGCGCCCGTCAAGCGATCGTAAAGGGTATTTCTAAGCACTTTTTCAGCCAATTCCTCTCGGCTTTGACCATCAGTAGGAAAGTGAGCCTTTAGGCTATCAAGAACTTCCGGCATTAAGATGAGACGAGCATCTGGTTGCCGACACAGTGCCAAGATCCTCTCGCTATGTTCCGGACGAATATCGCTGATGGCAAAAAGGATTAGTCCAACATCATACTGCTTTACTAAAGCAGGAATCTGATCGGTTCGGCCGATAACGGGCAATCCATCCACTACTGTCCCGATTTTGCGTGGATTATCATCAATCAATCCAACAGGCGTAAACGCTCGAGCCAGATCCCCATTACGAAGCAACCAAATACCAAACCGGGCTGTTTGCCCTGCACCAACAATCAATACCCGTTCGCCTAAAGTTTTGACCTTATCCCCTCTTACCTGCAACCAACGCTCGGCTAAGCCACCGATTAATCGGTTTTGGTACCGAACCGCCACAAAACCGATATAAGCGAACATTCCCGCTGCTACCAGAACAATGGGCGGCAGTAAAGTTCCGCCGGGTAGAAAGAGGTTGACTAAAAACAGAATCAACGTTACCAACCCCGTTGAAACTGCCAGATCCATCGCTTCGGCGGCGCTTGCGCGCGACCACTCAACCCGATTTATGCCCGTTAATGCGTTAATCAGGCTAAACATAGTAGCGATAATGAAAGCAATTCCGAGCGATAACTCGATACCCAAATCCAATGGGCCGCTCAGCCGCCGCAAAACACCAGCAATACCCACGGCAAAAAATGCCACCACAAAATCGGCAAGAAACCAAATGAAATAACGGTTCAGAAAGCGCGCTAACGGTCCCCAGTAAAGTAAATGTTCTGGGACGACATAATTCTTAAGGCGGGGAAGCAACACCACCGCCGTCCAGAACAGAACATCAAAATCGGTCCAGAGACTACGATTCCTCACGTATAACTGATCTAAACGCAGTTTGCTGGGAAGAATGTCCCACAGGTAGCGCTCCATAACGTTGCGAGATTGGAGCATCTCTTCTTCATTGCGATACAGAACAGAAGCCGGACTAGTGATCCCCGGTCGCACTGAGAGTATTTCGCGCCGGACTTCTTCCGGCCAGTGGGAAGCAATTTCTGGATCTTCTGGCCGCGGGCCGACCAGGCTCATATCCCCCACAAAGACGTTCCACAATTGGGGTAGTTCATTGAGTTTTGTATCTCTCAAGAAACGCCCCAATGGGGTGATTCTAGGATCGTCCTTGGCTGTAATTCGCGCACCATTAAGTGATGCGGGATTTTCATACATGGTGCGGAACTTTAAGATCTTGAAGAGGCGTCCGTTCTTTCCCACACGAAGCCCCTTATAAAATATAGGTCCGGGAGAATCGCGTCGAATAACAAATACAACGAGAAAGAAAAAGGGAGCCAGAAGGATCATCCCCAATGCTGAGACGACAATATCCCTAACTCGCCGCAACCCATCGTCAAAAAAGCGCATCATGGCTGCAAACCAGACTTTAATCTCGGAATCACCAGGCTCTCTGGTATAAACAATCTTTTCCATATTCTTCCTCCGCACCCTTGAGGGTTTCATGCCCTAGAAACACCCCTCCAGATCCAGATAAAGCGCCCTTCAAAACACCACATCCTCACATCTTGCCCGTTTTTAAGAATCGCCAACCCAGGGTTAAAAGTCCTGTCCAAAACCCCAAACCATAGGCAATGTGCAAAATAGCAAAGGTGAGAGGTAAGCGCAACAGGTGTTCCCAACCATGATGCATGGCAATGCGCAATGACACACCGAGGTTGACTACACCATAAGTCAGGATCAATCCCAACAAGAAATAACGCATTGGCACAGTGAACACCGATGAAACTAATCCCACCAGCAGCGCGCCAACGAAAGCAGGCGGAACAAACTGGCGTAGGCTAAATTGTGCCGGATGTTTTTGCAACACGCGCACCTTGAAAAAACCATACTGAAAATACTGCTTCCAAAGTGCTCTCAAAGAACTTCGGCTGTAATATTTAGATCGCACATCGGGAGCAAAGAGCAGTTTTCCTCCCATTGCTCTCAGGCGATAGTTGTATTCGTCATCCTGATTTCTGATCAGGGTTTCGTCAAATGGGCCTGCTGCTTGAAGCGTGCTCATTCGATAAGCCGGGAAAGGAATTGTATCCACATAGCGATGCACATTGACTCGTACACGAAAGGCCGAATTTCCTACTCCAAACGGCGAAGACATTGCCAATGCAATGGTTCTGGCAGTGGGCGTTTCACCAATGGTTTCCATCGGTCCCCCAACGCCCACAACAGGCTCTCGCTCTAAATATTCCACGCAACGCCGTACATAATCTGGAGCAATGACACAGTGACCATCCACCCGAACCACGATTTCCCCCTTGGCTTTTGCAATAGCGATATTTAATCCCACAGGCACTATCTTTCCTGGATTGTCCAACAAACATAAATTGGGAACACATCCCTGTTGTTCGTAAACGTATTCTCGTGTCCCGTCTTCGGACATTCCATCTACAATCAGGATTTCCATACATTGTCGAGGGTAATCTTGTGCCAATACTGCCTCTAGACTTTGCTGGATATAATGTCTTTCATTCCTAACCGGCATCACAATAGAAACAAACGGGTATTTGTCACCCGCCATCTTGTGTTACTCCTTTGGATTTGAATAAGATTACAGGGATAAAGGACTGGAATGATCTAGCAGAGAAACAATAAAGCGGAACTTACCATTCGGACCACGCGGGATCACGTCAACCTCGACAACATCCACATGCATGTTCTCACCCGATATTTTCTTAATCCGCTTAACGAGGACATCAACATCATGATTCGAAAATCCCGCTTCAGGAACTACTCGGATTTCCAAAAGATTTATAGCCTTCTGAATGACCTGGGCCTCACGAATAGGCAGATCCGCTTTAAACACAACCGCAATAACCGCATCTATGCAACGCCCATCCGGGGATAAAAGCACATCATCCATGCGCCCATTTATTTCAGCTAAGACTGGCATTTGTCGCCCACATTCGCATGGTGTTGTATCAGAAGACCATCGCCCTCGGTCACCGATTTCATAGCGGATCAAAGGCATAATTGGATTGAGCAACCCCGTTAGGATTAACCTACCGGTTTCGGTTTTATCAACCGGTTTATCCTCTTCGTCTCTTAAAACCTCAATCACTCCTGCATCCGGCCAGATATGCATATGACCAAACCTGCACTCACTGGCTGCAGCAACAGTTTCGGACATTCCGTAAGTATCCACCACGCGGCCCCTAAAACCATACGATAGAATAGATCTAATCTCGGGTAGCAATATTTCAGAGTTTGTAATCACTGCATCTAACTGGGGCAATGGCAAACCTGCTTTCTCAGCCAAGCGAACGATTAACGCCAATGCAAAAGGGTACCCCAAAAGATAGCGCACACGGTATTTCCACAACGCTTCAACATAAGAGGATATAAAGGTCTCGCTAATGTGGATTGCAGAAAGATAAAGTTGGTTCAACCCCGCATTCCAGACCCAAAACGGCGGGTGCTGTTGGGTTACAGGGATGATGGGTTGTGCACCTAAAATGGCCCAACGATCACGGTACGAGAACCCATTCCACCTTCGAACTCGAGCCTCATAAAGAGCATACCATTGGCGTTCGGTCGCTAAATTGCGCCATATTGTCAGAGGTGTGCCGGTTGTGCCGCTGGTGTGCTCTTCAATCAACGTGCGAAAATCTGTTCCTTCAACCACAAAAGCCCTAGGGGATTTCCGCAAGGGATCCTTTTTAAGCACCGGCCAGTTTTCTAAGTAAGCCCAAGACGCCCGATCCCCCTTTTGTCGCCGCTTATTCCAATAGTCGCGGTAATAAGGTACTTGTTTCGCTGCCAGTTCAAGTATTTCGGCTAGATGTGCCTGTTGCCAGGAACGCCATTCTTCCCAAGACCAACGTTCACGTTCCAGTGCTTCCTCTACTAGACGTTCCGAATCCTTTCCATAGCGCCGGAATCGCAAACGGTAACCATGAAGGCTAGCAGCCAAAGACTTCAAGGGATAAGGAAGTTTGTGATAAAGGGATAGCCGATTCATCCGTTAACCTCGGTAAAAACGTTACCGCTTTGAATCACATTAGGATCACATTACGGCCATTTCGCGGAAAAGGTCTTCCCAGTCTGAACGCACCGGTTGCCAATCATACGCTTCTGCCATTTTCCGCCCCTGCGTTGAAAGCCGAGAGGACAGAGTCGGGTCATTTATCAGCCGAGATACAGCGTAAGCCATTTCGTCAGCGTTGTTATCTTCCACAAGCAAAGCCGTTTCGCCATCTCGCAACATAAATGGGATGCCACCCACAGAGGTAGCGACGATGGGCAAGCCAAATGCGGCTGCTTCAATGACGCTAACCGGCGTGTTGTCCACCCGAGTCGTACTGAGATAAATATCGTGGGCGTTAAATTCGTGCTGTTTGATCCCCCTATCCATAAATCCCGTCAAGCGAACATAGGATTCCAAACCCAATTTACGGATTCGATTCTTGACCACATTGAGCCAACCACGGTCCTGTCCCCCCATGGTTAAGACTATTTCCGGCCAGTGGGATCTAAGACGAGAAACGACTTCTATAGCCAGTTCCGGATTGTAGGATTCTTCAAAGGTACGCATCCAAATTAAGCGAGGCAAACAGGTTTCTCGATGACGATATGGATAATCGTACAAGTTGAGCACATTAGGAATAACACGAACTACAAATCCCATGGTTTCAAAATGGTGGGCTAAATACGGGGATGGCGAAACAATAGCAGCGCCTCGGCCCAAAACTCGCCGAACCCATTGGGGAAAACGTTGACTAAACTGCGGCAACGCCCCTCCATGAAGCCACATAATGATTGGCTTACCAAGCCGTTGCCCAATAGAGCTTGCCATATCCGCAATACCAAAACCCGCCCCCGAAAAGACCATGATTAGGAGAATGTCCACTTGTTTTTTCCAGGTAAGCATAGAAATGGCGGTATCCAGAATACGGTGAACACGATTAACACGCGTTGAGGTAAGATTTACCGAATAACCTGCACGAGCAAAAAAATTCGCCAGAATTTCACCTTGGCTGGTTACCCACCCCGGGTTTCCTCCCAGCATAGGGCCCACAAATCCCAAACGAGGATACCTATTTCCAAATAACATTTTTTCACGCTTTCACCAACAAGGCCACTCTTGGAAGATTTAGGGAATAGGCGATTCGCTGATACAAGTCGAGCACATTTTTCCCCAAATTGGTGTAACTATAAGCGGTTGCCACCATTTGCCGTCCCATTGCCCCCATGGTTTGGCGCAATTGCGGGTGTTGAGCCAGCCACATCACTTTATCTACAAATGCATCTTCATCTTCTCTTGGGATCACAAATCCATTGATGCCATCTTGAATCACTTTTGAGGCATCGCCTGCTGAGGTTGTAACGACGGGTAAACCCGCAGCCATAGCCTCCAACAGACCGTTGGGAAAGCCCTCATGATCTGAGGTCATCACAAACACATCTATATGAGAAAGAAGAGCAGGAACAGTCTCACAATGGCCCAAAAACTGGACTCCATCGGGAATCAGCCCTAAAGCCATTGCCTGCCGCTCCAAATGTTGTCGAAGCCCTCCATCACCAGCAATAATCCCCCCAACGGTAGGAATATACTGTCGAACCCGCGATAAGATGCGCAAGAAACGATCTAAACGCTTAGCCTCGATCAATCTTGCAACCGTCGCAACCCAAATTCGTCCCTCAGGCAAGCGATAAGAGAAAGGCTGCGCGGCCTGTCGGTCATAGGCTTGTAAGTCAATTGCGTTAGGTAACACAAAAACCTTAGCAGGATTTAAACCAAATAGAATTGCCCGCTGACGAGCTGTGTACGAGTTGCTCACAATCACATGAGGTAATCGCAATAACCAGGGCCCCCAAAAACCGTTAGCGCTCAATTCATAGTCAAGATCACTCCGTAGGCTTCCAATTGCCACTCCCCCGCTAAACCTTGAAGCAAGTGCAGCATAAAGATTCGTATAAAAGTGTACCGAGTGAATAAAATGCGGTCGAAAATCCCTGAACAGGTTGATCAAAGCAAAGACTCGCAAGATTGGATGGTCAAATTGTCCAAACCAATCAATTGAGATTCCTTCTTTTTGCAATACTCCCTCATAAGGTTCCCCTCGTGTTAAACAATAAACTCGCACCTCGATACCGGCTTGGGCTAAGGCTTTCGCCAAATAGACAAGTTGCTTTTCGGCACCCCCGTGCCCCAAAGTGCCGGCAATAATGGCTACACGCAGTTTTTCTGGGGAGGGGCTCACAACAATCTGGTTCCTCGGCGTTTTGTTCGCCTTACTGTGTTAGAAGGTTCTCGTAAATAGGCGTCAATGTGTTGGGGATTCAAAAGAGGAATAGAACCAGCAACGAGATACCACAGATCTTTGCCTTGAAATTCTTTAGAGACAAACGAAACTGCTAATACCACGGTTACTAAAAATCCGACAGCAAAACGATGGCGTTCATGGCTCAACCAACCATTGATTAGAAACGACCCCACCATAATTCCCATAATCAGAATTCCCTGAATACCATTTTCTGCCAGTGTTTTGATCCATCCCGAATGGGCTGGACGAGCTGCGCCATTCTGAATATTTAGCATAATGGCCCCGGCCCGAAAGGAACCTGTTCCAATTCCTAATGGGCGTTCCTGGAATATTTTCAAGCCAGTAGCCGCAATGTCAGAGCGACCGCTTGTTCGTTCTGCCAGCGAGTATGTAGGATCGAAAAGGCGCTGAATTCGATTCAGTGCGTAGGCTTCTCGTTCCCATAGTAAATTTGATGCCCAGAAAACAGCAATAGTTCCAACAACAAGAAAGAGCGTCGTCCAGGAAATACTGCGTAAAACTATCATATAAAAGACAACAACCACCAAAGCCGTCAATAAACTGCCACGACTTCCGGTGAGAAAAATCCAGATAATGTTGATTGCTGCCAACAACAACAGGAATGGACGCCCCCGCCTTATTGTTCCTGCACCCGGCAATGCAAGCGCGATTGAAAAGATCGCGGTCATTGGAAATGCAGCCCAAGAGTTTGGATTGATGTAGGGAAGATTGCCCAGTTGCAGATAAAATGCGAGCCCTCCTAAAACCCCTGCTAAGCCATTAATTATCCCTTGCCAGTAATAAACCCTGGAATCTCGCGAGGCTTTGACAAAATAAATGAGAATCCCAAAGGTTGCTCCAACGTTCAGAAGGTCTTGCAACCCATCATTCAAGTACACGCTAAGGGGTAACATTAAAGCCAGAATAATCCAAAAGACTTCGAGCCATCGCGTATTGGTATCATTCAAGCGCAAAACTAATCGCAGATTTAACAGAATAACAATGACCAACCAGTAATTCAATGTATTCCAACGCCATAGCCCACCACTTAACAGCAAGTTTCGTGTCAGCGGGTCAAGTGTACAAAGTAATCCAACACCCAAAAGCCCAATACCAGGAAAGCGTAAACCGATTACAGCCAACAGAAGCCCCAAGATATTAAGCATAAGGACAGAATTCGAGTATCCCCAAACAAAACTAAGACCCCAAACGACCAGAAGCAGAAGAGACAGTACACGTCCAATTTTGCCAACAGAGTCTGTCACAGAGTCCTCTGAATTCAGGTGCTCTGCTCTCAGCTTTCGAGTTCTCTGACCTGTATGCCTCAACGTCACGATTTCATCCATTGCAACCTTCCATTGCTATAAGCCCAACCCCACTGTTCGGTACATAACCGAGCAATTTGGTCGCCCCACGCCTCAAGGGTAAACCCTTCAACGAATTGCCGACAACGCTTTCGAACCTGTGACCAAGGAAGGGGTGAAGAGAGCACTTCTCTCAACTTGAACTTTAGATTACTCACGTCTCCCGGTCGAACCAACCAACCCCGCTCTCCGTCCCGGCCGATAATTTTCCTTGCCATCCCAACATCGCTGGCAATAACGGGCAATCCATGGGCCATTGCATCGAGCCAGGCTTTGCTCAACCCTTCTGTCAAAGAGGGCTGTACGGCCACATCCATGGTAAGCAAGCGTGTAGATAACTCCCTCCGATCCAACTGCCCAGTGAACTCCACATAGTCTGAAAGCCCCATAATTCGGGCCATGGTTTCTAGTGCGTTCCGTTGGGGGCCTTCTCCAATCAAAGTTAGATGTGGCACAGGGTGAAATCCTTCTTCGATAAGCGCTTTCAATGCCTCAAATAAAAAAGGCAGTCCTTTTTCCGGAGAGAGACGACCTATAAATACCAACTGAGGCACTGCACTCAGACCACGCTCAAAGTTTGGCATCACCGTCTCCAATTCCTCACGCGTAAGCGCCGTAGTAAATAACCAATGCATGTTTGGCGAAGGGGGAGTGTCCCCTATTCCTGTGGCCAGCATGAGATTCCGTCCCCCCGCTAAAACACGCATTGCCCAACGCATAAAACGCGTGGCAAGTGTCGCCTGATCATTAACCTCCCAAGATCCCCCATAGCGCACAATTAAGTGCTTTCTTAATCCCACAGCCACCCCCATCCCCAGTAACGGCAAATCACCTGGCAACGGAATATAGACCACTTGAGATTCTCGGATTTCTCGCCACATTTTGGAAAGGTAAATGGGAGCATGTGTCAAGACATTTAATTTGCGTTCCATACCTTCCCCTTGCGGTGAAGGCAACACCACCACCTTGGCATTTTCTGGAAGTTCAATTCCACCATCGCTCTCTTTTATCCTTGTGATCATCACAGTGGTTTGATCAAACAACGAGGCCAACGCTTTGATTTGGAGAGGGAATCCTCCACTCGAATACCAATGTCCTGTTGAATCCGTCCAACATTCCTTAAAGGAAACCACACATAAACGCATATCTTTTAACTCTTGTGAAGCGGTACAGACATAATTGTGCGAGGTAAAACGATCTCCAATCTACCTATACTCACCAATTCCTGAACGCGCTCCAGGAAAGGAATAAGATGGCTCTCGCTTTGAGGACCATTTCCGGATAAAGCATGGGGGTGAGCAAAACAGACCACAAAGCCGTTTTCTTCTATTGCGTGGTCAATGAGATATAGTGTATCGGTTCGAAAACCAAAGGCATTGACCCGCAACGTCGTAATGCCTCGAATAATCTCAATCCTAGGAAAGAAGTGCTTGCGGTATCCCCGGTACGATAACAACCTTTCACCTAATGGTTTATAGGCCACCCTGCAAAACGTGAATCCCTCTTCCTGCAAAACTTGGCAAAGAAAACCCAAATCCACCCGATCACGGGACACTTCACGACGTTCTGAAAGGCTGATAGAGCCTCGTTCCCAGAAATCAAACGGCTGATTGTAGGGTGGAGCAAAGGTAGTTACCGGTTGCAAAACGCATGTTTCTAACGCTTCTTTACTCTGCCGAATGATTTGACGTAGATTTCCTTTCCCTACCCCAGGCAACCACTCATGGCGCATGGCATGGCTGGCTACCTCATGTCCCTGGGCCGCAATTTCTCGTATCAATCCCGGATCATGATATGGGCGTGATCCCGGCAACGCAACGGCACCAACCACTGCAAAACACGCCTTTACACCAAATTGCTCCAGCACCCATAACAGCCTTTCAGTGCAACTGAACTCCAAAGCCCCCCACGGTTTCGGACCACCTCCGGACCGCGATCGTTCCGCCCCCCATTCAGCGTCGAAATCCCAAAAAAGGATCAATTTTCCGTTCACACAGCCCTCATACTTTGATCCATATATCCCAACAATTTGTCAACCGCAATGCTTTCGGAGAACCGATTAATATGACCTCTTAAGTAACATCTTGTATCCTCTAATTCGTCTTGAGTCATTAGACATAGACTACCGAAGCGCTCCAGAAACGCTTCATCTGAAAATCGCAACCCCTCTAACGGCACAATTTCCCTCTGGCCTCCCGAGTCATGAACAAAAGGAATTGCCCCCATAGCAATCGCTTCGACCGTAGTCATACCAAAATGTTCATTCACTGCAGGGAAGATGTAAAAGCGCGTCTGCGCCAACGTCTGTTTTACCTCCATATGCGAGGGGTTAGGCAGAAAGGACACCCTGTTGGCTATCCCCATTCGCTCGGCTTGCATTTGCAGGGAACGCAAATAAGGGACACGATGGGGCGGTACCCCTCCCATAATCAAGTAATGCCATTGGGGAAAAGCCTCAGCCAATCTGAAGATCCAATCTGGGCGCTTGTAATCCACGATGCGGGAAAAAAAGGTAACGTAAATTCGTTGCATCCAATCTCCTGGATCGAAATGCCACTCTTCAAGGTTAATCGGAGGATAAACCACTGGAAGTTCCACGCCATGAGCTTGGTAAAATAGCCCCGCCGTATAATGGGAATTAATCACGTAGCAATCTTGACGATGAAACTCATAGGCTGGCCATCGTTTAGATAGAACACGCTGATATCCGGCACGAAATAAACGCATTGGTAGACCTCGCAATCCACGTCCGTCTCGCTCTAATTGGGGAAGTAAAGGTGGGCCGCTTAAGTACCTGACATGTGGCATACCTGCTGGCACCAGAAACCCGTTGTGAAAAAGAAAAGCAAAATGGTAATTCCTCTTCATGTCCTCATAACAAATGGTGTTAAAGATCCAGGTAAGATATCGAAACGTATTAGGTAACCGATCAATCCAGTAAGTGGGAAAGGGAAACCTTATCCTCTCAAATTCGGCTTGGCATTGCTGTCTTTGCAATAAATGTGGATTTGGAGGAACATCCCATAGGATTGTGGGCACAATTCCTCGCCGATTCAATCCACGAATCAAAGCAAACGCCACCGACTGTACACCCCCTGGCCGGTCCAACCGATAAACAATCGCAATACGTTTTGTATCATCCACAAAGAGCTCCCCTAGTTTTCCGCAAGGCTCAAGAGCATCTGAGAAAGGGGTGCTACAATGCCGGGTTGAGCGAAGGTCGCTAGGACATGTTCTCTCCCTGCTTGCCCCATAGTTTTACGCAACGTTGGATGATCTAGTAACAACACTACTTTAGAGGCCAACTCCTCAGCGGCCTGCCCTCCCAGCGGGTGAAATTTGAGGCCATTGACACCCTCTATAACCAACTCCGCTGCACCTCCAACATCCGGCACAATCACAGCACAGCCCGCCAGTTGGGCTTCTAGGACCACTCGACCAAGCGGTTCACGCTGTGAGGTGAGGCAAAATACGTCCATTTCACTCATTAACTCCGCCACATCCGTTCGCAGCCCAAGAAAATAAAGATGCTCCTGAACCCCTAAGGTTGTAGCCAGTGAATGCAGGCCTTGTTCGTAATCTCGCTCAGAAGGTTGCGCCCTGCCTACAATGACAAAACGTGCTTGAGGAACTTGTTCAAGTATCCTTGGAATCGAGCGAATAAAAAGATCGGGCTGTTTATAAGGGGTTAAGCGTCCTACCCATCCAACCACCGGATGGTTACCCGAAAATGGAAGCCGACGCGGATCCGTCGAATGAGACTGTACGCGTGCCAGCCAAGCCTCTGCATCAATCGGATCGTAAATAGTATGAATTAGAACTCCGTTTGCCATCGGAGCGATAGCGCCCGCAATATCGTGCGATATCGCCACCAGAGCCCTGGCATGATGCAAAATTTTTCGGTGTAAGGGCACATCTCTTAGATAATCTCGTATGATGATCACAAGAGGTAGACCTGCACATTTGGCGCCAGTCATGACTCGACTGGCGGCAGCAAATGTATTGCACACGACCAACCGAAAATCTTCTCGGATGAGTTTTCTAGCCAACCAGAAAGATTGCATCTCATGCCAACCCGGAAAAAGGCGGCGCGGTGTGGAGATTGGAAATGGCCAAACCGGTAAATTCAATTGGCGATAGGCATGTGCCAATTGCCCTTCTCCGGGCACCAGCATGAAAGCCTGCAGTCGTGGATCTAGCCACTTTACCGTATCCACTAAAGCATACTCGGCACCACTGACAATGTCGGGTCGGTAATGAGCAAACAGTACTTTCACCTTACACCTGATAATGCCCACCTAAATGAAAACGTCTTTGAAAACTCAAGGCCAGACGGCTTAGCCAGGTATAGCCCGGAATCCGATGAAGGCGGTGGGTTAATGTATTAACCTGCTCCTTCAATTGCTCAATGGTGATCAGAGCAGCATCAAGTTCGGATTGCAGAAAAGTTACCTCTCGCAAACGAAACACAGGATGGTCAGGATAAAGCCGTTCCAGATCAAAGGCTTCGCTCGGCCAAGAGACAAAATATTCAGGTGAATCGAGAATTCTGGCCGGGAAACTGAGAGGTGTTCCTTTTGAATGTTGTTCCTTCCTGATCTTGATCATCGTTTCAACCAATTGAATCAAGCGGGGAAGGGCTGGGGTACGGCACTCAAGAGCATCGTGTAAACAAAAATCCTGATAGAGCATCCGTTCAAATGGAGGATTGCACAGGTCTTTTAGAACAGGCTCAATATGATCAGAACACTTAATCTCCCAAGCCGCTGGAGTATAAACGGGCACAAGGTGATAATTCAATAACGCCACAGGCAATCCAACTAACATGGCTTCCAATTGGGCAGTAGAAGGCGTGGTGATTACCGCGTCCATCTGAGGTAACAATTGGTGCAACTCTTCCCCCGTGGCTGATGTGAACGTATTTTCGACTCTTAACTCAAGATGAAGCCCCTTTGAAAGTCGCCACACCACTTCAATATCTTTGCGGGGTTTCAAATGATCACGAAGATCTCTAAGCGACTGAAGGGTTATTTCACGTTCCTCAGGTGTAAAACCGGGCGTCCTAGCCGTCATGACCAGCAAGCGTAAAGGTCTACCTTCTATTAGCTGGGTACGCATAGGATAATTACCCATCACAAGATCATCCAGCCGTGGCGCGCCAACAATTTCACACTTACCTACATTTCCCCATGACTCATACAAGCGAGCGTCTAAACGTCCCAAACAGGCAACTTTATGGGTTAAGATAGGTTGGTTAAGCGGTCGCTTATTTCCGCCCTTGATTCTGGACCAGGTATTGCGCCATTCCTGAATGCCATCCATGATAAGCAAGGTTGCTACGTTGCGACGCATCATCTCTGCCACCACCATGCCACGTTGAGGATTGCTAGCCTCAAAAGTAATCACAAGATCTGGTTGATAAGCAGCAACCTTGCTTGGACTATAATCCGCCTCGATCACCATCCGCTCACCAAAGTGATGCCGTAATGGCTCAGCGTGGTGAAAGAAACCGCTTGCCCCTAGAACCACAATCTCAGGCATAAATCGTTACTCCAATGAAAGCACTATGCAGCAGACGATAGGAAAACCGCTTCCCAATAGGGACGAGAAGCCTTCCAAACTTGTAACAAACTTTCTAAGAGAGGTTCAACATCGCTAAGGGGAACCATATTTGGCCCATCGCTAAGGGCTTTTTCGGGATTCGGGTGTGTTTCCATAAAAAATCCATCCACCCCTACTGCTGCAGCAGCCCGCGCCAAATATGGCGCAAATTCACGTTGTCCGCCCGAGCGCCCACTCATGCCCCCTGGTATTTGAACGCTATGCGTCAAGTCAAAAACTACTGGCGCAAACTGACGCATGATCACCAATGAACGCATATCTACAACGAGATTGTGGTAACCGAAACTGCTTCCGCGTTCGGTTAAAAACACCCGCTGGTTTCCCGTATCGGTGACCTTCTCGACAGCAAACCGCATGTCATCTGGTGCCATGAACTGCCCTTTTTTGATGTTGACCACCCGTCCACTATGGGCAACAGTCTGAATCAAGTCGGTTTGGCGACATAGAAACGCCGGTATTTGTAAAATATCTGCCACCTCCATGACGGCGCTCACTTGACCGGTTTCGTGTACATCGGTTAATACTGGAACCCCTACTTCTTCTCGCACTCGGCCCAAGATTGTCAACGCGGAATTAAATCCAATGCTACGAAATGAGCGGTGGGACGTGCGGTTGGCTTTATCATATGAGGATTTGAATACAAAAGGTAAACCAAGCCGTTGCGTAATTTCTCTTAAGATATATGCAGTCTCTAAGACCACTTCAGCCGATTCCACAACACAGGGGCCTGCGATAATCAAGGGATAATCTCCACCGATTTGGGTCTTCGGGTTAATATCGAATACTTTTGGATGGGACATGGTTTACCTCGCACCGAGATAAATATCGTGAAGCCGAATCAACCCCAAACAAACACCGCCCTCCCCTTCCACAACAGGCAAGACAGAAATTTGAGAGGGCCGATTCTCCATAATCTCCGCCGCCCGCCCCAACGTTACGTCTGGGGTAATCCGGATCGGGTTATGAGTCATAATATCGCGGGCACACAGGGAACGAATATCGTCATACTTCTGTAAGGCGCGTCGAACATCCCCATCAGTAATCAACCCAACCAAGCGATAATCTTCACTCACGACACATGCTGCACCCAAAGGATGCTGAGTCATTGCAATAACCACCTCTTTGAGTGAGGTCTCTGGTTTGACCCACGCAATATCTTGAAATCGGTGCATAACATCACCCACGCGTAAATACAGATTACGCCCCAGTTGTCCCGCTGGATGAAATCGAACAAAATCCTGTTCGGTAAACTGGCGCGCCATCATTAATGCTGCCGCTAAGGCATCTCCTAAGGCTAAGGCAACTACAGCGCTGGCAGTAGGGACAATACCAAGTGGATCCGCTTCCCGTGGTATTCGCGCATCTAACACCACATCGGCTTCGTGTGCTAGGTGAGACTCTAGGTTACCGACAATGGCGATCAATGCCGAACGGAATTGACGCAAGACGGGTGTTAACCGGATCAGTTCTTCACTGCTTCCACTTTTAGAAACCAGGATGGTGGGATCGCCGGGTGTGTAAACCCCCAGATCGCCGTGAACCGCCTCGGCTGCGTGGAGAAAAACTGCTGGTGTCCCGGTACTGCAAAGTGTGGCAGCTATTTTTTGTGCCACATGTCCGGATTTACCTATACCGCTTACTACCACTTTGCCAGAGTGACTCAAAATGATCTCAACTGCCCGTGATAAATTGCCATCCAAATGGGTAGCCGCAAATTGAATAGCCTTGGCCTCATTTTCCATTACGGACTGCGCCACTCCTAACCATTCAGCCTGCTTTTCTATCAGCATTACCCCTAGACCTCCTGCGAGAAAACCCCTCGCACGCGTTCTAAATCTTCCCAGGTATCCACGGCAATCGGGCGGTAATTTGTTTCCACCGTGTAGATTTCGTATCCCGCTTCCATAAAACGCAATTGTTCTAATTTCTCGGATTGTTCTAAGAGCGAGAGCGGAAGAGAAGCATAAGATTCCAAGACAGCCCGCTGAAAACCATAGACACCCACATGTCCCCAAAATGGCCCAGCCTCTAGCCAACGATCCGTGGGTAAATCCCGAACATATGGGATGGATTGGCGCGAAAAGTATAGTGCACGACCTTGCTGGTTGCGAACCACTTTGACAACAGAGGGATTGAATAAATCACTTAGGTCTAAAATCCGATACACTGGTGTAACAATGTCACATTTCAAAGTCAACCAGGTTTGTACTAATTCATCCAAGAGGATAGGATCTAACAAAGGCTCATCGCCTTGCACATTGATAATAAATTCCGCCTCAATGGTGCTCACTAAAGATGCTATCCGCTCACTCCCCGATTGGCATGCCGGGCTAGTTAATCGGGCTTCTCCCCCCCACCCTCTCACCATGTGCAAGATTTCTTCCGCATCAGTAGCCACAATAACTTGCCCAACCAAACGGCTCTGCCTAGCGCGCTGCCAGACATGCCATAACATGGGTTGTCCCCGAATATCGGCCAAGACCTTCCGCGGTAGGCGCTTCGACTCTAGTCGCGCCGGTATCACAGCGCAGATATCCATAACCTATCCTCACTTAACATGTGGATCTATCTTGCGAATTTGGAATGTGGGCGAATCAAGCGCCAACCATTCATTAAGGTTTTTCCTGCTGTGGTGTTCCAAAAATAGGCCGGGCGATAATAAATTGCCCATAACTGATGCCATAGCGTTGTCCACAAAGAATGCGATCGCAAACTCATGAGCCAATGCCCCTGTCCCCTGCGTGCTCTTGCAATTCTTTTTCGCCGTCTTCTGGCCTGCTGATCTCCCCACTCACAGTACAAAAGCGCCTTCTCATCTTCGCGATACATTTTCAACACCTGCGAACCCCGCTTTGAAGCCGTATGGAACCGATCCGCCGCCAAAGGGTGATCCAATAACACAACCTTCCCCAAGCGGCAAATCCGATACATCAACTCTCTATCCATGGTGTATTGAAGATCTTCCCGTACCCAACAGCCAGCCACATTTAGGAAGGCCTTCACAAAAAACGTGCCTTGCTGAGGAAGATACCATGCTCCAATATCCAATAATGAAAGATCCAGCGGAGATTGGGCTCGCAAAAATGGTTTGCGTGCTTGCAATACACTCCCTTCCTGGTCCACCATCAAAACCCCGCCGGTTACTACGGCTACAAATGGATCATAGCCCCAAGCCATTGCTGCCCAATGCAGGGCTCCAGGTAGATAATAATCATCCGAGTTCAAATAAGTGATCAAATTTCCTGTAGACCGTTCCCACCCCTTATTTATGGCGTGGCTTTGCCCTCGATCAGGTTCACTTACCCAAGAACTGAGCCAGGGCGCATATTCTTCAAGTATCCATCGCGTTTCATCTACACTTCCCCCATCTATTACATGGATCTCCAAATCGGGATACCCTTGAAGCAACAACGAGCGAAGTGTGGCTTCCAGATACCTTCCCTGGTTGTAACTTGGTATGGTTACACTAATTCGCGGCCACTCGCGTCCTCCGGGCATGACAGAGGGAAAAATCAACGCTTCTTCGGAAGTCCAAGGCCAGCCCCTTTGATGTGAGAGAGGTGGCGGAAGGTTAGTTATGGCGGTCATGCGAAACCTTCTGCTCAAATAAGTCGTCAATTTGCGAAAAAATCTCTTTGGTCACCCGCCGCCAGTTGTAATAGTCCACAACCAAACGACGTGCTTTCTGCCCGAGAGATAAGCGCCTGGTCCGATCCGATGCTAACAACATAAGCCGATCCACAAGATAGGTGGCATCATCGAACGGCACAAGAAAATCCATAGCCCCCATTTGTTGCATTACAACATTGACCTGTGGTTGGGGGGTCGCGATAATAGCCAAACCGCTGGCCATGTAATCAAAAAGTTTTAAGGGCGAGTTGTAATCCGCAACACCGGGGCGATAAAGCACCAAACCGACATCCATCGCAGCCAACCAATGTGGAAGTTCTTCATAGGGTTTAGGGCCATGGTAAATCACATTGGGTGGGGTTTGACCCATAGGAAAAGAATGTCCAATAACGTGAAACGTGATCTCATGGTGTTGCTCATCCCACAACTGCTTAGCTGTGTCCACCATCAATCCAAAGTGATGCCACGACAGATCTGCACTACCAATCCATACCACTCTAAATGATGCATCTCGGGGTAAAGCCGGGACAAGATCAGGGCGAAAATGCTCTGCATCAGACCCGTTGGGTACCGTCACAGCGTTTTTGATTCCTAAATTGGTTTGGACATAATTTTGCAGTGCATCGGACACACAAATCGCTAAATCACAACCGCTTCCATACCTCCGGAATTGTTCGATTGAATCCTGAACCACTTTCTCGGAGCGCCCCATCACGCGATGGAATTCCGGAATAGTGTTGAATTCCCACACGTGCACTGCGCCGTTTAACCACCACCGACGGGGTGGAACAGCGTAACGACAACTCAGCGTCGGCACTTCCTGCAAACGCGTATAGATCACATCCATTTGACGCAGGGTTAACCATCGCTCCACGCGTCCTTTGGCTAAAGCGTGGAGATGAGAATGTGGCTCTACCGGCTCATCCAACCAAACGGTATGTCCCAGTTCAATAGAATGACGAATAAATTGACGAATATGAGCATTTCGCCCGCGGGTATCCCCCGGCTTGTAGTCGGTGTTGGCATAATAAATATTCATGTGATCCTATTGAGGTTTAAACAAGTAAATACTCGGCCTCTAAATCAAGGGCGCGGGCTTGTTCGCGAATTTCGCTTTCATATATGGGATTCATAATAAGGATGGCATCCGGACGATACATCTTTAAGAAAGAGGGATCCACAATCCTCTGGCCACTTCCGGCGATGTACATACCGGTCTTTCGAGGGTTAATATCCACCACATACTCGACTTCGCCCTTTATCCCCAAAGCATTCAAAAAAGTAACCCCCTTTGATCCCGCTCCCCAAATCACGATCCGCCTGCCCTCTGCTTTTAAATGTCCTAAATGTTGCTGCCAATACGTCACCTTATTCTGAAAATGTTTTTGGAAAGCCTGAACATCTTGGTAAAGTTGCGATAATTCATGAGGTTCTGGAACCCTCGACGACAAATTTTCCGAACCGGGTTCAACCTCCATGATAAGATATTGACCTTCATAAGAGTCTTCAACCGAAAGAACTCGAAAACCATTCGTCGTAAAGAGGTAAGCCAATGACCCACTACTAAAATAGGAATAGTGTTCGTAAATAACATCCCACACCGAAAGAGCCCGCAGCATGAAAAGCACATTAGGAACTTCAAAAAAGGCGATCGTTTTTCGATCTCCAATACTACGCCGCAACATCATGGCAAATTCCGCCGGGCGATAAAGATGTTCCAGGGTCTGGCGGCAGCAAATCAAATCAGCCTGGTAGCGTGCATACTGCTCTGAGTAATAATCCTGGATGAATATGACTCGTTGGGTAGCCGGGATATCCCCCGTCTCTACGTATCCGGGGTCAAAGCCAATCCCCCGATTGTTTCCCAACTCACATAACAATTCCAGAAACTCGCCTTTACCACTACCAATTTCTATAATTTCCTTGTTGTGTAAATCATAGCGATCTATAAGCCGCTCCGCCATGGTGCGAGCATACGTTTGAAACCGTGAAGAAAAATGAAGTGAATTTTCATACCATTTCGAGTAATGCATCAAATCTGAGGAAAACGTCATGTTAAAAATATGTCCACATTGATGACAAAAGCCCAACTTGATCTCGCCACGCGGTGCACTTAGAGCATCGTCTCGCTTCGGCCACATGAGATTACAATGGACCGGCACGTGACTAATCTCAAAGAAAGCCTCAACATTTGAATTCTTGCAAATAGGACATTGGGATTGCAGTGTGGGTTTTACGATAACTCGATGAATTACCATAATTATCCTTCTTTCCATCTAAGCATTCAGAGGCACTAACTTCGATTTAAGACCTTGTGAAATCAGCATGGTTTGAATCTCGGATGCATACACCGGATTCATAACAATCACCACATCCGGCGGTTCCACCAATAAATGCTCTGGTGTTGTAATCCAGTGACCGCTACCAGCGATGAATGTGTTCTTTTTATAGGGGTTTACATCCACAACATAAGCGATTTCATCTTCCAGCCCCAAAGTGGTAAGGAAGGCAACGGCCTTTGATCCCCCACCCCAAAGCACTACTCTTTGGTGATTCTGACGATATTCTCGCAAGCGATTTCGCCAATTTTGGAGAACCTGAGGCACCGATTGCGAAAAATAAGCCGTTAATGGAATAAGCGTGTCCAAATCATTTTCTTGCGATAATGGAGGCATTTGCGCTCCACCAATCCAAGGAAGCGCCTCGATCATCAAATACTGATCATCGAAATCCGTCCATAAATCCAAGACCTGGAAGCCACTGCGCCGAAATAGCCGCCCCAATGAACCGGGAGTGAAATAAGAACAATGTTCGTAATAAATATCCCAGAAGGCCAACTTTTGAAGGATGCGAGTGGTTTCCGGGATTTGAAAAAACACCACGGTATCATGACGCTCACCAACTGACCTGCGCACCATTCGCACAAATTCACCCACTGATTGGATATGTTCTAAGGTCATTTTGCAGATATAAAAGTCCGCTTCAATATCACCATAGTGCTCAGAATAGAAATCGGCCACATACGTAACCTGCCCGCGCTTTACTTCGGGGGCTCGCTCAGGGACAAAAGCCGGGTCAAACCCAATTCCACGGTTCTGACCCATCTCGCACAGAAGGGCAAGAAAGTCACCCTTTCCACAGCCGATTTCCAAAATGGTTTTATCTCGCAGGGCATAACGATCAACCAAATATTCTGCCAATCGCTGATTGAATGCATTAAAGGTGGGTGAAAAAGCCTGAGTTTCTTCATAGCGTTCAGAATAGGCGTTCAATCTGGGGTCAAACGCAACATTAGTAATAAATCCACACTGCCAACAAAAAGCCAAGTGAACATCCCCTTTGGGATACGTTAGCGCTTCTTCTCGGCTTTCTAAACGTAAAACACTGTGGGCAGGCACTCCTCGCACCGCATAAAAACCCCGCAGCGGCACATTACCACATGCCGGGCAAGGTTGATGAATCAACTCATGCGTGCCTAATCGAGTGACCGCGGTAGAACGCTGGGGAGAGATAATTGCCATGATTTTTCCCTAAACGATTCGAACGTCAGGTATTGGAAGAATAAATTTTCCCCCTCGTTGGCGATATCCGGCTTGTTGGTGAAGCACCTCTTCAGCAAAATTCCATACGAGTAGCAAAACATAATCCGGCATTTCTTCCAATAATCGGCTCGCCGGAACAATTGGAATGTGATTCCCCCCCATTAACCGACCGTGTTTATAGGGATTCAAATCCGCAATCCAGGCAATCCAATTAGAATCGATTTGGCAGTATGCAAGTAGAGTGGTGGCTTTCGCCGCCGCTCCATATGCCGCTATCCGCATCCCGGATGATTTCAATGTTCCAAGCAAACTCGTTAATTGGGCCCGGATCGTAGCAACGCGTTCAGCAAAAGCCTGATAGTACTCATATTTTGAAGCCGTCTCGGCCTCTTCTCTAAGCAACTCTCGCACAGCGGGTTGAACTTGTTCTTGTTTCTCCACATACAAACGAAGAGATCCACCATGAATGGAGAGGTGGCGTACATCATTCAAGAAAAGCCCATGTCGCCGGAAGAGATGATCTAAGGCTGTAACCGAGAAATAACATAAATGTTGGTGATAGATGGTATCGAACTCATTCTTCGTAATGAGATCCACCACATAAGGCATTTCCATTACCGCTACGCCGTTATCCTTTAAAATAGTGGCTATCCCCTCAACAAATCCGTTTAGATCGGCGACGTGGGCTAGCACATTATTGGCAATAACCACGTCAGCATACTGACCTCTGCCAGCCAAATCCTGGGCAAGAGTTAGAGTGAAAAATGTATTTAGGGTTGGGATTCCTACCGCGAGAGCAGCTTGGGCTGGCCCGGGTGCCGGGTCAATACCCAGGACCGGGATGCCCTTTTCCACAAAATTGCGTAACATATAGCCATCGTTGCTGGCTGGCTCGATAACCAGGCTTTGTGCTCCCAGAGCGCGATGCTCAATCAATTCCAGAGCATTTTCACGAGAGTGCCGGAGCAACGTTGGCGAAACGGATGAAAAATAAGGGTAATCTCGTGCAAACAACACCTCAGGATCTACAGTTACATCAATTTGAACCAAAGAGCATTCTGAGCAAAAAACCAAGTTCAGTGGTGCAAAAGGTTCGGGGTCGTCCACAGTTTCGGGTTTAACAAGACGATCCGCAAGCGGAGTATCACCAAAATGAACAACAGGTAACAAGTATGGTGAACCACACGACCGACAAATTGTTTCAACTCGATATAGCGAAGCCCAGGCTTCTTTAGCAGGAGAATCAAGAGATGTTGTCATGAGAAATTGTCCTGTCTTTTCACTAAAGTACGATTGAGGCATTAACTTTGGCAACCCAACGTAAACTTGGATCAATCTTTCCCTGCGCTAGCAGTTCTTTAATGTGGGCGATGCGCTTAAAACGCGGTCCCTCAAAATCTTCAACCCGAATTCCAACCTGCTGGTAGGCTGTTAGCAATTCCTGCGCCCCGCGACGTGCATTCCATTGGGGTCTGAATTCGGGTAGTACATGCTGGATTTTGGAACAATCTACTCGATAATTGCGCTTATCAGGGCCGGCATCAGGGGCATATTCGATCCGTGTTCCCGGTACGATTTCTGTGACAATCTCTGCCAGATCCCGAATGCGATAGTTCTCCTCAGTACGTCCAACATTAAAAGCCTGATTGTGAACTTTCTCCTCAGATGCTTCTAACGCGATACAAAAGGCCTGGGAAATATCCTCAATGTGTACAATGGGTCGCCAGGGGCTGCCATCACTTTTTAGGTAGACCCGCCCAGTGGTCACCGCCCAGGCCACAAGATTATTCAAGACTAAATCAAACCGCAAAAATGGTGAAACGCCATAAGCCGTTGCATTGCGCAGAAATACCGGGCAAAAAGTTGCATCTGCCAGCCGACTCACCTCTTGTTCAACCAAAACCTTTGATCGTCCATAAGGAGTTACAGGGTTAAAGGAAGAGTCCTCGGTTAAGAAGTCATCACCTGCTGCCCCGTAATTACTACATGAAGACGAAAAAATAAAGCGCCGCACCCCTACTTGTTTCGCCATTTGGGCGAGTCGCACCGAGGCCTGGTAATTTATTTCATAGGTCAACGTCGGGTTTAAGTCTCCCAATGGATCGTTGGATAGCCCTGCCAGATGCAATATGGCGTCAAAGCCTTCCAGATCGCCTAAGGTCACATCCCGAATATCTTTGGTGATCGAGGACACCTCAATAACAGGCTGATCTCCAAAACGGCTTCCCCAAAACAAATTGCTATCCAATCCCACCACGTCATGTCCCCGTTCGAGGAGCATGGGCACTAACACCGAACCGATGTAACCGTGATGTCCTGTAACTAATACTCGCATCTCATTCCTCCCAAATCTTCCACGGGGCTTGCCCAGACTGCCAAATGGTTTCAAGGATATGTTTCTCACGCAGGGTATCCATACATTGCCAAAATGAGGCATGTTTATAGGCCATCAATTGACCATCCCGCGCCAATCCTTCCATGGGTTCTCGTTCCCAAACTGTCTCGTCTCCTTCGATATAGTCAAAAACGCCGGGCTCAAGAACAAAAAAGGCGCCGTTGATCCATCCTTCCATCAACTGAGGTTTTTCCATAAATTCAACAACTTGGTCACCCTCAAAATGCATATACCCATACCGTGCCGGTGGACGGACAGCCGTCAAGGTAGCCAGCTTTCCATGCGCCCGATGAAATGCCAAGAGGTCATGCAAATTGACATTCGAAAGGCCATCCCCCCAGGTCAGCATAAAGGTTTCACCGCCCAAGTAAGGAGCTAGGCGTTTGATTCGTCCCCCGGTCTGTGTTTTCAAACCTGTATCCACGAGTTCCACAACCCAATCGGGTCTAGGGCCATCGTGTGGAATAACCTGGTTAGTACGAAAATCCACCGTCATATTTGTGGTTGTCATGCAATAATCCGCAAAGTAACGCTTGATCATTTCTCCCTTATAACCCAGTGCAATGACAAAATGATTGAATCCAAATGCCGAATAATAACGCATGATATGCCACAGGATTGGGCGTCCTCCGATTTCAACCATCGGCTTAGGACGAATTTCGGTCTCTTCAGCCAGACGTGAACCAAAGCCACCGGCTAAAATAGCAACCTTCATAATTGCCTCCGTTTCTTTCTTCCAACTCTAACCGAGAGAATCAGTAGTCATATGCCGAGGGAACAGACTTAATTGGACGCATTCTTTCCAGCCAGCCCATGGCAACAGATGAACCATTGGGTACCCAAATAAGCAGTTTATTGGGGTTCCACGGGTCCTCGATAGGCTCAAACCCCCAACGATGTTTGTGTTGATAAAGTCCATCATTTTCAAAGGGAGGAGCCTGGGTGCCATCGAGCAAACGTGCCCCTTGCTCAAAAGCCATTCGGATCTCATGGTAATAAATACAAGCTAACGCCCCCTGTTCTTCGTATCTAAAATCCCCATCTAAAACACCGAATGACAATCCATGTTTAACTTCACCACCATCAAACCATACCATGGCGGCTACACGTTTTCCTTGGGGATCCTCAACGAACCATAGTTCGCACTTTTTAACCAGTTGCCTGAACGCCTCGCGTGGTGATATTTCCGCATAAAGGCCATGACGGTTTTTTACCATGGGCAAATACATCCGATCATAATAAAAATCAAAGTCTCTTTGCGAATCCCCTTTAACTAACCGAAGCCCTGCTTCATTAAAGCGCTTGATGTTCAAACGCTGCTTCTTTACGAGGTCACGCTGGAAGTCTTCCCACTTTCCTCTTCCCCTTAACGGCATCACCATTAAGACATTCCCGGAATTTTCAATCACTGTACCTTCATGGATTGGGTGTGATACGATTTTCGGCAGTTCCAACAACACGAGATCAACCCGACCAAGAATACTGTGCTTCAAATTGCGTAATCGCCACAATGGCACTCTTCCTGTGTACCTAACAACCGCATCTCCTTTCAATATTCGATAAACTATCTGACGGTATAAAGATTTGTCTCCCACATAAACCAGAGAAAGTTTTTCTCCACTCGCTCTCTCAACTCCCTCCATGTGAATTACTTCTAGTTCCAGCCCTCTCAAGACAAAGTGCACCAAACGCCATAGAAGTACACTCAAAAACAAAGATAGACTTCTCAACCTTCCAAGCCGTGAATTAAACGCTTTTTCAATCCACCGGGTTAACCAGCCCTTTAAGAAACGATAGGTGCGATGGCGCCAAATAGAAACCGCATGATAAGGCAGAAGGAATAACTGGTCTAATGCGCTATATGGAATAAGAGCTCGGCCTTCAATTTTCTCTAGCACAATGCCCCCCTCATCAACAGGTGTATGATGTTGACACATTGGCGATAGGTTTGTAAATTGATAACCATTGCTGACCAGGTACAGACTCGTTTGGAACATAGAAAAAGAGATGGTTTGTATGCCATGGGTTTTCGGTAGGCTCGAAACCCCATAAGCGTTTATGTTGAAAAACCCCATCTCCTTCGAACGGCATAACCTCCCCGCCGTCAAATAATCTAGCCCCAAGATGATGCGCCTCAAGGATTTCTTGATAATAAATAAACGCTACAGCACCGCTTTTCACGATATTCCAATCTCCATCAAGCACACCCATAAACAAACCGTGATAAACGCTTCCCCTATGCATAGAAAGGGAACCTGCCACCCTCGTTCCATCCGGTAAACACACAAATCTCAATCGTGAGTGCCTGGAAAGTCGGCGCATGACCTCTCGATCACCTATGTCTGCATATTCCCCATGCCTCCCCTTTATATAAGGAACATGCATCCGCTCATAGAAAAAGTCAAAATCACGAACATTATCCCCCTCTACAATCTTAAAACCGGCTTTTCGAAACCGCCGAAACGATTCTCTTTGCGATTTCATGCGTTCAATAATTTGTGTTTCATCCTGCTGGGAACTCAGGAAAAACACCATCTGTACACTATCGGGAGCCTCTACATATGACTTTTCCGCAACCAATCGTCTTAATACTTCTGAGACTTCTAAAATAACCAAATCTACGTTCACTCGCATATCTTTCCTTAAAACCCTAAGTCGCCATATCGGTATACGCCAGTGGCTAACACATTGAACCTCACCATCAAACAAGCGATCTCTTAAATAACGTAAGCGCAATTTGTCCCCAGCGTACATCAAATTGAAATAACTCCCGTCAATAACTGATCTTCCTCGAAAAAGGTACACATCTAATTCCAATTGACGCAGAACGAAGTGGCTCCAACGCCATACATGAACTAAGGTTAACAAGATCAGATTTCGAGACCAATGACGCGGCGCATCAAAAGCCATTTGAATTAACCGAGTGAGAACTTTCTTAAGGGATCTATCCACTCGATGGCGCCAGGAAGAGGTTAGGTGATAAGGCAGCAAAATAAGATTCTCCCAACCCTTTAACTCTCTACGCTGGGCAGGCAACGCTGTGATTTCCATTAACCAACCTCCTTCTACTTCGCTGAGTACCGATCTCTTATCTCTGCTCCACAAAACGTTGTGCCACCATCTCGATGGTTATCATGGCACCTAATTGCCGCGTATGGTTTCGTATCCCTCGCATGTGCTCATCAATGGCCTGCCGAACAGCCTGCGGACGGAACCACCCGCGCTCCAGGAATGAAGATCTTAGTAAAATATCCTCAATCCACTGCCGATTAGGTTTTAGTCGTAATAGATGATGCATATTGGCAAAAGTAGAGGAAGGCGGCTCTAGGTGTGCATCCTTCAAGATTTTCCATCGCCCCAATCCCCACCTTACTCGTCGCACAAGTCGGTCAGACGCCTTCTCCAAGAAATTAGGGTGATTTAATGGACCCCCATTAACCCGTGCTAGTTGTGGGCTCACGTAATTCAGCGCCATTTTCTCTAAATAGCGTTTTGCCCGTAGATTTGGGGGTAACGAGAGCATGAGAGTCACCAAATCACGGTCCAAATACGGCTCGGTATACTCAAAACGAGGACGAATCACACTAAGTCCATGTAAAATGTAGTCTACTTCATAGAAAAACAGACGATGCGTATCTAATTTTTGTGACAACGTGGCTCCCGGCGTCTGGGCTATTTCTTCTTCAATGCGCAATCGTGGTAGATCACGATACCGATTGACAAACCCCGGAGTAAACCAATGCGCCCATTCAGAAAGCCTGAATAGATCATTGATATACGCTAAATAGGCTTCAAAAGGATCCGAAATTTCCCTAACCTTGGGTGAATAACTTGCCTCAGCGGTGTTAAGAAATAGGTCAGCACCATTACCAAGAACAAGTACTTGGTTGGAAAAAGGGAGGGTATTCAGGATCCAGCCGTGTGAGTCAACAATATTCAGGAACCCTTCTGAACGCTCTACGCATGCGCTCGAAAATTTCTTAGGGTAATCTCTATCAAGAACCAAAAATTGATGAGGATAGCCAAGAAGGTTTCCTAATTTTCTGGCCCGGTTTATATCCCGGCTCGAGCGTTCCCCATAAGTAATCAAGGGCAACATTCGCTGAAATCTAGTGGAAATCAAAGCCAGCAACAAACGCGAATCTAAACCACCGCTGAGCGGCAAAGCATAACCCTGAGGATTGACCAAACGCCGTTGCAGGCTTTGGCTTAGCGTTTCAATAAAAGCCTCAATCCATTGGGTCTCTGACCAATCCGCGAATCCCTCGCTATATCCAAGATGAGCATAAGGGTGAACCCAAACCTGCCCATTCTCATATCTCAACATCGAACCCGGGGGTAAGCGTTTAATGTCCGTAAAAAGAGTGCGATCCCCATCTAAGACTTCAAACGCCAACCACTCAGCCAACGCTTCTTCGTTGATGGATGGCTGGATCCAACCTAATGCCAAAAGCGCTTTGATTTCACTGGCAAATGCCAATCGCCCTGGCTGATGGAGATAGAATAAAGGTCGTAAACCTAAAAAATCGGTAACAAGGAAGAGGCGCTGCACATCTTCTTCCCAAACGGCTACACATACCCCCCCATTGAGATGCCCCAGCGCTTCACATCCTCCCTCACGATAGGTTTTTATCAGAAATTCATTTACTCGTTGAGAATCGCGACAATCTGCCGTCTCCCCGTCTACTAGGAGCCAAGTTTTATTGGCTACGCGAAGTGGCTGACCCTTAGGGAGAATATAGGGCAACACTTCACGTCCCCACCCAAGACGTCCCGAGTCGTCCAACCATACCTCAGATATACCCGGAATCGCAGGTTTGAGCAGATTCGCCATAGGAAGAAGATCGTCTAATGTAACAAGTTTCTGATGACTTACTATGCCAAAAAGACCGGGCATGGCATCACCTTTCGGGAGCATCTTTGCTGGCGGGATGAGGAGATGTTGGGCATCCTCTCACCCCCCTCTGTCATCTAGCGCAGCACAAGGGGAATGAAAATCCGATTTGGTGGGATAGCCAAATTCTGAAAATAATCAATTTTGGCTGTAAATTGTGGAGACTCTACTCCATAGGCATTTCCTGCATATAAACCAACGCGAGCAGCCTGGACAAGAAATGGCACGTTGACAATCGTTTTCCAATCAGAATCAGAAGGCCCCTTGATCGAAACAAGCCAACGACTACCGTATCGTTCCAAGCGTAAATAAAGAGGCGCTGGATTGCCGCTTATAACAGGGGCATCAAACCAGACCAGTTTTCCTTCTTCGCTCCCCGAACGCACATTGAGCGCACCCTCATACGTGGCAACATAGAGTCTTGTGCCATTGCCTTGACTGTAGAAATCAGCCCGAATCCAACGCTTAGCCGGGTTGGCACTTTCCTCAACCATCATTCCCTGAAAGGGCCTTATACGTGAATCCAAAGATTGGACCGAGCTATCGAATTTGGTTTCAAAGATGAAATCGGTGTCATTAATAGCTTGCACAACCCGCATGGTCTTATTTCCACCACTATCATCCCGGGCATTCATGTCGTGCTCGCTGCCGGCCGGGAGTGACAAATACAAATGCGAACTGGAAGTAAACGGATCTCCAATGCCATAATTACCATCTCCCACAGGGTTAACTAAAGACCATCGCATCGTATCCAAGGTGTTCCCACTGAAATCATCGGACTGAGCATTGGAAACCGGTAATATAAGACTCAACGGGGTTACTGTCACATTGCTAAACGTGGCATCTACGTGATGCGCTAACAGTACCACTGAACCAGAGATGGGATCCCCCACCTGACCTACCCCGGTCAAGGTCCAATTAGATGGTTCTAGGCCTCCTTTCTGCCACACCTTCAGCGAATATTTTGGACGGCCATCGTTTAACGTTTCTACCCGCATCTTTAAGGAAAAAACAGATGATGAAGGATTGAAAACCGCTTGTATCGGAACTAATGGATTATTAATCAACAACTGCAAAGAGGCATTGGTCAAGTCGGTTTCATCTTGCCACCGTATCCAACCAATGGCTCCGTAAGGCAAATAACCACATTTGGGTGCAACAAGCCCGCCCCCTGGGTAACAATAACTACCCACATCAGAATACGGTTCATCGGTATGTCCCGTCCAACGCAAAAGCAGCCCCACCCCTGGCCCATAACTAGGAGCGCCAAAGCCATAAACATCGTCCACGCTATGGATCGTAATATCCACTTGCACCTCATAATCCCGCCATCCCATGTCCCCAATAGCAATCATTCGGTCATACCCCACCTGATTCGTCTTCACATTCCCCGCAGCAAAATCCCATTTACCGGTTAATACCTGCGCCTGTCTCTGCCATATAGCACTGTCCGGGTTCCAAGTTGTGGTCGTTGGCAGTGGCCATTTTTTATCATGGGAATAATAAATGGTTATGGTTCGTTCAGAAATATTGCTAAGACCATCCGTTGCCCTTAGGAATAAGGTATTTGATCCTTCCCTCAGTTCGCCATCAAATAGTTCAACGGCAAAATCCCCTGCACCATATAATAAGCGAGGACCATCAGGGGAAGCAGGGAAAGGCCCCAACTGGAGCAATTCGAAAGCCCCATTATTTAGAGAGGACTCTAGACTTACCACCCCATCCGGATCACTTACGTTTCCCAGGATATAAATCTGTCGCCCCGGCAACCCCGGGTCACCAAAATATTGAACATCACCGTACCAAACATCTATGTTGGGCCCCCCTGCCTCAGCAGTTACTTCAGATTGGGGTAAAAATCCAAAAAGGCTTAATAAAAGGGTCACTATTATCAGCATTTTTCCTGCTTTTCTTGTTGCGAGCATCTTCTTGGTCATTTTTCCTCCCGAATCAAATTTTGTTTATAGACCCAACCCGACCGGATTGAGAAACGTCCAACTTCATAGAGAGTTATTCTCAAGCATTACATTTCACTCTCAACGCCATATTCGACGCAAAAAGACAAATACGGGGCTTGGAAGTGCTCGAGCGTTATCCCACATCCAAGAGCGGGCTTCCAGCGCTAGCAACTTATGCCGCCATATTCCCCACTGGATGACTCCACGCATTCCCCTAAGCCGCACCGCCAACGGCAACGGCAGCCGCCACAACGAGTGTATAAACTCCCCCCACAATCGCCAATGCACATAACGACGAGACTTTCTCAGGGTAGGATCGAACCAACTCGCCCTTTCCGAGGGCTTCAAGGCCCGCACACTGGAACCCGGATGATCGCGCCGATAAAAAAGCGTCTGAGGAACTTCCACCATTTTTCCCAGTAGAGCCAATTCACCCAAAAGCGTGATATCCGATGAGGTAAACCGATCAATGAGGCGCGTTTTACGCAATTGCTCCAAACGAATCAGTCCAAACACCGCATTACATTTATCCTTACGACGAAAGCGATCTAAAAAGTGACAGAATCGCTCTGCCGGCTCGCTCTCGGTCAGATTCAATTCGTCTTCATAAAGGCTCAGAGGCTGCCCGTTCTCATCAACGATTTGGGTATGGGGGTAGACCAGAACTATGGAATGATCAGATTGAAGAGGAGCCAGACAGGTCTCAAGAAATGTAGGCGCTAACCAATCATCCGCTGCCGCCCACTTGAAAAACTGCCCTCGCGCCGATGCCACTGTCTGGTTGTAGTTAAACGCCGCGCCACGATTTTCTGTGTTACGCACATAACGCACCCGTGGGTCACGCTGCACATAGACACGACTTATTTCTTCCGTACGATCCGTGGACGCGTTATCGCTAATAATCAGTTCAAAATCACCCCACGTTTGTGTTAGGATAGACTCTAAGGCTTGCTCTAAATAGGCTTCACCATTAAAAACCGGCAAACCTATCGAAACGAGCGGCGCAAATGTGTTCATCGAAGAATTCCCATCTGTAAACCCGAACGACCATTCCAAGGACTAGGGTCAACCAGCTTGGTTTCCCATTGAAGAAACGGGCGAATGATCCCTGGAAAATGCCCGACGAAACCCATGCGGCTGCTGGGCCCCAAACCCGGGCGTTCAGTAACTTGAAAGGCCACCGCATCGGGTTCATAGAGATGCAATATTTCCGGATCCTCAGTACGAATGGAAGGGCCTACCATCATCGTCCCCTCGGCTAAGAAATTGCCCGGTATCCAGGCGAGGCTACGGTAGCGCCCCGGTTGTCGCGGTTTACCGTCCCACTCGGCATCGGTATCGAGTGAAGCAAAAAGCCACTGCCCTTCATCATTATGGAGACTAAATCCGGCGTGTAAGGGATAACCGCCTTCTAGAACAAGGTATTCCATTTCGATTCCCACAGGCTCCCGAATATCAAAGGTATCGGTAACCTCGCCTCGGTCGTTGCGAATACGAATGGCCAACAGACGCACCACCTCATCCCCTGGCGCGCTATAAAAATCAGGCCATTCACGAGACGGCGTTGTGCCTAACGATTCGGTCAAATATTCGCTCACAATCTGATGGGCCGGACCTTCGCGATAGATTTGACCATCCTGCAACCAGACTGCCCGCTCGCATAGACGTACAATCGAGGGCATGTGATGAGAAACAAACAAAATCGTTCGACCAGCACGCCCTACTTCTTCCATCTTGTCCAGGCATTTTTTCTGAAATGCCGCATCGCCAACTGCTAACACCTCATCAACCAACAAAATCTCGGGATCCAAATGCGCCGCTACAGCAAATGCCAGACGCATTGCCATCCCACTTGAGTAGTACTTAACCGGCGTGTCAATGAAACGCTCAACTTCAGAGAAAGCCACAATTTCATCAAACTTCTGGTCAATTTCGGTTTTTTTCATTCCCAAAATCGCACCGTTGAGATATACATTTTCCCGTCCGGTGAGCTCCTTATGAAAACCGGTTCCCACTTCCAACAACGAACCAACACGCCCCCATAGATCGACACGACCTTCCGTTGGCACTGTAATACGGGTTAGGATCTTGAGTAGGGTACTCTTGCCGGCCCCATTACGCCCAATGATGCCAACCACCTCACCCTGATGAACCTCAAATGAAACTCCCCGTAACGCCCAAATTTGAAATGTTTCCTCGTCACGCCGAATCGCGTCTTGGCTTCTGAAAAAGCGCAACCAACGTAGCGGCTGTGCGGCGAAACGCGAAATTTGATCGCGAAGAGTCTGATACGAAGCCTGGGCCCCCTGACCAATGCGATAGAGTTTCCCCAGGTTTTCCACCTGAATCGAAAGATGCCGCTGTCGTCTCACAGTCATATCAAATCCGCAAAGGTATCTTCGGTGTGGCGGAAGTAAATAACGCCACTGACCAATAAAATGATCGATACAATCACTGAGGCCAGGATCATCAACTCCGGGGGTTTATCTCCCAGCAATGCCCAACGAAATCCTTCGACAACACCCACCATAGGATTTAAGCCGTAAATGGTACGCCAAGGCTCGCTTAAGAGACTGCTGGGATAAACCACGGGGGTAGCGAAAAGCCAAAATTGGGTTAAGAACGGGATCAGATAACGCACATCACGATATTTGACATTCAGCGCGGACAACCACAGTCCAACCCCTAGCGCGGTTGTCAGCGCCAGCAACAAGAACAGTGGTAAGAGGATGATGTAAATTGTAGGTGCATAACCATAAAAGATCATCATCCCGATCAAGACTAGAAAGGCAAATGCAAAATCCACCAGACCTGAAAGAACGCTCGATACCGGCACGATTAGGCGCGGGAAGTACACTTTGGTGATCAATCCTCCACTACCCACCAGGCTGTTAGCGGCGAGAGAGAGAGCCCCGGAAAAATACGTCCAGGGAAGCAGGGCCGTGTAACTAAAAATCGGATAGGGATAACCATTTGAGGCCATCTGGGCCATTCGGCCAAAAAATATTGAGAATACGACCATGGTAAAAAAAGGCTGAATGATTGCCCATGCCGCCCCTAAAAGCGTTTGCTTATAGCGCACTTTAATGTCTCGCCAAACCAGGAAATACAATAATTCCCGATAGCGCCAGAACTCCTTTAAATTAAGCGGAACACGTCCACGATAAGGCTCGATATGAACGTGAGAGATTTCTCCTAGTTCCGATGCAGAAGCAGTGGAAAAAACTTGCATGGGCGAAGTTTTCATTTTAGGTTATGCAGTTTTCGGGAAAAGGGTGATTGAAGATTCTCAACAACAGGATTTTGGCATGCTCCGCCCTTTCGACATGACACGTGACCTCTCGAAAGGGTAAAAAGATGCATCTGTTTTACGCCTTAGCCAGGGTATATATCCCTAATCGAACCTTTTTTATCTCTTTTGTGGTCTAAATTCAAAACCTGGCATAAGACATTCGTATATTAGTAGGGATAAGCAAAATATCCAACCCCATCATAAGGGATTCGCTTGCCATGGTTACTTTGAATTCGGAGAGAAATTCTTTGAATTCTCAAAGAAAGGTTATAAAGTAGAAAAAGCGCCGGCGGTGATGACCGGCGCTTGCGCAATAACTATTAGAGGAATAGATTTAGCGACTTACCAGCGGCAAGAAGAGAGAATATCTCAGGCAAGCAACCTCCAAAGGAAGGCCACTCTCTAGAATATAGTTACCCCCTCGAAGTGGAACCGGGTTAACCGATTCACCCGCAGTGAAGGTTAGGCTCAAATTACTGCCGGTCATCGTCCCACCCCCACTGACCCATTGAGATAACAGTGACCATGATTGAGTATCAGACCTCACCTCACCGACAATCAAACCCAGACCCAAGCAGGCCAAGATTAGGCCCAAAAGAATGAAACGTGGGTTCATCTTTCCCTCCTAACGCCCGGTGACGATGAAGTTGAACCCACAGAGGCTGGTAACATAATTGCCATACCCATCACGAATATAAACATCAAATTCTGGATTCCCATCTTGGTTAATCGCAATTTGACTCACATTGGCAGTCAAAGCCATCGTAGAGTCAAAAATTGGCGTAACCGTGACCACAAAGACCGAGCCTTGGGTAGCGCTTACGTCCAGAACTACGTGGTAACCATAATTGTCGTTGCTACGAGAAACTGACCATACCCCAAAATCACCCGTTAAATCTACCGTTTCACCATCCCAGACTTGCCCCCACGCTACAATCCCGTTGTCTCGATAACGCTCACCGATTTCAATGGTTTTACTCTCACCAGCATCTTGATTAAATTGAACAATGGTTTTGTTTTCACTATCGCTATGCAACGTTATGGCCGGCACATTATTTACAATCATCTCCCAGGATTGATTATCTGTGCTCCCTAACCGGGCCCGTTCTGAGCCAAGGGCGCTTCCCTTCAAACCCCAATAATGCGCGTCTAAATCCCCCATGTTTAATGCGAAGGTTGTTCCGGTTAGAGTTAATCCACTCCCGGCCGTGTACGTTGTATTATCATCACCATCCTGCAATTCGCTAGGCACACCGCTGATGCCACTCCATAGCACCGATTGCGCCTGATCAGCAGATGCTGCACTCTCTGCCCTCACAGCACGATCCGCCTGCCAGGCATAAGGCACCCGCGTCAGTAATTGGCGAGGTAAGAGCACAGTAAAATCTCCCTCTTGATTGCTTTCTGCCGGTCGCACTGCGATTTCAAGATACCCTTGTGCACCACTAAAAGCGCTGGCAGGAAAAGTAAGCAAAACATTAAACCATCCCTGATTTACCGCTACGTCTTCATGGAGGTCTTCGGCGATTAAGGTGCCATTTACCTCGGCATCATAAAGACGAAAGCGCAGGTCAAAATTACCCTGCGCTGGCTGCCCCCCATCTTGTAACCGGCCTTGATAGGTAAAAGTCACCGGCGGTGGCTCTTGCAACTCACCCCGTGCCGAGGCGCGCACGAAAAAGCCACCTAAAAAGGCGAGCACCATCCAAACGGGCACTAGCCCCCACCAGAAACGCTTGCCGTTCATGAGAACCTCCTTGGAATTTAGAATATTTGCCCCTGAACAACAGAAAGCCACCTCATTCCCCCTCGGCGCCCGCCGTTGTAACAGCCAGGATATAAAATAGACAGAAAGCCTTCTCAATAAGCATATAGTAAACTCACTCAACCGTCAAACAAAAAGGAGCACGGATATTCCTACAGGCTCTATTACTTTGTAGGCAGGCTATAATTGGCATAGTCGGGACAGGAGATTAGAATATGGCCTCTTATCGAACCCTTGAATGGCGCGACAATAGTCTCATTCTTCTTGACCAAAGAGTTCTCCCCCATCAAGTCCGGTATCTCACATTGACCCGTGTTGAGGAAGTTGCCGAAGCCATTCAAAATATGACCGTGCGAGGCGCTCCCGCAATTGGAGCCACCGCAGCCTACGGTATGGCACTGGCGGCTCTACAAAGCCGGGCTTCCTCTCCACAGGAACTGCGTCATAATCTCGAGCAGGCCGCCGATCTCTTAAAGGCCTCCCGTCCTACTGCCGTAAATTTAGCTTGGGCGGTAGACCGTATTCTAAACCGAATAAGGATCTCCTTATCCAATGATCCGGAGGCCATGTTCCGAATTATTCTGCATGAAGCTCACCGCATCGCCGATGAGGACATTCGCACCAATCGTCAAATAGGCCTCAATGCCTTGCCTCTTCTTCCCCATAAGGTAACCTTTATTCATCATTGCAACACGGGAGCACTGGCAACCGTAGATTATGGCACGGCGCTGGGGATTATCCGCACAGCACATGAGCACGGTCATGATGTCTTCGTCTACGTGGATGAAACGCGCCCCCGTCTGCAAGGGGCACGCCTTACCGCCTGGGAGTTACAACAATTGGGTATCCCTTTTCAAATTATCGTAGACGGAGCATCTGGTTACGTCATGCGTACCCGTAAAGTGGATGCAGTGGTCGTTGGATGTGATCGTGTCGCCCGCAATGGCGATACCGCGAACAAGATTGGCACCTATAACCTGGCAATTGCTGCTCGCGCTCATGGGGTGCCCTTTTATGTTGCGGCACCAACCTCAACCATTGACCTCTCTCTTCCCAATGGTGACGCCATCCCAATTGAAGAACGAACCGAGGACGAGATAACCATGATTGAAGGCTGCCGCATTGCCCCTGAGAGCGCTTCGGCTTATAACCCCGCGTTTGATGTGACTCCTGCCAACTATATCACCGCCATTATCACCGAGGCAGGAATCGCCTACCCGCCCTACGACGAAAGCCTTCCATCCCTGGTCGAATTAGCCCAACAATGGCGAACAAGCATTGCAGAGCAGGACTAGGGGTAAATTGTCGTTGTGTATACCTTATAAATATACGCCCCAGGCTTATGCTTGGGGCGTATATTTATAACCATGATTTACCTTCCAATTTTTCCACTCCATACCGTATTATTTCCCGGTACCCCTTTGCCTCTTCACATTTTCGAGCCGCGCTATCGGAGGATGATGAACGAGGTTATACGCACCAATGGTCTGTTTGGAGTTGTGCTCATAAAGCGAGGCATTGAGGCTATGGGGCCGTTACCAGAACCCCATAGAATAGGATGTTCAGCCACGATCGCAAATATTGAACATCTGCCTGATGGACGAATGAACCTTTTAGCCATCGGTGAGGAAAGGTTTCGCATACTGGAACTAGATCAAAGTGGTCCCTTCCTCAGGGCATGGGTTGAAATGATGCCAATGGAAGAACCGCAAACTTTGGGCGTCTCTCGGGGTGCTCGATCACTAATGCCTTGGATAAGTGCCTATTGGGAAACGCTCAAGCGAGCAACCGGCGAAAGGATGGAATTAGAGCCGCTTGCACTCCCTAGCGATCCCTTACCCCTGCTTTATCTTGCCGCTTCGTTACTTCATATTCCATTAATTGAAAAGCAGGAATTGCTCGAATCCGAAAGCAGTGCCCACTTCTTAAAAAAGGTCATGCGGTTGTATCGGCGCGAAGTCGTACTTTTGCGGTATATGGTTAACACGACTGAACGTCAGATCGAACACATGTCACGACTGAATTAAAGTGATACAATCCTTAGCATCCTAAAGCGAATTCCCGATCTTTGGTAAGGGGCAACCGTGACTCCCCATTGGAAATTACCCTTTGGCAAAACTGAACTCACCTTAACATTACCCTTGGGGCAATCGGCCGACCTGATTCTCCCTCGATCACAAAAACCGCATCCGGCACCGGAACAGGCTGTTATTGAAACCTTATCCAATCCTATCGCTCATCCTCCACTCGAATCAATCCCCAGCCCCGCCTCAGTAGCCATTGCCATCAATGATCCAACGCGCCCTCTGCCGCTGAACATCCTCCTCCCACCGCTCTTGAAATATCTTGAACGGATTGGGGTTAGGTCTGATGATATCTGCATTCTCATTGCTACCGGGACCCATAAGCCGGTAGATCCTCATTCATTGAGGGATTTTATCCCTTTAGATATCTTGAGCCGCTATCGCATTCTTAACCACGATGCTTCCGATCAAAGCAACCTGGTCTTCTTGGGACACACCACGCGTGGCACTCCCGTGTATGTAAATCGCGTCTTCTATACAGCCGAGTTGCGTATTGTGTTAGGCAATATTGAGCCTCATCACTTTATGGGCTATTCCGGTGGTGCTAAAACAGCCGCCATCGGTTTAGCAGGGTATGAAACGATCACACGTAATCACCAAATGCTCACCCACCCCAATGCCCGAGCAGGCATCTTTAGCGATAATCCAATGCGCCAAGATATCGAAGAAATCGGCCGCATGATGGGCATCCACTTTGCGCTGAACACCATTCTCAACGAAGAAAAGAAAATCGTTCATGTTCTAGCCGGTGATCCTTATCAGGTAATGCTAACGGCAATACCTCTGGTTCAAGATGTTTACATGGTTAATGCACCCACAGACTATGATCTTGTCATTGCCTCCGCAGGCGGACACCCTAAGGACATCAACCTCTATCAGGCTCAAAAAGCGCTCACCCATGCTACCATGTTCGCCCGCCCAGGGGGTGTGGTTATCCTAAGTGCTGCTTGCCCAGAAGGCAGTGGGCATCCAGAGTTTGAAGCCTTTTTGGACGGAGTTTCCAATTATCAAGAGGCCTTAGCGAAATTTGAGCAGATGGGTTTTCGGCTGGGACCACATAAAGCCTTTCAGATCGCCCGCCAGGTAGCCCGCAATCCTATCATCTTGGTCTCCCAAATGCCTCGTTATCTGGTTGAAAAATGCCTCCTTTCATATGCCCCCGATTTAGAAGCGGCTTTAAAAATTGCCTATAATAAAATCGGGCATCCAATCAAAGCAGCCATTTTGCCCTTCGCTACACATACCTTACCCCTGAAAGATTCATCGCGAAATGAAACTCTCTAATTCATCAACCTGGATCATCAACCCCCATCTCAATGGAAAGTCTTTCTTCTGGCCAGGTGGTGAGATCGGTGTTTTGCTGATTCATGGGTTTACTGCTACAACGGTCGAAGTCCAGCCTTTGGCCCGCTTTTTGAATCAACACGGCCTTTCCGTTGCAGCCCCATTATTGCCGGGCCATGGGACAAATCCCATTGAGACCAATCGTACCCACTGGCGTGATTGGTTCAGTAGTGCCGCTACGACGCTTCAGTCCTTGCGCAAAGCCTGCCGAATCGTTTTTGTCGGCGGTGAATCGATGGGCGGATTGCTCGCCCTGTTGCTAGCCTATCAATTTCCGAACATTCAAGGCCTGTTGCTTTATGCGCCGGCTTATCGTGTTCCTGGATTATGGCGCACACGTTGGTTATCCTTTTTTGTGCAAGTGTTTCCCAAAACCTACACCAAAGATCATAACGAAGAACCCTATCCTTGGCAGGGTTACGGCGTTGTCCCCTTGCGCGCGGCAAGCCAGTTACTGAAATTGCAACAATTAGCCCGTAAATATGCGCCTTCTATAACTCAGCCGGTGCTCATTTTCCAAGGGCGACAGGATCAAACAATCGACCCTATAGGCGCGGAACACTTATTTCAAGCCCTGGGCTCTACGCAAAAGAACCTGGTGTGGTTAGAAAACTCACGCCATTGCGTCATGATCGATCGTGATTTTGATCAAGTGGCCCAACTGACGTTGGAATTCATCAACCAGCACAGCGCCTAAATCAATTTCTTACGCACCTGAGCGCTCAGAAAGTCCAACGCCCATACCACGATAATGATCGCCAGTAAGGCAGTACCGGCCTTGCTATATTCAAAGGCATTGATGCGTTTGGAAAGATAATCACCAATACCACCACCGCCCACAAATCCGATAATGGTGGAAATGCGAACATTGATATCCCAATGATAAATCGTGAATGAAAGAAAGTCGGGCAGGATTTGAGGGACGACACCGTACCAGATTACCTGAGCCCTGTTCGCGCCTGTTGCCGTAATTGCCTCAATCGGCCCAGGGTCAATGCTTTCAATGGATTCTGAAAACATCTTGCCCAACGAAGCCGTAGTCACTACAACAAGGGCTAAAATACCCGCAAAGGGACTCCCAAATCCCACAATGAGTGCGAAAATGGTTGCCATGACCAACGGCTCATAGGATCGGATTAGATTGAGCAAGGTACGCACGAGATAGTAAATCAGACTACCCACCCGCCCACGACGTGAGATATTCGACGCAGCCAGAAAACTAAGTGGGACAGCCAGAACGGTTCCCAAGGTTGTCGCCAGCAGAGCCATGAAAATGGTCACAAACATGGCATCCGTGACATCCTTAAGCGCTTGGGAAGGCACAAGACGCCCACCTGGCAATACAACTTCAGCCTCAAGTGCAGCGGGTTTGCCATCTTTCGTTGCCACGATAGGGCGAACCTGAACCTTGGCTTCAAAATTTCCCTCTGCATCGGTCGTCAAACGTTGAATTCCCAGGGTATTTCCATCAGGTAAGCGCCACCGCAGAGTAACCTGTACTTCCTTGCCTAATTCTCTTCCGCGCACCACCACGGTCTCTCTTTCACCTGCACATCGTGGCTCTACTTCTAAGCGTGGACCCGATGACACGAATTCGCCTTCCGGTGCGCTTCCACAAGGCACTGGCAGAGCTACGTCAAGCATTGTCACGTCTGACTCTCGCGTAAACAGGTCGGGATTGAGCAATTGACTTAATACTTGTCTGGCCTTGGGTGCAGCCGTGACCAGCTTGATAAAATCTGGCTGAGTTACCTCAATGCTGGCATACAGCGCGAGAATAATGACTATAGCCACAAATCCCCGCGTAAAAAGACGGCTTAATCGCGAACGATTTTTATGATTCATCTTACACTAACCGCTCACGAAGTTTGGCGCTGAAGAAGTCTAGGACCATCACCACCGCAGCGATAGCAATAAACGAAGCACTTACCGCTCTAAAATCTCCGATCAAAATCCATTGATAAAGGAAAAAGCCAATCCCACCTCCACCTACAAAACCAATGATCGTTGAAGATCGCACATTGATATCCCAGCGATAAATTGTAAGCGCAGTAAAAGGCGGAATGATTTGGGGTATGACTGCATAACGGATCACTTGCAAAGGGTTTGCTCCAGTAGCACGAATGGCTTCAATGGGCCCTGGATCAATCGCCTCAATGACCTCAGAATACAACTTCCCCAGGGCTGCGGTCGTGTGAAGGGCTAGGGCTAACATACCTGGAAATGGGCCCAAACCGACAATAATCACAAAGATAATGGCCAGGATTAGGGATTCTATTGAGCGAACGACATTTAGGATGGTGCGTACAACAACATAAATTCCCATCAAAACAGGATGTCCGCTCATTAAGTTTCGCGCAGCTAGAAACCCAAATGGGATCGCCAAAACCGCCCCTATGACAGTCGAAAGCAACGCTAAAGCCAGTGTTTCGTATATCCCTCGAATAACATACTGACCATTTGTCGAAAGCGTCATGCCCCCAATAGGACGGGTTTGAGTGAGGTAAACACGGTGAGGCAAAGGCAAAGTAGGATCCGGGGCAGCGGCTAACGCGCTCCCAGGCACCTGGATGACTGCACTAAGGCGGCCACTCTCATCACTTTGCACAACCAGCATCTGATTGTTGCCCGGTCCAAGTAGCTTTACATCTCCAATCGGAGTCATCCAAGTGATTTCCGTAGGGGCATTTGGCCACAATCCTTCTGCAGTAACAATCAAAGTCTCATTCAAATTTCCACAATCGGGTTGGACTCGAACGGTAATGCCGCCCACCGTCTTTTCGGCTCTCGGCGGATTGGGAGAACAGGGCACTTGCACTTCAACCCATCCTTCGTGTTTTTCCTTACGTGCTGTTAAAAAGTCTGGCTGGAGCATAGGTCGGATGATGGATTGAGCCCGTTCAGCATTCGCAAATAACGCCATGGGGTTAACCTGGGTTACTTGCCACCCTATGCCGTAGGCCATTGCCAACCACAACAAAACCGCCAATGGAATTGGAGCCCCACGAGGCATTTGGAAGGCATCCCATACATTCCAAAGCCACAATAGAACGATTAAGATAAACCATTCACGTTTACCATACCAACTAACGGTGGCTAGCGCCGTCCCTATGGCCAGTAAAATGCTCAAACCCCGCTTCCAATCTTTTTGCAGGGCTTGCCCCAAACCCGGAAGCAAAAGAGAGAGCAATGCCGCTAAGGCTTTATTCAATCGGCGTTCTACCTTATCCATAGAATCCTTTTGAGCCTATGATTACAAACTGGCAGCCCGTACTTCCTGAGCTTCTTCACCGTAAATCTCTTTGAAACGAGCCCGATCAATCTCATTGGGCAATCCATCGAATACCTTTACCCCATCTTTTAAGCCAATAACGCGAGTCGCATACCGATGGACAAGATCTAGAAAGTGAAGACTGCAGATAACCGTAACACCCTCTTTATTTAACTGTTCCAGATACTGTAAAATGCTGTGGGCTAATACGGGATCCAAACTAGCCACCGGTTCATCGGCGAGCAATAGCCGTGGATCCTGCATCAGCGCTCGAGCAATTCCCACCCGCTGTTGCTGCCCACCGGATAGAGTGTCTGCCCGCTGGTAGGCTTTATCGGCAATACCGACTCTTTCCAAAGCCTGTAGTGCTTTCTGACGATCTTCAGATGGCCATACCCCTAGAAGAGATAGCCATGGATTAGCATACCCCAAACGTCCACTTAGCACATTGGTTAACACGCTAGATCGTTTTACCAAGTTGAACTGCTGAAAAATCATGCCAATTTGGCGTCGAATTCGACGCATTTCACCGGGTGAGGCACTGGTGATATCCACCCCATCCCAATAGATTTTGCCAGAGGTAGGCTCTATTAAGCGGTTGATACATCGGAGAAGGGTAGATTTTCCCGAACCCGAAAGCCCAATTACCACCAAGAATTCACCATCAGGCACTTCAAAACTTACATCTCGCAATGCCACCGTACCGTTGGGATAAACCTTAGTCAGGTGCTCAACACGTAACACAGATACACCTCACAACAGAGAAATCAGGTTGGGGGTAGGAGATTGTTTCTCCCACCCCCAATCCTTCAGGTTAACCTATTTGACTAGGTTGGTAACATCCACCCCAGAGGCCTCAAGGTAAACACGAAATTCATCATAGAAGGTGTCATCCACGACCTTGAGTCCCTCAATTTGATACACGGCTTTTAGCGCGGCTTTGCCCTCTTCGGTCTCAGCAATCTTCAAGAAGGCTTCATTCAACTTGGCGCGCATATCCTCCGGCACAGTGGCAGCATAGGATACGTTATCGTTCGGGATAATCGGATCCGTGCGCCATATCACCACGATTTTATCCATCACATCAGGGAGATCCTTTTGCAACGCAGAGGAAGTGCGAGCATCAATAAAAGTGGCGCCAAAATCACAGATGCCCTTGGCATAAAGCGCCCGCACAACTGTCGGATGCCCCTGCACAAAGGCCGCCGCCTGGGTCTTAATCCCATATTTGTTCAAGTAGCCAACCGGGATCACATACCCTGAGGATGAAAGCGGATCGGTCCAGCAGGGTTTCTTGCCTTCAAACTGAGCCAATGCTGTCGCCGCATCAGCCGTATTCTGATTGGTCTGAGGGTCAAAGTAGGAAGTAAATCCACTATCTACGTGTGCAATGAACTGAGAACCATAGTGGTCAGCACCGAAACGGAGGGTGATCAACCCTACATCCGCATAACCCTTCTGATGGGCAACAACGTAGGCAAAGGGAGGCAACCAGCCGATATGAGCATTACCTGCCCCCATGGCTTCCACCAGCGCACCATAGGAGTTGGGAACCGTGGTTTTGATAGTGTAGCCGGTCAAATCTGAGAGTTGCTTGGCGATGGCTTCACCGCTAGCGATCAACTCCTGGGCTGTTGCCGAAGGCGCCAAAGCCATGATGAGTGGGTTCTCGGGGCTTCCCAAGGGAACTGCTGTAGGTTCAGGTGTAGGAGTAGGCTGAGGCGGCGTGGTTGGCTTTTCAACCTGTGTCGGGGGCTGTGTCGGTTCTGGCGTCGGAGTGGCTGCCGGTTGGCACGCCGCCAACACCATTGCCAGGGCAACCATTGCCACTAGGGCAATATACGATATATGGGTTCTCTTCATAAAAACCTCCTTTTGGGGAATACAGGGGTTTAAAAGAAAGCAGGCAGTTTGTTCGGAACGTGGACTTTCAACAGGAAATGGCATCAAAAGCACCTGATCCTATAAACTGCCCAAACCAAAACCAGTTTACCACAATACCTGTCATCAGTAATGGTATTACGGTTATGAATTGGTTAACATTTTAGGAGTGACATTCAACATAAAATGACCAGAGACCCTTCTCGGGTCTCTGGCAGATGCAGTAAAGATCACCCCTTACTCCATCGGAGTCAATTGTAGGTAATCCTCAAGCGAGCCCCCGTCCAAACAGCATTGGATAATCTGACGTCCCAGAGGATCTAAATCGGGTCGTAGGAAATCTTGCAAGCAACGGCGGAAGAAATCCTCAAGCATCTGTGCGCCCTGATCATACCCCTCAGGGCCGACCTCGGGTTGCGTGTCCACCTGCAAAAACCAGCGCGGGATTTGTTGCCCTTCGACATGGAGCGTATGCATCGCATAACCCAAAAGAGCACAGCGTGCCGGGCGAATCTGGTCACTGCGGAAACGGGCGCTCCCGCGGCGCGCCAAATACTCACGCGCAATCCATTGGGGCATAAAACCAACCCGCCAAGCGCCGATATGTTGATTGGGAATGAGCACATGTCGCGTGCGCGGGTACTTCAGAATTTGCTCCAAGAGCAAATTCGCCTGCGCCACTTTTTGCCCCGGCGCAAACGGCCAATATGAACCCACGCCTTCGCTACTCATTCCCTGGGTATCCACAATACTAGGGTTCTCATGCCCGCGTGGTGCCACCAAACGCCACAGCCAAGCTAAGGAGGGTGGAAGCAGGTGGAATAAACCGATAATCCCATAACTAGGACGTTCTCGGGTGCAAGGCGGTGTGCGCACCCCAAAGGAACGCACATCCACGGTGACAACGTCGTTTACTATATTGGGTATAATCTCGCGCGGCACTACCACGCGCGGATTCGGGCAGGGTTTTCCCGGCGCATCCTGGATGTGCTCCCAAATCAACGCGCGACTACCCGGCACCGCATCAATGTTCAAAAAGAGGAGCGGCTTGCTGGGCTGAGCGGTCAAACGCTCCAGGTAAGGATCCACACCATAACGATCAATGTGATTGACACGCACAAACCAGGCGCGTTCTGCATCAATCAAACGCAGTTTTCCGTTTGGCTGCTGAATTGAAGGATGACACAGCGCCATGTCATCGTTAACCGGATTGAGCTCACAGGTGCGGGGAATCTGCAAATAGCGCCGTTCGCCGGTCACCAGATTTTCACCCAACAATAAACGTCCATCCGGTTCACGGTGAACTTGTTCGAGCATTTCGCTCTTGCCCCCACCACTTGCTCCTTCGTGCATAATCGTGAGCACATTATCATAGGGAGTTACGACTTGAACGGTCGAGCAGTGCGGAGCAACCCAACCCTCGCGTTCTCCGGTTTCAATCAAGACCCCATAAATGCCCTTTTTTGCACTCGGTCCTGGATAAAGATTGAACGAAAAAATCTCATAGGTCTTATCCCCACGATAATGGACAACCACTTGTTTCCCACCAAAGTAAATATGACGAAACGTCGGTACGCCAAACACCACAACTCGGGGTTTGAACCCATCCGGCAATTGATCCGGAGGGATAATCCCCTGCAACATCGCCAGCGCAAGAGCAAAGAAGCCCGCGTTCGCCGGAACGATGGCCAGAGCATCTGGTCCCATGCCTGGACGCCCAGCAATGAATCCAAACACGGCCAATTCTTGAGTTTTCAGCCAGGCTAATGCCTCCTGTCGAACAGGAGCAAAATCACGCCCAAACCGTTCTTTAAAACGTGGTTGATCGGTTGGACGGTCATCACCTACAACAAGCGAATCGGGATCACGGCGACGCATATAGGGCTCGGTGTAGTTAACTACTACGCCGTTGCGCACCCTGGCTACCGTGGCTTCAACGACACGCCCCTTGCCGGGCACATCATAAACCACCTCATAATAGTTACTCTCCGGACCACCACAGGCTAGGTCAATTAACATTTCCACAGACGTAGCCACGATCACCTTTGGTGCCGCGGCCAATAATTCGGCTACTTCCGCAGGAGGGTTAAATACATGCCATGTTGCACTTTCTGTGGCCAACTCACCTCCCTTTTGACTTCCGAAGAATGCATTGCTCACCATACTCGCCTCCTTATGGCAACAACCCTTTTCGTACAATCAACTCAGCGTTATAAATTGAGGCTCCCGCTGCACCTCGAATTGTATTATGTGATAAGACCACCATTTTCAGATCCAGGACCTCATCGGCACGCACCCGCCCCACCACGGTACTCATACCTCGTCCTGTCATTCGATCTAAACGGGGCTGTGGACGATCATTTTCACGGCGCACCACAATGGGAGGCTTGGGGGTAGATGGCAAATCCATCAGCCAATCCGGTGTAACAAAAGATTCTAACGCACGAAGAGCCTCCTCAGGTGTGGGCCGCGTATCGCACTCAACACTCAAACACACCAGATGCCCATCTAGAACTGCTACCCGATTTGTCTGCGCCGATATAGCGACCGGGTGGAACTTAATCTGTCCATCCTTTAAAACGCCCAACATTTTACGCGGTTCCAGGGATACCTTTTCTTCCTCACCGCGAATATATGGAATAACATTGTCGGTTATGTCCAGAGAGGCTACCCCAGGATAACCCGCGCCGGATAATGCTTGCATGGAAACGGCAATAACACGTTTTACCCCAAAGATTTGATCTAAAGCCTTCAAAACTACCGTCATTCCAGTGCTGGTGCAGTTAGGATTCGTTACGATTGCGCCGCGCCAGGCTCGTCGTTGTCTTTGCCAGTGAACCAAATCCACGTGTTCAGCATTAACTTCAGGCAAGATTAAAGGCACATCTTCGTCCATGCGATGTGCTGACGCATTCGAGCATACCACACACCCTTTTTGTGCCAACGCAGGCTCTAGATCAAATGCCACATCTGCCGGCAAGGCTGAAAAGACAATAGGCTCGTTTATTACCTCTGCTATCGTGGGCTGTAACACCATCTCTCTTGCCCACTCGGGCATCGGAGTATCTAAGAGCCAGCGGCACCCCTCCGCGTAAGTTTTGCCAACTGAACGGTCAGAAGCACACAACGTCGTTACTTTGAACCAAGGATGATGATCAAGCAACTGAACAAACCGCTGCCCAACAGCACCCGTAGCACCCAGGATAGCAACTGGAATGGGTTCCATAACCGCGCTCCTTAAATCCTGATCAACCCATGTAAGGCACGTAGCCCCACCTGTAAGTCCTCAGCTTTCACCACCAAACTGATGGAAACCTCAGAGGACCCTTGCGCAATGGCAATCACATTGACTCCCTGCGCCCCTAAAGCCCCAAAAACACGCCCAGCGACCCCAGGAATGTGTTGCATACCGCTCCCAACAACGGTGAGAATAACCACTTCATCCGAAGCCCAAACACGGTCAATATCGCGGCGCTCAATCTCCTTAGCAAATTCCTGCTCTAATGCGGCTACGATTTTATCGGCTGTATCGGCGGGTACGGCAAAGCAAATAGACTGTTCCGAAGACGCCTGACTAATTAACGGGACACTTGTGCCCGTGCGCGCCACGGCAGTAAATGTGCGCGCCGCCACACCTGGCACCCCTAGCATGCCACGCCCCTCTACCGTGACCAGACGTTGATGACGTACAGCGGTTACAGCCTTGATCACGCCATCGAGAATTGAGGGCTCATCTCCGACGATCTCACTCCCGGGGTGAGAAGGATTAAAGGTATTCAAAACGCGCAATCGAATTCCCGCCTCAATGATCGGGCGAATCGTCTTGGGGTGCAAAACCTTCGCCCCGAAATAAGCCAGCTCGGCCACCTCCCGATAAGTGAGGCGGGGAATAGTCTGTGCCTCAGGGATCAATCGCGGGTCGGCTGTCATGACGCCATTGACATCCGTCCAAATCCAGACCTCATCCGCGTGTAATGCAGCCGCCAATATCGCGGCCGAATAATCACTGCCGCCTCGTCCCAATGTTGTAGGAATTCCCTCCGGAGTCGCGCCAATATATCCGGTGATAACGGGCACAATCCCGTCTGCCAAACGTGGCCGCAACAAGGTATTCACCTTGAGTTGCGTGGCGGCCATGTCAGGGTGGGCAGATTGGAACTGACGGTCGGTTACAATGATCTCCGTCGCATCAATGGCTTCAGCCCGAATGCCCGCCGTATTAAGCGCCGCGGCAAGAACACGAACGCTCATCCGCTCGCCCATCCCCGCAACGGCATCTAAGGCTCGAGGCGAAGCCTCTCCCAACACGGCAATAGCCTGCCACAAAGAAGCCAAACGCTGCAAAAGACGTTCAATCTCCTCCCCAACTGCCTGCTGCATTTTCCGATCCGACACAAAAGCGGTGAGTAACTGATGGTGGCGTTCGTGCAAATACTGCAAGGTGGTCTCAACTTCACTATCATCACCTTGAGCCACTTTATAGGCTTGAGTGAGAAGCGTCTCAGTGACCCCGCTAAGGGCCGAAGCCACCACTACCATTGCAGGCCAAGTAGTCCGTGCCTCGTGGACGATATTCAGAACATGCTGAACTGCGGTCACATCACCGACCGAGGTGCCCCCAAATTTCATGACCAATAAACCGCGGGAATGTGTATGTACTGACATTGCCGCTCCCTACCCTTTGGCATTGAGAGTGTTATAAGGGATACTTAAATTGTGGGCAATTATACGCATTTCTTCTCTTTTTGGGTATAGGATGACGTAAAAATCTTACCCCTTTTCCAATAAGAGTTTGTTCCGCTATCCAAGTTGCTTGACATTTCGCCTCCCCAAGACTATATTTGGTATGCACTTTCGAGAAGCCGAAAATGAATGAGATTGCTTCTTTAGATCCTGATTACCATAGTAATATCCCGCCCTGGGCCGAATGAGCGGTTGAAGTTCGGGTTAAGCCAGATTAATGGCTACCTCATGCCCCGCACTTCAACCCCGGCGGGGCATTTTTTTGGAGGTGGCATGGCTACCCTTCGCGATTTACTTCTACCCAAACCTCGCGAGGAACGCCTTTTTACCCTGGGGGATTTTGTTGTCTTTATCCTCATTGCGGTATTACTTTATGCGGGCGTGACCTTGGCAGTAAAAGCCCCGCCAAGCGTAAAAGGCCCCGCGATTTCCCTGGCTCCCTCTGCTTTGCCCTGGTACGCTCTACTCTCCGTCGGACGGATGGCAGCCGCTTATGCGCTTTCCCTGACTTTCACCCTCCTTTATGGGCGTGCTGCCGCTTACAACCCGCGCGCAGAACGCCTTTTGTTGCCACTTTTAGATGTCTTGCAAAGTGTTCCTATACTCTCGTTTCTCCCCGTGGTTCTGCTCAGTTTGAGTGCTATTTTGCCCGAATCCACCGCAGCCGAACTTGCGTCCATCGTTCTCATTTTCACCAGCCAGGCCTGGAACATGACCTTTGGATGGTACCAATCTCTTAAGACGATCCCCAAAGAACTTAATGAAGCCAGCAATATTTTTCGCTTGAACACCTGGCTGCGCTTTCGCTACCTTGAACTACCCTTTGGTATGATTTCCTTGGTTTGGAATAGCATGATGAGTTGGGCTGGCGGCTGGTTTTTCCTAATGGCGGCAGAAATTTTTACCGTGGGTGAGCGCGACTTTCGTCTCCCTGGCTTAGGGGCTTATTTACAAGAAGCGGCTAATCAGGGAAATTATCAGGCTATCTTCTTGGGCCTCCTAACTCTCATCCTAACCATTGTCGCCCTTGATCAACTGGTCTGGCGTCCTCTTCTTGCTTGGTCTGACCGTTTCAAATTAGAAATGGTTGAAAGCGACAACCCACCCACATCCTGGTTTTATGATCTTCTCAATAATGCCCGCTTCGTGATCTGGCTACAAACGCGAATAATCACCCCACTCAGTCATCTCTTAGATCAATGGACGGTTCGTCGGTTTCCTTTCAGGGAACAAGAATCAGGACTATCTCGCCTAAACTGGCATGAGATTCTTGTGAGTGTTGCAATTGCAGGGGCATTGCTCTATGGAACCGGCCGTGCTGGCCAGTTATTATTTACCCTTCCCCTCCAACAGTGGTTAACCATAGGGCTGAGTCTCGGAACCACTTTGGCCCGTGTTGTAATTTCACTTCTCATTGCCCTTGCCTGGACCATTCCGGTCGGGGTAGCCATCGGGACACAACCTCGCCTGGCAGCCGTGTTGCAACCAATCGTTCAGATTGCTGCCTCGGTGCCCGCAACCGCAATTTTTCCCGTAATTTTGCTGTTTTTCCTCTCCCTACCGGGTGGGCTTAACCTGGCTGCGATATTGCTGATGCTCATGGGCACCCAATGGTACTTACTTTTCAACGTAATTGCTGGGGCTACTGCCATTCCTCAAGACTTGAAGTACACCTCAGCCTTATTACGCCTGACCCCATGGCAGCGCTGGCGTATGTTAATCCTGCCGGCCCTGTTTCCTTACCTCATCACGGGTGCCATTACCGCCAGTGGGGGCGCCTGGAATGCCAGCATTGTTGCCGAGTATGTCACATTTGGGGGCAGTACCCATACCGTTCTTGGTATTGGGGCATTAATAGCCCATGCGACTGCAAGCGGCGATTATGCTTTATTGCTGGCGGCTACTCTAAGTATGGTGACCACCGTGGTCTTGATCAACCGCTTATGGTGGCGGCGCCTATATGTGATCGCTGAAGAAAAATACCGCATGGAGTAAGATCATGACCGATCAAAAACCTCTGCTCCAACTCATACACGTCCAACAACTCTACACAAGCGGGCAGCGCCGCTTTGTAGCGGTTCAGGATGTCAACCTAGCCATCCATGAAGGGGAATTTGTCGCCCTGTTAGGCCCGTCCGGATGCGGTAAAAGCACCTTACTTCGCATTATCACAGGTCTTCAGAAACCCTCTGAAGGGCAGGTGCTCTACCGTGGGATTCCATTAAAAGGTGTTAACCCTTACGCTACCATTGTTTTTCAAACATTTGCCCTCTTTCCCTGGCTGACGGTCAAGGAAAATGTGGAATTAGCCCTGGTAGCCCGTGGTACACCTGCAGAAACGCGCGCCTCGCGCGCACTTGACCTCATTGACCGCGTGGGTCTGGATGGGTTTGAAACCGCCTATCCCCGAGAACTGTCCGGTGGAATGCGCCAAAAAGTTGGTTTTGCCCGCGCGATGGCTGTAGAACCAGAACTCCTCTGCCTGGATGAACCCTTCTCTGCTCTCGATGTCTTGAGCGCCGAAAGCCTGCGCGGCGAATTACTGGAACTTTGGCTCAGTGGCAATATCCCAACCCGCGCTATCCTAATGGTCACCCATAATATTGAGGAAGCCATTCTGATGGCAGATCGGTTGATCATTATGGATAAGGACCCTGGACGCATTGTGGCCGAAATGCCCATCACCCTTCCCCACCCCCGCCAACGCAAATCCCCCGAATTCCAAGACTTGGTAGACCAAGTTTACGCTCTATTGGCCGGTCAAACCCAACCCGAACCGATCGAATTAGGCTCTGCACCCGGTGAGCCGGGTAAGACTCGTGCCTTGCCGAGAATTACGATTAATGACCTGGCCGGATTCCTGGAATACCTTAATGAACAACCTGGTCGCCGTGCAGATATCTTCCAACTTCCAGATGAATTGGGCATTGACTCAGATCACGTCCTGCGCCTGACCGAAACAACCGAGTTGTTGGGATTTGCTACCATCGAGAAAGGCGATATCCAGCTAACACCCCTCGGTGAAACCTTTGCCGAGGCGAGCATCCTCGCCCGCAAAGAAATCTTTGCGACGCGGATTCGCCGCCTGCCGCTGGTACGCTGGTTACTTAATCTTCTACGTCGCGCCGAAGAAAATCGGTTGGATTGGGATTTTGTGCGTACCGCCCTCGAGTTGGAGTTTCCACCGGACGAAGCCGAGCAGCAACTGGATATCCTAATTGATTGGGGGCGTTATGCCGAAATCCTATCCTATGACGATAATCAAGGTGTGATTGTCCTGGAACCAGTGACCTCCCCTGAGCGGGCCATGTAAATACATTCTAGTTACTTGAGACAGGTTTGTTTGCCGTCTGTTCCCCAATGAGCACGACAATTAGGTGAAAGCCTTGATTCACAAACGCCTCTACCGGAGGAAGAGGCCGCATACGGCTGCGTTGATAGGCTAATCCGTAAATAGCCCAACTGACTACTGTTGCAACCTGCTCTGGGCTGGCTCGCGATGTCAAGGGCAAAGTGCCTTCACCTAGCCAATGCAATACGAGGTCAAAAATTTGAGTTCGAATCTGTTCCTCGATTAGTGCATTGAATTGCGGATCGGCATTAAAGCAATGCCGATTATGGTTCTCCACAAATTCACACACGGTAAGCATTAATTGGTGTAAATTCTCAGCGCTATAATGACAGGCGTTTAACACCCGTCGCTCCAATTCCTCCCTGAAAGCCTCACGGACGGCAAAATTAAGCAAGTCATATTTATCTGTAAAATGTGCATAAAACGTAGCACGGTTGATGCCGGCACGCGTTGTAATATCCTGAACGGTCGTAGCATGAAACCCCTTTTCTGCCAACAACTCCATAAACGCCTGGCGGATCCAGTTGCGTGTTCGCTTAACGCGAGGGTCTATTTTTTTTGTCGGCCCTGAAGACAACAACATTTCTTACCTCCTGTTGATTACTCAACATTCTTCATATCTTGACGGTTGACGATGATAAGCAACATTCGTTTAATAAACAACGGTTATTGCCTAAATTTTTATTATAACCACAATAGAGGCAATATTAATCAAAATTCTGAGACTTCAACGGAGGTAACACACAATGGATGTGGTCTTTCTTGTAGGGCGTCTAATAGTAGGAGCCTATTACCTAATTAATGCCGCTAACCATATTCTCCAGGTGAAAGCGCTTAGTGGCTATGCGCAATCCAAAGGCGTCCCCACACCTCGGATTGCTGTTTTAGGTTCAGGTGTCCTATTACTTGTCGGTGGACTGAGTATCCTTACCGGCTACTACCCCCTGATCGGGATCCTTGCATTGGTTATTTTCTTTCTGCCGGTCACATTCATAATGCACGCCTACTGGAAAATCCAGGATCCCATGATGCGGACGATTGAAATGGTCAACTTTATGAAAAATCTTGCCCTCATGGGCTCGGCACTAATGTTCCTGGCCATTCCTCAGCCTTGGCCGTATCGGCTTTTTTAGGTCAGCCCTGCAAAAGGATTTTATTGCCACCCTTACCCCTAGGGTGGCAATTCATTTTCTCTCCGAATAGGGATTTTAGAGAGTATTAGGGGGTATAATGGCTAAAATCTATCCCCTCGGAGATATTCATGCGATGCCTTTGCCGGCTAAAGAAAAACCCTCTCCCCGAAGGTATGGTCATTTAGTACTCCTCCTATTCATCTTATTACCAATTTTCACTCCTTTTGTCACTGTTGGGGCTCAGACTTCTCTACCCAATCAGATTTATCTTCCTCTTATCTTAAACCCAGCTCCAACCAACGTTAGTTCTCCTGCCCTTCCAACGTGGCTAGAACTGATTAATCGCTACCGCGCCCAAGCCACCCTTCCGGTGCTCCAGGAAAACGCTCAATGGAGCAATGGGGCTGAGAAGCACGCCATCTACATGGTAAAAAACGACCTCATTACCCACAAAGAAGATCCTAACAACCCCTGGTATACACCAGAGGGAGATGAAGCCGGACGCAACAGCAATGTTATGATCAGTTCATCTCTTACCTTTACGGAGACACAAGCTATTGACCTATGGATGCAAGGGCCATTTCATGCCTTGGGCATCCTTCACCCTCGTTTGGAAAAGACTGGCTTTGGCATCTATCGCGAGGACATTGGAACCTACCGGACCGCCGCCGCGCTCGATGTTCTACGTGGTAGAATCCCAACGCTTCCTTTGATTGTTTCCTTCCCCATTTTTTGGCCGGGCAACGGGCAAACCATCACCCTTAACCGCTACAACGGCGGAGAATCTCCCGACCCTCTTGCTCCATGCGATGGGTACACTCCCCCTAGTGGTACACCAATTATGATTCAACTGGGAAATGGTAGCCTTTCACCACTGGTCAAACACAGCGATTTACGGTGGCAGGGGAAATCTCTCCCTCATTGTATCTACACCGAAAACACCTACATCAATCCCAATGTCTCCCAACAAGACCTTGCTCGCTCCATCTTAAATGCTCAGGACGCCATTATTCTCATCCCCCAAGCACCACTTGAAGCCGGGAGATATTCTGTTTCGGTCACCGTGTCTGCCTCACCCAATGCTTCAGATACAACTTATACCTGGGCATTTGACGTGGTCTCTTCTGTCACGCCTCAATCTCTCAACGAAGACCCAAACGATGGCGCACAAACTCAATAAGTTTGGACAATCTAATTTCAGTAGGCACACGTATCCAGCGGCGCCTCAACCTGCCCTGGTACCGTTACTTGCAAAGCGCGGTAAGCATTGAGACGTCCCAATGACCACCAGCGGTTGGCCACGAACGGCAAATATAACTGCCATGGGCTATCACTAGAGGTTATGGTCACCTCATTAAGAGTTATGTTTCCATAAAGAGTTACCGGATCGGTGGCATACCGCAGTGCCCACCACACCTCGGTGTTTTTCCAGTTAGGATTGCGGCTCCAGAGCAACCCGGCCACGCCCGCCACATGTGGCGCCGCCATAGACGTACCGCTCATATTCACAAATTCCCCTATTGTGGTACTCAAAATATTAACGCCAGGCGCCAATAAATCCAGCGTCTCATCCCGTTGTGAGAAACTTGTTTCCACACCATACTGGTCAACTGCGCCCACGGATACCACACGGGGTGAACGCGCCGGATAGGCCATGGAAGTCTTAGAGCCATCATTCCCACTCGCGGCAACAATCAATACCCCCTGATCAAAAGCCGCATTGATCGCATTTGCCAGCGTTAACGAACAGCTCTTGCCCCCTAGGCTTAAGTTCACGATCCTCGCCCCTTGCTCAACAGCGTATTTAATCCCATTAACTAATATCTCATCCGTCCCCCCACCCCCACTATTGAGAATTTTTATCGGCAAAATCTTACAACTGGGGCAAACCCCAGCAATGCCTATGTTGTTATTCGTAGCCGCCGCCGCAATCCCTGCCACATGTGTGCCGTGACCGTGGTCATCCATAGCATCATCATCGTTATTGACATAATCCTTATCAATATCCGTTAGGACCTTCATCTTCAAGTCAGGATGAGTGTAATCCACCCCGGTGTCCAAAACGGCGATAATCACGTTGGGGCTTCCACGCGAAAGATCCCACGCTTTAGGGGCTTCGATTTTTGGCAATGCCCACTGAGAAGACCAGTAGGGATCATTCGGAGTGAACTCTAGGGCGTGATAAACATGATTGGGCTCGGCATACTCCACAAAATCCTGCGCCCGAAACACGCGCAGTGCCTCATCTAGGTTGCTCCCTGGGGGCAATGTAATCACCAAAACCCGTTCCAGGCCACCGAATTCCTGCCTTACCCCCCTATACCCAGAGGTAGGTTCGAGTAAAGGGCGCATACTACGCACCCGCAGGTTGCGATTAACGTTATCCAGCCCCCTTATCCCCGTTTCCAATGTCGCTAAGGCATTAAGGCGCAGGTAAGGCATATATCCGGGTTTGATCGCTACCAACGCTTCATCAGGCACAACATCCTGATCCGCAAGTATCTTGTCTGTCATCCCCTGGCTGGCATGGACTTCCGGATAAAAAGGAATCAGAACCAGCAACAAGCCGGTAATAAAAATCCAATGTAGGGATCGGCGCCACATATGCCCCATTTTACCCTTGAACAAACGGATTCAGCAGCAATTTTCAAGGGTGCAAGAATCGGGCCGCGGCTTATTCAAGTCCCAGTTCACGCCGTACTATGTGTGTTCCGGCAACCATAGCCCTTAATTTGGCTCTAGCCGCCCAGCGTGCTGTCTGACTGAAACCACAATCCGGAACAATAACCAAGTGCTGTGGAGAAATGTAAGTCAACAGCATTCGAATGCGTTCGGCAACATCTTCTGGAGACTCTATATAATAATTTTTCACATCCACTACCCCCGCAGCCAGGGTTTTCCCTGCCAGCATCACCTCACGCGCGATCTCCACCTCAGACATTTCACGATTTGCAAACTCCAAAGCCAGTTCATCTACCTCGGCATCCAAAATCGCTGGGAACAAGGGACGATATTGCCTCCGCGCTACCGGGCGCCCCATGAAATTACCAAAACATAAGTGCAATCCCTTACGAACACTAATTCCTCTTAGAGTCCGCGACAACAAATCTAAAAACGTTCGAGGATCACCAACGTGGACCGCCATGCTGGGCTCATCAATCTGAATAAATTCTGCACCCGCCTGAACCACCGCGCGTAGTTCGGCGTTGATAATCTCCGCCAAGATATAAGCAATTTCAACTCGATCCCGGTACACTGAGCCTGGGAGAATCCGACCTGCTAGCGTAAATGGACCAGGGCAAGTAACTTTGATGGGCTTAATTGTGCGTTCTCGTGCGTAGACGAACTCCGCCACCAATCCCAACCCATTTGGAGCAGTAATGGGGGACACGGCTTCGTAGCGTTCACGTTGATCGTGCCCAGGAATCCCCAGACGTCGCTCAGGCGGTAGTTCGCGCAAACCTTGTAATCGTCCATAAAATCCAGCGGTGAAAAATCCCAATCGCCGCATTTCGCCGTCGCTGACAATATCTATGCCCGCCTCTTCTTGCTCTCTTAATGCCAAATCCACCGCATCATTGAACGTTTCTTCAATGTCTTTCGCCCCAAAATCACCTCGGCGGATCGCCTCTTCAGCCCATACATACCAGGATGGCCACGCATAACTACCGATCACGCTGGTTGATAAGGGTTTAAGGGTTAACACTGTTAACTCCTTGATTTCTGGTACTATGGACTCCACACTTGGACTTGATTCTTTCCCGCCTGCTTGGCTCTATTTAGAGCTGAATCGGCCAATTGCACCAACTGCTCTACCGACTTAAACGTCCACTCGATTTTGGCAATCCCCTGACTGATAGATATCGCAATGGTCTTGCCCTCTACTACCAGAGGCTCGTGGATAACTGCCTCCCTCAGCCGTTCTGCGATCTGTAACGCCTGCTCCAGGGTGGCTTCCGGCAATAACGCAATAAATTCATCTCCCCCAAAACGGCCCACCACATCCATCTGACGTAACAAACGCTGGCATGTAAGTGCCACTTTTTGCAGAACCATGTCCCCGATTAAATGTCCATAGGTGTCATTAATGGGTTTCAAGTTGTCTACATCCATGAGAATGACGGCCATCGGACGTTGGTAACGGCGACTGCGCTCAAACTCCACGCGGGCGATTTCAAAAAAGTGACGGCGGGTAAAGAGTCCAGTTAAGGCATCGCGGGTTGCCAAGCGCTGGGCTTGCTCAAAGCGGCGAATGTTCTGGATCGCTATTCCAACTTGACGTCCCACTATTTCAGCCAAAACTCGATCTCGTTCCGAAAAATTTCGCTGGGGTGAGAGTTTAAAAAGATTGAGTACCCCTAACACTTCTTCACCAGCGATCAGGGGTGCGCCTAAGTAAGCATGCGCCCCCATTTGCACCCACTCATCTAAAGCCTGGGGATGTTCGGTATATTCCCGCAATATCAGTGGAGTCTTTTTCGCTAAAACCTCCCATGCAACGCCCTGCCCCTTGGTAAGCCGAGTTTGAAGGATAGGCCTTGGTAAGTTATACGTGCTGGCAACGAGGATTACCTCATCCTCAGGGTTATACAGACCCACCGTACCCATATCGGCTGATACCAACTGCGTAGTCAGCCTTAGCACTGATTGCAACATACTTCCTAGATCTGAGATGCTGTTAATCTCACGAGAGATCTCATTTAGTCGCTGCTCACTAATAAGGGCATGAGCAACTTCGTCAAACAACCGCGCATTTTGAAGCACCCGCCCAATTGCGCGCGCGTAAGCAAGAGCCAAATCGAGACATTCCTCTTCAAAACTGTTAGGCTCATTTCGTCCTAATGAAAGAAAACCAACAACCTGACCCTCAAAACGGATAGGAACACCCATCCAGGAACGGATCCGCGTACTTTGTTCCATGGAAACCCAATCAGATTCAGCCAATGTATCTCGAATGTGAACGGGTTTCCCCTCACGTAGAAGGGGGATCAGAAATGGAAACCGCTCCACAGTTAAGGAATGTATTGAGGGTTTGCGGTGGAGCCTGACAGCACCACGTGCCGAGTCTAAAGTACGTAAAACCACCACATGTTCCCTCTCCAACCATACAATGCTCCCCAGATCGAATGGAATAATCTCGTGCAAGAGGCTTAAGGCTCGATCCAACGCCACTTCCCAATCCATAATCGAACTAAGGGTCAACGTCGCTTCAAAAAGAAGCATTGCTTTTTTATGTGCCTGTGTCTTTTGTGTGAATATATTAGAAAGAGCGTTGCGGGCATCCTGATTCAAGAGAACAGCTCCCAATTGACCAGCAATCGCTCGAGCAAGTTGGACCTCCCTTTCCGACCATGTTCTTTCCCTTGCGCAGGCATCAACTTGTAAAATTCCCCACCAATCACCACGAACAAAGACCGGTAGGACCATAAGAGAGCGAATATTAAGTGCGCGAAGGATGGCACTTTGTCGCGCCGGGAGATCACGCACATGGGCTTGCACGATTTCTCCGTTCCTCAAATTACTTTCCCATAGATCAAGCCCCCGCCCAGCCAGTGGTCCTGTCTTCCCCCATACTTCCGGTTTGGGTTCGTAAACATTCTCTTGGATCTGCCATCCATGTTGCCATCGAACCAGGAGTCGCCCTTCCCGCGAGAATAGTGAAAAGAATGAGACGCGATCTGCAATCAAACGCTCACCCATTTGCCTTAATAATTCATTGATAGTCTCACTTCCAGGATCTACTAACAACGAAAATAAACCCATCGAAGGGAGAGCTTGAGTGAGCAACGGATAAGCTACCTGCTGGGTTTCCAGGTCCTGAACGCAGCGAAGTTCAAGTAAAAAGGCCGGAACTCCCTGCCAAGTTATAGGATGCACCCGAATCTCATAAGGGGTGTCATCAGGTCTAAGTTGGCATGTTTCGGCCGGTAACGATTCTTCTTTCTTGGCAAGCACCCTTAGGTATTTCCCCACTGGAGATCGTTGAGGGGATAAGAATCGCTCCATCACCGGTGTGGCAAACGCGATCTGCCAATCCGGCTTGACAATCATCACCGGTTTATACCAAACACTCCCCTCACTATATAGCCACGCCTCTAAGTAACTTTGTCCTAAATCCTGAAGCAACCCTTCTAAGGTGGTAGATTCTACCGACATAGCACCCCCCTGATCGAATCCACATCCTGTCGGATCGTCGCTCATTCTTCCCCCGGGCGCGCGAACCAGTAACCAACGCCCCACTTATTCCGAATATAACGGGGGCGACCCGGATCATCTTCAATTTTCTCACGCAAATAACGAACGTAAAGCGAAAGGGTAGGGATCGCATCTATATATCCCTCTCCCCAGACTTTGCGCAGTATTTCCTCGTGTGTTAAAACCTTTCCCTGTTCACGCACCAGACAGGCCAACAAACGGAACTCAGTTGGTGTCAATCGTATAGGCTGCCCTCGACGGTACACGGCTTGTAGGTTCAGATCAATGCGTAAATTTCCATCATCGAATATTTCAGGTAACTGAGTGCCTTCTCCACGACCACGCCGTTTGAGCAACGCCAGGATACGCGCCTCAAGTTCCCGTAGGCTGAAAGGTTTGCGCATGTAATCATCAGCACCTACGTCAAAACCTCGCAACACATCCGTATCGCGACTTTTTGCCGTTAAGAATAAAATGGGCACATCGGTCAAAGCGCGCAAACGCCGACAGACCTCATACCCATCCACACGCGGCATCATGATATCCAGGATAATCACATCGGGATGAATCTGATAAGCCAGCCGTAGGGCTTCCTCACCATCTTCGGCGCAATATACAGCAAATCCTTTTCGTTCTAAATTGAGTCGCACCAGTTCATTTAACGTTGGATCATCATCAACCACCAGTATCTTGGGGCTCATAGCCCACCTCCTCTGCTAACGGGAGGGTGAATGTAAAGCGACTGCCTTTACCAGGCTCACTCTCTACCCATATTTTACCCTTCATTGCCTCTACCAACATCTTGGCAACGTAGAGCCCTATCCCGTGACCATAAACAGTTTGGGCATCACCGCCATCTGCACGATAGAATCGGTCAAATAAGTGGGGTTGATCCTCAGGTGCAACACCCGGCCCATGATCAACAACACTAATTTGAGCCGATTTCTCGGCGATGCAATCAAGCACTACTCTAATCGGCCCCTCGGGTGGAGAATACTTTATCGCGTTCTCGACTAAGTTGTTCAGAACCGAGTAAAACGCGCGCTCGTCAGCTAACACCCATACTGGCGTCGAAACTCCCTCCACCTGTATCTCACGTTCAGGATTTATCATGCGCCAGTGCCCTACAACCTCTGATACCAAAAAATCCGCCGGCATTGGGCGCGGTTCAACCTCTATTTCATGCGTTTCCATGGCATAAATATCGAGAATGCGATCCAGAAAATCGGCCAAGCGATCACTTTCCGAAATTAAGAGGTGTAAATAAGCCTTATAATCCTCGATCTTCCCCCCGCCTTGTGCACCCGAAAGAATGAGTTCTGCCGCCGAGCGAATTTTGGTTAATGGAGTACGCATTTCATGGGAAAAAGCAGAAATCAGTTCATCTTGCAAGCGGGTAAGCATTTCCTTTTCGGTGACGTCTCGCATCAATAACACTGCCATTGGTTCCTCGGTTTGCCCCAAAGGGGCCAGACTAAGAGAAACCACCCGACGAGTGCCATTCCTCTGGCGAATGACAATGCCGTCTAAAACCAAAGGGTGGCGCTCAATTAATACATGGTGCAACGCTGTATGAACGCGCTTTTCAACTTCCGCGCCATCTAAAATGGCCCCTATGGATTGTCCAATCAGCGAGTCCGATTCCCACCCCGCCTGACCTCTGGCCGCCATATTTGCAGATAATACGATCCCTCGATCATTAACCGTCAGTAAACCTTCTCTCATTCCCTCTACAATAAGGCTCAAACGATGTTTGTCTTCCTCAATGGTACGGAATAAGTGAGCGTTTTCTAGCGAAGTGGCGGCATGATCGGCCAACAGCGAAACCACCCAACGCGCAGTTTGGTCAAACGCTCTTTCCTCATCAGACTCTAACAAAATAACCCCCCAGAAATTTTCGCCAGTTCGAATCGGGATGACCAACTGCGTTTTCGAACTAGGAAAGAAAAACAATGGCTCGGCCGATTTGGCTCGTTGCCTTGCATCACGATTAGAGGAATACATCGCATACACTTGTCTAAAATGTTCGCGCAGATTAGGCACGGCAACAGTTTCTTCCGAGCGAGTAGAAAGTTCGCCGTCATCAAGTATAATAAGCCCGGCTTTGGCTCGGATTAAAGCCATTGCGACTTCTAATGTGTGATCTACAATCGCCTGAGGTTCTAACATTTCATTGAGCCTTTGCGAGGCTTTTTGAATTATCCCTAACTGACGAACTCGCTCCTCTAAAGCCCGATCGGTAATCGTATGTAAACCTGCCTGTTCCAGAGCCTGCTCTCCCAATTCGATAAGCATTTGGAGACGAAAAATATCGGTACTATCAAAGCAACCATGGCCTTTCTTGTTAAATAGAACAAACACCCCGATCAACTCACCTGTTGATCGAACAAGCGGCATGCTCAATATAGAATGCAAAAGATGATCTTGGCCTTGCCCCAAGAAGCCTTTTTGAATTTCTAATCCATTCAAAAATAGCGCACGTCGCTGTGCCACCAACCACTGGGCTAAAGAATGCTCGTAAGTTGTAGAAGTCAACGGTTCTCGGCGCCAATAACCACTTTCTGGGAATCCTATTGCTTCCCATGCTTGGGAAACCGGATCCCTGATCAAAAAACCACCACCTTCTGAAGGTACCTGTCTCAGCGCATACTTGTAAAGCAACATCAATACTTCTTGCAAATTCAGCGTACGCCCCATCAATCTCAGACTGGCTTCAAAGGCGCTTTGCAATTCAGCCCGTCTTCGCAGACTTTTTGTCACATCCCCAATAATCATTGCCAAAAAAACGAGAGCAACCGTCACCCCTCCCATTTCAAATGCAGGCCGCCACCCCCAAGCAGAGTCATACAGCATAATCATGTGCACGACGAAAACTACGCTGTAGAAGAGAGCAATAACCAAAGCCGGCAATGTTCCCAGGAAAGCCGCAGCCAACAAAACCGGGATAAGACTGAGGTAAATTAGAGGATTAGGGTAACCGGTTCTGAAGGCAGGCCCGCTCTGGAATAGCACCAATATGACCAAGCAGGACACAAGAAGGGTAATCCCTTTTCCCAATAGATTATCCCCAAAACGAGGATTAGTTTGATCCCAGGTGACAATTTTACGTTTCACAACAGCAACACCCAGCCTAAAGAAAAAGTAAATCCGAAATTAGCCGCAATTCCAAACCATGTAGAATGTTCACGCAGTCGAACATAAGTATTCAGAAGAGCAATTACTATCCGATATCCCAAAACGACTATTCCGATTGGCCAAGACCAAACAACCAACCCAAGGGGTAACCAGGCTAATACACTAAAGATAGCATTTGTGGTTAGTATTTTCCATTCGGGGAATTCCAAACGATCTTGTAACAATGGGGTTAAACGTCCTCTCAGGGCAATCTCTTCGGCAGGCGCTAACAGCGCACCTGCCACCGCCCCCCACCAACAGATTTTTTCCAAACTCCCATTCTGTTTAAGAATATCCACTAGTGGAATATAATGATTAGATAAATAGGCCAAATGTACACCTAAGGTGATTCCTGCTATACCTCCACCCAATAGATAAAAACCCCAGTTATATGAACGTAATCCCAACACACGAAATCCCGATGGCACTCCTCGTCCCGAGAGAAGATACGCCGATAATGAAATCACAGGTAAGCTTATAATGATTAGCCAGAACCAACCGGATAAGACAAAACCACTCTTGGTGGGATAACCAAGACCTGCTGCTACAGTGATCAGTGTTGTAATCAAAATCGCCAATATGGAAAGCAGTTCTGCATTTTGATACCCCTCTTTGATTAAGCCTTCTACCCCAAAGTAGAACAATAATGGTGAGATAACCAACAATCCTCCAATGACCCTCCATTGGACATCGAAGCCACTCACCACAGAAAGTAAGCCCAAGGCAATTCCTACGACCAGGGCTGCGGTTAGCAAGCGAACTTTCTTGCGGGCAGAGCGACGCTGGGAACTTCTTATCTTATCCCAATCAGGGTTAACTTTAGTAAATAAAACATCAATCACTTAAGGACCTGCTCTTTCTCATTACCCAACCCTTCACCTTACCTTCAGCTCAATCTAAGACAAACGTATAAATTTACTGACTTTGTCAAGATTATACCAGAGCGACTTTGCATTTTCGAGAAGGAAAGATAGAATATGAGTAGCCGGAAGGGGCAAAATAACCATTTTTAGAAATCGCAGCATAGGCACTCCAGTAATGACGCAGCACAAACTGGATTTGGGGGCACTTGCACAGGCTTTACCGATACCCGCTTCGATTGAGGATCGGCAAGGCTATGTTTTAGCCTGGAATACTGGCGCAGCAAATTTACTGGGATGGCGAGCACAAGAAATACTACAGCAACGTGCGCCATATTGGGACGATAAAGTAGCCTCAACGCGAGAAACGTTGTGGTCTCCTGATAACACCGCCCAATTTCCCCTCCGAATTGCCCTAAGGACTCAGAATGGGTCAATGGTGCACGTACATCTTCGCGCTTCAGTTTTATCATTGCCCCCACAGTACGATGTCCTGCTTCTAACCTTTGAACCCATTTCGGACAGTCAATCCTCATCCGAACCCCTGGCATCGGGTCAGGCCACTTTAAGCACCCTTCTTGCCAACCTACCAGGAGCAGCTTACCGCTGCCGCAACGATTCCAAGTGGAGCATGGAATTTATCAGTCAGGGTTGTTATGCCCTTACCGGTTACCCGCCGGAGGACTTTATCCAAAATCAGAAAAGATCATTCGCAGAGATTATCCTCCCCGAAGATCGCCAGCACGTTTGGGACCAAGTGCAAGCGGCGATTGATCAGCACCAGCCCTATCAAATGATTTATCGCATCCGCAATGCAGATGGTCATATACGTTGGGTCTGGGAGCAGGGGCGAGGCATATATGATCCCAACGGACATCTCGAAGCCCTCGAAGGGTATATCAGCGATATCACGGAATTAAAGCAACGCGAAGAAGAACTTGAAATCATTACAAGCCTTAGCCATGCACTGAGAAGCGCACGTTCTCGGTATGAGGTATATCCCATTATCCTTGCCCGCCTTAACCGCCATTTGAACGCCGAAGGTATAGCGTTAGCCCTTTACGAAACTAATGCTAACGAGATCCTTGTCGAAAAAGCGCTGGGATGTTTTGAGAACCTTACCGGTAAGCGCTTCCCATCTGACCAGGGAATCCTTGGAGGAATGGTCTCAAATGGACAGGTACAGTTGGTCGAGAAGGTGATCCCTCCTCTAGACCCCTATCTAACGCTTCCCGCTTCGGTTCAATCCCTCTTGGCTATCCCGTTAATAGATCACGATCAGATATTGGGAGCAATCATTGTTGCCCGTAATTGCTCTTTTACTTTGAGTGAAGTGCGTCTGGTCAATGCCATAGCCGATATCACAGCAGTGACATTACGTCGAGTTATGCTCGCCGAACAAACCGAAAAGCGGCTCAATCAAATGAGCGCGCTTCGCACCATTGAAACTGCCATCAACGCTAATCTTGACCTGCGCTTCACCCTAAATATTTTGCTCGATCAGGTGATCCATCGCCTTAATCTCGATGCAGCCGATGTGTGGCTCTACCATGAGCAAAGTGGCCGTTTAAGTTATGGTGGAGGGTATGGTTTTCGAGGACTAAATATACGTACCGCCCCTCTTCAGTTAGAGTACTCTCTTCCTGGACTGGTGGCTAAAAACGGTGCTCCACTCTTCATACCCGACTTACGAAAAAGCAACTTTTCTATCCACCATACGGTGCCGTTGGAAGAAGAGGGCTTCGTTGCTTATTATGGTTTGCCGCTCATTTCACGCCGTCGTTTACATGGCGTCCTCGAACTTTTTCACCGTAAACCCCTGATACTAAGCAGCGATCAGAAAGAATTTCTTGAATCCCTGGTATCTACTACGGCTATTGCCATTGATAACGCTCGCCTTATCGAAGATCTAAAACGCACAAATGCTGAACTGGTCCAAGCCTATGATGAAACTATCTTAGGCTGGTCGCTTGCTCTTGAGATGCGCGACTCGAGCACCGAGAACCATACTCGGCGCGTCACAGAAATGACAGTGCGCCTTGCCCAAGCCATGGGAATTACCGGCGAAGATCTTACGCAAATACGTCGCGGCGCAATCCTTCACGATATTGGCAAAATGGCGATACCTGATCATATACTGCGTAAGACCGGCTCGCTAACCGAAGAAGAAGCCGCCATTATGCGCTTGCACCCCCTTTTTGCCCGCCAAATGCTCGAGTCTATTGCATTCTTGCGTCCTGCTCTGGCTATCCCTACCTACCACCATGAACGATGGGATGGAACGGGTTATCCTTTCGGCCTCAAAGGTGAAGAAATTCCACTCCCGGCACGAATCTTCGCCGTTGTGGACGTCTGGGATGCCCTTCGCCATGACCGCCCCTATCGAACGGCCTGGCCCGAAGAAAAAGTACGCGCCTATCTGCAAGAGGAAGCCGGTAGCCATTTTGATCCTAAAGTGGTTGAATGCTTCTTGCAGTTACTCGACAGTCTCAAGGGCGAAGATTTATAAGAAGGCGTCTCACACCGCTTAGCCGCGCGGACGCATGCCTAAATTAGCAGTAATCTCAGATAGGAATAAAGCTCCCGGTAGACTGGCTAGCATATAAAGCAGACGCATAAGTGTTGCCAAAACCAGCGCGGCCTGTGGCTCTACTCCCCCAAAATGGGTAAACAGGAAGGTAAGAGAGAACTCTTGAATTCCTAACCCATTAATAGATACGGGGATCAATGTAACAAAATAGGCCAGGCTCCATAATATCCCCACTTCAAAGAACGAAATAGCCTGTTGCATACTTCCCAGAAGCACCCAAGCCGCTAGAAAAGTAAATGCCATATGACCATAGGTAGCCAGAAGCGCCAAAATGATACCATGAGGGCGTTTCAACCAAATACCGATAGTTTCAATTACACCTTTTACAAAGCGGCGACCTCGATCAACAACATTTGAAAAAGATCTCACCGTTACCGGCAGAGCCCACCAAGCCACAAAAAAGCGTTCAATCGTCGGCCAGATCATCGGAATTCCCCATGGTAACAACGTCGCCATTCCAATGGAGCCAACCACGCGGTCCATCAGCAGTGAGGCCACCCCGGTGCTGGCTTTCATCTCATGCTGAAGAACCCCGATCAATCGCACAGCATCGCCTCCCACTGTGGTGGGCAAAAAATTTGACGCAAATAGTCCCATAAAAACCAGACGCAGGGCTCGCCGGAGAGTCATGTGTACTCCCGCTGCACGCAAAAGGGCTAACCACCGAAGTGTTACCATGAACCGTGAAAGAAATGTGAAAACCAAAGCCAAGAGAAAAACACTTAACGGAACCGATTTAAGCGTACGGAGAAATTCATCCACCCCATAAGAAAGTAGCAGGTAGATAGTCAATGCTATCCCTAGGACCGTGCCCATCAATCGCCACAGAGAGAGGCGTTTGGGGGCATTTGTGAATTGGGAATTCCTTTCGTCCATCAGCAGAGTGAATTTTATGCCCTATTCTTTGCCCTGACCAGGGCGGAAATCACCCCTATATCTACCCCTTCCACCTCAACCGGAGTATAATCCGTGCGAGCACCAGCGACCACGCTGGCAATTGTTGTGAATCGGAGGCCAATGCGAATGGAGCAACGACACGTCAACCTGATTCTCATTGCTATTCTCCTCATTGCTGCCATATGGATAGACCTTCCCCAAAACCCTGGTATCAAGATCGGCAATTTTGAAAAACGATTTGAAACAGTGTTAGGGCTTGACTTGCGCGGTGGTATGCAGGTCATCCTCAGTGTCCCCCCGGAGATAGCCGTAACTCAGCAAAACCTCCAGGATGCCGCGATTATTTTGGAAAACCGCAGTAACGCTTTGGGAGTGAGTGAGGTAGTCTTCCAAACCGCTGGTGAACGGATCATCGTGGGAGAGTTTCCTGGAGCAACTAACGCCGAAGATGTTATCAATAAGATTCGCCAAGTCGGTCAACTGGAATTTGTGGATTTTGGCGACACTCCTGTACCAGAAGGCACTATCATCGAGACTGATTTCGGATTAACGACCAGCACGAGTACCGAGACCCCTGCTCCTACGGTAACCCCTACCACTGGTGAAACCTCTACACCGGAAACCACTCCCGAGGGTTCACCAACTCCAACTTCTACACCAACCACTCGCTATCATACCGTACTCACCGGACGCGACTTGAAGTCCGTGGGGGTAAGCCGCGATACTTTAGGACGCTATGTTGTGGATATCGAATTCACCGACGAAGGGGCACGCATTTTCAAAGAATGGACAACTCAAAACGTCGGTAAGTATTTAGGGATCGTATTGGACAAACGCGTCATTTCCTCTCCGGTGATTCGCGAACCCATTACCGAAGGCCGCGGCCAAATCGAAGGCAACTTCACCAGTGAGACTGCCAACGCTCTCGCCGTCCAACTGCGCTACGGTGCGCTCCCCATCCCACTAAATATCGAGCAGATTCGCGTTGTCGGTCCGACCCTTGGTCAGGATTCCCTGCAAAAGAGCTTACTAGCGGGGGTTATTGGCTTTATCATCGTGATGCTGTTTATGGGAATTTATTATCGTTTGCCAGGGGTGGTCGCAAATCTCGCCTTATTGACCTATGCTGCCGTTACCTTTGCCATCTTCAAAACCATCCCCGTGACTTTAACCTTACCTGGCATTGCCGGATTCCTGCTCAGCACGGGCAGCGCTTTGGATGCCAATATCCTCATCTTTGAACGCCTCAAAGAAGAATTACGAAACGGCCGCAACCTGCGCCAGGCTCTTGATTTAGGGTGGAAACGCGCCTGGTCATCCATTCGCGACTCCAATATCTCGGCACTGATCACCAGTGCGATTCTGTTCTGGTTCGGTTCAACCTTCGGCGCTAGTTTTGTCAAGGGTTTTGCGCTCACCCTAGCCCTAGGCGTTATGGTCAGCCTCTTCACGGCCATCGTAGTCACTCGGGCATTACTTGAAACCGCCGTTTTCGATCTCTTCAAAGACGTGGATAAAAAACCAGGCTGGTTTGGCCTCTAGAAGGAGTCCCCATGTTAGACATCCTCGGAAAACGCTACCTTTTTTTTGCCATCTCGCTCCTGGTCATCGTGCCAGGATTAATCATCCTTGCCATTAATGGCCTTCCTCTAGCCATTGACTTCAAGGGCGGGTCTATATTGGAATTGCGATTTCCCAGTGGTAATTTGCCCGACACCGAATCGGTGGTCAACCTTTATACCGAATTGGGATTCAAGGAGGTACAGGTCCAAACCGCCCTCAGCCCCAACGGCCAACGCGATCTTCTGGTCATTCGTTCTCCTTTCATAGACGATGAAACCAAAATCAAAATTGTTCAAACTATGCAAGAACGGTTCAATGCACCGGACATCGTCGTCAACCGATTCGATAGTGTTGGCCCTGTGATCGCCCAACAAGTGACCGAACGAGCGGCGCTGGCCGTAGCCGTGGCAGCCTTGGCTGTGGTCTTGTATATTACCTATGCGTTCCGCGGCATCCCCCATGCTTTTCGCTATGGGGTATGTGCGATCATCGCCATGCTTCACGACATCCTGGTTGTTTTCAGCCTGGTTGGAATCGGGAGCGTCCTCTTCGGTTGGCAAATGGACTCGCTTTTCTTAACGGCTTTGCTTACCGTAGTTGGATTCTCAACTCAGGATAAGATCGTGGTCTTTGACCGTATTCGCGAGAACAGCAGTATTTACCGGAAACTGCCTTTCGAGAAACTGGCCAATCACTCGATCATTCAGACCCTCCAACGTTCCATTAACACTCAATTGATGACGGTTGAGTTCATGCTACTAGCACTGGCCCTGTTCGGAGGCGTCACACTACGCGAATTTGCGGTCATTTTATTGGTTGGGTTATTCAGCGGTACGTATTCCTCGATCTTCGTTGCCGCCCCCATTCTCGTAGTCTGGGAGAATCAAGAGTGGAAGACGTGGTTCAAGCGTCAAGCCACTGCCTAACTCTTACATCTTGACCAATTAAGCCGGCGGCTAAGGTCCTGGTCGCCGGCTTTTCTTTCTCGAATGGTGTCAATTATCAACAAAAGTCAAGAAATCTGGCGAATGACGGAAATAGATAACATGGCTACAATTATATTGCCGTTGTAAAAAAGGCGATTTGTCCATTCAACATTAATCCTTGAGAGGAGAGAATTTTCCATGCGCAAAGAGGTGGTGCTAATCACCGGTGCCAATGGTGAAATGGGCCATGGTTTAATTCAATATCTCGGACAACAGGGCACTTATGACATTATCGCCCTGGATGTTCAACCCTTAGATGAACATCTGAAGCCCTATTGCCTGCGTGCTATCCAAGGGGATATTTTGGATACCATGCTCCTGGGCCGTTTGGTAGCCGAGTTTGAGATCCGTACAATTTATCATTTAGCCTCCATCCTCTCCACGAAAGCCGAATACAACCCCGAAGCGGCCCATCGGGTAAACGTCGAGGGGACTTTGAACTTGCTCCGGCTGGCGGTTGAGCAGTCCCAATGGCAAGGCAAGCCGGTCAAATTCCTTTATCCCAGTTCCATTGCCGTCTATGGACTCCCTGATCTAGAGACCAAACGCTGTGCCGGAAAGGTAAAGGAATACAACTGGCTAGAACCCACTACAATGTATGGGTGCAATAAACTTTATTGCGAGCATCTCGGCCGTTATTATGCCCGATACTACCGTCAACTGGCCGCCGATTATGGGCAAAGCAGTGTGGATTTCCGTAGCATTCGCTTTCCAGGATTGATCAGCGCGGTCACCATCCCAACCGGGGGAACGAGTGATTACGGCCCCGAAATGCTCCATCATGCCGCTCAAGGCTTGCCTTACAAGTGCTTCGTACGTCCTGATACGCGTTTGCCTTTTATGGCGATGCCCGATGCCATCAAGGCTTTGCTTCAGTTAGAGGTTGCTCCGCGTAGTGCACTCAGCCAATATGTCTATAATGTCACCAGTTTTAGCATCAGTGCTGAAGAGTTTTATCAGATCGTCAAAAAAGCCTTCCCGGAAGCCGAGATCACTTTTGAACCCCACCCCAACCGTCAGAAAATCGTAGATTCCTGGCCAGAAGACGTAGATGATTCCGCAGCCCGTCAAGATTGGGGATGGCAACCCGATTATGATTTGGAACGCGCCTTTTCGGAGTATTTGATACCGGCAGTACGCCAGCGGTATGAAGTGGCTCGCCAAATCAGGTAGCCCATTTATTCTTGGACTTACTTGTTCACTCTGGAGCTTACTGCGGATCTCACCGTTGTTAGCACCCCAATCATGTGATCGGAGGTGAAGCAATGGTCGAATCAACCCGTGAGGCTAACCCTCAGCGCCAAACCCTAACCTTTAAAGCCGAGACGCAACAACTGCTCGATATCTTGATTCATTCGCTCTACACGGAACGCGAAGTTTTCTTGCGCGAATTGATTTCCAATGCCGCAGATGCGCTAACACGGATGCAATTTATCCTCCTGACCGAGCGTGAGGTGGTTGATCCCGAGGTCGAATTAAAAATCACTCTTATCCCTGAGCCAGAGAAAAGAATTCTGCGCATTATAGATACCGGGATTGGCATGACCGCTGAAGAAATGATCGAGAATCTCGGAACCATTGCCCATTCTGGAGCGCGGGCTTTCATTCAAGCCGTCAAGGAAACGCACGCCAATCCCAACGATATTATTGGTCAGTTTGGGGTAGGCTTTTATTCCGCCTTCATGGTCGCCGATCAGATTGAAGTGATTTCACGCTCTTATAAACCTCAAGCCTCAGCAGCCCGTTGGTATTCAAGAGGACAAGAGACATTCCAAGTCGAACCCGCCGAGAAAACCAACCGCGGAACAGAGGTCATCCTTTATCTTAAGGAAGATGCAAATGAGTTTACCCAGAGCATTCGCTTGCGTGAAATCATCAACAAGCACTCCGAATACATTCCCTATCCAATATATCTTGGGGATGATCAACAACCCGTTAACCGTCAGAGTGCTCTTTGGCGTCAATCCGCTAAAGAGATCAAACCTGAAGACTACGCGTCCTTTTATAAACAACTTACGCTGGACTTCCAACCACCGCTTTTCCATTTGCACTTAGTTATTGATGCGCCAGTTCAGGTCTACGCCCTACTATATATCCCAGCCTCACCTGAACGTGGCTTGTTGAGTGCCCGCCAAGAGGAAGGCTTGAAGTTGTATGCCCGCAAGGTTTTGATTCAAGAGTACAATCGCGATCTATTGCCCCCGTGTTTCCGCTTCGTGGATGGCGTGGTTGACTCCGAGGATTTACCACTTAATGTGTCTCGCGAGTCAGTGCAAGCCACACGTCTCTTAGCCCAACTAAAGCGCATTCTTACCAACCGTCTTATCGAGGCCCTAAAAAATTGGGCTAAGGAAAAACCCGCGGATTACATCACGTTTTGGCAACGTTTCGGTCGGTACATCCGCGAGGGCATTGCGACCGATGAGGAATTCGGCGAATTGCTCATCCCATTACTCCGCTTCCCCACACTCTACAAACCGGATCAGTGGCTCTCTTTGGATGATTACATCCTCACCATGCCTGCCCGTCAAAATAAGATCTATTACCTGATTAGTGACTCGGTCGGTAGCGCACTCAGCAGTCCTCACCTCGAGATTTATCGCCGCCACCATTATGATGTGCTGTTGTTGACCGATCCACTAGATCCCCTTATGATGCTTCGCCTTAAGAGATACCAAAACCTTGAAATTGCCAATGCAGCCACCGAAGAATTACCTTTACCGGAATCCATACCCGAAACACCAGAGGCAGAACAGCCCTCGCTTTCCGCCGCAGAAGAAGCGCGCCTAATTTCACGGTTCAAATCCATTCTAGGAGACCGTGTTGCCGATGTCCGTATAACTAAGCGCCTGAGTGAATCGCCTGCCCGCTTGGTCGGGCGACAAGGCGACCCTCCCCAGGAACTCCAACGGCTTTACCGCTTACTCCACTCAGATCAATCCGTTCCACAATTAGTTTTGGAAATTAATCCTCTTCACCCCATTATCCACCATCTCAATGCCCTCGACGAGACAAATCCGCTATTTCGGCTAGGTGTAGAACAAATTTATGAAGGGGCGTTACTACTTGAAGGATTGCACCCTACACCTAATGAGATGATAAAGCGTATGAACGAGATCCTCCTCCACGCGCTAAAAATCCAACGACAACAGGAGGCATCCAGATGACAAAACCGCTGGTTTTTATTACCCGCCAAATCGCCGCCGAAGCCACTGCACGCTTGCAGGAAGTGGCCGATGTGGAAGTATGGCCCCAGGAAGACCCTCCCCCGTTAAGCGTGCTGTTGGAGAAGATCGCATATGTCGATGGAATAATCACCATGCTTACCGATCCGATCAACGCCGAGGTTATCAAAGCCGCCTCGCCTAAATTAAAGGTCATTAGTCAAATGGCGGTTGGCTTTGACAACATAGATATCGCAAGGGCAACAGAACGAAAAATCCCCGTGGGTCACACCCCAGGTGTCCTCACTGAAACGACCGCCGATTTCGCTTGGGCGCTTATCCTCGCTACTGCTCGGCGTGTGGTCGAAGCAGACCGCCAGGTTCGACAGGGTATCTGGAAACCCTGGGGCCCCGACGTGCTTACTGGCTTTGATGTCTATGGCGCTACCTTAGGCATCGTTGGCTTCGGGCGTATTGGTCAAGCTGTTGCACGACGTGCCAAAGGTTTCAATATGCGCATCATATACCACAGCAGACAGCGCAAACCAGACGCCGAGCAAGAACTAGGTGCAAGTTATGTATCTCTCGAAGATATCTTCCGTTTTTCTGACATCCTCAGTCTGCACTTAAACTATACACCTGCGGCATACCATCTGGTAAATCGTGAGCGATTATCCTTAATGAAACCATCGGCGATCTTAGTCAATACCTCACGCGGCGCCGTTGTGGATTCAGAGGCACTGGTATGGGCTCTACAAAACAAAGTTATTGCCGCCGCCGCATTAGACGTGTTTGACCCTGAACCTATACCCCCGAACCATCCGTTACTGTTCATGGAAAATGTCGTCCTCACCCCGCACATCGCCAGCGCAAGCCGCGAAACACGACACCGTATGGCATTTATGGCGGTGGAAAACGTCATTGCGGCGCTGGAAGGTAAGCCTATCCCCTATTGTGCTAATCCCGAGGTCTATCAATGATTTATCCCTCATTTGTGATTAATGACCCGCCAAATCGGTACATTTGTTCAGACCAAATGCGGTTAAAATTCGGCTTGTTTACGACTTCAGTAATGGGAGGACTATCGTGACTCAGGATGTCTTAACCAGTTTAATACGCCCGCGCAGTGTGGCGGTTATTGGCGCTTCGACTCAACCTGGAAAAATTGGCTATACCGTTGTTAAAAATCTGATTGAGGGGGGATTTTCCGGGCGCATTTATCCTGTCAACCCCAATGCCTCAGAACTCCTTGGGCTCAAGGTTTATCCCAGCGTTACCTCAATTCCCGACCCTGTAGATGCCGCCATTATCACGATTCCGGCAAAGGCCGTGCTCTCTGCGGTTGAGGAATGCGGGCAAAAAGGGGTCAAAGGCTTAATCATTATTACCTCGGGTTTCAGCGAGGTTGGCCAAAAAGACCTTGAACAAGCCGTCGTTGCCACTGCCCACCGCTACGGGATGCGCATACTAGGCCCCAACATCGTGGGCGTCTTGAGTAACGCAGACCGTTTCAACGGCTCTTTTGCCCCCTTCCTTCCTCTGCCCGGCAAAGCCTCTTTGGTCTCCCAGAGCGGGGCATTGTTGATCGCAATTGACGCCGCGACGTTTATTCGCCGGGTTGGGTTCGATAAATTGATCTCAATCGGAAACATGTCGGACGTTGATTTTGCCGACTTGATCACCTGGCTGGACCAGGACGAGAACACCTCTTGTATCTCCCTGTATATTGAGGGCTTCAAGGAAGGACGTCGTTTTATTGAAGCCGCCCGCAATGCTCGTAAGCCAATTATTGCCCTGAAAGCCGGGGTATCCGCACATGGTGCCGCCGCTGCGGCTTCGCATACCGGCTCATTAGCCGGCGCCGCGCGGGTTTACGGCGCCGCATTCCAGCAAGCAGGTGTTGTCCAGGCCAGCGACTTGGACAATCTCTTTGATCGCACGCTTGCCCTCTCTCTGCAACCCCCAATGCGTGGCGATCATCTCTTGATTATCACGAACGGTGGTGGGGTAGGCGTTCTGGCCACCGACGCCGCTGAAAAATATGGCTTACCTTTACAATTTGCACCAGCGGATCTTCAGAATGAATTGCGCCAGTATATGCCCGAATTCGGTTCGCCCAAGAATCCGGTAGATCTTACCGGAATGGCCGGGGCGGATTGGTATTTCGATGCCATTCGCCATGCCCTTCCTCATCCCTGGGTAGATGGGTTGACTGTTCTCTACTGCGAAACCGCGATGACCAATCCCCAAGAAATTGCCGAAAGTATCCGCCGAGCGGTAGACGAAAGCGGCGTTACCGACAAACCTGTGGCTGTCTCATTTGTAGGTGGAGAGCGTTCCGAAGATGCCATGCGCTGGTTGGTTGAGCATGGTATTCCCGCCTATGGCGCCCCGGATATTGCTGTAAATGCCCTAGCCGCACTGCGCGAATTTGCGCGTATGAAGGAAACGCTAAGCGAGAACTTTGCCACGTGCGATGCCAACGACCCCGAACGTGCCCGCCGGGTCATTGCCCATGCTCGGGCTGAGGGGCGTGATGTGCTTACCGAAATTGAGGCCAAAGAAGTTTTTGCGGCCTACAATCTCCCAGTGGCAGAAACCCGCCTGGCCACCAGCGAGCAGGAAGCCATTCGGATTGCACACGAAATCGGCTATCCGGTTGTAATGAAGATTGTTTCACCCGACATCATTCATAAGTCAGACGCCGGTGGGGTCAAGGTCAATATCAAAGATGATACGGGGGTGCGTGAAGCATATCGCACCATCATGAACAATGCCAAGGCTTACAAACCCGATGCCCGCATTCACGGGATTGCCGTTCAGGAAATGGCCCCTTGGGGAACTGAGGTGATTTTGGGTTCAGTGAACGATCCCACCTTTGGGCCCACGGTTATGTTTGGCTTGGGTGGTATCTTTGTCGAGGTGCTCAAAGATGTGACTTTCCGCGTCGCACCCGTTTCGGCAACCCAAGCACAGCGCATGTTAGATGAAATCCGTGGCGCCCCGGTTCTAGCAGGGGTTCGCGGTGAAGGACCGCGCGATCGTCAGGCCTTGGCCGAAACCATTTGCCGCTATGCGACCATGATCCTTGACCTTGCCGATGAGGTCAGTGAATCGGATGCTAACCCGGTGCTAGTTTATGAAATCGGCAAAGGGGTCAAAGTGGTGGATGCACGGATCATCCTCAAGAAAAAACCGTTAAAGTAAACGGTTAAACGGCTCTTGAGAGAAGACGAGGCCGGCCAATCAGCCGGCCTCATGATTCTTCTGCCTTTTTTCGACATCCATACGCACCAATTCACGACGCAAAACCTTACCCACGGCAGTGCGTGGCAAAACGTCCACAAACTCAATCTCTTCTGGTATCTTATAGCGTACCAAATGCCCTGAACACCAGCGTCTTAAGTCCTCAGCCTCCAGACTCACTCCGGGATTTGGCACAACCCAAGCCTTTACGATTTCTCCTTTCTGTGGATGAGGTACACCCGCGACAGCAACCTCTCTTACCCCAGGGTGGGTTGAGAGCACCTCCTCAATTTCACGTGGCCAGACCTGGAAACCTCCTACCTTAATCAAATCCTTCTTTCGGTCTACCAAGTAGAAATAACCCTCCGCGTCCATGTAGGCAATATCACCCGTATATAACCAACCTTCACGTAGAGTAAGTGCAGTCTCTTCAGGGCGTTGATGGTAACCTGCCATGACCTGCGGCCCTCGAATGATCAACTCGCCAGGCTCCCCAACCGAACACGGGGTAATTCCATCGTCCACGTTGACGATTCGACAGTCCACATCCGGGAGCGGCAATCCGATAGAACCAATCCGGTTTTCACCTAACATGGGGTTGCAATGCGTAGCCGTGGGCGCCTCAGAGAGGCCATACCCCTCCATAACCTTACCACCCGTTAGCCGTTCAAACTCTTCCTTGGTCTCACGGAGCAAAGGCGCCGAGCCCGAAATGCAGGCTTTTACCGAAGAAAGATCAACGTTACCCGCCCCAACTCGGGGATGCCGATTGATAGCCTGATACAAAGATGGTACACCGGGGAAAAGCGACGCCCGATACCTTTGGATGGCATAAATAATGTGCTCAGTGTCTCGCGCATCTGGAATCAACACCAGACTTGCGCCTAAAGCAACCCCTACACTCATAGCAATGACCATTCCATACACATGAAAGAGCGGGATAGCCGCTAGAACAACTTCTTCACCATCGCGCAACCCCACCAGCCAATGCCGAAACTGTAATGTATTGGCAACCAAGTTGCGATGTAACCCAATGGCAGCCTTGGGAATACCGGTAGTACCTCCGCTGTATTGAAAAACCGCGGCATCGTCCGGGCTTAACAAAGGCAAAGGGACAGCATTGCTTGGATCAACCTCAAGAAGTTCCGAAAGATGTAATTCACGCCGCCCCTCTATCCTCGCTGGTTTGCTTTTATTAGGTTGTATCCATCTTTCCATAGCATCTAAATCTTCGTCATCGGTTAAAATCCAACCTTCCAGCGGCGTATAATCCGCCAGGGCTGCAAAAACCCCGGCCAGTTGCCGTAATCCTACCACCATGCGAATTCCAGCATCAACTATCGGGTAGGCCAGTTCACGTTCTCGATACGCCGGGTTTAATGCCACCACAATACCGCCAGCCTTCAGGACGGCATAATAGGCAATCACAAACTGTGGGGTGTTCGGCAACACTAACCCAACGCGATCCCCCTTCTGAAGCCCCAAGGCACACAGCCACCGCGATAAATGGGTACTTAGTGCTTCTACCTGAGCGTAGGAAAGGGTTCGATCGCGGTAGATAGTGCAAGCCTGCGAAGGATAGCGCTGAGCCGCTCGGTCTAAAAACCACGGTAAAGCGACTTGAGGATAATGGATTGTATGAGGCACACCCGGATCGTAGCGTTTTAACCAGGGTCTTTTCATAGTAAATCTACACCTATTTTTCTATATCTTGGGATTGGAGTGCGGCTTCGCTCTCTTTTGAGTAAATTAGCCACGCCGTTTTATCTTCAACCAAGGCCAAAATTTCTTTCACCGTCCCTTCATTGACCTCAAGCCAATGAATCCGAGGGTCATCTTCACGAAACCAGGTGGCTTGTCGTCGCACGAAATCGCGTGTTCGCCGTTTCATCAAGGTGATTGCCTCGTCTAAGGTAATTTCACCCCTCAAGTAGCGTATTATTTCATGATATCCAATTGCAGTTAGCGGCGGCAATTCAGGCGAATAACCTTTAGTCAATAATGCCTTAACTTCCTCGATCAAACCTTGATGAATCATTTGCTCAATCCGTTGGTCAATCCTTTGATAGAGTTCTGGACGCGGACGCTTTAAACCCACAATCAACAAGGAATAAGGCACCTTTCCACGCCGCCGTTGTTCTGAAAATCGCTTTCCCGTTCCCAAGATAACTTCAAGAGCACGGATCGTACGTCGAACGTTGCGTGGATCAATGGCTTGAGCCGCTACAGGATCTAGGAGGCTTAACTTCTGGTGCAATCCCTCGGCACCGATCTCTTTTGCCCATCGTTCCAACCTCTCTCGCAAACGATGATCAGGCGCCTGAGGGGGTATCTCCCAACCTTCAATGATCGCTCGCACATACTGCCCGGTGCCACCTACCAGAAGGGGTAACTTGCCGCGCTGATGAATTTCCGCAATAATTCGAGCAGCCTCGCGCTGGTATAATGCCAAACTCCATACCTCATTCGGTTCGGCGACATCAATCAAATGATGAGAAACACGTTGACGCTCTTCACGGGAAGGTTTTGCTGTACCAATGTCCATTCCCCGATAGAAGAGACGCGAGTCGGCAGACACAATTTCTGCATCAAGACGTTCCGCAACTTGGAGAGAAATCTCCGTCTTGCCAACCGCGGTCGGACCTACAATTACAACAAGGGGATGAGGAATCTCACGCCACGACATTCTCAATCCATATCAGTTCCGAGCATTCTTTCTCCCGAGAACGCCGAATTGCAATGACATCCACGCGCCAGTTTCCCTCAAATTCAGGGTGCTGTTGTAGATAGTACAATGCCGCATTGAGCAGATGTTCTCGCTTTTGTCTCGTCAAGGCTAGTTCCGGCCATCCAAAGGTGTCCGAAGATCGCGTCTTAACCTCTACAAAGACCAATTCATCGGCTTGTTTTACAATTAAATCAAGTTCTCCATACGGTGTGTGATAATTCCTTTCCACCACCTCAAGCCCATGAGCAACCAAGTGGTCTACTGCCTGTTGTTCACCCCAGGCACCTAAAGCCCGATTATGGGATTTCATCGGTGACCTCGCTCATGATTTTACCCCACCCGTGCAGGGATTTCAGAATTTTTCTTGGATTTGCCTAACCAGGGTTTTATGCTAAACTCGGAAAAAGAAGGCTTTCTGACGTTATGTTTAATACCCTGCGATCTCTTCTACTTGTAACCTCTCTAATTGCATTGACGGCGTGCACGAAACCTGAGCCTCTATGTGATGATCCGGCAGGTTGTCACGTCTTCCATCGTGGCGAGACCATTCTCTTTGGCGTGATTGCCCCATTGAGTGGTGATCAATCCTGTCCTGAAATTCGCATGACGTTAGAAAACCTTCAGCAAAGCGTCACACAAAAAGAGATCCACGGATATCCGATCGCTCTGAGTATATGGGATACCTACAGTTCCGATGAAGCACTTGAAAGCAGTTTGGTGACATCTTTTTCTCAACCCACGCTTCTGGCCACACTGGTATTAACGTGTAATTCCACTTCTCCTAGCGAAACCCTGAGGGCTTGGTTGGATGGTAATCTTCTAATCTTAACCAACCCCTCTCAACTCACCGAAGGCATCGTCCAGTTAGAAAAACTCGCGATTCTCAGCAGAGACTTTCTTATTATCCCCCGTAGCGTTTGGATGATGAGTATAATCGAGGGACAATCGGAGTCGGTGAAAGATTATGACCAACGCTGAAGTTATTGCCATTGGTACTGAGTTGCTTCTGGGCGAGATACGGGACTCCAACATCCAATATATTGCGCGCTTTCTGCGGAATCTAGGCATAGATATGTTCCGTGCTACCTTGGTGGGAGACAACATCACCCGTATCGCCCAAGCAGTGCGCGAAGCCCTACATCGGGCTGATATCGTGATCACCAGCGGTGGCTTGGGACCCACGGTTGATGATCCTACGCGTGAAGCAATTGCCATGGCTCTGAGTGTGCCATTGGAGTTTAGACCCGAACTCTGGCATCAAATAGAAGAACGTTATCATCGCTTTGGCCGCCAGCCCGGAGAAAACGCCCGTCGCCAGGCCTACATTCCCCAGGGAGCAGTTCCCATTGAAAACCCGGTTGGAACTGCACCTGGCTTTTATTACGAAATAGGTTCACGTGTTGTCATCAGTTTGCCTGGCGTCCCACGAGAACTCGAATATCTCATGGATACCAAAGTAGCCCCTTACTTAAAAGAGCGTTATGGGCAACAGGGGATTATCAAAACGCTCGTACTCCGAACTGCCGGAATTCCAGAATCTCAGATTGACGAATGGCTGGCTGATTTTGAGCGCTTAAGCAATCCTACCGTTGGGCTCGCCGCTCACCCCGGAATGGTCGATATTCGGCTGACCGCCAAAGCCGCTACCGAAACCGAAGCCGACCGGATGCTCGAAAACCTCGCGGACCAAATTCGTCCCCTCCTAGGGGATTCTATCTACGGAACGAACGAACAAACACTGGTTCAGGCCGTTGCCAACTTACTAAATAAAAAACACTGGTCGTTAAACGTGCTTGTCTGTGGCTTTGACAGCAACCTATTAACCGATTTACTTAATAGTCACCTTGATCGTATTGCAATATCCTATGTTCAAGCCCCCTGTCCGGAGATAAAACCTACACCTGAGGAAGAACTCTTTCAATTAGGTGACCAAGCCGATGTGTTTTTAGTTGCAAGTATGCAAGAGAACGGTCCTACCGCCGAATTGGTACTGCAAACCAGAACCCCAACCATCATGACTTCGGATAAACGTTATTTTGGTGGTCCCCCTGCCAACCGCTCAATTTGGGCAACCAATACAGCCCTGGATTTCCTCCGTCGCGTGCTGATCACCAATCCGATCTAAATTCATACCCACACAGGAGAGCTATTATCTATGTATACCGCCGACTTGATTCTTAAGAATGCCATCGTGCTCACAATGGATGAGGCTTTTAACATTTACGAACCTGGCGCCGTTGCCATCCGAGGCGATACGATTGTGGCTGTGGGAGCAGAAAACGAGATCCTGAATCAATACACCTCTCTCCAAATGATGGATTGCCAAGGCAAAGTCTTAATGCCTGGCCTGATCAACGCCCACACGCATGTGCCGATGACATTGCTCCGCGGCTTGGCCGATGACCTGCGCCTGGATGTCTGGCTATTGGGTTATATGATGCCAGTAGAGCGTGAATTTGTGTCTCCTGACTTCGTGCGCCTGGGCACTCAAATTGCCTGTGCCGAAATGATTCGCAGTGGCGTCACTACCTTTGCAGATATGTATTACTTTGAAGATGACGTCGCACGGACAACCGCAGAAATCGGTATGCGTGCCGTTTGCGCCGAAACCGTCTTAAAGTTTCCAACCCCCGATGCTCAAGCCTTTGAAGAGGCCTTGGCTTACACCCGCGAATTTATTCAGCGCTGGAAAGGACACCCTCTTATCACGCCAGCCATTGGGCCACATGCCCCTTATACCTGCACGGCAGAAATGTTGCAAGCCGCCGCCGAACTGGCTCTGGAGTTCGATGTTCCTCTCCATATCCATGTTTCGGAAACCCAACAAGAAGTGGAAAATATGCGCCTCGAGCAGGGAATGCCGGTGGTACCTTACATCAAAAAGCAAAATGTGCTTCAAGCCAAAGTGATCGCGGCCCATTGTGTTCATATTGACGAAGGGGAAATTCGCACCTTGGTGCATCACAACACCGGTGTAGCACACAACCCCTCTTCCAATTTGAAACTGGCTTCCGGCATCGCACCGGTGAAACGTATGCTAGAACTGGGCGTTAACGTGGGAATCGGCACGGACGGACCCGCTTCGAATAACGACCTCGACATGTTCGAAGAAATTCGGTTAGCCTCGTTCCTAGCCAAAGGTGCCAGCGGCGATCCGACAGCACTGCCCGCCCGCCAAACTTTAGCCATGGCAACCCGGCTGGGAGCCAAAGCCTTACACATCGGCGACCAGGTTGGATCTCTCGAGCCCGGCAAGCGTGCCGATTTGATTCTGGTTGATCTGCGTGCACTCCACAATTCGCCTCGTTTTCGTCGCGACTTCCAGGGCATTTACGCCCAAATCGTCTATGCGGCAAAATCCACTGATGTCACCGATGTGATGGTCAATGGACGTTGGCTTATGCGCGATCGCGAATTGCTGCGTATCAATGAAGCCGAGTTGATCCGTGCCAGCCAGGATTATGCTCGGCGTATTGATTCCTTCCTGATCCAACGCGAACAATCCCTACTTTCTAAACTTCTCGCGTTGGGTGAAGAGACCGCCGAGGAAGAATCCTTTGAAGTGCAAGCCAAAGTTGCCGTTGACGATCCCGCTTTGATCCGCCAGATTATTGAAAGTCATCCCGAAATTGAAATCCTTCGCCAACGCCATTACCAAGAATATGATACCTATTTTCTATTTGCTCCCCCGGAAAATAGCCGCCTGCGCTTTCGCGAAGACCACTTTGTCGAACCCGATGGACGGGTCTCTCGAGTTCGCACTCGCCTGACCTTAATTGGCCCTACCCGCGAAGGACAATTTGCAAAACAGGTCTTGCTTTCTCGCAGCCGTTACCTGGCCACAGCTACCCACAGCCTGCGCTTTTATCGCGAATACTTCAAACCCCAGCAAATGATTGAAATTGAGAAAGAACGCTATCGCTATCTGGTGCGATTTCAGGGCACAGAGTTTTTTATCAATGTGGATAGTGTGACACATCCCCCTCTGGGCCACTTCCTAGAGGTGAAAAGCCGCACTTGGAGTCGTAAAGATGCCGAACAAAAGTCCCAGCGTGTGGTAGACTTGATCCAGTTACTGGGTGCCTCCCCTGAGAAGACCATCTCCCAGGATTATATCGAGATGATATTACAAAACACCCCCTCAGCTCACACCTAACAGAAGCGCGATGCCAGAAAAGACCTCATCTCGTATTGTTCGGGTGCTTTTCCTCGCCGCCGAAGCCGCACCATTGATCAAAGTCGGCGGGCTGGCTGACGTGGCTGGTTCGCTCCCACGTGCTCTGCGCCGCTTAACATCCTCATCGTGCGATGTTCGATTAGTGCTACCCATGCACGCAGGCATTGGTCAAAAACTGGAGTCCATTCAAAAATTCACCGAGTTTGAAATTGCAACGACCGATGGCAGAGAATTACCCGCTACTATATTCCAAAGCGAGTTTCAAGGCGTTCCTCTCTACTTGATCAGCGGTTCACCGATTCCGCCGGATGCTCCCATTTATACTGGTAGTACAACCGATGGGGATAAGTACATTTTCTTTTCCTTAGCCGCTCTCGCTCTGACTCAATACCTCGCCACCGCGTGGGGTGAAACCATTCTTCACGCTAATGACTGGCACACGGCCTTAGCAGTTTATATGCTGCGAATGCAACAAATCACGCACCCTGCCCTTAGAAAGGTGCGATCGTTATTGACGATTCATAACTTGCCCTATATGGGACAAGAAGCTCGCCCTGTGCTTGATCATTATTCGATCCCACCTGCCCGGTCTACTGCGTTACCGGAATGGGCGCAAACTCTCCCGCTTCCCATGGGGCTCTGGGCGGCTGACCACATCAATGCGGTTTCTCCAACCTATGCTGAAGAGATCCTGACACCTGAATTTGGTTGTGGTCTAGAAACGTTCCTTCAAGGACGCAAGGACCATCTAAGTGGGATCCTAAATGGTTTAGATGAAGAAGAATGGGATCCGGCCAAAGATTCCACCTTAGCCGTTCCCTATGACTGGCAGCATTTGGTAGAACGCCAGCGCAATAAAGAAGCCTTGCTCCGTGAAATGCAATTTGATACCGAACATCGCGTTCCACTGCTCATTATTGTCAGTCGCCTGGATCGGCAAAAAGGAATTGATATTGCCCTGGAAGGTCTGGCCTCATTACCCGACCAGCCATGGAGGTTGATTATACTAGGCCGCGGAGATGTCAATTTAGAGAAAATGTGTGCTGACTTTTCGCAAACTTATCCTGATCGAGTCCGCTTCTTTCCGCGCCTAGATGTAACGCTCGCCCGCAAACTCTATGCGGGGGGTGACATTTTACTGATGCCCTCGCGCTATGAACCCTGCGGGTTAACGCAAATGATTGCTATGCGCTATGGATGCATACCGGTTGCTCGTGCCACAGGTGGCTTAAAAGACACCATTGAAGATGACCCCACCCTCCAGCGCTCAACGGGTTTCTTGTTCTGGGATCCCACCCCGCAGGCCTTGGCTCAAAAACTGCTTGAAGCCTTGAACCACTTTCGCGATCCTACTCTCTGGTCGGAGATTCAGAAACGCGCCATGCAAAAAGATTTCTCTTGGCGACGTTCTGCACAGGCCTATTTTGATCTTTACCAGAAATTACTTGACACATAAAAATCATGACATGGAGGACGATCAATGGAATATCATCGCACATCCGGCATTCTCCTACACCCTACCAGCCTACCAGGCCCATACGGAATTGGCGATCTGGGCCCTGAGGCTTACCAATGGATTGATTTTCTCGCCGAATCGAAGTGTGCGCTCTGGCAAGTGCTCCCTTTGGGTCCAACCGGTTACGGAGACTCACCCTACCAGTGCTTTTCAGCCTTTGCCGGCAATCCATATCTTATCAGCCCGTTTCTTCTATACGAAGAAGGACTACTTCAAGCGAACGACTTGAACCAGCGCCCGGTATTTCCGGAAAATGCCGTGGATTATGGGGAAGTAATCCCCTGGAAGGTAGCTCTGCTTGAGCGTGCTTTTCAAGAATATGAAAAGAACCCCGTTCCATGGGCAGAAGAATTCGAGAAGTTCAAGCACGAGCAGGCGTTCTGGTTAGATGATTATGCGCTTTTCATGGCTTTAAAGGCTACACACCAAGGCGCTCCCTGGAATAAATGGGATCCTGCTCTTCGTCAACGTCATCCCCAAGCTCTGGCGGAATTTAAGGAAAAAAATTCCAGGCGCATTGATACTTTTAAATTTTCTCAATTTTTATTCTTCCGCCAATGGAATGCTCTGCGCGACTACGCCCACAGTAAGGGAATCCAAATCATTGGAGACATTCCTATTTTCGTCGCTTACGATAGCAGCGATGTGTGGGCAAATCCCAATCTGTTTTACCTTGATAAAGCTGGAAACCCGACCGTTGTCGCTGGCGTTCCACCGGACTATTTCTCCCCTACTGGCCAGTTGTGGGGTAACCCACTTTATCGCTGGGATCACCACGCCCAAGAAGGATATTCCTGGTGGATTAAACGCATTCGCGCCACTCTCCAACTGGTAGATATCATCCGCCTGGACCACTTCCGAGGTTTTGCAGCGTATTGGGAAGTACCTGCTGGAAACCCCACAGCAGAGAAGGGACAATGGGTGCCTGGCCCAGGCCTGCATTTCTTTGAAGCGGTGCAGAAGGCACTCGGCGACTTACCCTTTATCGCTGAAGACCTCGGAGTTATTACCCCAGATGTGGTCGCACTTAGGGATCACTTCGGTTTTCCGGGCATGAAGATTCTCCAATTTGGTTTTGAGGGGGGACCCGAGGATCCCTTCCTGCCGCACAACTATGAAAGGAACTGCGTGGCATATACCGGCACCCATGATAACGATACTGCCCTCGGATGGTATAACCGTGTAGACGAAAAAGCCCGCGACTATGCGCGCCGTTACTTGGCTTGTTCCGATCACGACATCGCCTGGTATATGATACGAGCCATTTGGTCTTCCGTAGCCGTAATGACGCTCGCCCCAATGCAAGATGTACTTATTTTGGGTAACGAAGCGCGCATGAATTATCCAGGACGGCCTTATGGAAACTGGACCTGGCGCATGAAAAGCGCTGATCTCTCCCCAGCCCTAGCAGAGCGTTTAGCAGAGATCAATTACCTCTTCCGCCGAAATTCGTCTGAAAACCCTTTACAGTCATCAGGCGAAAATAATTCTCACCCCGACTAATCTGGCGAGGAAAGTGTAGATCGGGAGGCGAGGTAGATTCCTGTGAGAATGACCCCGCCTCCTATAATTTCTCCCCAGGTTGGCCACTCCGCCAAAAACCATGAGGCTAAAATCATCGTTCCAACCGGCTCCCCAAGTAATCCAAGGGTTACGAAGGATGCAGGCAGAAAGCGCAAAGCCCAATTAAAAGCCGAATGACCGAGAATCTGTGGTCCGACCGCCAAAGCCGCTAAAATGATCAGAGCCTGCCCCGAATAGGGCCATAGAGGTTGGTGGGCGATTCCAACAAAGCCAAGCAAACACACGGCAGCCACGCCATACACAACAGTGATGTAGGGTAATAATGGGATCTGGGGACGAAAGCGCCGCCCTAAAAGCATATAGCCTGAAGCAAAAAGCGCCCCTGATAGGGCCAACAGGTTTCCCACCAGGGTGCCATTATTCTGGATAGGGTTCTCCGTGAGGCAAGCCATGCGTGCCCCCTCAAAGGTGCAGTTTCCTTGTAAGCCGATCCAGATACTGCCTACCATTGCCAGAATCAATCCTAACCAGACAGATGAACCGGGTTTCTCATGCAAAACCAAAGGGGACAGAAGCGCCACCCAAAGCGGCGTCGTGGTTACAAGCACTACCGAACTGGCAACCGTGGTGTGTTCCAAAGAGGTAATCCACGCCGCAAAGTGACAGGCCAGGAAAAAACCACCCAGCACAAGCCACACCCAATCTTTGCGCTTGAGATTAGCGATGTATTTCCGTCTCCACCCAAAGGGTAATAAAAGTAGCGTTGCAATACCTAAACGATAGGCGGCAATAACCAATGAGGGCACCTCACGCTGGGCGAAACGAATCAGAATGGATGCCGTTGATATTGCCAAAATACCCAGGAGAAGAACCAAAACAGGGGTTATTTTTTGAGAACGCCTTTTCACCCCAAAGCCTCACAAGGATAAATCTAACTCATAGGATGTCCCATAAAAAATGCTCCCAAGGGCATATTTCCCTCAGGAGCAATCTTGATCTACCTTTCATAAATCAAAGATCAGCCGTGAGCACATCTTGAATGTGAGGCATTGCCCAATCAATGATCTCACGGGTGATGATAAGAGGCGGTGCAAAGCGAATGACATGTTCATGAGTATCTTTAACCAGAATACCCCGTTCGCGCAGCGCTTCACAATATCGCCGCACGTTGCCCAATTCATGCTTCATCTCTACCCCAATCAGAAGTCCCTTACCACGCACCTCTTTGATATTCCGTTGGGGGATTTCGGCCAATCGTTCCAGGAAATACTCCCCCATTTGCGCCGCATTTTCGACCAGACCTTCTTCAACAATCACACGCAAGGCAGCGCGGGCAATCGCCGCGGCTAGAGGATTCCCGCCAAACGTAGAACCATGCTCTCCGGGCTGGATTAAACCCAATATCTCTCGATCGGCAAGCACGGCTGAAACGGGGTAAAAGCCGCCTGAAAGTGCCTTTCCCACAATCATCATGTCAGGACGCACCCCCTCATGATCGCAGGCAAACAACTTACCCGTTCGCCCCAAGCCCGTTTGTATCTCATCGGCGATAAAAAGCACATTGTGGGAACGGCAGATTTGGCTGACTTCTTTCAAGTAACCCGCTGGTGGAATTCTAACCCCACCCTCACCTTGGATGGGTTCTAGCAACACCGCCGCGGTCTTAGGAGTTATCGCCTGCTCAAGCGCCTTGGCATCACCAAAAGGAACAATGACAAACCCCGGTGTAAACGGCCCAAAATCTCTTTTATACAATGGTTCGGTCGAGAACGAAATGACCGAAATGGTACGCCCATGGAAATTGCCCTCGGCCACAATAATCTCGGCCTCATAACGCGGTACCCCTTTGACCTCGTAGGCCCACTTACGGGCAACTTTGATCGCCGTCTCGACCGCTTCCGCGCCGCTATTCATGGGTAACACCATGTCGTAGCCGGTTAGGTCGGTGATTTCCTTGTAGAAAAGGGGTAACTGATCATTTCGAAACGCGCGCGAGGTCAGGGTGATCTTTTGAGCCTGTTCAATCATCGCCTCAAGAATGCGCGGATGCACGTGCCCCTGGTTGAGTGCAGAATAAGCGCTCAAGCAATCCAGATAGCGCCTTCCTTCCACGTCATACACCCATACCCCCTCACCTCGTGTGAGCACCACATCCAGGGGATGGTAATTGTGGGCACCGTGCAGTTCTTCTAACTCGATAAGTTCCTGAGTTTTTGTCAGCATATTTTATCCCTAAAATCCCCGGTTTCAACTTACTAATAACTTCACCAAAATTGCCTTTTGAGCATGCAAACGGTTATGCGCCTGCGGGAAAATGCGCGAGTGCGGTCCATCCGCCACCTCGTCCGTCAATTCCTGCCCACGGTGGGCCGGCAAGCAGTGCATCACAATGACATCGGGCCGTGCTTCGGCAACCAAAGCCGCATTGACCTGATAGGGCGGAAATACAGCCTCACGCTTTTTGGCTTCGGCCTCTTGCCCCATGCTAGTCCAGGTATCAGTATAGATGACGTGAGCATCGCGCACTGCTTCATGAGGATCTCGCAAGAATCGTAAACGGCTCCCACTGGTCGAAGCGAAGAAACGTGCCAGTTCAACAGCCTGGGGCGGTAAATCATACCCTTCTGGGCAGGCTATGGTGAAATTCGCTCCCAATTTGGTGCAAATATGCATCAGTGAAACGGCTACGTTGTTTCCATCCCCCACAAAGGTGACATTAAGTCCTTTCAAACTGCCAAACTCTTCTTGAATGGTCAACGCATCGGCCATGGCTTGGCAGGGATGGTTGTAATCGCTCAGTCCATTGATAACAGGCACGGTTGACCACTTGGCTAACTCCAGCACATGCTCATGGGCAAATACCCGAGCCATAATGGCATCCACATATCCCGAGAGCACCCGCGCGACATCGGCGATAGATTCACGCTGGCCCAATCCAATCTCATTAGGGGAGAGGTAAAGCGCATCACCCCCCAAGTGACGCATGGCCATATCAAAACTTACCCGTGTACGCAGGCTTGGTTTTTGAAAAATCATTCCCAGCACTTTACCTTTGAGCAAAGGTGGGTTGCCGCCTGCCTGCCACTCTTTCTTGAGTTGCACGGCCAAATCCAACATGGCCTGCAACTCCACCGGGGAATAATCCGAGACGTGAATGAAATCGCGCTTCATGGGTCACTCCAGTCCTTATAGGAATTGATGAGGTTGCTTTCAAAGTATATCATGGGCAGCAACATCCTCTCCAGGGGTAAACAACCAACCTACAAACTCCCACTTATGGACACTGAATGACCCCCTGCGCCCAAAAGCACCCCCCACAAGTGGGGAAGGGATTGCGCAAACAATCCTCTTCATTGGCCTCCGATAAATCACAGCCCCCGCAAAATGTGCAGGGAGAAAAGGAAAAAGCATGCACACGTTCACGAAACGCAACATAATCCGGAGATTCCCAAATTTCAAGCAAAGGCAAGGCGTTCAAATGACCCACGTGGTAAGCCCGCACCGACCTGGGCTTTCCATGAAGATAAGTGGTGTGTGATCGTAATAGCACTACGCATGGGCTAACCCATCCATCCCAGCCAACCACAACTGCACCACGCTCGATAAAAGGACAACGGTCGCAGGTCTGGTTTAGATTAATGCCTCCAAACTCGAGATTCCAAAGGCCGCTGAGCGCCAGTTGCAGCCCTCTTTGAGTTTCCTCCATCGCTTCAAAATCCATCTTGGGGAATCGCAATACCGGTATCCATGGCGATTTGAAATAGGCAATATTTTTGGGCGAATGAACATACAAGCGTTCTTTATCCATATCTGCCGAATAGGGGTACACATTGCTGATAATAAAGTGAACCGCCCCTAATTTACGTCCCAATTCTAAAACCCCGGGCAACTCATGGATGTTGCTCTTCATCGCCACAAACACAAGACCTATTTGTGGTTTGGGTTTGTGGCTTGGTGGCCGCAACGCCTTAAAATTCTGTATATTTTCAATGACTTGCTCCCAAACCCCACCGCTTCGAATCGCCCGGTATTGCTCGGGATCAGCCGCATCTATTGAAAACCACAGGATATCTAATCCCACCTCGATCAACCTTTTTGAACGTTCACGTGAGAGCAAAGTGCCATTCGTGATGATCTCAACACTTGCTCCAATCTGCTTCAACCGGTACACCCACTCAACGACCTTTGGGTGGAAAAGAGGTTCTCCCAATCCACTCAAACAAACGGAAGGCTTTGGTTCAATATCCCGCAAGGTTGTTTCTAATTGAGCAAAGGTTTCATCGCTCATGAATCCAACCGGTTCATGCCAAGTTCGACGAATGCACATCGCACACGAGAGGTTACATTGATTAGTAATCTCAAGATAAATCCGGTTTAACTGCGAAACGGAACGATTTATCCGAATTACACTCTGATCTTCAGAAATAATAAATTTAGCTCCGGGTTTGAGCCCAAAAGCCCGAGCCAGTTCAGCAGGAATTACCAAACGCCCATCTTTATCTACAGAACCCCATTCGGTCATCATTCCCACCTTTCCAGAAAATATAGTCTAAGATTTCCCCCTTTCATCATCATAACGAATACTTTCTGGGTCAAATAAGTGCCAAACATCATCCTGAATTCTGCCAACCTTCCACACTCCAATCCAAAATTTAATGTTATCCTTAAAACACCTAAGGAGGTCCCATGGAGCGCAGAGCGAAAATCGTTGGTACAATCGGTCCCGCCTCGGAAGACGAAAACATACTACGCCGGCTCATTGAAGCAGGCTTAGATGTAGCGAGACTTAATTTTTCTCATGGTACCCACGAAGAGCACGCGGCACGCATTGCCACCATTCGTAGGATCTCCCAAGAATTAGACAAACCCATTGCCATCCTCCAAGACTTACAAGGTCCCAAAATGCGGGTGGGCGATTTGTCCAAAGAAGGCATCCCTCTCAAAGAGGGAGAACAAATATTGCTGGCTCCGAGCGAACAACTACGAGATTTCGCCCATCGTTACAGTGAACATACACTTATCCCTATGGAGGTGCCCAACCTAGCCCGAGTGGTGAAAAAGGGAAATCGCATCCTCTTGGATGATGGCCATCTCGAATTAGAGGTATTGGATGTTAAAGATGGCATCATCGAAGCCGAAGTAGTTCTAGGAGGTATTCTATATTCGCATAAGGGAGTCAATCTGCCCGGTGTTTCACTGGGGATCCCCTGCTTTACCGAAAAAGACCGCGCAGACTTAGAGTTTGGTCTCCAAGTAGGGGTTGATGCAGTAGCCATCAGTTTTGTTCACACCGCAGAAGACGTTGAAACCGTGCGTGAAGCCATTCGTCAGATGGCCCCCGATAAAGCCGACACACCAATTATTGCCAAACTCGAACGCCCCCAAGCCATTGAAAACCTGCATGAGATCATGCACGCGGCTGATGGTGTCATGGTCGCTCGGGGGGATTTGGGTGTGGAAACCTCGCCTTCTAGCGTTCCGATTGTCCAGAAACGCATCATTGATATGGCCAATCGCCACGCCAAATACGTGATCACTGCCACCCAAATGCTCGATTCCATGATCAATAATCCGCGTCCCACTCGTGCCGAGGCCTCGGATGTGGCAAATGCCATTTTTGATGGAACTGACGCGGTCATGCTTTCAGGTGAGACAGCCAGCGGCAAATATCCGGTAGAAAGCGTCAAAATGATGGACAGCATTATCCGGGAAGCCGAGGCGAATGCCAAAACCTGGGGACATTACACCACTAGCCCTACTGATGCAAGTGAGGAAGATGCCTTTGCCATCACCCGCGCCGCACGTGAACTTGCCCATGACCGCAAAGCCGCCGGGATTGCAGTATTCACCCAAACGGGGAAAACCGCCCTTTTGATGTCAAAATCTCGCCCCGATGTCCCCATCCTAGCGTTCACACCCGAGGAACGTACATACCGTCGTTTGGGAATGTATTGGGGCGTAACCCCCTTCCTTGTGCCTTTCGCCTCAACCGTAGAGGGAATGATCCTTAGTCTCGAAGCCGCGATTCTTTCTGCGACAACTATCAGACCGGGTCAACAGGTGGTTGTTATTACCGGTTTCCCGGTTGGCTTGCGCCGCCCCCCTAACTTCGCACTGCTCTACACCATCGGGGAATGGGGCGCAATTCGTTCCCATCCTCGGGTATAATTTTTTCATCTTCGATTAATGAAAGGATTTATCCCAATGGTTATCATTGTTGCCGATACAACCTCAACCATCCCCACCGAGGAAGCCAAGCAACTAGGTATCCCTTATATTCCTCAAATCATCGTCATCGGTAACGAAACCTACCGTGATGATTATGAGATGGATTCCAAAACTTTCTTGCAACGACTGAAAACCTCGCCGGTTCTCCCTAAAACGGCAGCACCACCCCCGGCACTCTATTATCCTATTTATCAGGAATATGCCAAGCCTGGCAACACCATCATTGTGCTTACACCGTCGGCTGAAGTGAGCGGCACGTATCGCAGCGCTGAGGTGGCTGCTCAAGACTTTCCCCATGCCGATATTCGCATTGTGGATACCCGCACCATCGGTGCAGGTCTTGGCACGTTAGTGCGCTTGGCTCATCAATGGGCACAATCCGGTGAAGACGCCGATACGATCATTCAACGTGTAAAAGAATGGGCAGCCCGGGAACGGGTCTATTTCGTGGTAGATACGTTGGAATACCTGCACAAAGGCGGCCGTATCGGAGGGGCTCAAATGCTGGTAGGTAGCCTGCTTCAGATTAAGCCAATCCTGCAATTCAAGAATGGCCGCACTGAGCCGGTGGAATCCCAACGTACCAAGCGCCGCGCCATCGAGCGGTTAAAAGAATTGGTTTATACAGACTGTCCTCACAGCGACGAAGCGCACTTGGCGGTGATGCATGGCGATGCCTTGGACGAAGCTCAAAGCCTGGCCGAAGAGTTTAAGGCTAAATTGGGTTTAAACCAGGTGACCATCTGCGATCTCCCGCCTGCTATCCTGGTTCATGCTGGCCCCGGTGTTCTTGGGGTGAGTTATTTTACTGCGGCGTAAACTCACAACGCCGCTTCTAAAATCGCCGCGAGTTCATCCGATGTCAATGGAATCGGGTTTCCTTTCATACTGCTGGCTCGGAGACCTCGTTCCACAATCTCCGGGATATGCTGATACGTCATTCCATACGCACTCAGATTGGGGATTTTGAATTGGTTTACTACTTGCTCCAGCCAGATCACCCCATCCTCTGGTTGGGCGTCTGGACGCTGTGTCAACCAACGTGCAATTTCGCGAAATCGTTCTAGCACAGGATTTTCAGGTTGACGGCGTTGCAAGGCTTTAAGGTTGGCATGCATCACCAACGGTAGTAAACGGGCACAAATTGCCCCATGGGGCGCTTTGAACATCCCTCCGATAGGTGACGCCAAACCATGCACGGCCCCTAATCCGGCGTTGGCTAAGGCTAAACCACCCAATAGGCTCACCCAAGCCATGGCGATACGTGCCTCCCGGTCCATCCCATCCTTGAAGGCAGCAGGCAGTGCTTTACCAACTCGCTGTAATCCTTCTCGGCAGAACATATCCGTCATGACATTGGCACGAACAGAAACATAGGGCTCTAATACTTGGGTCAAGGCATCCATGCCGGTATAAGCCGTAATTAAAGGGGGCACAGAACAAGTCAAAGCAGGATCCACTAAAGCCACGGCTGGTAACATGAGGGGACTCCGTAAGCTCACTTTGATCGCGGCTTCAGGTACCCCTAGCACTGCATTCCGTGTTACCTCGGAGCCGGTTCCAGCCGTGGTTGGAATCGCAAGGCATGGCGCCGCCGGCACCTCTAGGCTTTTGCCTGCACCGATCACTTCCAAATAGTCTTCCAATCGCCCTGGATTGGTCAACAGGACTGAAACCGCCTTAGCCGTATCCAAAACACTGCCACCCCCAAAACCAATCACAAAATCACAACTGCCCTCCTTGGCTTGGACTACGGCTTGCTTGACCAAATCAACAGTGGGTTCACCTTCAACAATAAATTCATGGTACGAGACTTGGTTTTGACCAAGAAATTCCCTCAAACGTTCCAGATCTGGGTGAAATTTGCCTCGGACTAAAAACGCAACGTTTCCCAGTGTGCTGGCAATGCGGCCACTCTCTTCAAAGGCACCCCATCCAAAGCGAATACGGTGCGCTGTAGCAAACTCAAAGGTCATCATCGCCATTCCTCATCACTTGGGAAAAGATTGATGTAGCGAATCCCCTGACGAGGTTCTGCCATCATCTCGGCCACAGCATCGCGCCACTTCTGATAATGAGCGGTCTCACGATGTTTAACCTGGTCTTCAGGTTGACGATAGACTTCAACCAAAACAAAACGAGTAGGATCTTCTGCCTGCTGTAGGACATCGAATCGCACAATCCCCGGCTCTTGCACACTGTGATGGGCATTTTCTAGTGTCGCCTGAATAAAATCATCAAGTCTCGATTCCTTAACGTGCACATGGACCAAAACAATATGCATGGCTAACCTCCGACTATGCTGTAAAAATAAGGTTATCATAATTTTATCTCAGAGCCCCGATGAGGGTCTGATAAAATCTGGTGGATGAATGGTGAGGGTCCTAATGGAACATATTGAGATCCTCTACGTTGATGAGGATATTTTGGCCATTAATAAACCTGCCGGAATTCTGACCATCCCAGATGGCTACGATCCGGCAAAGCCCTTTTTGACCCGCATCCTTAGTGAACAGTATGGACGACTATGGACCGTCCATCGGCTGGATCGGGACACCAGCGGTGTTTTGCTATTTGCGCGCAACCCTCAGGCACATCGTGCACTCAATTTGCAATTCGAGCGGCACCAGGTGCAAAAAATTTACCACCTTGTTACCTATGGGCATTGGTCACAAACAGAAATCGAGGTCAATTACCCCCTAAAGGTCAACGGCGATCGGCGCCATCGCACAGTGGTAGATTTTACACACGGAAAACCCGCTCGAACAGTTTTCCGGCGCATATGTGCACTAAAAAATGGTTATATATTGCTCGAAGCCCAACCATTTAGTGGCTACACGCATCAAATTCGCGCCCACCTCACAAGTATCGGCTTCCAAATCCTTGGGGATAGTCTCTACAAACCCCACCCTGTATCTGAAAATCATCCCTCAAACCCTCTGCCTGCTGATGCCCCCATCTTTGAACGCGTTGCCCTTCATGCGTTTACCGTGACCTTCTTCCATCCCTCCCAGCCCTCAAGAGAGGTAACCGTCATAGCACCATATCCCACTGATTTCTCCATCTTGGTTGAGACACTTGGACAGAAATAACCCAACCTCCCGATCAACTGACCGGGAAGTTGGGTGTTTACCTTCTGGTGCAGTTTTTACCCGGGCAAGCCTATTCTAATTCGGGGACGGGCCGCTTGCTCTGATAAATAGCCCAGACCATTCCGGCGAACAAGACCACGATTGCTACCCAGATGACCGGATCACCCAACCGCGCCCGTACGATCAAGGGCGCCGCCAAGAGGCTGACCAGATTGACTACCTTAATCATCGGGTTAAGCGCTGGGCCAGCGGTATCCTTAAGCGGATCACCAACGGTATCGCCAACCACGCCAGCCTTGTGCCGTTCCGAACCCTTGCCGGTATTCTGTTCTAAGTTACGTGGTTCGTCCTCAATGGACTTCTTGGCATTATCCCAGGCGCCACCAGCATTAGCCATAAATACCGCCAACAACTGACCGCTTAGGATAACGCCCGCCAAATAACCACCTAAAGATTCGACTTGCAAGATCAAGCCCACCAACAGCGGCATAGCAATGGCAATTACGGCCAGTGGGATGAGTTCCTTCTGCGCTGACCGCGTCGAGATCGAAACCACACGTGCATAATCAGGTTTCCGCGTCCCTTCCATGATGCCGGGGATCTTGAACTGATTGCGCACCTCTTCCACAATTTGTCCCGCCGCACGCGAAACCGCGCGGATGGACAGAGAACTGAAGAGCCAGGGAAGAGCCCCACCCAACAGGAAACCGATGAACACAGTGGTGTCCGAAACTCGAATGGACTCCAAAGCACCCGGCATGACTCGATTGACATCGGTGATATAAGAGGCAAAGAGACTGACCGCCGCAATCACTGCCGAGGCAATCGCAATCCCTTTGGTAATGGCTTTGGTCGTGTTACCTACAGCGTCCAAATCGGCCATAATTTGCCGCGCCTTAAGCGTGACCTCATCGGTCAAGTCGTGCCAGGCCATCTCGGCAATCCCATTAGCATTATCGGAGATAGGACCATAGGAATCCATGGCGACGTTGTTACCGGTATGGCTGAGCATACCGATACCGATCATCGAAACCGCGTAAAGGACAAATTGAGGTCCATCTGCTTGGTATATGAGCAACGCACCCACAAATGAGATAGCAATCACCACCAATGCCCAGACACTGGACTCCATTCCCACGGCTAAACCGGAAAGGATCGTGGTCGCCGGGCCGGTTTTGGTCGCCTTGACAATTTCTTGCACCGGGGCTCGCTTTGTTGACGTGAAGTAGGATGTCAACGGATTGAATGCAACCGCCAACCCCACCCCCAACGTGGTCAGCAATCCCAAGCGCCAATCATGGGCATAGAAAATTGCCAGCAGGAACGAGAAAAGAATGGTGTTAACGCTGGAGACCTCGTAGGAACGGAACATCGCCTCTTCAGCATCGTGGGCTCGCAAAAACTTAAGCGGGAAGCGTTCCCAAATCGGCACCGTAAAGGTACCAATGATCGAGCTGATGACACCAATGGCACGAATGAGCAAAGGATACACAATCCACTTAATTTCACCCGTGCTTTCAAACAGCGCTAATCCCAGAATTAACGCCGAGACAATGGTCACCTCATAAGACTCAAAGATATCCGCCGCCATCCCGGCGCAGTCCCCTACATTGTCGCCCACTAGATCAGCAACGACTGCCGCATTGCGGGGATCATCTTCGGGAATATCCTTCTCCACTTTTCCAACCAGGTCTGCACCGACATCTGCGGCCTTGGTGTAAATACCACCTCCAACGCGCATGAAGAGTGCCAACAGAGTTCCGCCGAAGCCAAAGCCCAGCAAAGCGTCCGGTGCAGCACGGCCAAAGACGATAAAAATGAGCGTCCCTCCCATAAGTCCAAGGCCGTCCGTGAGCATTCCGGTGATCGTTCCGGCATAGTAAGCAACCGTCAAGGCCTCATTAAAACTACGCCGCGCTGCTGAGGCCGCGCGCACGCTGGCCTGAATCGCCATCCGCATCCCCAACTGACCCACGAGCAGGGAGAAAGTGGCCCCCATAATGAACGCCACCGTACGGCCAACCGCCACGATCAGCACGACGTTGCGCTCACCCAGGTAACCGAATTCGCGCGTAGCCTCAGGGGTCGGTTCGACAATCGCCACGCTCAAGAACAAGGCAATGGTCAGGAGCGCAATTGCGGGCAAAATTGTCCGCAATTGACGGTTGAGATAGCCCTCAGCGCCCTGGCGAATGGCTTCCCACACCTCCTGCATTTGAGGCGTTCCTTTATCGTAGCGCACGACTTTAGAACGCAAAAACCAAGCATAGAGCAAACTGATGACGGCGACGACCAATACCCCAAGCACGCCTAGTTGTTCAAACGGTGTTGTTAATCCGTGCCTGGAAAGACCCAGTATATCCATACCAGCCTCCGAGTAAAAATGATTGGGTTTGGGTTAAGCAAAAATCGGCTGAGTTGATCCACCCCCCGATTTTTGCCTTACGCCAGAGTTTATTGTATTCACCCGACCCTCCCTGTCAAATTTGGGATCATCACATCCTTAACCCACGGTTGCTTCCGCACGAACCGGATTACTCAACTCACCAATGCCTTCGATGGTGATACTGACAAAGTCGCCTGGGTGGATAGGAGACACGCCCGCCGGCGTACCAGTAAGGATAACGTCACCGGGTTCCAAAGTCATAATCGAGGAGATAAAAGCAATTAATTGGGCAACCGAAAACACCATTTCATGCGTTGATCCCCATTGTCGTACTTCACCGTTCACCCTACAGATGATCGGCAGATCTCTTATATCCAAATTGGTTTCCACCCACGGGCCTAAGGGACAAAAGGTGTCAAAACCCTTGGCGCGAGTCCACTGCCCATCGCGGCGTTGCAAATCACGCGCAGTAACATCGTTTCCAATGGTATAGCCGAACACATACTTATCCGCCTCATCTGCGCTGATCCACCTTCCCCGCCGTCCAATAACGACCGCGAGTTCTGCCTCATGTTCAACCTGTTGAGACTGCGGCGGCAAGACAATTGAGTCCCCCGGACCGATCACCGAAGAAGGCGGCTTGAGAAATAGCAGGGGTACCTCAGGCACTTCGACACCATGCTCGTGAGCATGCTCAACATAATTTCGCCCTACACAGATAATCTTACTGGGTTGAACCGGTGCCAAGAGTTTAACCATGGTTATCGGCAACCGTGCTTCCAGGCGCCGATATTCACTGAAAGGATCCCCTTCAATTGGCCCCACAAACTCTCCGTACACCCAACCATAATGAATTTCCCCCTCATGAAGATAACGCACCAGACGCATCCATGACCTCCGTAATGAAGCAGTTGCCAGACTTGACAACATATTATATAATAAAACTGCCAAGGGGATGAACGGCTTCGACGGAAGAGGCTGATCCCGAACGGCGAGCCGAGAGGCGCCGACCTCGTAAAATCAGCGCAAAAAATAAGTGCCAACCGCACGAATTACGCTGCTCTGCCCTTGGCTGCGTAAGCCAAGAAGGGCGAGCACCCTGGCCTCCCAAGTGTGAGGCCACGTCTGCCTACCCCGCTGCCTGGCCGGTGGTAGAGCGGGCGTGAGAAAGCCAGGCTGCCGCACAGCAAGCCGCAGGCTGTGCGAAAGACGAAGCGGCTAGCGTGGCTCCCGTTCTGTTGGTCGTCGGGAGTAGCGCGAAAAGCAAAGACCAACTACGCTCGTAGATGTTCGAGGGTCGAATCTTTCGGACGCGGGTTCGATTCCCGCCATCTCCACTTCAAAAAGCGAGCCAAGCACACAGCATTGGCTCGCTTTTATATCTCAACCACCAAGCCTTTCAGATAGAGCCCTTCGGGAAAGTTTAGAGCCACCGGATGATCCGGGGCTTGAAATAGACGCATGAGAATGCGCCCCTCAACCCCTGCGTCTAATGCAGCATCGGCGACGATTTTCTGAAATAACTCCGGAGTCACCCCGCCAGAGCAAGAAAATGTAACTAATAATCCTCCGGGCCGGAGAAGCCGGAACGCCAGCCAGTTGATGTCTTTATAACCTCGCGCCGCCCGGGCAACTTGTGCCGCTGTCGGGGCAAATTTTGGGGGATCAAGGACAATCAAATCAAACTTGCGCCCCGCATCCCGGAAATGCCGCAATACCTGGAATACATCCCCCTCTATCCATTCATATTGATCGGGATCGAAACTGTTCAACTTCAAGTTCTCTTGAGCCAGACGCAACGCTTCACCCGATACATCAATTGAACAAACCGATTTAGCACCCCCGGCCAGAGCATAGACCGAAAAAGCCCCTGTATAGCAGAAAGCATTCAATATCTCTTTTCCCGCCGCCAGGTAGCCCACTAAGCGCCGGTTCTCACGCTGATCGAGGTAAAAGCCGGTCTTCTGTCCGCGCTGGATATCCACCCAAAAGTGATGTCCGTACTCCCGAACCTCAACTCGCGAGGGCGGAAATGTCTCTCCATAGGGGCCAACCCGCAAGGGTAAGCCTTCCAGCGACCGAACTTCTACATCCGAACGCTCATAGACAGCGTGCAATCCCGTCAGGTGGCGCAGACTTTGGAAAACTTCGCCACGCCAGGTCTCCATGGTCACGGTAAGGATTTGTACGACCAACCAATCGCTGTAACGGTCCACGATCAGACCGGGTAAACCATCCGATTCAGCGTGGATCAAGCGGTAGGCCGTGGTAGATGAATCATCCTGAAGATACCAACGCCGTGAAATGGCTTTAGCAATTCGTCCTCGAATAAACTCAGGCCCAATTTCTTCGTTTATATCCCAACTCCAAATACGCGCTCGGATTGATGAACGTGGGCTGTATCCAGCCCATGCCAACCACTGACCCTGGGACGAATAAACAGCCACCGTCTCACCAGGCCCAGGTTTACCTTCAACCTTCTCAATAGCCCCCGAGTAAATCCAGGGGTGCTTTTGAAGCACTGACTTCTCTCGCCCCGGCTTCAGGATAAGTCGTTTGGTGCCCACTTATTATCGGCTCCGAGCAGATGAATGTTCAACCATAGCGATTAATTCCTCTTCGGTAAGGATGGGCACACCCAGAGCGCGGGCGCGTTCGAGTTTTGACCCCGGATTCTCTCCCACGACCAGATAACTGGTGTTCCGCGATACGCTTTCGCTTACCTTGCCGCCGTGGGATTGAATATATTCCTTTACTTCCTCGCGTGAAAAACGTTTGAGCGTGCCGGTTACGACAAAGGTCAAACCGGTTAAGGGAAGCAGAACTTCAGGGGTAACTTGTTTCTTCTCAACCGGCCAAACGCCAGCGGCTTTAAGTTTTTCAAGAACTTTTCGATTGGTCGGACGCGAGAACCAATCTACAATGCTATGGGCAATATTTGGGCCAATCCCTTCAATTTGCTGTAACTCTTCCACGGTTGCTTGAGACAAAGCATCCAGGTCGGGATAAATCCCTGCCAACGTAGCCGCCATGACCTCACCAACCCCATGGATTCCCAGGGCATTAATCAAGCGCGCCAAAGGGCGGCTCTTTGAGGCTTCAATGGCCCGTAGAATGTTATCTGCCTTTTTATCTGCAAAGCCCTCAAGGGTCAACAAATCTGCCTTCGTTAGATAATACAAATCCGCAACATCATGAACCAGTCCTTTTTTGACCAATTGCTCCACGATTTTAATGCCCAAACCGGTAATATCCATCGCCGAGCGCGATACAAAATGTTCGACATTACGAATGATTTGAGCCGGGCAAGCGGCGTTGACGCAATACCACGCCACTTCGCCTTCGTAATGTTGAACTGGCTGACCGCAAGCCGGGCAAGTTTGAGGGGGCTCAAAAATACGCTCTTGCCCGGTGCGTGCCTCAACGATAGGCCCTACGACATAGGGGATCACATCACCGGCGCGCTTTACTAACACCCGATCCCCAATACGGATATCCTTTTCAGCAATGTAATCAAAATTATGCAAAGTGGCTTGCTTAACAACAACCCCGCCGATTTCGACTGGCTCTAAAACCGCGGTAGGTGTAAGCACGCCCGTTCGCCCAACGCTGACCTCAATATCGCGTAAAATTGTGCTCACCTCCCGGGCCGGGAATTTAAAAGCCAGCATACCCCGCGGATCTTTGCCCACCACCCCGAGCGATTCTTGTAAACGCAAATCATTGATCTTGATCACAATCCCATCCGCCTCAAACGGCAGTGTATCGCGTTTATCCAGCCAGCGCGCACATGCGTCGAGTACTGCCTCGAGATCAGCACAATACTCTGCATCCCTTGTCACCGGAAACCCCAATTCCCCGAGGTACTGTAGGGTTTCCCACTGAGTCACTGGAACCGAGTCACTGGCATCCACAATTGCATAGGTCAGCAGCGTCAAAGGTCGAGAGGCTGTGAGCGAAGGATCCAACTGGCGCAAAGAGCCGGCGGCTGTATTACGCGGATTAAGATAGGGTTTCTCACCGGCCTCAATCAACCGCCGATTGAGTTCCTCAAAGTCTTTAATGGTGATAAAGGCTTCACCTCGTACAACTAAACGTTCTGGCGGCAAGGGTGCCGGCTCATGAATGGGTATGCGCAAGGGCAAAGCACGTACAGTGCGCAAATTCGCCGTAATATCCTCACCAACCTCCCCATCACCCCGTGTTGCCCCCAGAACAAACTGACCATTGTGATAATGAAGCACGACGGTTAGTCCATCAATTTTGGGTTCAACCACAAAATCGGCCTGACGTACGCGTTCATCCAGGCGCACTAAACGTTCGTACCACGCACGCACATCGTCTAACGTAAAGGCATTGGCCAGGCTGAGAATAGGGCGTGGATGACGAACCTTATTGAAACGCTCTAATGGTGGCCCCCCGGAACGCTGGCTGGGTGAGTCGGGGGTTATCCATTCGGGGTGGGCTGCCTCGATTTCACGTAAGCGCGCCATTAACCGGTCGAATTCATAGTCGCTGATCAGGGGGGAGTCCAAAACATGGTAGCGATAGTTATGGTAATTAATCTCGCGCTTCAAGCGCTCATATTCTTCGCGCAGTGCTTCCAGAGATGTCGTTTCCATAGCCATCTACCCTCCTCCTTTCAATTATAGCAGGCTCATTGGACCCCTCCGTCTAGAGGTCTTTATTTGATGAAAGATAAGTGTGACAATTCTTTAAATCAATGTGAGGTTAATCCAATTGTGCCCGACCAAGAAGCATGCTACACTAACCTTAAAGTTTAGATTCAAGGAGAGAATGCGATGAGCGCTGGAAAGATTATCGCTTACATCGTAGCCGCTATTTTAATTTTCTTTGGGGTACTTTTTGTCTGGGGGGCAACCGGAGATCAAGGAGACTTGATGTGGATTCCGGTAGGACTGATCACCATTGCCCTAGGGTTAGTGTTGATTTTTTGGGCGGCCCGGCGCCCCAAGCAAGATGTAGTCCCGCAGGTAACTCTCAAGGTTGATCTTCCCGGTGATATCAATCTGGACACACTTAAGTGCAAATCCTGTGGTGGCGCATTGAAGGCCGAAAACATCAAAATGGTAGCCGGGGCTCCTGTGGTAACCTGTCCTTACTGCGGCACAACCTACCAGTTGACCGAAGAGCCAAAGTGGTAAATTATCCAATTGAGGGAACACGATGAAACGGTGGGGTCTTCCGATTTTCATTCTTTTATGGCTGGTCTATTTATTGGGATTTCAAACCCCAATCGCCGCAGCACAAAGTTATGCCTTTGAAGTCCCGCGTCAAGAGGTTGACCTTTACGTTAACCCAGATGGAACGATCACCCTCTATTACGAAATTGAATTTCGCAACCAGCCCGGAGCCAGCCCCATTGACGTCGTGGACATTGGCCTCCCTAATGAAAATTACCGCCTTTCAGACATAAAAGCCGAAATAGATGGTTTTCCACTTGCGGACATCGAACCCTCTCCTTTTGTGCAACCGGGGATTGCCATTACATTAGGTAACCACGCCATTTCACCAGGATCCACAGGAACGCTAAAAGTAACCATCGCCAATATCGAGGGAGCCATTGGGAAATCAACGCTGGAACTATCCGAACCCTACGCCAGCATTGTCTTCAGCCCCTCATGGTTTGATAAGGCCTTCGTCCGGGGAAAAACCGATTACTCAATGACCCTTATCCTGCCGCCTGGACTAACAACGGAAGAACCGCGATATCACAAACCCAGTAGTAATTGGCCGGGCAGCAATGAACCTTACACCAATCTTGACGCCCAAGGACGGGTATATTACACCTGGCGCTCGACCGAAGCCAATGCCTATACGCAATACATCTTTGGCGCTAGCTTTCCGGCGCGACTGGTCCCTGCCGCTGCCATCGTTGCCACCGAGGTTCCCAATCCGCGTTCTTTCCAAATTAGTGAGGACTTAATTGGCCTTCTCTGTTGTGTAGGATTCATGAGCTTCTTTGTGGCAATCGCCTACGTGGGTTATCGCTCGAGCCAAAAACGGCGAATGCAGTATCTCCCTCCCAAGATTGCCATTGAGGGTCACGGTATAAAGCGTGGCCTTACTGCAGTCGAAGCCGCCATCTTAATGGAACAACCGGTGGACAGAATCCTCACAATGATTTTGTTCTCCATTCTCAAAAAGGGAGCGGCCACCGTTATTCAGCAAGACCCGCTCGAACTCGACTTTACTCAGCCTTTACCTGAGGGTTTACAACCCTATGAGATTGAGTTTATTGAGGCCATGCGGCTAAAGGATGTCAGAGAGCGACAAAAAGGCTTACAGGAACTAATGGTTAACCTCATTAACGCGGTTTCGGAGAAAATGCGCGGCTTCAGCCGCAAGGAAACTGTTGCATATTACGAAAGCATCGTCAAGAAAGCCTGGGATCAAGTCAAAGCCGCTGAAACTCCAGAGGTTCGTGCTTTAACCTACGACGAAGTCATGGACTGGACCATGCTAGATCGGCGCTGGGAAGACCAGACCCGCGAGGTCTTCGCCCCTGGACCGGTCTTTGTGCCTGCCTGGTGGGGGCGTTATGATCCGGTCTTCCGCCGTTCCATGCCCGCAACCCCGGTTTCCACCTCGGGTGGTGGTTCAAAGACCACCATCAACCTTCCCAAACTGCCAGGATCCGATTTTGCAGCCTCGATGGTGCGCGGGGTTGAGGCCTTCTCTGCCAGCGTTATTGGCAACGTGACCGAGTTTACCGGCAAGATCACCGCCCGCACCAATCCTCCCCCACCCCCAACTTCTTCCTCAATGGCGCGGCGGGGTGGAGGGGGTGGCTCATGTGCGTGTGCCTGTGCTTGCGCTTGTGCTGGGTGCGCATGTGCATGTGCGGGCGGTGGACGTTGAGGGTTGGGGAATAACCATGGGTTGGTGGAATTCACTCTTTCCTACGCGAAAAGCGCTTGATTTGCCCTTGCCGGGGATCTATCACTTCTTGCACCAATCCCCCGAGAACAAAGTGCGCATTCATTTGCGTATTGAGCCCGGCGGGCAAGGCAGTCTTTTGATAAACGCCAGCCGCATCTATCACCTCAACGCAACCGCAGCGTTAATGGCTTATTTTATCTTGTCTGGTTATCCTGAAAACGTAATCCTTCAAACCTTGGTTGCCCATTTTAGGACCCAAGTCGCTCAAGTAAAGGCGGATCTCGACAACTTCCGTCTGCACCTTAACGCACTCATTGAACCCGACGGCATATGCCCCATATGCGACCTGGATTTAGAAACGCTCCCGCCGTTTTCTACCCGTTCTAGTGCTCCTTATCGAATGGATCTGGCGCTCACTTATCGCTGTAATAACGATTGTGCCCATTGTTACAATGCCAGACCGAGAACCTATCCGGAGTTGGAGACTGAAACCTGGAAGCAGGTGATAGATCGCCTATGGGAGATAGGAATCCCCCATATTGTTTTTACCGGGGGCGAGCCTACTTTACGCCATGATTTACCTCTGCTGATTGCCCATGCCGAAAGCAGAGGACAAATCACAGGTTTGAATACGAATGGGCGACGACTACATGATCCACGCTATATGAACGCTTTATGTGAAGCCGGATTGGATCATGTTCAAATCACCCTCGAATCCTACGATCCCACCATCCACGACCGTATTGTGGGCTGCCCTGGTGCCTGGAAACAAACCGTCCAAGGTATTCGCATTGCCTTGAAAACGCACCTTTTTGTCATGACCAACACCACTTTGCTCTCTTCAAACGCCCCTTACCTCGCTCAAACTCTGGACTTCTTAGCCGAATTAGGGGTGCCCACGGTTGGAATCAATGGCCTGATCCACTCCGGAGGGGGTGCCACTGTTAACACTGGCATTCCTGAGACACAATTACAAGATTTGCTTGCCCTAGCGCGGGAAAAAACCGCTCATTACGGCCAGCGCCTGATTTGGTACACGCCTACCCGCTACTGTCATTTTGATCCTGTGCTCAATGGCTTAGGGCTTAAAGGATGTACAGCGGCTTGGTATAACATGTGTATTGAACCGGACGGCTTTGTGTTGCCTTGTCAGTCCTATTACCAACCGTTGGGACATATTCTAAACGACCCTTGGGAAAGTGTATGGAATCATGATTTGGCTGTCGCCCTGCGCGAACGCCATTATGTTCCTGAGACTTGTGGGCAATGTGTGTTGCTCCAGGAATGTGGAGGTGGATGTCCATTAACGTATGCCGTCAACCAAGCCGTATCACCCTATCCTGGACCTTAAAACTCCCTCGGTGGAGGCTAATATGAAACAGAGATTACGAGAATGGATTGAACAACTGTTTCCGCCCCCAATAAGCCCGCTTCCACCGGGTGTTTATCACTGGCAATCGCCACCGGATGCACCCCAACCCCACCGGATGCACCTGCGCATTGAACCCAATGGAGAAGGTATCTTGATCTTAGATGCCTCAACCGTCCTGCATCTCAATCAAACCGCTACTGAATTTGCTTATCATCATATCAAAGGCACCCCCCTCGATGAAGTGGTGCGTGAAATTTCAAAGCGGTATCGTGTACCTAAATCTCAGGTGATTACAGATTTCAAAGATTTTTTAGAGCGCCTAGAAACGCTTCTCAATACGCCCGACTTAGATCCCGAGATCTATGTGGACATCGAGCGTCATCAGCCTTACCAAGAACCATTAAGCGCCCCCTTGCGTTTAGATTGTGCCCTAACGTATCGCACAGAGGATGAATCCATTCGCCACGTCGCCCCGGTCGAACATGTGCGACGCGAACTAATCTACGAAGAATGGCAGCAATGCCTGCGCAAAGCCTGGGAGGCAGGTATTCCACACATCATATTTACCGGCGGTGAACCAACACTACGGCCAGATTTGATTGACCTAATTGCTTTTGTAGAATCCTTGGGAATGGTCAGCGGTTTGCTCACTACTGGCCTAAGGTTGGTTGAGAAAGAATACCTCAACCGCATTTTAGCCAGTGGCTTAGACCATGTCATGATCGTCCTTGATCCCCTTAACGAAATCTCATGGGAAGCCATTCGTGATGTTCTAGCCGCTGATCTTGCTCTTACGGTGCATTTAACCATTACCCCAGAAAATAAAACCCAAATCCAGAGTCTCATTGAACGCCTTGCACGTATGAAAGTTACCCGAATGAGCCTCTCGATCAGTCATCCTCATCTTGGTGAAACCTTACAACACGCTAGAGACCTCGTAGCCCGATTAGGCATGCACCTGGTATGGGATTTACCTGTCCCCTATTCACACTTGAACCCGGTTTCATTAGAGTTGAATGCAACCCTTGAAGCCCCTCCGCAAGGGGCTGGCATAGCTTGGCTCTATGTAGAACCGGATGGCGATGTACTACCCTTCCAAGGTGCCACAAGGATTCTAGGCAATTTGCTCACCGATCCGTGGGATATCATCTGGGAACGTGCAAAACAACGCTGACCTCCTTTTCTGGCATCAACGGTTTCTCACCCAAGCCAAGTGGAGTGCTCAAATCCGACGCCATCTCTTGAAGGAAATTGGGGGATATCCGATCCGGCAAATCCTAGAGGTTGGGTGTGGCACCGGTGCGGTTCTCTCCGACCCTATTTGGGAACCTTATCGTCGCCTTGGGCTGGATATTTACTATCCCTACTTGAAACATGCTCAACATAACCTACCCAATATCCAATTCTGTCAAGCCGATGGTTATCACCTGCCCTTTGCGGCTAATTCATTTGATCTTTGCTATACGCATTATTTTTTCCTATGGGTTGAACCAGAACAAGCCCTAAGAGAACTGGTGCGCGTTACGCGTTCGAGAGGATTTATTGCAGCCCTGGCCGAACCGGACTATGGGGGGCGTATTGACTACCCGCCTCCCTTAGCAACCTTAGGTCAATTACAAATTACCGCTATTCAAAAAGCAGGTGGTGACCCCTTCATAGGGCGAAGATTGGCTTCCTTATTCTCAAAGAGCGGGCTTATCAACTTGCACGTAGGTGTCTTTGGAGCCTATTGGATATATCCACCCGATATTGAGGTGACAACTAGTGAATGGTTAGCGTTAAGGTTCGATTTGCAACACATGCTCTCGCCCGAAGAGATAGATCTCTGGCAAACGATTGACCTTAATGCCTGGGAAAAAGGCGAGCGTGTCCTTTTTGTGCCTACCTTTTTTGCTTACGCTCAGAAACCTTAAAAATTCTAGAATTTCTCGAATCCCCCTTGACAAAACATAAAAACCTCTGTAAGATTTCGCCATTATTTTGGGAAGCACCTGACAAGTGAATAACGGGGAAATAGCGGCTGAACCTTTCAGTTCTCCACTGGAAGGTGACGAGGTGGAGGTTCCTCTCCGCGAGGAGAGTGCTAACCCTGCGGGGGATAAATTGCAGGGGAAAATCGGATAGATCAGCGGATGCCTCTGAAGCCCGACCACAGGTTTCTTTCTCCCTTCAAAAACAGGTGTGGGTCCAAAAGCGAGACCACGGCTCGTCCAAAGCCCCACCAGTGGTAGCCAATACAGGCTTATGCGTGTATTTGGCTGGAAAGTTTTAGAAGGGGCAACCCATTCATCGCATTAATGGGCATGCCAGGCATGTCCATAAACTTTTTAAGCCAAGGAGGATATTGTTATGGACGCCAAAGAGGTACTTGATCGAGTAAGAGAGGACAATGTCAAATTCATTTCTCTCCAATTCGTTGACGTCGTCGGCACCGTAAAAAGCGTAGACATGCCGGTTGACCAATTGGAAGGAGCCCTTGAAAACGGCGTCTGGTTCGATGGGTCCTCGGTCGAAGGCTTCGCCCGCATCCAGGAAAGCGACATGCACTTACACGTGGACCCTGACACCTACGCCGTTCTACCATGGACGCCCGCTGAGATGCGCCGTGCTCGTCTCTTTTGTGATATCTATCAACCCGACGGCACGCCCTTCCCAGGCGATCCGCGTGGTACGTTAAAACGCACTTTGGCAAAACTGCGCGAAGAACGCGGATGGGTGTATAACGTCGGCCCTGAGCCGGAATTCTTTCTGTTCCGCCGCAACGGTCCTGAAACCATCCGTCCTGTTCCTCATGATGTTGTCGGGTATTTTGATTTTTCCTCAGACGATGAAGCCGTGCGTGTACGCACCGAATTAATGGCCGCCTTGAAAAGTATGGGATTGGAAGTCGAGGTCGGCCACCACGAAGTGGCATTAGGTCAGCATGAGATTGACTTCCGCTTTGCCGATGCACTTCGGACTGCCGATAATGTACTTACCCTAAAATACACGGTTAAAGCCATTGCTGCTCAGCACGGTCTAATCGCCTCCTTCATGCCCAAACCCATCTTTGGGATCAACGGCTCGGGGATGCACTGCCACCAATCTCTGTTCGACTTGAGGGGGAATAACCTCTTCTTTGATCCCAACGATGAATTCCATCTCTCATCAGTTGCCTATGGCTTTATCGCTGGCCAACTTGCCCATGCGCGCGCCTTGGCGGCTATTGTTGCACCCACGGTTAATTCTTATAAACGATTAGTCCCCGGCTATGAGGCACCAGTCTATATTTGCTGGGCACAAATCAACCGTTCGGCGCTTATTCGCATCCCTCGCTATACCGCTGGACAGCATAAGGCCACCCGGGCTGAGTTGCGTTTCCCTGATCCCTCGGCTAATCCTTATCTGGCTTTCACCGCGATGCTCATTGCGGGCCTGGATGGAATTGATAAACATATCCCTTGTCCACCTCCTCTCAACAATGTCAACGTCTACGAATTAAATCACGAAGAGCGGGAAGAAATGGGAATCGGGGAACTGCCTGGTTCGCTCTATGAAGCCCTTCAGGAACTTGATCGGGATGAGGTCATTAAAGGCGCCTTTGACCCCACGTTGTATCAGGCCTATCGCCGCGCCAAGTTAACCGAGTGGGATGAATTCCGTATCCAGGTTACCGACTGGGAACTGGCACGCTTCTTGGAAACTGCTTAGGATCTCGAGCCCAATACTATTGAGACAATTGAGGGTGCGAAGGATATGCACACCCTCAATTGTCTTTTTCTACTCACTTCCCCCGGGTATTAATCTCTAGAAGACTCGACAGATTGCTCTTGAAGCGAAGGTTCTTTCACCTCATCTGCCCGCCGAAACGTGGGTTTCGTATCACCTTCCTGATAATCTACGATGATCTTGTCCCCAACCTTAAACTGGCCGGAGAGAATGCTGACCGAAAGTGGGCTCTCGATGTATTTCTGAATCGCTCGCCTCAATGGCCGAGCCCCAAAACTCGGATCGTAGCCAATTTCCGCCAACCAACGCCGGGCAGCAGGGGTCAATTCGACATCTAGCCCATGTTCTAACAACCGCTGACGCACCTCTTTCATTTGAAGATCCACAATCTTGTACATATGCTCCTGCGTTAGCGGCGAGAACATGATGATCTCATCAATGCGGTTGAGAAACTCGGGGCGGAAGGTACTCTTGAGCGCCTTCTGAATTTTTTCCTGATTCAGCCGATCTTCGTCATTGTGACTTTCGGGCAAGAAGCCCAGCGTCCCACCCCGACGCACAAACTCGGTGCCCAGATTGCTGGTCATAATCAGCACAGTGTTACGAAAGTCCACCACATGTCCTTGACCATCCGTCAGACGACCTTCATCGAGAATCTGCAGCAAGGCATTCCATACTTCTGGATGAGCCTTTTCGATCTCGTCAAAGAGGATGACGCGATAAGGTCGTCGTCGCACGGCTTCGGTTAACTGACCACCTTCCTCATATCCCACATAGCCCGGCGGAGCCCCGAAAAGGCGAGACACGGTATGCTGTTCCCGATACTCACTCATATCCAGGCGCACCAAGGCATCTTCATCCCCAAATAGGAACTCCGCCAGCGCCTTGGCTAATTCGGTTTTACCTACCCCAGAAGGACCAATAAAGATAAAGGAGCCAATGGGACGACGCGGATCTTTAAGCCCTGCACGAGCGCGCCGGATTGCATCTGCAATGGCTTTGATTGCCTCCTCCTGTCCGATGACTCGCTCGGCAAGCCGTTCTTCCATATGCACCAACCGCTCAGCCTCAGACTCCATCATCTGGCTGACCGGGATCCCGGTCCACTGGGCAACAACCTCGGCAATATCGTTGACGTCCACCACTTCATCCAACTTATGCTCGGCTTCCCATTGATCCCGTAATTTTTCAAATTGTTCTTGCAGGCGTAAACGTTCAGCCTTCTTGCGCGCCGCACGTTCGTAATCACGCTCCAACCCGGCTTGCTCTTCCTCGGCTTGAAGACGGTCAATTTCGGATTTCATCTTCTTCAATTCTGGAGGAAGCGAATACAAGGCCACTCGCAACTTAGCGGCGGCTTCATCAATGAGGTCAATCGCCTTATCCGGCAAATGGCGTTCGGTCACATATTGAGCCGAAAGACGCGCCGCCGCTACCAAAGCCTCATCAGAGAAGCGCACCTTGTGGTGAGCCTCATACCGATCACGCAAGCCGCGCAACATCTCAATCGTTTCTTCAACCGAGGGCTCATCCACATAGACGGGAGCAAAACGACGTTCTAACGCCGCATCCTTCTCAATATATTTATGATACTCATCTAAGGTTGTCGCCCCAATGCATTGCAGTTCTCCCCGTGCCAATGCCGGCTTGAGCATGTTCGAGGCATCCATGGCGCCCTGTGCCGCGCCAGCCCCAACCACGGTGTGGAGTTCGTCAATGAATAGAATGATCTCACCCTCTGAGCGTTGAACTTCTTCGATTGCGGCCTTTAGACGTTCCTCAAATTCACCACGGAAGCGGCTTCCGGCAATCATTGCGCCTAGGTCGAGTTGCACCACCCGCTTACCCATTAGAATTTCTGGCACATCGTTTGCCGCAATCTTTTGGGCTAGCCCTTCCACAATGGCAGTTTTACCCACGCCGGCTTCACCGATCAAAACCGGGTTATTTTTGGTACGACGGGAGAGAATTTGCATGACTCGCAAAATTTCCTGGTCGCGCCCGATCACCGGATCGAGTTTGCCCTCGCGTGCTAATGCGGTCAAGTCCCGCGAATACTTCTCCAGTGTTCGATAACGGGTCTCGGCTTGCGGATCGGTCACCCGCTGTCCCCCGCGAATTTGCATTATGGCATCTAAGACGCGTTCGCGGGTAATTCCGGCGCCTTCCAGCAAACGCGCCGCGGGTGTATTGCGTTCACTCAATATGGCCAAAAAAATGTGCTCGGTAGAAATGTACTCATCTTTTAGCCGATTAGCCTCTTCATTGGCTTGATCAATGATGCGTTTTACTCGAGGCGTGATAAAAATCTGACCCGCTCCACCTCCGAAAATACTCGCTTTAGGGCTGGTGCGTAAGATGTAATCCAGGCGGTCTGCCAGCATACTGGCATCCACCTTAAGGATTTCCAAAATTTGTGGGATCACACCCTGCGGCTGCTCAATCAGTGCCAACAGGATGTGCTCGGTATCAATCTGGTTATGGCCATAGCGCTGAATAATCTCAGCCGCACGCTGCGCGGCCTCTTGCGCTCGTTCGGTAAATCGGTCAAATCGCATCATAGGCGTAATATCCTTCTATTAGCAAGAGTAAAATTATCCTGAACGGATTATAGCACCTCTAGATTAACAAAGTAAAAGCCTTGCATAAGAAATTTATATACGAAACAAATTATGAGCAAAGGGGTTACTTGACGCGGGAGTAAAATACCCCTATGACCGGAATCATGCTCAACGAGAAAACCCATCTTCGGCCTCTGCGCTTACCCCAAGATACCCAAGCCGTTGCCGATTTAATCGAGATCTGCTTTGCGGACACTATGGACCCTGACGGTTGGGAATATCTGAGGCGCATGCGAACCTGGGGCGCTCTACCTGGTGGAAGTCCAGGCCCATCTATGAGTGGCTTTGTTTGGGAAGAGGACGGGCATATTGTGGGTAATTTGGAGATCATTCTTCCCAAGACAACCTCACGTTATCCGCTCATCGTCAACGTTGCCGTCCACCCCAACTACCGTCGTCGCGGCATTGCTTGTCGCTTGACGGAAAAGGCGATCCAGTACCTAAAATCCTGGAACTACCCTGCAGTATGGCTACAAGTCCGAGAAGACAACCCTGCAGCGCTACATCTATATGGCAGGCTAGGTTTTCAAGAGCGCGCTCGGCGCACAACCTGGCTTACCAATCCCACCTACACATCCCCCACAACTCCAACTTTCTCGCATACGAGAACACGCCGAGCGCAGGAATGGCCTTTGCATTTGACCTGGTTAAGCCGTATCTATCCGGAACAGATTGCCTGGAATTTACCACTGAATATTAAGCGTTTTCAACCGGGGGTTTTGAATACATTGCGAAATATCCTGGGAGAATCGCCTTTATGGCACATGACGGCATTGGAACATGATGATTATCTAGGGTTTTGCACCTGGGAAGCCACGTCATATTTTGCCGATTGGTTATGGCTCGCCCCTAATCCAACCCAAACCCCTCAGGCTTTGTATGCATTGCTCCCTATCATGAGACAAAAGTTTGGCCGCAAGCGCCCTCTTTCAATCAACTTCCCGGCGGGCGAATTCGAAGAAATTTTTGGGGAATGTGGATTTTACCCCCAACAAACACTTATTTGGATGGAATTGCCCTTATAATCACCTTAGGAAACCCATTTTTGGAGGAGAACCACAATGAAGCGCTTCATTGTTCGCCTGCTAGTAACGGCATTGGCTTTTTACGTCGCCGTCGCCCTGCTCAGCCCCCGATATATCCAGCCCTCGTCCGACAATTGGTTAAGTTTTATCTGGTTGGCATTGATCTTTGGTATTATCAATGCCGTTATGCGTCCCATCCTGGTAGTTTTAGGATGCCCATTCATCGTCTTGACGTTAGGTCTCGGCATCTTGGTCATTAACACCGCTTTGTTTGCCCTAGCGGGCTGGGTCGGGAATCAGTTCGGGGTCGGATTCACCGTCAGCGGCTTTTGGGGTGCCTTCCTCGGCTCTTTGGTGGTCAGCCTTATCCTTTTCGTGAGTCAATTCTTCATTGAGGACATGCGCAAAAAATGAAAGGCTCGTGCGCAAATGTTCACCTATCCATCCAGTATGTCTGCTGGACACTGTTCCCTGATAGCCATTTGCAAAGGATTATCCTCTGTGCTAACCCCTAGGTGATCCGCATCCCAATTCCAGGTATAAAGATCAGATAAGACACAGTAAGCGGTCAGGTCAAGGTGCAAAGGGGTCACAGAGACGTAACCCTCTGTCAAAGCCCCCACGTCAGTTCCTTGCTCCGGCACACCCGTCGGAACGTCACCGCCAATCCAGTAATATGGCTTACCCCGTGGATCAACGCGTTCATCTAAACGGTTGTGATAAACACGCAATCCCTGCCGGGTCACTCGGATACCCCGAATTTTATGAGCAGGCAACGCAGGAATATTTACGTTTAACAGGACTTCAGAAGGAATACCGTGTTTGAGTAGTTGGGCCACGATTTTTAAGGCAATTTGAGCCGCCGGTTGGTAATTTATGATGGTCCTCCCATTCTCATAAGTCTCTAACGAAAATGCTACCGCTGGCACCCCTGCAATAACAGCCTCCATCGCCGCGGTAACCGTGCCCGAATAAGTAACATCATGTCCCAAATTAGCGCCTTGGTTAATCCCGGACACCACCAGGTCTATCGGTTTCTTGAAATACCCTAGTAGTGCCAAAGAGACGCAATCCGAAGGTGCACCATCACTGGCATAGGCAATAGTATCATCCGCCAGCCGATACTCCCGCACTCGTAGCGGGCGATCCAGTGTCTTGACATGCCCTCCTCCCGACCAATTACGTTCCGGGGCTAAGATGCTTACCTCACCAAGAATTCGCATCGCCCGGGCAAGAGCCAATAACCCTGGCGCTAGCACACCATCATCATTGGTCACCAGTATATGGGGTTGTTTTCGATTTTGCTCATTCATCTTATACACCTCTCCATTCAATAGCATACCCTTAAAGCCTTAACACCCCTTTGAGGGGGTGTTAAGGCTAAATAAACGATTCGATAAAAATTGATCAAAAAGCTAGGCGGTCAAACCCACACCTTTGCTTAGGGCAACACAAAACGCAAAAGTACATGGTTCCCGGCATCGCTGACCCAAACTCGTCCTTGAGAATCTACCGCTATTCCAGAAGGCAGGCCAAAACCATCTGTGCCCGTGCTGTAGTCCCCCCATCCCCGCACAAAATTACCCTGTGCATCAAATTCGAGCACGCGATAACCCTCGGGGTCCGTTACAAACACATGTCCTAAGGGAGATACAGCAATGAAAGGTTTGTTGTCCAGCGATTGACCATACCATCCTGAAATCTCCCATTCTCGAACCGGCATGAAGAGGTTATTTGTAAAATCAGGCTTAACAACTTGGACGCGCTGATTCCAGGTATCTGCAATGTAAATGTTGCCTTCTGCATCCACGTCAATACCTACCGGTTCATCAAATTTGCCAGCCTCTACCCCTGCACCGCCAAATTGGGCAATATACTGTCCATCTGACGTGAAGATGACCACCCTCTTATTCCCTGTATCTGTCACATAAACTCGACCCTGGGCATCCACGGCCACATCCCGCGGTCCCCAGAAGGCATCAGGACGCTCAGCCTGGCCAAAATACCCCCACATGGTCACAAATTGACCGTCTGACGTGAACTTTTGAATGCGGTGATTCCAGGTATCGGCAACATAAACACTCCCATCCGGTCCGACCGCTACACCCCAAGGCTCATTGAACGTGCCACCTGGTGCATCTCCGGTAGAACGATCCGCAAAACTCCCCCATTCCTGCAAAACCTCACCTCTCGCGCTAAGATGCTGTATGCGATGGTTACGCGAGTCGGCAACGTAAATTGAACCATCCGGTGCAATGGCAATGCCTCTCGGATTCTGGAACTGCCCTGGCTGGTTACCCGCCACACCCACTTGCCCTAAGACCAAGTCTGGCGCCAGTTGCACCATTCCCTTTTGGTAGGGATCCACTTCAACGGTAGGCACCTGCTCCGGTAGCACACCATAATTCCACATCTGAGCCACAACATCCTTGCGGACATAAAAACGCAATTTGGCACTCGGTTCCCATTTCTCCAATGTCAGGTTCTGATTTCCGGTTAATTGCGCATAAGCCGTATAATCCCGGTTTAACCAGATCTGAAAAACTGCGGCGCGCATCTTGGGATCGCGGACAACACCCCAAATACGGTCCCACGTTAGGTTGTAGTAATCCTGCATGGGCCACCATAGGCGCATATACTCAAACTGAACAAACTCACCTTTGGTAATCGCATCCAATTTGCTCCAATTGGCACTGTTCCCCGCAATGATGATGGGCATATCGCGCAAATCCCGCGTAGGATTATCTGCAAAATAGCGCTTGTTGGGATAATCCCGGAAATACCACCAGTAGGGGTAGAGGGCATCATTGTCGTAAGCCACCTGAATATCTAAGCCGCGGGTGAGACGACGCGAAATTTCTTCCACCTGGGCTAAAATCTCTTTGGGACCGCTGGCTGCATGCGCGTAAACCAGAAATTCTTTCGCCGTATCGTAGTTGATATAAGCCGCAGTCGCCGCGGTTCGGAAGGTAAGCAAACCTAAAAAGCTAAACGTATATAAGACCATTAGCTTGATCCAATCTGCCCTGCGCCAGCCCCGAAAAACATAGATGATCCCCCGCCCACTAAGCAAAGCCACAGCACTTGCAAACAAAAATGTCGTTGTCACTTGGAGATTTTCCAACGTATAACCGCTAAAAGGCACCACCGGACCGAGCCATGCCATGAGCGCCCCGACGGTTGCGCTAAGAAAAACTGGTATGAGCAATAAGCCTACCCACGTGCTACTCTGCTTTAAGCGAGACCAAGGGATACGATCTACTAACACCCCTAATCCCCACCCCGCGCTTAATAACAGGGGCAGAGCAATATGAACGGTCAGCCAAGGCATCTTTTCACCCGCCAAAGAGTAAGCCCCTAGACTGGTTATCCCCCAAAAGACCAGCAGAGCAAGGACGGGCAGCTTTTCTTCAGTAGATATTTTATTGGGTTGTTCGATATTTGCTTCGCCTTCCACAACCTCGGCAGTCGGGCTTGCATCCGGAGTTGGTGGTTGAGTTTCAGAAGATAGTGCTTTCTCAGCAACGGGTGAGTCCCCTACGAACTGGCTGAAACGGCGATACCGCCAGCCGAAGTAAATCGCGAGCAGTGTTCCTAACGCCGCCACATATTCATACATGGGAATTTGCAAAAAGGCATAATAATACCAAGGTTGGGTACCTCGATTAACGCCCTGTTGTTCTAACCAGTAACCCAATGATCCCACAATGCCGGTGAAGAATCCAAATCCATTGGTAAACACCGTAGTGTAGAGCACAGTGAAAATGCCGTAGAATAGGGCGAAATTCGCTAACCAAAGCCGCGGCTTCCACACTAGACCGATACCCAAGGCAATTAAGGTCAGAACGAAAAGCACGATGCCGCTGCGCAGGATACCCACCGACGAGTAGTCCAAGGGATTCCAATTTTGTCCTAATAGCACCCCAATAATCTTGACCGGAAATGCCGTCAATTGAGGCAAAATCAACGTGCCGATCAAGAGAAGCATATCCAGGCTTCGCTCTTGCTTCAAAAACTCCCAACCCACCTCACGCAGTAAAATAACCCCGGCTATACCGCCTAAAATCACCGCAACTAACGCTAAACCGGCTTCGATGATCTGAACCGGACTTACCCCACTTGTTTCTGCTGGCGCACCAGAACGATTCGCAATGGCATTCCACCCGGCTAGAACAATGGCCAGAACAAGGACAAACAAAGCCCCGGCCAGGGCTAGGTTAAACAAAAAGTGTTTACGCGCTTCCGGCCAGGGAAAGCGAACGCTTCTCGACATAAACAGGATCGCCAGGAACAGCAACAATTGAGCCGTATAGATAAAGGCAGTTTCCTTTGTTGCAAATTGCAAGGCCGTTACTGCAGTCAGAATGTATAGCCAGCGCTTTTTCCCATTCTCCAGATACCTCAAAACTGCAAGTAAGGTGACGACGCCCCAAAAAGCCACGAAAGCCTCGTTCCGTGTGTAGCGGCCATAGAAAAGCATATAAGGAGAGATCAAAAAGAGTACCCCCGCAATGAGGGCCCCGTTTCGCCCGAGATAGCGTCGGAATCCCAATGTCACCGTCATAATGGTAGCCACGCTGAAAAGTGCCGCGGGTATACGGGAAGTAAAATCATTGTCTCCGAACAAAAAATAGGAAAGGGCTACCACATGAAACTGAAACGGTCCATGGGTGATCGGATCATGCCGGTACCCTCTTCCCATATAAAGTTCCCAGGATGGCACAACATGATTAACCTCATCATGACTCATCACCCGATCACCCAAATGATAAAAGCGGGTGAAGAGTGCCAAGCCTAGGATTACGATGATAAGTAATGTCTCCCAACGAATTTTGGGAAAGGCCTTCCAAACCGGCTGGTCTAACCAGTGAACATTTTCGGTGTGTTGAGCATTCATCTTTGCACAATCCTCAGGTAGCGGGTTTGAGGTAGAATCTCAAAGCAGGCTAACATACGACTACCCAAACTAGCGAAATTATACTCTCATCTTCTTAGTAAATCTCTCTGATGCCAATGGCTGCTCACCTCACTTCCCCGCTGTTTCTTCCCGATGCTTACTGGGTCGTCCCCAGCCAGTTGCTCGCGGGTGAATACCCCGGGGATCTCAATCCCAGCCGCACACGACAGCGTTTAATGGCACTCTTGGATATCGGTGTCCGAGAGTTTATAGATCTCACCTGGGAAGGTGAACTTGAACCCTACCGCGACTTGCTCTATCAAGAGGCCAGACAACGTAACCTTGAAATCGGTTATACCCGATATGCAATCCCCGACCTGGGAATACCGGCGCGAGTTACCATGAAAGCCATTCTCGATCATATAGATCGGGCTATCACGTATGAAAAAATGGTCTATGTGCACTGCTGGGGCGGGATTGGCCGCACCGGAACGGTTGTAGGCTGTTACTTGGTGCGCCATGGTCTTAGCGGACCCGAAGCCCTCGAACGTTTGCAAATCCTGCGCCGGGAAACCGCAAAATGGTGGCGTCCCTCTCCTGAGACCGACGAGCAACGGGCAATGATTCTCTCATGGCAAATCGGGGAATAAACATCGTAGGAAGACGCCTATGATCTCTATACTCCCATTCCAACCAGAAGATTGCGAAGAAGCCATGAGCTTGTGGAAAATGAGCCCTGGGGTTGGCTTAAGTCAGGCCGACACCCTCCAATCATTAGCCCACTTCCTAGAACGCAACCCGGGTCTAAATTGGATTGCTAAAGATGAATGTAAAGTAGTGGGCACATTGCTATGCGGTTATGATGGGCGGCGCGCTTATTTGTATCATGTGGCGGTCCACCCCGAATATCGCCGTCAAGGCATTGGCACAGCCTTAGTAAAGCGTTGTCTAGATACCCTGAAAAATATGGGGGTCGAGAAAGCACATCTTTTTGTCTATACCGATAACTTCGACGGGATTGCGTTCTGGACATCCCTTGGCTGGCATCCCCGCAATGAACTGCTCATCATGTCCTACAATCTCAAATAACCTTGCCTTGCACTTAAGTCTCAAAAATTACTCCATCGCAATGAAAAAAAAACGATTGAGCAGGTCAATCCCTCTCTTCAGAGCCGACCGATTCCCCCTAATTGTTCCTCACATCGGAAAATAAAAAATTGATCCCCTGCCAAGTAATTCATGCAGGGGCTACGTCAAAAAGAGTTTCATTTTATCAGTCGGGGCGCCCGGATTTGAACCGGGGACCTCTGCGACCCGAACGCAGCGCTCTAGCCGGGCTGAGCCACGCCCCGTGGGTTATTCATGATTATACCGCAAATATTCTAAACCGCAACCTTTTTGCCCCTCATTTTGGGCTAAATTGATTCACCACTAATTGAACATAAGTGCTATAATGTAAGCAACCTTGTTTAAGTGAGTACGCTTATAATTATGTCATCCTTTGTGAGAGGAGATAAATTGATATGCCGCGCAAACCTGTTCCCCCCGCTCAGCCCCTTCCCAGTCATTCTGATTCCAATCCGGGCATGGACGAGGCTAAACGAGCTGTGTTAGATAAGGCATTGAGCGAGATTATCAAGCGCTATGGCGATGGCGCTATTATGCGTATGGGGGAAGCCCAACACTTAACGGTGGAGGTCATCCCGACGGGCTCTCTATCACTTGATATCGCATTAGGTGTGGGAGGTATCCCACGCGGGCGCATTACCGAAATCTTTGGCCCTGAAGCCTCTGGGAAGACAACTTTATGCCTTCACCTAGTCGCCGAGACTCAACGTATGGGTGGCACAGCGGCTTACATTGACATGGAACATGCACTAGATCCAAGTTATGCCGCACGGGTGGGTGTAAATATTGAGGATCTGCTAATATCACAGCCCGATACCGGTGAACAAGCGCTGGAAATCGCCGAAACACTGGTGCGCTCTGGTGCTGTTGATCTGGTTGTGATTGACTCGGTTGCCGCTTTGGTTCCTCGCTCCGAGATTGAGGGGGACATGGGTGACGCAACGATGGGAATGCAAGCCCGTCTCATGTCCCAGGCGCTGCGCAAGCTCTCCGGTGCGATTAATCAAACCAAGACGGCAGTGGTGTTTACTAATCAGTTGCGCCAAAAAATCGGCGTTATGTTCGGCAATCCCGAAACAACACCGGGCGGCTTAGCACTAAAGTTCTACGCTTCAGTGCGCTTAGATATCCGCCGCATTCAATCCATTAAGGTCGGTGCTGAGGTGATCGGCAACCGCGTCCGTGCCCGTGTAGTTAAAAACAAAGTGGCACCACCCTTCCGAACCGCCGAGTTCGATATCATGTACAACGAGGGCATTTCCAAGTATGGTGACATCCTTGATCTAGCCACCGAATACGGCATTATCCAGAAACGGGGTGCCTTTTATTCTTATGGCGACATGCGTATCGGTCAAGGGCGTGAGAATGCCAAAGAATTCCTACGTCAAAATAGCGAATTATGCCATGAAATTGAAATCGCAATCCGTCAACGGGCTCTAAGCGGTGAGATTCCGCTGTCTTTGGCAGGCGGGGCTGAGGAAGCCGACCTTGAGGAATTATGAACACCCGCGTGCTCATGGAGTGAATTCCAATGCCCAACCTTCGCTGGCTCTACCCGCCATGGGTAGACCTTGTAGTTTTAACGATCCTGGGCGGGATTCTAACGGGGTGCCAAAACCTTGTGCCACAACGTTCAGTTATTGATTACACCACCTCTACCCCATTTATCCCGCCCATCCTTCTAACTACGCCCACACAACCAAACCATCTCTTTTTCGAACCCACACCGACAAAACAATGCGAAGATAATCTCTCGTTTATCGGTGATTTGACCGTTCCAGATGGATCACAAGTCCCTGCCAATGCCATTATTGATAAGAGATGGGAGGTCATCAATAGCGGGACCTGTGATTGGGATGCTCGCTACCATTTACGTCTAATTGCCGGCTCACTTTTAGGCGCAAACGCTTCCGAACAACCCCTTTATCCCGCTCGCAGTGGTGCGCGTGCCGTATTGCGGATTTTCTTTCAAGCCCCGTCCGAAGAAGGACGCTATCGTAGCGCCTGGCAGGCATTTGATCCCGACGACCTCCCTTTTGGTGATCCCATCTTTATTGACATCGAAGTAATCGCATCTTCAACACCATAACAAAAAGAGCCTCTGCACCACTTGAATTTTGTGCAGAGGCTCGGGCTAAAAGAACCAGATTTAGGTCCCTTCCTCCCACGAACTTAGGTAGGCTATCTGCTGTGGGGTAAGGGTGTCAATCTCAACGCCCATTGCCGCCAATTTTAGACGGGCAATTTCTCGATCTATTTCTTCAGGCACGCTGTACACTTTGCGTTCCATTTTTGCGGCGTTCTTGACCAAATATTCCAGGCTCAACGCTTGATTCGCAAAGGACATATCCATGACACTGGCCGGATGGCCCTCTGCTGCCGCCAGGTTAATCAAGCGCCCCTCACCCAGTAAAAAGATTGAACGCCCATCTTTCAATTCATATTGTTCCACAAACGGACGCACGAGCCGCTTGCTGACGGCCATTTCCTCTAGCGCAGGAATATTGATTTCCACATTGAAATGGCCCGAATTCGCCAATACAGCACCATCTTTCATCACTTCGAGGTGGTGACGATCAATGACGTTGATGTCTCCTGTCACGGTGCAGAAGATGTCGCCAATCTTGGCAGCCTCAATCATCGGCATCACTCGATAACCATCCATAACGGCTTCAAGGGCTTTGAGCGGATCCACCTCCGTTACTATGACGTTTGCGCCCATACCGCGTGCCCGCATGGCTAAGCCCCGACCACACCAACCGTAACCGGCAACGACAAAATTTTTGCCGGCCAAGAGGATATTGGTTGCCCGAATAATCCCATCAATGGTAGATTGACCCGTGCCGTAGCGATTATCGAATAAGTGCTTGGTCAAGGCATCGTTGACAGCAATGATGGGGTAAGCCAATGCCCCATCCGCCGCCATCGCGCGTAACCGAATGACACCAGTTGTGGTTTCCTCGGTGCCACCGATGATGTTTTCCAGCAAATCCCGCCGCTCTTTGTGCAGTGTGCTGACCAAGTCAGCCCCATCATCCATCGTCAGGTGGGGTTTGTGATCCAGTGCCGCATGGATGTGTTTGTAATAAACAACATTATCCTCACCTTTGATAGCAAAGACCGGAATTTCGTAGTGGGTTACTAAGCAGGCAGCAACATCATCCTGAGTTGAAAGGGGATTTGAAGCAGTAAGAACGACATCCGCCCCGCCAACCTGAAGCGTATGCATCAGGTTAGCCGTTTCGGTGGTGACGTGAAGACAGGCTGAGATACGTAATCCTTTGAGAGGCTGTTCTTTTGCAAAGCGCTCGCGGATTGAAGCCAATACCGGCATTTCGCGGGCAGCCCATTCGATACGCCGACGCCCCCCCTCGGCAAGTTTCAAATCCTTAACGTCATACTTGATCATGAATTCCTCCGCGTCATATTGATAGAATCTTCAAGCAAAGTTACCAACGCTTCATTTTCCCCAAAGGTCTGGCGATAGCGCTGGACAAATTCCTCGCGAGTAAAGACATGGCTTTGGGGACCTTTTTGCTCCAGACAATATGCCGCTGCCAAAGCCCCCATTTGACCGCACGTAACCCAATCCAAGCCGAGTTGAAATCCACGCACAAATCCGGCCCGGAAGGCATCGCCCACACCGGTGGGATCCGCGATATGAGAGGGTTTTACTGCTCGAATTCGAAATTCCTTGCCCTCGGCATAGATGACTGCGCCTTTGGCACCCTGTGTCACCACCACTAAGGGAACCCCTGCACAAATGTCCGCGGCACTTAACCCGGTATGCCTTTGAAGCAGTTCAAACTCATACTCATTGACAAAGAGCCCAAACGCTCCTTCCACACCTCGCCGTAATTCTTCGCCGCTGACGCGCACAACTTGCTGGCTGGGATCATAGATATACCGCACTCCTAGCGCCTTGCATTCGGCCACATAGCGGTCCATGGCCACCGGGTCATTCGGTGAAATGATCACCAAATCCGGAAGGCCTTCTCTAAACTCCATAAGGCTGAAATCGCGCGCATAGGTCATTGCACCGGGATAGAACGAACAAATCTGATTGTTATCCAAATCGGTATTGGCGAAGAATGAGGCTGTGAACACGCCGGGGACCACCCGAATGTAGCGCGTATCCACCCCTACGCTCTCCAAGAACTGACGGTACTCCTCAAAATCCTCTCCCACGGTACCAAACACAATGGGACGATCCCCCAGCAATGCCATTGTATAAGCAATATTTGTGGCCACCCCCCCTCTCTGGCGCACCATCGAATCCACCAGAAAAGACAGGCTGATAGAATCTAATCGTTCAGGCACGATGTGTTCGCGGAAATGTCCCGGAAACGTCATTAGATAATCGTAAGCGATTGAACCGGTGCAAATGGTTTTCATCATCTTTATAGCCAAGCGAAATAATTTTTGATTGCCCGCCATTTGAGGCGAGGCAATTATACCATTTAGGCACGTGGTTTTATGGTTACCATTAGATATAAGGGGTTTGCGGATAAAATGATAAGGTTTAAAATCCAAACACCAAGATAACCCAAAAGGGAGAGGAACCATGATCACCATTTATCGCAGCCGAGAAGGTGTTCTTGAAACTGTTCCCGACATCGTCAGTGGATGTTGGATAAATGTGATTGATCCCACCAGTGATGAAATAGAAAGGTTGGTTTGTGAGGGGATTCCCCAAGATTTTCTCACCTATCCCCTCGACTTAGATGAACGCTCTCGCACTGAACGGGAAGATGATGGCAAGATGCTCATCTTGCTTCGTATCCCTTATTTTCAAAGTCAAATGGTGGATGTCCCTTATATTACAATTCCCTTGGGGATCATTCTTACAGACCAATTTATTGTTACGGTTTGCCGATACCCTAATGAAGTGATTAATGAATTCACCTCAGGACGCGTTCGCCATCTTTCAACCGCCAAACGTATCCGCTTTGTGCTACGCATTTTACTTAGCACGGCGAATCTCTACTTGGCTTACCTGCGAGAAATAAATCGCACCGTGGAAGCCGTCGAAGACCAGTTACAACTCTCCATGCAAAATCGCGAAGTAATGGAACTCCTCAAATATCAAAAAAGCCTGGTTTACTTCACTACCGCCTTAAAATCCAATGAACTTTTACTTGAACGCTTGCAACGCGCTCAATTGTTTCGCATGTACCCTGATGATGAAGACTTGCTCGAAGATGTTATCACCGAAAACCAGCAAGCCATCGAAATGGCAAACATCTCCAGCAGCATTCTCACCAGTATGATGGACGCCTTTGCTTCGATTATCTCGAATAATCTCAATGTGGTGATGAAATTCCTAACTTCGGTGACAATTTTGCTCAATCTGCCGGTTATTGTGACCGGGTTTTATGGCATGAATGTTGATCTCCCTCTTCAAGAGTATGCTTTCGCCTGGCAAATCATTTTGGTCATCTGTGTTGGATTGATCGCTATAACAGCGATTTATTTCACCCGCAGACGGTGGTTTTAGCCACTGTTCAAGTTGGATTCCATTAACTCGAAGGCAGTACTTCTATGATGCTACCAAGAGAAGAAGTAACGTGGATGTTATATCGGGCTTGTTGTCTTTACGTGGAAGCATGCGGTTTGGATGCACCGACTTGGGTACACATCATCGCAGGTGCAAACCTCGCATATCTTGAAGATGCTATAGAGATTGCTCGAGAGGATGAAACCTACACCTCAGGCGATGCGGAAGACCACTTCTTCCCCTGGTAGCCAATAAAAAGTATATCCCACCGCACGCCGAGGAAATGCAAGAAATTGAGATACTGTGGGCGGAACGGGACTCGAACCCATGACCTCCTCCTTGTAAGGGAGGCGCTCTAACCTACTGAGCTATCCGCCCAGGGTGTTTCTAATTATAACCTAATTTCAACCCCTAACGCCACTATCCGTCGCTCATATCCGCTATGTAATCGCCTACCAGATCCTCAAAATAGGTCTGCAGAGGACGCAGATAATTATTTTCCCACCACTGCAGCATGTCCTGAACTCGCTTCAGTTCCACACCATGATGCCAAACCCGAAGGAGGCTACCGACACAGGTGGGTTCAATCCGAATTACAACCTGCGAGTCGGGCGCCAGAGCCTCACCCTGAACGTGCCAGGTCATTTCTAAGTAGTTGTAAGGAACAAGTCGCCGAAACTCGCCCACAACTCTTCCCCCAAGCAATCGCAGTTCTCCCCCAACCTGAGGGATAATATGGGCGGGCTGGTGGGTAATTTGGGCAAGTTCAAAGCCATCCAACCAAGCCCGATATACACGTTCCGGATAGACCGGCATCTCAATAGACATCTCGATTGTTGCAAACACTTCCCACCGTCCTTTCTAACCTCTAACCGCTTAACCGCTATGGATTAGCAATCGGGAGCGAAAAGAAGAAAGTGCTCCCGCGGTTTACCTCACTCTCAGCCCAAATCCTTCCACCATGAGCCTCAACGGTATGACGCGCAATCGAAAGACCCAAACCCGTTCCACCCCCCGAACGTGATTGATCGGCCTTATAGAAACGCTCAAAAATACGGGGCAGAGACTCCGGACTAATCCCCACACCGGTATCCTTTACGTAAAAGACCACCTCACCCTCACGGCGTTGAGCCCCTAGTTCAATGCGCCCTCCCGGAGGAGTGAACTTAATGGCATTATGTAGCAAATTAATTAACACCTGTTCAATGCGCTCCCGGTCTGCCAGCACCATTGGCAAGTCGGGATCTGTTAGCACCTCTAAAGCCAACCCTACCCGTTCGGCTTGTAAGCGCATACGGGATGCCGCATTTTCCAATAACACCGATGGGGGAATCGGTTGCCGGTTGAGCGGAACTTTACCAGACTCAATGCGCGAAAGTTCAAGCAACTCTCGCACCAACTGAGTCATGTTATCAATTTCCTTATCCATCTGCTCCAGGAAACGCCGTGCCATAAGCGGGTCTTCCAGCGCCCCTTCTTGCAACGTCTCGGTAAGCGCCTTCAATGTTGCCAACGGGGTGCGTAATTCGTGGGATACGTTGCTGATGAAATCTCTCCGCACCGTTTCCAATCGCCTCACTCGGGTTAAGTCCTGAATAACCAAAAGCACATTACCCTTTAGTGTTCCCCCAAGCGGTGTCGCAATCGCTTGGACAAATAAACGGTTAGGCGTCATTTCCAAGGTCAGGTTGTACTGGCGATCATTGGCAAGAGATTTTTGCCATAGATCCACCAATTGATGATGACGCACAACCTCGATTAATGATTTTCCTATACAACCGTCTGGACGAGCCTCAAAAAGGCGTTCAGCGGCCGGGTTCATTAAGCGCACCTTTCCCTCTGCATCAACAATCACTACGCCATCCGTCATATATTCCAGAACTGCATCAAACTGAACCCGTTCGGTAGCCAGCGCCTCAATCTGAGAACGCAATTCTCCAGCCATGACTGAAAATGCTTGAGCCAGTTGACCAATTTCGTCCTTCCGGTGCTGAGCAATTTCCAAAGAGGTTTCATTGTTTGGCAAATGGCTGATACTTTCCGTAAGATGGTGCAGCGGTGCTGTCACCCATCGCGAAACGAGAAGCGCAATCCCCAAAGCAGTGACAACTGCTATCATACCAAGCAAAACCAATGAATATGTAATTGTTTTAAGGGTCTGACCACCCTCGTCCACAAAAATGGCTACACGCAACAATTCGGTCGTTAAAGTGTCGTCGTGCAACGGAACCGTAGCCATCAACAATTGACCGAATGGACTACGAAAAAGGTTAACTCGCACCTCATTTGAAACGCTAACGGTTTGGGCAAGGGCGCGCACCCGATCAAGTCTTGGAAACGTCCAGGATTCTCCCCACTCTTCCAATTTGATCCCGCCATTCAGGTCGTAAATAGCCACCCAGGCCTCTATCGAACGAGAATATTCCACCAGTACAGAACGAACCCTGACAGTATCTCCTTCCTGGCGAAGATCTTCCAATTGTCGCGCAAGTATATGCGCTTGAGATAGCAGATAACCTTCATGCTGCCGCAACAACTGGCGCTCAAACAAGTATCGCGCAATTATTACTCCAGCCGTTGCCATCAAGATCGCCCAAACCACAATGGGCAGTGTAATTCGATATGCCAGTGACGGACGCATCTAGCCCTCGAAACGATATCCCGCTCCTCGCACCGTAACGATTCGGCGCGGATTGGCCGGGTCTGGTTCAATCTTTTCGCGCAGCCATCGAATGTGAACATCTACTGTACGGGAATCTCCAATATACTCCCACCCCCACACCCGTTCGAGGATCTGCTCTCGAGTGAGCACTTGACCTCGATGCTGAGCAAGATAAAGCAGAAGGTCATATTCTTTGGGTTTAAGCGGGAGTGGGTTGCCATTTAGCAGGGCTTCACGGCGAGCAATGTTAATGATCAAATTGCCGTGTTGAATGACCGATTGGGAAGTTTCAACCTGACCGTGTCCCCCGCCAATTTCTTCGCGCACCATCCGAACCCGCCGTAAAAGCGCCTTTACTCGCGCTAACAGTTCACGCATAGAAAAAGGCTTAGTTAAGTAATCATCCGCACCGACTTCCAAGCCCACCACCCGATCAATTTCATCATCCCGCGCGGTTAACATGAGCACCGGTGTGGTCATTTCCTGCCGAAGGATGCGACAAACCTCAAATCCATCCATACCCGGTAACATAATATCCAAGATAATGAGGTCGGGCCGAATACGCCGAGCCACATTCAAAGCCGCCTGACCATCACCCGCCAATTCAACCTCATAACCCTGACGCCGCAGATTGTAGGCCAGTGCCTCCTGTAGGGTTGTCTCATCTTCAACGATCAAAATCTTCTCACCCATTTTTCGCCACCTCCTCAAAGATTTTCATCATCCGCCATGCCATTTGATCACGCCGAAAATTCTCTTCTATGCAGCGCCGTCCCGCCGTCCCCATTTGCTTGGTCAACTCTTTATTCTCAGCCAAGCGCAGAATCGCCTCTGCCATGGCCCGTGGATCACCCGGAGGTACAGCAATACCTGCCCCCGCCTCTTCAACCACTCGACGGATGACACCATCAATAGCCAGGACAACTGCCCGCCCGGCTGCCATATAATCAAATACCTTATTAGGATACGTGGTTTTATAAGCCTCTAATGGCTTGAGAATTGCAATGCAGGCATCCGCCGCCGCTAGGACCTCGGGCATCTCGCATTTGGAGAAAGGGGGAAGGAACAACACATTCTCTAAGCCCCTCGCTTCAGCCTCACGAACGAGCGCCGGTTTTTCCTTCCCGTCACCCACGAACACGAACCGAATCCGAGGATGATTACGCAGTAAATCGGCAGCATCCAACACCACCCCCAAATCATTTGAAAGCCCATGAGCCCCTGCGTAAAGAACCACAAAGGACTCATCCAGACCGTAGCGGTGACGAAACCCTTGCCCACTAAGGTTGGGATCAAACATCTGAGGATCTGCGCCGTTGGGCACCAATTCAACCCATTTTGCTCCGCGAGTTTGAACATGGGTGATAAACCCCGGTGAATTTACCACCACTCGTTTAGCCCGCCGATAGAGAAACCGTTCTAATCCCTCAGAGGCTTTAATCAACAGCGGATTACGTAAAACCCCCACCGCAACAGCAAACTCAGGCCACAAATCCCGCACCTCAAAAATGAAAGGCACCCGTTTGATAGATGCCAATATCCACGCCGTCACGGCTTGAAAAATAGGAGGAGAAGTCCCCCACACCACATCCACATCGGGCACTCCCAACCCAACCCCAAACGACGAGAGCATAAAACTCATGAATGCCAACGTTCGATGAAAGAAACTGCGGTGAAATGCTGGAAAGGTGTAACACCGCAAAACTGTCAATCCAGGCTCAATTTCCGTTCGACTAATCCAATGCCTTTCTGAAGGGTTGGGTTTTCCGCTAAGATAGTTAACCGGGCTGGCAATAATGGTGACCCGATGGCCTTGGGCGACCAAGAAGCGCGCCATCTCCTCGTGGCGAGTCCCTCCTGGTTCATTCAAAGAGGCGTAGGCTTGATGGATCAATAAGATATGCATCGGATCTAATTTTAACGATTTCCTGATCTCTCAACGACAATTGAAGTTACAATCTTACACGGTGCCGTGTCCTTCCAGGTTATCAGAAGCGATAATGCCGGAAAACGATGATAATACGTGGGGGAATACCAACCTAAACACTCAAAATCGCCCCCGGGGCCAAGAATAACTTTTCCCTGGCGGATAAGGCGAACGGTTGTAGGGACGAAATCCGTGTTATTGCCGTTCACACTCCAGCACAACCTCATCCCTAATCCCCATTGTGGATAGGTAATTTTTAATTGTGTTTGGTCAAAATCCCATTCCCCATCCCGGATCAGCCAATGCAGATCAAACTGATGCTGTGTCAATCCCTTTCTGTCCACCGGTAAGATTTCATCTATGACCTCCCACCGTCCTTCTCCCAACCACGCTAACGAACGACGGTGCACTATCCCCAATCTCCTATAACCATCGTGAGAAGCTGTCCAACACTGCCCCGGCCTGGAAAGTTGTTCCAGAAATTGCGCTTTTCCGTCCGTACTCCAGAGAAACTTACCCAAGCGCTGCAGTTGATCGCGACCATCAACCGTTAACGTATTATGGACTAACGTTCTCGCCAGACCGTTATCCCAGGGAGGGGGAAGATTATAAGCATAAGTCCCGACATCCATTAACAAGTTAACCCCATGCGACCACAAATCCACATGGAGATAATCGGCATGAGCGACGCGTCCTTTGCATGAACTCCCATATATCATTGCCCAAGACGATTGCCCCGAGGGTTTGATAACCCCGGGATGTAAAGCAATATTTGGGGACGCCGGAGAAGCGTTCTTTTCCACCCCTAACCACAAACTGAGTTCATCCCATGGGCCAGAGGGCAAAAGACGACCCTGTCCAAAGCATTGACCTGCGGCTTGCAGTGTAGGACGATAATCCGTGATACTAAAACTGCCAAAGGGCAGGAGATTACTACCATCGTTATGTCCATAGTTGGGCACCTCTCCTGACCAGGGATCCATGCGCTCCCAAAGCCAACTCACCGCCGCACATAAGCGTTCCTGTGTCCAAGGTGGCAAACGACGCCCTTCTTGCACGGCGGCGCGCGCGAAAAGCAAGGCGAGGTGAAGCATCAAGCGATGGTAGTTATGGCTGTTTTGGACATAGCAACCTGATAAGGTTATCTGATGCTGAAAAGCCCAATTCAGCCAGCGCCAACCAAAATTTCGCCAACGTTCGGATTCTGGCCACTCGGGCAATAAAACGCCCACCAGATACAACCCCAAGGCTTCGCTAATCAAATGATTATTATTTTGGGCACGAGCGTAGATGAACGTTGGCAGAATTCGTCGGGCATGGGTAAGAATAGAAGAGATAAGAAAGCGCCGATCCTCATTGACCCAGGCGGGTGAGGATTGGAACACCTGCAGGGCAAACAATAAAGCAGGGATACGCAAAGCCACTTCTTGACCCGATGCCCAGTTCGGTCCATCCCCTGGGGGGTTGGCCTGTAAAAAATGCTTAAGATGGCTCAAACAGGTTTGGGCATACCGCTCATCCCTGCTCAAAATGTAAGCCCGTCCCAAGGTAAAGACCCATCCCAACCGGGCCGGCTCCCACACCACTTTGATATCCTCACCCGCCAAATTATCTTGATAAACATCCCAAGGATTCAATGGGTAAGGAGGATCTAAAACCAAAGGCGCAGGATCACCACCAAAGGGACGAAACGTCCCTTGGCAAATTTCATCCGCCAGCGTCAAAATCCTGTCGGTTCCTTCAACCCCCAACAGGGACTTCAAATGATCTGTAGAAGGGATGACAAATAACTCTCCCCTTAGTTCTGGAACCTGTTCAGGATCAACCTTGAGGTTTTGAGTGACTCGTCGCCACCACCCCAGTTTCAATCCTGCTCGATAAATGAGAAAAAGGACTACCTGACCAGCCCCCACGGTTAAGAGCGTTTTCCAGACCTTCTGCCACGGGTTCACGGATCAATAACCCAAGTTTTTCATCCTTAAATTGCGGTCAGGCGGCGAGTTCTTAATGCCTCCCGGGCAGCCAAAGTAGCCCTAGTCACTCCAAGGATTTGATCGTATGGGATAGGTGGCACACCTGTAGTAGTAATCGCCTGCATGAAGGCTCGCCATAAGCCACGATGTCCTTTATCCTGGCGCAACGGTTGACGGAGTATCTGACGACGACCCTCCGCCACTATTTCCAACGCACGAAAATCATCCAAAATGGCTATCTTCCCTTCGCAAAAGACCTCTATGCGTTCTTTGGGGTATGATTTGTCGCCATTAGCAAGATAAGATATAAGTCCCACCGAACCATCCGCGAACTCATACATGAGCGTAAAATTATCTTCGCGATAGACCCCGCTGTCAGGCAGTGATATGGCCTCAACGCTTGTGGGCGGATTCCCTATAAGATAAACCAAAAAGTCAACGAAATGACATCCTTCGCCAACAAGACGTCCACCTCCCTGGTGAGGATCGTGCAACCAGTGATTAGGCGGCAAATACCCGGCGTTAACCCGATAGTAAACATGCATCGGTTGAACACGGTTGGTGAAGGAAGCCTTTAGGCGTTCCGCCAAGGGCGCAAAGCGGCGGTTAAATCCTACGGTTAGCAAAGGTAGATTCTCCGTCCCAAGCAATGTCTCCAGCCGTTCTACTTCGTCCCAAGTTATGGCTAGAGGTTTCTCGCAAAAGGCATGCTTTCCGCAGGTTAACGCCTGTTCGACCTGACGCGTGTGATGATTATGGCGGGTCAAAATGGCAACCGCATTGATGGTGGTATCTCGCCAAATCTCGTCCTCATCCGAACCCGCAAAGGCAAAACCAAATTTCTCGGCAGCATGACGCGCGTGCAACCCGCTTGCCGAAACAATCCCCACTTTTTCGACCTCAGGAAAAGAACGAATCATCGGAAGAAACACTGCCGTGGCGTAATTTCCCGCCCCTAATACCCCTAATCTAACCTTTGAAACCAAAGGTCCATTCGGTGGTCTTAAGTTAACCCGTTTGGTCAAGGGTGAGAATTGTTCCGATTGCGGGTACGTAATCAGCACACCCAGACTTGGGGTTGCCCCTTTCGTCGTAATAAGTGCATAAGCCTGATCGGCTGCCTCGATCGGGAAGCGGTGTGTGATGAGCGATTTTACATCTAAGAGGCCTGCCCCAATCAAATGAGCCACAGCCTCAAGATTGCGCCCCTCAGTCCAACGCACATAGCCCAGTGGATAATCCTGTCCCTTTTCCTCATAGGCTGGATCATAACGCCCCGGCCCATAGGAACGCGATACAACAAACGATAGTTCCTTTTCATAGTAGAGTTTGCGCGGTAATGCCAATCCTACCGCCCCCACAGCCACTACCCGTCCTCGATCCCGTGCTAGATGCCCTGCTAACTCGACCGGATCATTGGTTGGGGTATCGGCACAAATAATCACCGCATCAAATCCTCGACCTTCCGTGAAGGCACCGACGGTTGTCTCGGCTTCAGTGCGGGGCACAGCCATCAAGCCAAGCGAGCGCGCCTTCTCTACACGCCAGGGATCCACATCAATTCCCAATGCCCGGCATCCGCCGGCTTTGGCCAACTGCAATGTCAACAAGCCCAAGACCCCCAATCCAATAACGGCCACCGTCTCACCGAGTTGGGGCTCTGCCAGGCGATACCCATGGAGTGCAATAGCCCCCAGGGTCACAAAAGCACCGCTTTCAAAATCAACACCGTCCGGGAGACGCGTGACCAACAAACGGGGCACCACGACATATTCTGCATGCACGGCATATCCACCACCTGCACATGCCACAGGGTCGCCCGGATGAAGATCCCTGACCCCTTCCCCTACTTCCACTACGATTCCCGCTGAAGAATACCCCAGCGCAATGGGTTGATCCAAGCGGTTCAACGCCGTTTCTATGGCCGTGACCAAACCCTCACGACGCACCTTTTCCCATACCTGGCGCACCAAGTCCGGTCGAGCGCGCGCTTTCCCCAGCAGGTTCTTCTCGGCGAACGAAACCAGCATTCGCTCGGTGCCTACTGAAACTAGCGACGCCAAATTGCGAACCAAGACCATACCCTGACCAGGCGTTGGCACCGGCACATCCGCTACAATCGTGCGCCCATCCCGCAGATTCTTCAATACTTGCTTCATGGGTTATTTGGCGTAATCTACAGCCCGGGTTTCCCGAATCACAGTGACCTTTATCTGCCCCGGGTACTGCATGGTTTCTTCGATCTTCTTAGCCACATCCCGCGCCAGCCGCAGTGCCGCTAAATCGTCAATTTCTTCAGGACGCACAATAATGCGGATCTCACGACCAGCCTGAATGGCATAACTCTGGCTAACCCCTTTGAAGGAGTTAGCAATCTCTTCAAGAGCGCGCAGGCGTTTAATGTATTGCTCAAGATCTTCGCGCCGTGCACCCGGGCGAGCCCCTGAGATCGCATCCGCGGCTTCAACAATAACCGCCTCGATGCTCTCTTGCTCTACCTCATGATGATGGGATGCAATGATGTTCACCACTTTCGACGGCACGCCGTAACGGCGGGCGAATTCGGCACCGATCATCGCATGGGTGCCATCAGTATTATGATCCATGGCCTTACCCAGGTCATGGAGCAAACCGCCCATGCGTGCGGCTTCTACGTCTGCGCCTAGTTCTGCCGCCAGGACAGCCGCTAATTTGGCAACCTCAACAGCATGTGCTAATTGATTCTGCCCATATGAGGTGCGATATTTGAGACGCCCTAACACCTTGATAATTTCGGGATGCAGGCCGGTAACTCCGGCATCATAGGCAGCCTGCTCGCCTGCCTCGACAATGGCTTTCTCAACCTCACGCTGTTCTTCGCTCAATATTTTCTCGATTTGCGCCGGGTGGATACGCCCGTCACTGATCAAGCGTTCCAACGAGCGCCGCGCAATTTCGCGCCGGATGGGATCGAAGCAGGAAATAGTCACCGTTTCCGGCGTGTCATCTACAATGACATCTACCCCTGCTGCTTGCTCGAATGCGCGAATGTTTCGGCCATTCCGGCCTACAATTCGCCCTTTCATTTCTTCGTTGGGCAGCGAGATCACCGACGTTGTGACACTGGACACATGATCCGATGCCACACGTTGGATGGCTTCCGCGATCAATTCACGGGCGCGTTTCTCGCCCTCAGCACGTGCTTCGGCTTCAATCTGCCGGATCACACGCGCCATATCTGCCCGCGCTTCTTTCTCGACCTCCGCCAACAGCAAACCGCGCGCTTCTTCCACCGTCATCTGGGCTACGCGCTGGAGTTCAGCCATTTGCTGTTCATACAAACGCTCAATTTCATTGGCTCGTTTATCCAGGGAGGATTGGCGTTTATTGAGCGCCTGCTCACGCTGTTCCAACCGCTCAATGCGATTATCCAATTCCAAGCGGCGCTTCTGCAAGCGATCCTCTTCACGAGCGATCTCCGAACGCCGACGGTTGACCTCGGCTTCGGTTTCTTGAAGAATTTTGAGCGCCTTGTCACGCGCCTCAATCTCGATTAACTTGGCTTGTTCTGTGGCACTGGCAATTAGGCTATCGGCAATCTCTTTCTGTTCGCGCTGAATTCGAGCCACCAAAGAACGCCGTAAGAAGTAGATGACCACCCCCACTAAAATCACATCTCCAAGTAAAAGCAACAACGTCATTAACCAGAAATTCCCGTTTGCACCCATCTTTAAACCTCATTCATGTCATAGTGTCGTGGGTGGCCTGCATCTCATCCCAGATGCGCCGCACGGTTGTCACAACCGTTCCATAGGCGAAACCCCGCCGCTGTAAGAAGCCAGCCAATCGCCGCTGGAATGTTGCAAAATCCATGTTTTTCAAGCGTCGTGCGTAACGCAAACCAGCCTGGTAGGCCAGTTCAGAATCCTCGAGATCGGCCACCGCTTGTTGAATGTTTTCTTCTGATATTCCCTTCTGGCGAAGTTCAAAAGCAATTAGGCGTCGGCTGCGCGGACGGCTCAGACTGCGACTTTCTGCCCACGCCCGAGCAAAACGGTCATCACGCACCAACCCTTCTTCGATTAGACGGTGAAGGGTGGCATCAATAACCGAAGCATCAAACCCTTTGCCCTCAAGTTTGCTCCGTAGCTCGGCCTCGGAGCGGGGACGGAAATTTAGGTACCGGAGTGCCGCCTGATAGGCAGCCTCACGCGTTTCCTCGGCCTGGAGGCTGGCAATTTTCTCGTCACTTAGGGTTTGTCCAACCCGCAACCAGGCCGCCACAATGCGTGACAAACCAAAGGCAAATGAGCCGTCGAGGTAGACATTAACCCGATTTGGGTTGCGTTTCTGTACGCGCAGCGCCGTGATTTTGTGCTCCATTTTGTCAAATTTCAATGCGCTGCTTCGCCCGTCTTTTCGGCTTTGCTCACGTCCCTTTAACAGGACGACCAGAATAGTATGAATGGGCCATAGACGGGGCACCGAGATAATCAATCACCCGGCCCACAACACTTAACAGCCCCGGCCAATTCAGAAATCCTCTTCTCTGAATCAATCTCCAGGTTACCCATCCGTCGTGACTTTCTGGTCGGTGAGCAATTTTCCATGATCTTAGTATTCAAAACCCTAATACTCAACTGCGTGCTTTACGTAGCACACAGAGCCATCTTGACTAGGCACAGCAGCGAAGGAAATATCAGAATTTGTTAATCAATTATACACGATCCTTTAACAAACATAAGTAATTTGGCAACTGTAATATCCCAATTTAGATCATTTCCTAGAAATTCAGCAGAGCCAATACGTCTTGAAGCGCCGCATCAAATATTTCCTGGAGGATCGTTTCCTCAACCTGATAACTCCCTCCAAATACACCATCACCAAATATTGCCCGCGTTTCCTCGGTGTTAAGCAGACCCTGATAGCCTTGTACGTGTTTCTCGCCTTGGGGCAAGTCCGCCACACGGGTAAATGAGAAAGCCTCTGCCCATCCGGCGTGATAAACCTTAATCCCATAACGGGCTGCTACGGCTTCAACGCTGTGAGATTGCCACCAGGCATACCACGCAACTTTCATGCCCGGTTTACGGTTTGCCAGTTCAACCAGCACGTTCTGGGCAGCGACGTTCCCCCCATGGCCGTTTAACACCAGAAAACGCCGAAAACCCTGTTCGTACAAACTGGTTATTAAATCTTCAACCACCCGAATAAACGTCTCTGTGCGCAATGAAATCGTACCCGGATAGGATAGAAAATAGGGCGATATACCAAAATTCAAGGGCGGTGCCACCAATACCCCACTCTGACGACTGGCGGCATCGGCCAACGCCAACGGAATTTTCACGTCGGTTAAAAGGCTCAGATAGCCATGTTGTTCACACGCCCCTAAGACCACCATAACCCGGTTATCGCGTTCTAGGTAGCGTTCAACATCCATCCAATTAAGTTCTTCAAAGCGCATGGAGAGCCTCCCTTGCCAAAGGCAAAATAAAAAAGGGCGCTGCTCATATCCTGTCGAGCAGCACCCTATCAGGCTTAGACCACGATGCTGACTAATCGCCGCGGCACGTAGATGATTTGCCGCGGTGGTTTCCCACCCAAATAGCGCTGGACAGCTTCGCTTTGCAAAGCCAGTGCTTTAACTTCTTCATCACTGATCTCCGCATTCACCGATAAGCGATCGCGCACCTTTCCGTTCACCTGAACTACAATGGTAATTAATTCCTCTTTAGCCGCCTCTTCATCTACCTGTGGCCAGGCTTGGGTATGGACCGAGTAGGGCTTGCCCAATAGCGCCCAGATTTCCTCGCTGATGTGAGGACACACCGGCGCCAGCATGCGCAAATAGATGTCCACCGCTTCCTCCCAGGCAGGACTGCCCCAGGCACCACCTTGTTTGGCTTTGCTCATTTCATTGAGCAGTTCCATGAGAGAAGACACGATGGTGTTAAACTCGAACTCGCGAAAGTCACGCGTCACCGAGCGCAAGGTCTGATGCACTTTGCGCCGCAACTGACGCAGAGTCGCCTCATCAGCCTGGTTCTGCTCGCCAGCCGGTTCCAGGATAACCGACCAAACCCGCTTCAGCCAACGATGGACACCTTCAATCCCGCCGCTGTTCCATGGACCACCCTGATCCCAACGGGCAAAGAACATCAAATAAGCACGTACTGTATCCGCACCGTAGCGCGCGACTAAATCATCCGGGGCAATCACATTTCCACGGCTCTTCGACATTTTCTCCGAATCTTCGCCCAAAACCATACCCTGATTGCGCAGTTGCAACATGGGCTCATTGCCTTTGGTAATCCCAATATCCCGACAGGCTTTATGGAAAAAGCGCGTATAAATCAGGTGCATGGTTGCGTGCTCAATCCCCCCCGTATAAGTATCAACGGGCATCCAGTAGTCATACTCACGGGGGTCAAAGGGCCACTGATCATAATGAGGACTTAGATAGCGCAAGTGATACCAGGATGAACACATAAACGTGTCCATGGTATCCGTCTCCCGCTCGGCAGGTCCTCCACAGGTCGGGCAGGTGGTAAACCGCCAGGTGGGATGTAACTTCAGCGGGCTTTCACCGGTAGGTCGCCATTCGACATCATCCGGTAGTAACACCGGCAATTGATCTTCAGGAACGGGCACGATACCACACTGTGGGCAGTAAATAATGGGGATGGGCGCACCCCAGTAACGCTGTCGCGAAATCAGCCAGTCACGCAGTTTATAGGAAACCTCAGCGCGTCCCAGTCCATGGGCTTCCAGATACGCAATGACCTTGCGAATACCCGGATCATTATGGCCTTTCCCATTGACATAAGTGCCGTTCAACGGCCCACTGTTAATCATGTATCCCGGCCCGGTATAGGCTTGCTCCATGGTGTCACCATCTAACACCATACCTTCGGGTTGGATAACGGGAATGATGCGCAAGCCGTATTTACGGGCAAAGGCAAAGTCACGTTCGTCATGGGCCGGGACCGCCATAATGGCACCGGTGCCATAACTCATTAATACGTAATCCGCAATCCAAATCGGGATGCGCTCGCCATTGACCGGATTAATGGCATACCCGCCGGTAAACACGCCTGTCTTTTCACGATCGGTGGCCTCGCGTTGAATATCGGACTGGCGGAGAGCTTGATAAATGTAGGCTTCAACCGCCGCCTTCTGTTCGGGGGTGGTCACCTTCTCGACCAATGGGTGCTCTGGAGCGAGCACCATAAACGTTGCCCCCCACAGCGTATCCGGCCGCGTGGTGAAGACCTCGATGGGGTCTCCTTGTTCGGTCCGAAATGTTACCGCCGCTCCCTCAGAACGTCCGATCCAATTAATTTGCAGTGTGCGCACCCGCTCCGGCCAATCAATTCCTTCGAATGAAAGCAACTCTTCGGCATACTTTGTTAGGCGGAAGAACCACTGCTCCAAGTTTTTCTTGATCACCGGGGTTCCACAGCGTTCACAAACACGATCTTCGCCAACCACCTGTTCACGAGCCAATGTGGTGTTGCAGGACGGACACCAATCCACCATCCCGCCCTTGCGGTAAGCCAAACCATGCTTGTAGAATTGCAAAAAGAACCACTGTGTCCAACGGTAATATTCAGGATCCGAACTGATGGCTTCACGCCGCCAATCAAACATCGCCCCCATGCTCTTGAGCTGCTTGCGCATCCGTTCGATGTTGCGGTAAGTCCACTCCTTGGGGTGAATGTTGTGTTTGATTGCCGCGTTCTCTGCCGGTAGGCCAAAGGCATCGAAGCCCATCGGGAACAGCACATTGTATCCCTGCATACGCATAAAACGCGCCCGCGCATCCGATGGCGTCATCGCATACCAGTGACCAATATGCAGATCCCCTGAAGGATATGGCAACATCGTCAAGGCATAGTGCTTTGGACGGCTGTAATCAATATCGGCATGATACAAACCATCCGCCTCCCATTTTTCCTGCCATTTGCGTTCAATTTCAGTTGGGTTATACGTTGGAACCGAGATATTCATCCTCGATCACTCCTGAATTAGCAATCTTGGTTCAAAACAAAACAACCTTCGCCACGACAGGGACGAAGGTTGTTCTCCGCGGTACCACCCCGATTGCCCGAGCCGATTCATCACCATACTCGGACCACTCATTGATGCGCTAACGGGCATCACCCGTCCCTGGCTACTTGCTGTTCACCCGGGCGACCTGCCTCGAGAATCAAGGCGGCAGGCGAGTTCGATCTCGTTGGCCCTCCGCAAAGGCCTTGCCGGGTTTCCACCCTCCCCGACTCTCTGGCGGATGATCTACTACTCCTGCCCTGGTCTTACAAAGTGAGCCGGGAGATGGCTCCTGGCTCACATCTCGTGTGGACCCAGGGGGATTCGAACCCCCGACCTTCTCAATGCCATTGAGACGCGCTCCCAACTGCGCTATGGGCCCATTTGGTTTTTTAAGGTTCGGCTTGCGCCTGGTGGACCTGAGGGGATTCGAACCCCTGACCTCTTCAGTGCGATTGAAGCGCGCTCCCAACTGCGCTACAGGCCCTCATCAAGGGTAATCAAATTCTAATCGGAAGGCTTTACGCTGTCAAGGAACGCATTACTACGTGCAAATTCATTGTTCCCCACCTCCCAATCCAAGAACCTTAATCCATCGAAAGATTGGCACAGTTCTTGCATTTGTATATGGCAATCCCCTGAGCCTTAGTGAGTGCCATGAGACGATCTGAGACGCGCCAATTCCAATCTCCATACCCCTTACTCTCCCCCAGTCGTTTGGGATTTCATTATTTTCCCGACACACTGCATTATACTGCCCGCGATCTTCAAATCTGGTTGCCACTCCTCATGCGTCTCAAGGTGGGTTGGCTGGTATTGGTTTCATCTTCCGCACGGGCCATCCCAGAAGAATTCATCCGCGGCCTTATTCATCAAGCCATCACCCCGCTGATCCAATTCCCGTTCTCGCCATCTGCTCCTCCCGACTTCAAAGAAGTTGCTCCGATCATTGAGGCTTATATCAAATGGGGCTGTCGCTATATTCAAATTTTTGACCGCCCTAATCTCAAATCCACCTGGGGGATGTCTTACTGGACTCACCCCGACTTGACCGAAGCGTTTGTAGATGCCTTTTTGCCCTGGGCACAGTGGATTGTAAAATGTGGAGGCAACCCGATCCTTGCTCCCCTTTATCCTGGAGGCGATTACTGGGATACAGCCTTCCTCCAAAATGTGCTTATCATTCTAGAACGCCGACATCAATATGACATTATTGACAACTTACACCTCTCTGCCTATGCCTGGACCCACGATCATCCCCTTGAGTGGGGACAAGGGGGACCCTTAGCCTGGCCTGAAGCACGTCCCTATGATCAAAACGCTCAAGCGCAAGATCACCGAGGGTTCCGTATTTTTGAATGGTATGAAGCCATTGCACAAGCCGTCCTAGAACGTTCTCTGCCTATCCACCTATATCACGCCGGACTGCCCTGCGATCCTTTGTCCTTTAGTCATCGCCCCAACTCAAGCCATCCCACCGAACTCCCTGCTACACAAGAGGTATTTCTCTCTCTTTATTCCACCTCATTACCCTCGCCGAACGAGTATCCCCCATATTTAGCATCCTGCAACTTCTGGCTGCTCGCCGCATCGGCTGACAGCCCCTTCGATTCCCAGGCTTGGTTTCAAGAGGGAAAACCGCTTACCCCCATCTTAACCCAGTGGTTAGATCCCCATTCGGTGCACTCAGATTCTAAGAGTTCATTAGAGACCTCAGACATGCTGGAGCGCATGAGGCGCCCTATTCGGCATTACGTGCTTTTGCCTCCTAATTGGCGTGTTCACCCAGAAACCATTTCTTTTCTACTCACTCAGATCCCAGCCGGAGATCAACCCACATTTGGGAGTTCGGTGGCTGAAGCGATGTTTGCCCAACGTGTAACCGTGGTAGAGCCTGAACAACACCTCCCTGAAATTTTCGCCCAATTAAAAGCCAACGGCTGTGAGGTACAAAGCGTGCAATTGACCCCTAGTTCCCAATTTTCAGAATAGCGAGGTGCGCCATGAATTTGCGACTGTTTGAGTCATCTTCCCATAAAACGACAGAAATAAACGCCCCTAAGCCCGTTTTGAAAGTTATCGGATTAGGCGGTGCTGGATGTAATGCGGTGAATCGTATGATCGAATTGGGAATCACCGGCGTAGAGTTCATTGCCGCCAATACTGATGCCCAAATCCTGCAACAATCGCTGGCGCCGGTCAAAATTCAACTTGGGCCTCGTCTTACGCGCGGCTTGGGAGCGGGGGGGAACCCCAGCATTGGCGAAGCCGCCGCAGAGGAAAGCTACCGCGAACTAAATGCCGCCCTTAGCGGCGCCGATATGGTGTTCCTCACCGCTGGCATGGGTGGTGGGACGGGCACGGGAGCCATTCCCATCGCCGCTCGGGTGGCCCGGTCGCTAGGGGCGGTCACCGTTGCTGTAGTCACACTGCCTTTCATGTGGGAAGTGGGACGTCGCCAGACCAATGCCTCGGAGGGTTTAGCCCGCCTTCGTCCCTATACCGATACCCTGATCACGATTCCCAATGACCGCTTGTTGGCTATTGCTCCCGAGAACCTCCCCCTGGAATTAGCCTTCCGATTGGCGGATGATGTCCTGCGCCAAGGTATCCAGGGCATCTCGGAATTAATCACCGAACCGGGTTTGATCAACATTGACTTTGCTCATATTCGCCAGGTCATGCAATCTGGAGGTGGCTCCGTACTCTCGATTGGTTTTGGACAAGGGGAAGGCAAAGCCCAAAAAGCCATTGAGCAGGCGCTGCACCATCCTCTATTAGATTCGATCAACCTCGAAAATGCCTCCGCAGTTATTGTCAACTTCACCGCCGGCCCAGATTTGACCTTCATGGAAGTTGTAGAAGCGCTTAATGATCTACAAGTCCGCACCAATAACCGCATCGAAATTATCCCTGGTGTTGTCACCAATCCCGCCATGGAAGATCGGGTGCAAGTCATTATGGTAATCACCGGATTAGGTGCAACACCTGTTGAAATGCCCCAAAAAGAGAAAACCCCGACCCCTAAACCCATAGAAGCAACCCCTACCCCCGTGTCAGCCATCCCCGTTTCTGCATCCCAATTAGATGAAGAGATACCACCAGTTCATAACCTGGACATCCCGGCTTTTCTGCGTCGTCGGGCGCGCTAGGGGTTGCATATGGACGCACAAACCTTAAATAAGGTCTGCCGTCAAATATACAACCGGTTTCCTCAAGTTGAGGGGCAAAAACCCAAAATCAAACCCCAGACTGAGGATATCTTCCTTTTGATTTTTGAGAGCCGCGCCATCACTGCGGACGGCAAGTCCATCCGCCAAACTGTGCGGGTTACGGTTACCAGGAATGGAAAAATCCTTAAAACCAGTCTATCACACTAGCCAGGAGGGCATCCATGATTCAATCCTTGTTTCAACGCATAGAAATTGTGTGGTGGGACATAATGATCGCGACTCTTACTCGTATCACACCCCTTCAACGCATATTGCGCTATCTATATCGCTTGTGGAAACGCTACGCGCTAAACATTCACCTGAAGTTTCTACTTCTTGCGGCTGTTGGCGGCTTCCTGACCGGCATGATCCTAGCACAAATCACAACACGCTGAAAGGAAGCCTATGAAACGCTGGATGGTTCTAGGTGGGATCATCGCCCTTGGTTTTGGATTACTACGAACACAGTCCGGGTACGCCGCTCCAGGCATCCCCGGCTCACCCGATCTTGCACTGGGAGTGCACTTTTATCCCGAGGGACCATTGTCGGATATCGCACTTCAAAGCCTCACCGATCTGAAGCCGCATTGGGTCGGAATTTCTCTTTCCTGGCGACGCCTTCAACCCACGCCGAATACCGAAGCCGACTTTAGGTCATTGGATGCTCTGATGTACCTTGCGGCACAGCAGAATATCGCCATCATGGTCAGTCTTACCCAGGCACCACCCTGGGCACTAACGCCATCCGGCCCCGATCCGGCTCTAACGGCTCAATTTATTCTTGCTCTTGCTCGGCGTTATCCCGTCGCTCTCCAAGCAGTGGAACTATTCCCGGCCGCCAACACATCAGAAGGCTGGGGAAGTAACCCCAATCCAACGCATTACGCCTCTCTATATCGTAAAGTCAAGCAGGTCATCCAAGAACAAATTCCGTCCCTTTACCTGATTGCCGGTGGTTTACAACCTCCAACATCGGATCAAATTTCAACCGGTGCAATGGATGACCTTCGTTTTTTGGAAGGGCTTTACCAACAAGGTTTAGCAGAAGATATGGCAATTCTAAGCCTCCACCTTACACCTTTGAGCGGTGATCCATTGAAGCCCCCATCCTCAAGAGCCCCTTGGGTTCTACGTCATTATGAGTCTGTACGTCAAATGATGCTTTCTTACCACCACGAAAATGGAGTGGTTTGGATTACACGGTTGAGCGTTCCTGATGGTAAAATAAACCCCGATGACAAGATGTATCTAGCAACCGAGCAAGAGATCAAATGGTTGCGCCAAGCCCTGGCGCAAATTCGTTCTCAACTGTATATTGGTAATGTATTTATCTACGACCTTAACCCTTCCACGGCAGAATCGAATGCCAAAAGCCTAATTCTCGGAAAAAATGAACGGCACCCACTCTATCCTCTCTTCAAATGGGTGCTTCAACAAAATAACTCTGTTGGAGTACAGCCCGGCCGTCCTAAAGACCAAGCCCTGATAAAGAATCGCGACCGACCTTGAAAAATGGGCAAACGAATTGGCATTCTGATATTTCTCGTTTTTTTCTTCTGTGCACTTTTAGGATACCTGACTAACCGTTACGTTATTATCACGCCTAGTTCGTCTCGATCAACTGCCACCCCGTTACCAACGCTTCCTAACCAACGCAATCTTCTGATCCTCATCGTTAATGATTTTTCTCTCTCCAGCCCAGAGGTAAAAGACCTTTGGGCTCTCATCATTTATTATCCGCAACGCAAAATAATCTTTCAACCCTTATCACCTGCACCCCTTCCTAATAAACAATTTCCCAACTTCAACCAAATTTGGAATGCTGAGCACAAACTATCTTCCCTCTTTCTCAATCAAGCCATTCAGGCTTATCGAATCCCCTGGCAAGACTACCTGATTTTAGACTACACTGCATTGACGCAATTAAGCCAATGGGCACTGAACTCTGAGCAAGGAATGAACAACGGTCAAGAACCCTCTGCCAAAGACGTTTTTGCCCAGATTTGTCAGCGCATTCAAGGCTCGGAAGAAGCCTTATCCAACCTTATCGAACAACAGATTCACCTACCCGATCACTTTCATTCCAGCCTCTCACTTGAAACAGCGTTGGAAATTCGTCACAAACTTAATTCTGTAAATGAAAATCCGCTAGAATGCGTGGTCTTCCAGCCTTAATAAACCACCTCTAAACACGATTTTAATAATCCTCTTATATAACCGTGCTATATTAGGCGCTGGTTTAACCAAACCTATGCAACCTTTCTGTTGAAAAGGAAAACAAAACCCTTATTCAACCCACTAATCCAATCTTTCATGGAGGCGAGATCCGATGAGACGCTATGCAGTGAATTTCATCCTTGTTCTCGGGTTAGCCCTCTTGAGTACGCTTTCCGCCGCTTTTCCTGTTTTTGCCCAAGATCTTTCTCCCAACAGCAACTCATCTAACCTGACACTTTATACGTCCTATCCAAGCATTGTAGTTGGACCGGGAGAAACCGTCTCAGTGGATGTGCACGTCCGAGTGGCTTCCCAACCCGAGGTTGTGCGTCTTGAGGTTACCGAGGTGCCTGAGGGCTGGACGGCAACGCTTCGCGGCGGTGGCAAAACCGTGCAAGCCGTCTATGTTCAAGCCGATAGTGAGGTGAATCTGGATTTACGTTTAGACCAGCCAAAAGCCATAAAAGCGGGTACTTATCGGGTTGTGGTCACGGCTCGTACAGCCAATGCCAGCGCCCAACTCCCCATTGAAATCACGATCAAAGAAAAGCAGCCCTCACGACTTACGTTTGACGTTGATCTCCCCGTATTGCGCGGTTCACCCAGCACCACATTCCGCTATAGTGTTACTCTCAAAAACGAGGGAGATGACGAGATCACCGTCAATTTAAGCGCTAATGCTCCACGCGGCTTTCAGGTTAATTTCCGCTACGGTGGACAAGATGTCACCTCATTACCCTTGGGTGCAAAAGAGAGCAAATCTATTACCGTTGAGGCTCAACCCCTGGTAGATATCACTGCTGGTAGTTACCCCATTACTATTATTGCCCAAGGCAATGACGTTCAGGCATCCCTGGATCTGACCGCCGAGGTGACCGGGCAACCTTCTTTGAGCATCACTACACCCGATGGACGGCTCTCAGGACAGGTTTACACCGGACGCGAAACATCCATTAAATTGGTCGTTCAGAACACCGGAAGTGCACCTGCCCAAGGTGTAAAACTATCAGCCAGTGCGCCCAGTGGCTGGACGGTCACATTTGATCCTGAAGTTGTAGAGGAAATTGCCGCTAATCAACAAGCCGAAGTTACTATCAAGGTAAAACCCGCCGATAATGCAATTGCGGGTGATTATATGCTTACTCTGCGAGCCAACCCCTCACAGGGAGCCTCCAAGTCCGTGGACTTTCGGATAACCGTGCTTACGTCCACCCTGTGGGGTATTACCGGTGTGATTCTGATCGCGGTTGCAGTTGGCGTAGTAATGTTAGCCGTTATCCGCTTTGGTCGTCGGTGATCTCCATAGGAGGCTCGAATATGAGCGAGGTCATCGTAACCAAAGACTTAACCAAGAAATATGGGGATTTTGTTGCTGTTGACCACCTAAATCTTACAGTGCGAAAAGGTGAAGTATTTGGTCTTCTCGGCCCGAACGGCGCCGGGAAGACCACCACCATCCTGATGATCTTGGGGCTAACCGAGCCAACCTCGGGAAGCATCCGAGTGTTGGGGTTTGATCCCACTCGCCAGCCATTAACCGTCAAGGCGCATGTGGGGTATCTACCTGATCAAGTTGGGTTTTACGACGAACTTACAGCGTATGAAAACCTGATTTATATTGCAAAACTTAACGGCCTTTCAAGAGACGAAGCCGACCGGCGTATTCAAACCGCTCTCGAGAAGGTTAATCTAATCGAAATGCGCGATAAACCGGTCGCCACATTCTCCCGGGGAATGCGTCAGCGGTTAGGGGTGGCCGAGGTGTTGATAAAACAGCCTCAGATCATCATCATGGACGAACCTACGCAAGGGTTGGATCCCGAAGGGGCACGAGAATTCCTAGATATCATCCGCAATTTACGTTCAGAGGGCATTACCATTCTGCTCTCGTCGCATCTCCTCCATCAGGTTCAGGCGGTTTGTGACCGGGTAGGTCTCTTTCACCGCGGCAAAATGATGTTAGTCGGCACCGTAGACGAATTGGGGCGCAAAGTGCTTGGAAAAGCCTTCCGCATTTACATGGATACCCCCAATATAACACCTGCTGTTCTTGAGGCCTTGAAACAGATCCCTGGTGCCGTTAATGTGCGCGCTCTGAACGCCACCACGGTTGAAATCGAAGCCACCTCAGATATCCGGCATGAAGCCGCCAAAGCGCTTATCGCTGCGGGTGGCCAATTACAAGGTTTAAGCATGGAAGCCCAGAGCCTCGATGAGATCTACGCCCAATACTTCCAGGAGGTGGAACATGTCCGTGCTTGAAAGAGCCGAGGCACCACGTTTACGTGAAGGGTCACCCTGGACGGGTCTTTGGGCCGTGGTCGCCAAGGAAATGGCCGACCATTTAACCAGCGCTCGTATGCGCATTCTGGAACTCTTGATTCTGTTAACGGCAGGCGGTACTGTTTACGTAGCCATGCAACAGATTCGTGCTTCAATTGGAAGCGACCGCTTTATATACTTGAAATTGTTCACCCTTTCTCAGGATCCACTTCCCTCTCTGATCGGGTTCCTAGGCTTCTTAGTGCCATTAATCGCCATCGCATTAGGTTTTGATGCCGTTAACGGCGAATTCAATCGCAAGACCCTTTCTCGCATCCTCTCTCAACCGATTTATCGCGACGCGCTTTTGCTTGGAAAATTCTTGGCTGGCCTATTCACTCTCAGTTTGGTCTTTTCAGCCATTTGGTTGCTCATATTTGGCATGGGGCTCATCGGGCTGGGAGTGGCTCCGAATGGTGAAGAGGTTGGCCGCCTGTTGTGGTTCTTAGTCGCTACCATTTTCTACGGTGGTATCTGGTTGGTTCTCGCCCAAATGTTCTCGGTCGTATTTCGCCAACCGGCAACTGCCGCTCTTGCGGCCATCGCCACATGGCTATTCTTCACCGTCTTCTGGAACATCCTGGCCAGTCTAATCGCCCAATCCCTACGCCCTGTCCAGTATGGATTGCTCCAAGAAGCTTTGGCTCAAGCCGAGTTAGAACTAGCCCTCACCCGCATTTCCCCCAATACGCTCTACGCTGAGATCGCGATTGCGCTGTTGAATCCTACCGTACGCTCTCTGGGTTTCGTACTGCCCTTCCAACTTGAAGGCGCAATTCTTGGATCTCCCTTACCTCTACACCAGAGCGTTCTATTAATTTGGCCACACCTGACCGGTTTGGTCGCAGCGACGATTCTCTTGTTTGCCCTCGCCTATGTTCTTTTCCAGCGTCAGGAAATCCGTGCTTGATCCATAAGTGTGTTTGGAGGGGCAGATTAATCTGCCCCTCCAGTTCTATTGAAGATGTAATATAAAAAGATGAGTACTTGCCTGCTCCGCTCCCCTTGCAGTAGAATCATCACAAGGGGATAGTGTTTAGGCCCCTGTAGCTCAAAGGACAGAGCAGCGGACTTCTAATCCGTTGGTTGTGCGTTCGAGTCGCACCAGGGGCACTGAATGAAGCAAACAGAACACCAAACCCAGTCTTTTTAGAGGTGCTTATGAACCATCAGATTTGGCCAGAAAGAAAAGGGGCTTTCCAAATTGCCGGTCAGGATGTAACCCTTATTGGTAACGAAGTCCGAATCGGTGACCAAGCCCCTGAATTCATTGCTCAGACCCAAGATTGGCAGCCAATTCCGATCTTAGCCTCAACCGAGGGTAAAGTGCGCATCCTTGCCGCCGTACCTTCGCTCAATACCTCAGTTTGTGACCGAGAGACTCGCCGTTTCAATGAAGAAGCCTCGGCCTTGAGCGAAGACATCGCCATTATTGTGATTAGCATGGATCTTCCTTATGCCCAAAAACAATGGTGTGGCGCCGCCGGCGTAGATCGGGTGTTGGTAGTATCCGACCATATGGAAGCCGATTTTGGTAAAAAATACGGTTGTCTAATCAAAGAGCGACGCATCCTACGGCGCTCCGTATTTGTCGTGGACCGAAAAGGCAAAATCACCTACGCGGCTTACATGCCCGAACAGGGTCAGGAACCGGATTATCTCGCTGTCATCCATGCTGCCAAAGACGCACTAATGGCACATTAAAATGTAAGAAAGGATGCGCCCATGATCCCAATAGTATTTCGCTCAGGATCGCATAAGTCCTCCACCGAAAACGAGACCCTCTTGCTTATCACGCGGGGAGTATCCTACCACTTTACCATTCATTCCCGCGCTTGGCGTCCCCCCACCGACATTTACGAAACGGAAGACAGGATCATTGTGTTGGTCGAAATAGCCGGGATGCATGAAAAAGATTTTATCGTCTCCCTAGATCGCAATCGGCTGAGTATCTCGGGAGTACGTTCCCAACCCTTAGATGAACGTCGCGCCGTTCATCAGATGGAAATTCCTTTTGGCGAATTCGCCCTCGAACTTGATATTTCTGTCCCCATTGATCCTGATAAGGTAACAGCTACCTACGAAAATGGCTTCCTGCGGGTTGAATTGCCCAAGCGCCAACCAAAATCCATCGAGATTTCAACGGAGGGGTAAACCAATATGGGAGCCTATCGCTGGCCTATGCTTAAACCGTGGGAATTCCCACTCGATACCAACACCGAAGAAGAACTCCAGGAGGTCTTTTTGCCCCCCGAAGAGATCAATCCTATCAACGAAGCACCCCAAAATCCGGCTGAACCCCAATCTCAAGGCAGTAGCGAAGGATTGATCAAACTTCCCGAAGTTCTGCCCATTCTTCCCTTACGCGGTCTTGTGGTCTATCCCCAAACGATGGTGCCGTTAACCATTGGTCAACCGCGGAGTATTCGTTTGGTGGATGATGTCGTCGCGGGAGAGAGACTTTTTGGTCTGGTGGCCTCAAAAGTGTTTGAAATTGAAACCCCAGGTCCGGAACACCTCTTTCGCGTTGGTACTGCCGCGGTTATTCACCGCATGTTCCGTGCACCCGACGGCACCATTCGTTTATTAGTGCAGGGATTGGTTCGTTTTCGCATTATTGAGTTCACCGCTACCGAACCTTACCTGATGGCCAGGGTTGAGGTCCTTCCCGAGATTCTGGAAACAGGGCTACAAGTTGAGGCGCTGGAACGCAATGTCCGTGAGCAATTTATCCATATGGCCGAACTGATCCCATCCATGCCGCGGGAACTGGTCGCTACCATTGCGGCCATACCCGATCCCCTGCAACTGGTTTACAACATTGCCAACATCCAGCGCATGGACATTAACGATGCTCAGGAGATTCTGGAACTCAACCGCATCAGCGAAAAACTTCAAAAATTGGTGACCATCCTGGCCCGTGAAATTGAGGTTCTGGAATTAAGCCAAAAGATTCAGAAAGAAGCCCGTTCCGAAATAGATAAGGTTCAGCGAGAGTATTTTTTACGTGAGCAACTTAAGGCCATTCAGCGCGAATTAGGTGAGGGAGACGAGCAAGCCGCAGAGATCGAAGAATTTCGCAAACGCATTGAAGCGGCCAAAATGCCCGAAGAGGCTGAAAAACAAGCCCGGCGCGAATTGGATCGTTTAGCCAAACTCCCCACCGCCGCCGCCGAGTACGGTGTCATTCGCACCTATCTGGATTGGCTGGTCTCGCTCCCTTGGTCCATCACCACCCCAGATAACCTGGATATTCAAAACGCGCGGCGCGTTCTGGATGAAGACCACTACGGTCTTGAGGATATCAAAGAACGCATCTTAGAATTTCTGGCCGTGCGCAAATTGCGGCAAGAACGCAAAGATCTTTTACAAACCCAAACCCCGAGTGACCATATTCGGCGCGAACGCGAAGGTGTCATTCTGTGCTTCGTTGGCCCGCCTGGCGTGGGAAAAACGTCTCTCGGCCAGTCTATTGCCCGGGCACTGGGACGGAAATTTGTGCGCATATCATTGGGTGGGATGCGTGATGAGGCTGAAATCCGCGGCCATCGTCGCACGTATATTGGGGCGATGCCCGGACGCATCATCCAAGCCCTACGGCGTGTGGAATCACGCAATCCCGTGTTCATGTTAGATGAAATAGATAAACTTGGGGTTGATTTCCGCGGCGATCCAGCCTCAGCCTTGCTGGAAGTCCTTGATCCCGAGCAAAACGCGGAGTTCCGTGATAATTACATTGAGGTCGCCTTTGACCTTTCTCAGGTCATGTTTATCACCACGGCCAATACCCTTGAGACCATTCCCGCTCCATTGCTGGATCGCATGGAAGTGATCCAGTTGTCAGGATACACCGAGAAAGAAAAACTGAATATTGCTCGTTATTACCTAATCCCGCGTCAGATTCGCGAGAACGGGTTAAAGCCTGAAGAAATCGAATTCACCGACGAGGCAATCCTCAATATCATCCGCCACTACACCCGCGAAGCCGGGGTTCGCAATTTGGAACGTGAAATTGGGGGGGTATGTCGCAAAGTCGCTGTACAACTTACCGAGGGCAAAGCCACCCAGGTTCGTGTGGATACCGATAAGGTGCGTGAGTTCCTAGGACGACCCAAGTATCTGGCTACACAGGAAATCATTCGCCGTACAGAAATCCCCGGCGTCGCCATTGGTTTGGCTTGGACACCGGTAGGCGGCGAGATTCTCTTTGTTGAAGCCACCCGTATGCCGGGCAATAAAGGATTCATCACCACCGGATCGGTTGGCAAAGTTATGCAAGAATCCGCTCAGGCTGCGCTTTCTTACGTACGCGCCCATGCAGTCGAATTAGGCATTGACCCTGAGATTTTCGAGAAATCAGATATCCATCTGCACGTCCCCGCCGGGGCACAACCCAAAGACGGACCGTCGGCAGGTGTTACCATTGCTACGGCTCTGGTCTCCCTGCTCACCGGGCGGTTAGTGCGCCATGATGTGGGAATGACGGGCGAAATTACCTTGCGCGGCCAGGTACTGCCGGTAGGTGGAATTAAAGAGAAAGTTCTAGCAGCCCATCGCGCCGGGCTTAAAACCGTGATTCTCCCCAAGGATAACGAAGGCGATCTGGAAGATCTGAGCGACGAGATACGCCAAGCCATTAACTTTGTCCTTGTTGAAACGGTGGACGAGGTACTTCAAAATGCCCTCGAACAGCCCGTTTCTGAACCGGCACCCTCCCCTGCCGCTTGAGAGGGCTTATGATTAAAATCCTTCTGGTCGAAGATCACACCCATACACAACAACTGCTGAGGACGTTATTGGAACTAGAAGGCTATCAGGTTCTTACGCCTTCATCGTCCGATCCGCAAAAGATTATGACAATTGTGCAACAGGAACATCCGGCCATCATCATCCTTGATGCTCACCTACATGATTTTAGCGGAATCGAGATCCTCGCCCATCTGCGAGGATCCTCTTTCGAGTTTCAGCCCAAGGTTATCCTGACATCCGGCGAAGACCTGAGTGTGGAGTCTTACAAGGCCGGTGCAGAAGCCTTCCTGCTGAAACCTTTTGCTCCTGAAAAACTGCTTCACCTCATCAAAAGTTTAGCCATTCCACAAGGCTCATAACGTATGACCTCGCTACGTGTAGCAATACTTACCGTATCCGACCGATCTGCGCGTGGGGAACGCCCCGATCGTTCTGGCCCTCTGCTAGAACGATTTATCGCCGAGCAAGGCTGGCAGATCACCAAGATGGCCATCGTCCCTGATGAGGAAGAGGCCATCCGCCAAATACTCCTTCAGTGGTGTGATGAGGAGAGTGCAGATCTGATCCTGACCACAGGTGGAACAGGGGTGAGCCCTCGTGACGTCACCCCTGAAGCCACACAAAGTGTCATCGAACGCCCTCTGCCCGGCATACCTGAGGCTATACGCGCCGCCAGTCTTAAAATCACCCCTCATGCCATGCTCTCACGCGCTACTGCAGGGATTCGTAAGCGCACCCTTATCATTAACCTTCCTGGCAGCCCCAAAGGGGCCATTGAAAGCCTCCAAATTGCCCTTCCGGCACTACCCCATGCCGTTGCCCTTCTGCGCGAAAGCCCCGATGCGGAAAAGGGGCATCACCTTCAAAGTGGAGGTTAACTGCCATGGCCGAACACACAACTGAAAATCGCGCTGGTCATCTACGCACTACGGTTCATCTAGAATATGGGGAAGTGGTAGCACTTTGCCGTTGTTTCAAATCCAAGCAATTCCCTTTTTGTGATGGAACCCACAAGACCCTAGAGAGCGAAGTCGGGCCGGTCATTGTGCATGCACCCAAAGAGGCCTCTCAACCTGACGAAGAAAACAAAAATAATTAAACGGCGACTCTATCCCTAGAGTTGCCTGGTAACGCTTGAGTTTCCAGTGTAATGCGAAGATCCTCATCCCGGCGAAGGGTAAACACAGATACCCCTAACGCTTGAATTTTCTCTCGTATATCGGCAACATCCCCCCTTCCCCCGAATGAACTTTGATCCACCAAAACCAAAATCGGATTTAGATCACGCCGAAGCAATTCCTCTACGGCTAAAACCACCTCCTGATCGTTGGCTGCGGTCACCAGAATCACCGTTGTTCCACGCACCAAGTAACCAGCCTGACTCTGAACTAACCCTAAGAGAGGGAGGCGACCATTAGGTTGAACAAACGCCAAGGTTTCTAAAAGTTTATCCAATTGCCGTTCGCCGCGTTCTGCCGGCAAAATACTTAAATTGGGACCAACACAAGCAAAGCCCAACGCGCGGCCATGTCGCAAATAATAATGACCAATGGATGCTGCCGCCGACACAGCGTATTCAAATGTGCTTGGCGGAAGGACTGGAGTTGATTTCTGCATCCAAACCCAAACAGACTGCCCGCGATTGATAATAGTATCTTCCTGTGAGACATGAGCACTCATATATGCATCTAATAACAGCCAAACATCGGCATAAGGATCCTGCTCAAACTCCTTAACCATGAACCGCTCGTGTCGGGCAGTGCTACGCCAGTGAATGCGATTGAGGGGGTCGCCCGGAAAATACTCACGCACCCCTGCCGCATAAGGGGTTACCTCTGTGCTACGCCGATGAAGGGCTCTTCCGCCGGGCAGCTGGCCAAGCGGCGCTGGAAACGAACGTAGATCTACCATATAAGGGAGAACTAACAACGTCTTTGTAGCCGGTATTTCACGGCGTACGGCAAACAGGCCAAAAGGATCCCCCGAGACCAAAATCGTTGGCCCCAAAGGGAACGCCCCTCGTCGGTGCAACATCGTGCGAGTAACGAAAAAACGCTCTTCGCCTCGCCCAATCTCTGAAAGAACTCGTGAAAAGTGTTTTTCGGGCAGTGGTGAAAGGTCACGTACCTCTAACCATATGATGTTGAGATGCCCTGTGTTGCGAATCTCAAAGCGCTCTTCGAATATCTGTCCCACTTGATAACGAAATCCGCGTGCATGACGCTCAACCCGTATACTGCGTAAGACTTGAGAGGTCCACAACCATGAGAACACCAGAAGCAGCCCGATCCCATAGGCCAAACGAAGGTAAACCCGTGTGGTAGCCCCTCCCCCCAAGAAAAGGGCAACTACAACGAAGGCTAATACGCCGATAAAAAATAACGAAGTTCGGCGGATGATCATTCGCTTTGCAATTTTTGCACTACACTCCCTCCCGGCACCGGAAGGGTCATCAAGATATCGCGCAGGATTTGCTCTGCCGTCAGATCTTTCAATCGTGCCGCCGGCTGGATAATAATTCTATGGGCTAGGACATGCTCAGCTAGCACCTTGATGTCATCCGGGAGAACATAATCGCGTCCTTTGATCGCCGCACGCGCCTGTCCGGCGCGATATAATCCTAAACTTCCACGCGGACTGGCACCAAGATAAACATCGCTATGCTCACGTGTTGCACGCACCAATTCCACGATGTACCGTTCCACTGCGGGAGAAACATAAACGGTCTTAACGGCTTCTTGGGCGTCCAGCACCTCTTCTGCAGTGGCAACGGGTTGTAAGTCTAATAACGGGTGTCGCAATTGTTGCAACTCTAATATGCGGATCTCATCGGCAAGTTCCGGGTACCCAATCCGTATCCTCATCAAGAAACGATCCAACTGCGCCTCGGGTAGCGGAAAAGTGCCTTCATACTCTATCGGGTTTTGCGTCCCCAACACAATAAAAGGTTGAGGCAGGGGGTGAGTAATGCCATCTACCGTGATTTGGCGCTCTTCCATCGCCTCGAGCAAAGCCGATTGCGTTTTAGGCGTCGCCCGGTTGATTTCGTCGGCCAATACCACCTGCGCCACGATTGGTCCGGGGCGAAATTCAAACTCTCGTGTGACCTGATTGAAAATTGACACTCCAGTAACATCACTGGGTAGCATATCCGGGGTGAACTGAATGCGGCTAAAGGCGCATCCAAGCGACTTGGCCAAACTACGCGCCAGAATTGTCTTTCCTACCCCTGGAACATCATCAATTAGCAGGTGCCCCTGACAAAGCAACCCTATGACGATAAGTTCCAGCGTTTGACGCTTTCCGACAATAACCTTTTCAAGGTTGGCTAATAATTTATCAGCAAATTGCTGGACTTTTACCGCAACCATTTCCATAACTTAAGTCTCCCTTTCCTCTCACCGCTTAATCCATTTCACCCAAGCCATCCCTAGCCAGACCAACCATGCCACGAGGCTAACTACCGCACCCATAGAAACAGATACTGGCATATAAACAAACTGGACCGTATGTTTTCCCGCCGTAAGAAACACGGCTCGTAAACATCCATCTGCCTGCAGTAACGGTTGCAAATTCCCATCTACGATGACCTTCCAACCAGGATACCACAAATCGGTCATTCGCAACCAGCCTGAGCCGGTAGTTTCCACCTCTAGAATAACTCTATTGAAATTCTCGTTTACCGACGAAACATGGATAGTTGATAAAGGCATATCTACCCTTTCTGCTTCATCTGGAGCCCCTACAAGAATCAAGCACCGCGATTCAGAGTTTATCACACCTCCCAATCTCTTTAACGCCGAAGACAATGAGGGCTGAGCTTCGAGGCATGTAAACCACTGCCAACGCTCTTTCGGATTAAGAGGGTGAAATTTTATTCCCAGGGAAGATAACTCATCATGGTATTCAACCACTGCCACATTGAGGTTTTCTAGCCAAGTCATTTTTAGGGATTCGGGTTGGGACTCAATAAAAGTGATAAGCGTGTTATAACAACCAGGCTGAAGAGGATCAAAGTTGTTTAAGGAAGACACTGACGCTAGCAGATTGAGATTGGGTAACCATGAAATCCGTAATGCCCCAACGTTCTCTGCACTCTCATAGTGGTCAAATCGGAAAAAGCGTTTGAATTTGAGTTCATATTCATCTGGGGGTGGCAAATAAAGGCGCCCATGTTGAATCACCGGTTGTAATTCATGGGGAAGATCCAAGGGGCGATAAATTTCCATGCTTGCAACAGGAATCAATCCTCTAGAAGACACAAAGATATCCACAACCACCCACATCAAAAATAACCACCCCCAACTCAACTGAAGTCTCGTAGATGATGACTCTGCCGGGGTGAGAAGCAATACCACCACAGCCCCTAAGGTAATCCAACCGAACTGAAATGTAGCATTCGTAAAGGACAATTTTAGATCCGAGAGCAGATGAGATGCCCACCATGCCGAGAGCATAACTGCCAGCGAACCCGCAACGCTTAATCGCAGTCCATACACAACCCGCCCTTTAGGCTTACGCCAAGTCTCGATCCCTAAGCCGCTCAACACGGCAAGGCCGAAAACCGTCCATATCAACCAGCGTGAAGGCGCCTGAAACATATCAAATGTTGGTACATATCTATAGAGCCAACCGTAAAGAGGGGTGTTTTTACCCAGGGCTAAGAGGATACCTACAGCAACAATTCCCCATAAAAAGACAATCAGCCTTTCAAAAGTCGAAACCTCTCCCTTCCTCCAAACTCGAAAGACCTTTTTCAAAGTTGTTAAAGCCATAAGCAGAGGAAGGATACCAATATATACTGCATCCTCCCAATAGTTGGCGTAGCCCCAGTAACCATCTAGGCCCGGGTTTCCAAATAGGTTTGGAGTCAAAAAGCCAGTTAATCGCCATGGCCACAAGGAATAAGTCATGGCCTGTTCATAATCCACCTGACTTGCCCGCTGAGAGTTTAACAAATATTCGGCAGTCGGCAATAATTGAACTAGCGATAATCCCACCGCCCACGAAAGTGCTACAAGTCCTCCGACAAGCGGCGCAGTCTTCTTATCTTTCCCCCACAGCCACCGAACGAGTCCCCATGCCAGCGCCAATAGACAAGTGTACCAGGTCAATTGAGCATGACCAGCCAGCAACTGCATCGCCAATACAAGAGCCAATGAGAGAACCCTCGTTCTGGTTGTCTTTGCCTCTGAAGCCCCTATCAGCACTTCGTCAACGCTGCTTACCACCCAAGGTAACCATGCGCCAGTCCAAATCATGCTAAAGAAATTGATCCGCGCGATGAAATACTGACTGAAACCAAACGCCATCCCAGCCACGACTTGGGCCAATACACCGCATCCCAGTCGTTTCATTAAGCGTGTCATCCCCCATCCCGCCCACGCCAGATGTAATATGGTGAGAAGCGTAAATCCCCAGGCCAACCACGGAGCGCCGCCCCACCAATAGAAAAGCCCCAAAAACCAGGAAGGCGGATAAAACCAGGCTAATTGATAATTCGCCAGAAGCGGTGCCCCCATGCCGTTTAACGGGTTCCAAAGCGGTAAAAGTTCCCCCCTGAAAACCTGCTCATATGCCAGGACACGCCAGGGAATAAATTGCAGTATCGGCAATCCCCAGTACAGTACTTTTCCCTGGAGCAACGCCCCTCCCACCAGAAGTAATGGGAGTAACAAGAAAGTGATAGAGTAAGAGGGTTTGAGAAATCTCATCATGGCGTATAATGGCTATGCGAAACTATGATAGGATGAGCCTCTATTACTCGTTTAATCTAAGGTTTTCTGCTCTTGGCCCACACGTAAAGATACGTTTCACCCTTGGAGTCAAAAGAACCACACCCCAGGCAAGAACTGCAAGTCCTATTCCTAACATCGAGAGTCGAGGCTTAAACCTAAGAGAAATCACATGCTCTCCCGTGGGAATCTCAACGGCTCGAAAAAGCCCCTGAAGGGATTGTACCTTTCTCGGCTGACCATCCAGAGACGCCTCCCAACCAGGATATGCCACCTCGGCTAAAATTAACCACCCTGGCCCTTGGGCTCTGATGCTCCATTCATTGGATGTTCGTCGAATGATCTCAGCCTTCCCCTCAACCTGAGGCGGCCAGAAAAGGCCAGACTGAATCCATGCGCGTGGAAAAGTACGCTGGTTTAAGTAAATGAGTTGACCATCAATTTCGGTGATCAATTCCAGTCCATCCACCTGTAAAGGAAAAGTCGAAACCACATACTTAACATTCCACCACCCCAACCAATCCGCTCGGGGAGAAAATAACCGATTATCTACCCCGGGGTCACCGCTTGCAAATGGGGGTAAAGTGACCGAATAGCCTTCCTGCGGTACGCCAGTGGCTGTGCTCATATATTCGACATAGGCCTTCAGTTGTAAAGGATGGACGCCATCCGCCAATTCCAGTCCGCTCCGTACAGCGATGTACTGTGGGAAGGAAAAGGAAGGTGAATAAATGCGGAAAATCCCTTTGTCCTGACCGAAAAAGGCGACCAAATTAGAGGTGCTCTCCCAAACTTTGTCCTCAGGATGAAAAGCGATCCAAGTCCGTGAAACAATCCCTAAATCTATGAGTAACAATAAAGCAAATAATTTCCATCCCGCGTCTTTTTTAAGCCGCTGACGTTCCCACAGGGCCACAGTCAGTACCACCATGGCGAATAGGACAGCCCCAAAGGGCAATAAAAGAGGCATCTCCCCAAAAAGAAGGCGCCATCCTAACGTCAAAAAAACGACAAATCCCAGTAAACCGCTCAACCAAAGGATAACGTCGGGACGTAGCACGCGGGGTGATGTCATGAGCCAATTCACCCCAGCCGCAGTAGAAAGCGCGGCTACAAAACCGACTACGAACCAGAAACGCGCAGGCACCCGGAGCAAACTTACTCCGGGTAAATACGTTAACAATCTATCCATGCCCGGCAAATATGCCCCTAAAGCCGCAAGAATGGCCAATCCCCCCAGAATGAGCCAACCCCTTAGGGAGCGTCTAAGAGTGGGCACAGCAATAACCAACACCAACATGCTAATCGGGATCATCCCCAAGTACGTCACCCATTCATGCACCCGCCCAAAGCCAGGAAACAGCAACCCAATCAGATGATAAGGGGGTAATGAGTACGCCAATGCTTCAGAGGGGTTTAATTCATTTCGCGTGGTTAAAGGCAACCATTCTAGCAAGGGCAAAAGCAAAGGTGCCGCAACCATGAATCCCCATATGAATTGGACAATATAAGTACCGATCTGGCGGATGACTTTTCCTTGTAAATATTCTCGCCCCCCTACGACGGCATAACCCAACCACAATCCGGCTAACATGCCCCCCCACCGCAAGTCTGCCAGCCATCCCAAACCCAAAACCAATCCCGGGAAAAAGAAGGCTTGCCATGCCTGTTTAGAATTCTGACGCAACCTTTCAGCCACCAAAACCCAGGGCGTCCACGAAAAAGCGTAGATCAGGGTGTAATGGCCTGCTCCCCAGTGTGCGATTATTTTAGGGAACGACATGAGAGCCCAACTACCAAGTAATGCTGCACGCTGATTATATCCTTCCAACCTTAGCCACCGATACATGCCAAGCCCGAGAAAGAAAAGGTGAAGAAGAAGGGTAAGATTAAAACTCCACGCTGATGGAAACAGCACGCTTAACCAAGCGGGGGGGTACCAAAGACCACTGAGGGGATCCGCCACCAAGGGATACCCACCTAAAAAAGCGTTCGACCATAAAGGGATTTCACCCCATTTACACAAAGAATGTGCAATTTCCCACGCGTCCGGGTAATGGGCAATTAAGGCATCGGTATAAGATGAACCGGGAGGAAAAGGCCATTTTCCCAGATTGGGTAACCACGGGAGAAGCGGAATCAATAACAACCCACCAATGGACAGACCGCGTCTAATCTTTGCTCTCATGGTTTCGTCGGCACCGTATACACGTAAATTTCACCAAACTGAGCGACGATGGGCACCGAAGAAAGCGCGTAGAGTTTAGCCAGATCGCGCTCTCGCATTCCCCAAAAGATGTAATCCACCCCACGTTCCTGTAATTGCTGAATGAAATCCACTTCTGAACCTGCGGTCTTAAGTGTAGCAACAACCCAATTCCCCTCTGCTTCGGCATCCGCCGTCTCAAAAGGATGGCCATATATGACCCGTCTTCCGGTGAAAGCCGGAATAATTAGCCCCGTTTCAGGTGCGGCGTAGACGAGTGCCTCTTGAGGTGTGTGAGTCTCAATCCACCTTAGAGCACGATATTCATCCCTATCCAGCGTCAATAACGGATGATCGTTAGCAACTGCGATGAGCCCCGAAATAATAACGATCGCCGTCGTAGGTAAAGAGAGCGCAAAAACCACCCTCCCCAGCAATCTCCCTACCCTCTCATTCCATTGCTCGAGCCACACACTCCCACGCCCCGCGAGAATCACAATTGGGATATAAAAACCAACCAAAAGGCGTCGCTGTAGTGCCCATGGACTGTACGCCATGAGCCATCCGGCGGCAAACCACACCACCAGGAAGGGTAGGTTTATCTTGGATTCCAATTTTGGCTTAACTATCCCTAATATGGCTAACACAAGAGCCGGAGAAAAGGCAAATAGGTAATCCCATAGAGGGGGAGAAGGCGTAAGGTTTTGGGCGTTCCACTCTCGCAGCCATGGATCCTGCAACACCGTTAAATATTGATAAAAGAGAACTATTCCACCACCTAAGCCAAGACCCAGAAAGGCATTTACCCCGGGACGTTGACGGCACAGCCACAACCACACACCATACCCAGCGCTCACAACACCGCCAACAACAACGCCAAAAGGCAAAACAATGCCCAAACCCAATCCCAATAAAAAAGATACAAAAAATGCCCACTTTCTTGTGGGGTGGAGCAAGATCGAAAAATAAAACAGAAGCAAACCTAACCCCAAGGCAAAATGCGGGTTCGCGAACATTGAGAGAAAAGGATATGCCTCAGCCAGCCAAAAATCCGGTGTAAAACCTCCCCACAGAGTCGCCAACCACCCCAAACCCGTTCCCAACAATATCCAATAGTACAACCAACTTATTTTTGTCGTGTCTGATATGACCGTACTAAGGAAGCGCCACAATGCCAGCATGAGAACCCATGCTGATAACAAACGGGCACCGTGAAAAACTCCAATCAGTGGAAGATTCAGCAGTCTAGCCAAATGCCCTAGTGCAATGTAAAAGACAAAAAGATAACCCGAGGGAGATGCTTCTGCAGTATACGGCAGACGGAACAACCATCCCCCTTGAAACCCTTCGTACATCTTCGCCATATAAGAATAACCATCAATGGGATTAAACAAAAAGCCCGTAAAAATACGTTCTTCAGATGAAATAAGGACTGCTAAAATATAAGGCAGTCCGGTCAAACCCCAGACAAGCAAACTGCCTATCCATGGGAAACGACGCGTGCCCATGTTATGAAGTATACTAAAATGAACTTGGCGAATCAAACGCTTCATCTTGACCATCCCGAAGGTTTGGAAAACAACCCATGAGCCAGGCGTTTCACCTTCTCCAACTGCAGAAAATTGATTCGCAACTCGATCAGATAGAAAGCAGGGCTCAGGAAATAAATGCCCTACTATCCAACCATTCTGAAGTTGAAGCCGCCCAACGCCTTCTTCAGCAGGCTGATACTGTCTTCAAACAAAAGCAACAAGCGCTCAGAAAAATTGAACAAGAAGCACAGGCCAAACGGATAAAATTGGAACAAAGCGAAGAAAATCTTTATTCGGGAAGGGTCAAAATTCCCAAAGAGTTGCGTGATCTAGAAAATGAGGTGCAAGCCTTAAAACGTGCTCTGAGCGCGCTCGAAGATCGCCAACTAGAAGCCATGATCGAACTCGAACAAGCCGAAACTGAGTATCGCCAGGCAGAACTCCAAGTTCAACGCGCTCTTGCAACAGAAACCGAACAACATGCCAGTTTGCGCGGCGAATTGGAAAATCTTCTTCGTAATCGCGATCGGTTGCTGCGTGAACGTGAGGTTATTCTCAACCAAATTGACCCCAGCAACCAAGTCATCTACCAGCAATTGCGTGAACGCAAGCGCGGGATTGCCGTTGCTACCGTAGAAGATGATACCTGCTCTGCCTGCGGTTCCACTCTAACCCCTGCCGAACGACAAGCGGCACGCTTTCCTCATCAATTGGTTTTTTGCAGTTCATGCGGACGCATCCTCTATGCGGGATAGGCTATGCGAAGTTTTTTGGGGCTACAACTCGACCGCCTTTCATTTTGGATTGGCTTTTTAACCGGAACGCTGTTCTGGTTTGTCCTCTCACGCTTAGGAAAAGAATGGCCCAACCTGCGCGAGGGACTTAAGCAGTGGTTTAAACACCTAAAACAGCGCCAACTTGCCGGCACCGAATTCGCAATTCGCCAGGATGCTCTTCATCGCGCCCAGCGCAGCCACCTCGCTGCCAACTTATTCGCTTTGGATGAGGTCATCATCCCACCACGATTACTCGCCCCACCTCAACCGCCCATAAATGATTCAGACACCCGGCTTCCCCGCATCCACGAGCAATTCTTTCCCCCATTACCTCAATGGCCTGAGTTCATTTCGCGCTTCGGCGCCCCCACACTCACCCTCCTGCAAGCGCTCAGTCAGGGCTCACGGATTGCCATCGTAGGGAAACCCGGTAGCGGCAAGACCGTTGCATTAGCTCATCTCGCCTCATCTTTGGCGCGCCGTGAAGGATTACCGGGTTTTGCGGCTAACCTCACCCCAATTTTTCTGCACTATCTTGACCTAGAGCCTTTTCTCTCCTCAGCTGCAGACCCTATAGACCCTATTTATCACGCTTTAACTCGCTTCCTACCCCTGACCGCACACCCCCGCTTGCTTGGTTTCCTGAAAAGCGCTTGCAAGGATGGGGATGCCGTTCTTCTTCTGGATGGTATAGATGAACTTCCTCCAGAGATGCTTAATACGGCTACGGCATACCTTCGTTCTTTGTTCACCGATTATCCGCATACCCGGCTTGTCATGGCTGCTTCTGATTTATACCTGGATGGCTTAGTAGATCTTGGGATTGAGCCTTTGCCCCTAGCCGCCTGGACGCATGATCAAGTGGAATCATTTGTCAATCGCTGGAGTCGACTGTGGAATCAGCATATCGGTATCCCCACCTCACAGAAAACAAATATTGTCCCTCTGGATGATCTTCTAATCCGAGGTTGGGTGGACACGACTCCGATCTATTCACCACTCGAATGGACGCTTTACATATGGGCGATCCTTGCCGGTGACCTTTCTAGCACAGTTCCAGAAGCAATTGACGCTTACATCAATCGCCTTTGTGGCTCCAGCCTTTCAGTCACCTCATTGAGCACACTTGCACGCACATTTATCGAGAGCCGTAAACCCGCCCTCACTCCACGCGAAATTGAACAGGCGGTTTCTGAACTGCAAATCCCAAGCGCGGCCCTCTCATCCGAAGATCAAGAGCAAATCGTCAAGAAACCGAAATCCACATCCCCAGGCAAATCAGTTCGACCCGGTAACCGAATTCTGCTGACGCTTTTGGATGCTGGGCTTCTCCGTGAGCACAGCAATGAGCGGCTTGCTTTTACTCATACCTATATCATGGCTTTCTTGGCAGCACGTCATCTCGACGCTTTGCCAGAAACGCCCGCATTACCGCGTTGGAGCGCTGAAGATTCGCTGATCTACCATTTTACGGCTTGGCATCCTGAGACGCCTTGGTTCGAAGAATGGATCAAGAGGGATTCAGCGCCAACTTTATACCGTGCTTTTTACTGGGCACGCTTAACCCCGCGCAATGCCCCTATTCGCTCGTTCCTGATGAAGCGCATCCTTCCTACATTGCAAAATGAACCAGAAAATCCTGAAGTGGGTTTTGAGGGATTAGCCGCCTGTGCAACTACAAATGATCCATCCTTGACCCTCCTATTCCGCCAATGGCTAAAAACCAACAAACCCCATCTTCGTCTCTATGCCGCTTTGGGATGTGGCTTCCTACGGGATTCCGGTGGATTGAAGGATTTGGTTTCCCTGTTAAATGATCCAGAAGAAAGCGTCCGCGTGGGAGCGTGTTTTGCGTTGGCTCAATTTCGGGATCCTCTGGCCGAAGAAGCCATCATACGTGCTCTCGCCTTCGGTGATGAGGCACTCCGGCTCGCCGCCGCCGAAGCATTAGCCAACATCGTCCCCAGCGGCGAAGAACACCTCAAAGAAGCTTTATCCACGGAGGATCTCCTCACACGGCGGGCTGCCGTTATCGGCATTGCCCACCTTCAAGCCCCCTGGGTCGTAAGAGAACTGGAACGTATTGCTGTGGAAGATGGTCAGTGGGTCGTACGAAACGCAGCCACACAGGCTTTAGAAAGCCTTCACCACATCTATTTATACCGGCCCGAAACTCCGCCCCATGAGACCCCTTGGCTGATTGCATTTGCCGCCAAATTAGGGCAAGGCATTATACCCGGCGAACCTGTAGAATCGCTACTTCAGCAAGCCTTGATTCAGGGAGACGATGACGAGAAATTGGCTGCAATGGCAATGATTCGCATGCAGCCCCACCCCACGTACATCCAACCCATGAAAACCCTTTTGCATCATACCAACCCCGAAGTGCGTCACACAGCCCACTATACCTTGTGGGTGCTTTCCCTCTCCGAACCCACAGCAACTATGGACTAGGTTTTTTGCAAGGCTTTCCTTAGTGCTTGATCCACCTTTTCGGGGTCTTGACCAAGGATGGCAACGAGTTTTTGCTCGTTATCCCAACCCGCGACAATCTCTAAATCAGTCCTCTTCACCCCCAAGATTCCACTCAAGAATGCCAAGAGAGCGTTATTTAGTTGATCAAATTGAGTGGCTGGAGCGTTTAGGGCTATAACCACGATTCCATCGTTGGTGATACGTTCAATGCTATCCCGATTCGCACCACCCCTTACCAACAGGGTAAGCGCAGCACCGCGTTTGGGCTGAGAAAAACGAGGGAGGCCCTTCTTTTCCATGCAGATCACCTAAAAAGATTGAGTACAGCAATGAGCACCCATTCAACCACCTGAATAAGAATAATCAGGACAATGGGGCTAAAGTCAATCATCTGCACCGGAGGAACAACGCGGCGAATTGGCGCTAGTAAAGGTTCTACAATGCGATCAAGCGCAGACCGGACTGGATGGAAAGGGGAAAGAAAATAAGAAAGCACAACATCCACGATGATCACAATAACCAGAAGCGTGGAAAGAGCCTGGATTAACTGGATTAGAAACCAAATCATCACTTAAACCTCTCGCAATGTGGTTTTACTCAGGCCGTGGGCCTAAAATTGCCTGTCCAATTCGCACCATCGTTGCCCCTTCCTCAATCGCCAACGGAAAATCTGCGCTGGTTCCCATCGAAATCTCATTCCAAGATACCCCGGGAAATGCCCGAGCCAGAAAATCACGCAGTCGTCGTGAATGGGCAAAATACCGCCGGGCCTGGTCGGCATCTTCGGTTAAAGGGGGCATGGTCATAATACCTTGGATAATAAGATGAGGGCAGGTGACTAAAATCTGTTCAATCTCTGGTAATAACTCTGCCCAAGAATCGGGGTCTTCAGCTCGCCACCCTGATTTGCTCTCTTCTCCCCCAACATTAAATTCAAGCAAAACCGGTAATCGCCGCCCCTGTTCAGACAAAACTCGCTCTAATTTCTGAGCCAAGCGCAGACTATCCAGCGCTTGAAACCAATCAAAATATTGAGCAACAAATTTGGCTTTCCGGCTCTGCAAATGGCCGATCATGTGCCATTCAAGAGAATAATCCCGCAAGGCTTCTATCTTAGGAAGGGCTTCTTCTGGATAGTTCTCACCCAAAGTTCTTGCCCCGGCTTCCACCACTGCACGAATTGATTCAATTGGTTGACCTTTAGTAACAACAATCAACCGAATTTGTGAGGGATCACGACCGCTTCTAACAGCGGCTTGGTGAATTTGCTCTAAAATCCTGAAATAGTTCTCACGTATGATCCTTGCCTCTAAAGCCATCTCCAATGCCTCCTTCAGGATTTTAGCGCAATCAATGCGCCAAAGCGACCGGTTTGGCCTGCTTCTCCGCGATGGGAGTACCAATGGTGTATATCACAGGCCGTACATAAACCCGCAATTTCCACCTGGGTGACTCCGGCTCTTCTCAGCCACAATACATTTGCCTGCCACAAGTCGAAATACGTTCGTCCATCACGTTGAATCAGCACGGTTTCCGAGTCCTCTCGAAAGGTCTGCCATACACCTTCAATGACCTCAGGCCCAACCACATAATGATCTGGCCCAATCGAAGGTCCAATGGCAGCCAGGATATTTGCCGGAACGCTACCATATTCTGACTGCATAACCTCTACGGCTTTGAATGTAACCGCGGCGAGTGTGCCTTTCCAGCCGGCATGCACTAATCCGACCACGTTTTTTTGAGGATCATACAAGAAGATCGGAACGCAGTCAGCAAAACGCATAAATAAGGTCACGTCTGGATTTTGGGTCAGAATCGCATCGGCTCGGGAATGGGGCATTTCCAAGGGACGTGGACGATCCGTGCACAACACGATATCGCTATGCACTTGCCAAACATCAAAAATTGTTTCAACCCTGCGATTGACCACTTCAAAGATACGCCGCCGGTTTTCGATGATATTTTCACGGGTATCTCCAAGATTCCCACCCAGGTTAAGGCTAGCCCACGGCGCTGGACTAACGCCGCCCAGGCGGGTGAACACCCCATGAACAACCGCAGGTGGAAAAATATCGAACTGATAATAGACTAGACCATTCTGATGAACGAATCCCATCTTCTTATCCACCCTGCGCTGAGATGGACTCGCGTTGCCTGAGTTGAGCCACAAGCCTCTTCTTCCCTTGCAAAATGGCTTGCGTCTCGCGCATATTCTCTTCAATGAGGGGATAAAGATACCACATCGTCATCCAACCAAACAAAAACCCGGTGATCGTGCGCAACAAAGGGGTGCTCTCACGCACGAGCGACCATTGGGAGAGGAAGGGAATCAAACCCGGTAATTGTGAAACCCCATCTAGGGCAATAGGCACTAAACCAAACAGCACCCAAAGATACCAGGGAAGGCGCTTCCATCGCCTCCCGGTGAGTCCAAATACCAAACCAAAGAGCAGCATCGAACCGTAAATCGCCACATCACGCTGGCAAAGCGCTACCTTGAATCCCAGTGCTCCGGCTCCATATCCTAACGACTCACCCCCAGTCAGGGCTCGCGCCCGCGCTAAATTCAGGCCACTGGTTCCTGTGATCGCTTCGTACGAAGCCACATTGTCTAAATGAGCCACTTCACGTGGATAATAAGGCTGTAAACCAAAAAAGAACCAAGAGCGAAAAGCCAGTTGATGACACAAGGGACTGTAAACAGCATAAATGGCACCGGCTAACCGATTCCAGCCCAGCCTAAGAGATAAGGGCGCAAGAAACGGGATGCCGACATATAAGAGCAGGAAAAAATTGAAAACAGCAAGGTAGTGACGACTCAGCCAGAGCGAGAGAGCATCGGCAGCACTCCACTTGGTTTGCTTGTCTTCCCGGCTTCGCTCTTCTTTCCTTTCAAGCCGACGTAGTTGAGACTGACGATCGCGGGCTGCACCAAGCGCAACCTCAAGAGATTGGCGATTAATAGGGGGACGCAATCGGTAAGGGCCGATCTCCACTATCGGGTATACCTCCCCCATCAGAGAGCGCAAACCCTCGTTATCATCCACATGGACCACCACGATTTGTAGGTCAAACGTCGTCCTAAAGCCCTCCAATATCTCCTGGACCTCATCGCACAAAGGACAGGATGACGTACGATACACGGTAACAATTATCATGGTTTAACTCCTAACACCTCTAAACCAGTGCTCAACATATCCGGTGTCAACACCCCTACGTGATCTGCCGCTAATTTTCCTTCCGAGTTCACGAAAAAACTAGTGGGAAAGCCCACAATCCGATAGCGTTCGGCGACCTCACCCTTCGAATCCAAGAGAACAGGAAAGGTCAGCCCTATGGCGTGGGTAAAAGATAAGACGTGTGAAGATGACTCGGCGTAATTAATCCCCATGATGAATATTCTACCCTCTAAACCTTCGTATACCTGTTGAAGCGAGGGCATTTCCTCGCGGCAAGGTTCGCACCAAGAAGCCCAAAAGTTCAAAATTAGCGGACGTTCTCTAAAATCTGTAAGGCTTGTAGTCGCACCATCTAAGGAGGTTAATTTAAAATCCGGAACGGAGTAACCCACCTCGATTCTGTCAGATGCAAACAGAGAAACGGGGCGAATTAAAATCACACCTCCAAACCCCATTCCTAAGATTAACCCCATGCCTATCACCAACCATCGCCGTGAAGAGACGAAGCGCCTCACAGATTACAACCCCAAATCCACAAAAAAGCCAAATTGCGCCAGTTGGTTAAATATCCCAAGAAAAAGCAAGATCCCCACACCAACCATCACCACCCCTGTGGCAATTTCAATATAGTGCATCACCTTTCGGTAACGGCGTAAGATGGCAACCACCCATCCAATACCCAACGCAGCCGCCAGAAACGGAATGGCTAATCCAAGTGAATACATTGCTAATAGAAACAACCCATTTACGACCGATCCCTGATTGATGGCCAGGGTCAAAATCATCCCCAGAACAGGGCCAATGCACGGTGACCATCCGGCAGAAAACGAAATTCCCAGAAAAGCAGATGAAAGCAGACTCCGTCGTTGATCGAGCGGTGTCCGCGGACGGAGATCATATTCAAGCCATTGAATGCGCAGTAGGCCGGTCATATGTAAACCCAGCAATATCACAATAATTCCCCCTAAGCGGGCAATCCAAGCCCGCAAATCATACAACAAACTTCCTACCGCGGAAAGTGCCAACCCCAGAGTAAGAAACACCAAACTGAACCCGATAACAAAAGCCAGTCCGTGTAAAAATGTCTCCCAACGATTAGGCACACCTTCTTGCTGTATCCTCGCAACCGAGCGCCCGCTGAGATAGCCCACATAGGCCGGGATAAGACCAAATACACAGGGAGATAGGAACGAAGCCAATCCGGCCAAGAACGCTAAACCTGCACTCACCTCTGTCATCGAACACCTCAAAAAACCGTTTGATCTCTAAGCCTCAATAACCTCAACAATCGTCCCCCCAGGCATACTAACGGTTACATCGCCCGGGTCATACGGGACAATCGGTTTTGTCCAGCGAAAGACAAACTTAGCATCCTCTGGTGCGCAATTCACACACCCGTGAGAGCGTGGGGTGCCAAAATCATTGTGCCAGAACGTAGAATGAATAGCCACACCTTCACCGGTAAACAGCGACGTCCACGCCACACCCGGTAGATCATACCCGGTGCCGGTTTGCCCTCCACTCATGTGGATTGAAATAGCCTTGCGCCAAATGGGATGTGGCCCTAATGGCGTACCCCATTTTTCAACCAAATTTCCTGATGCATCCCATTTGGCACCAGAAGAAATTTGACAAGCATAAACCTCGGTCTTGCCCTCATAACAATAAAGCATCTGACGCGTCGGCGTTACATCTACCACAATGCGTTTGTCTTCAACTTCGGGGCTGATCGGGGTTAATTCCTCCGCCGTTAAGGGACGGAATGCTTCCGCCGCAGCCCAGAAGATATCACCAGGTCCATAACGTTCGTTAATGCGATAGAGGACTTGACCTTGTGAATTTGTTGTAATACCGTCCACCCACAAGATTTGGCTGTAATATAAGCGTGGGACAAGTCCATGCTCCACAACATACTTTAACCAAGGGGAAACAGGTTCGCGATTCTCGAGGAAAATCTGGACATGGGGAACGGTAACTTCAACCCACATCCCCTTACCCAGACTGGTTTGAGGCAACTCACTTACCGGTGTATTGGGTAAATTTCGCACCGGTTGAACACTTGGCGCATAAATGTACCCATCCGGCGTCTCGACCCAGCGGCGGCTTTGACGTCCTGCCGGGACCTCACCCACCACTTCGCGCAGCCATACCACGACCGCATCTTCATAAAGCACACCAACAGAAGGACTGTCGGCCGAAGGTCGGGCGCGAATGTCTACTTTTCCAACGCAAATTCGCCCTAATCGTTCTGCATCCGGCCAATTTGCGACCAACTGCTGCCACTCTATCCAAGGTCGCAAAGCCAGCGATCCCAGAGTTAACACCCCTAGCTTCAAGAAATCTCGCCGTGAGATTGGCTGATACCAAAAATTCATGCCCATAAAGATACCCCGGCTCAAAAGTTTTGTCAAACTTCCAGGGTTAAAACACGGTTAGAACTGTGCAAAAAGGCCTTCCTGCACCAATATTCGCACCTTTTCAATTTCTGGCCCCCACCAGGCATCCCCGGCCTGATAAGGCACGTATTCCCGCAGAAGGCTATATGCCTCTCGGGTTCCTTTACCCAACCGGGCATCCGGGTATTGACGCAGGCGAAGGTCAAGCGCTCTGGCCGCAGTATAAAGTTCAATGGCAATCACATGGGCTGTGTTGAGAACGATTTGCCGCGCATGTCGAGCAGCCGTTGTGGCATTGGCATTATGATCTTCCTGTTCACCCGAAGTTGGGAGTGAGTGCACACTATCCGGATGGGCTAAAGTTTGATTTTCCAGCACTAAAGAGGCGGCTGTATACTGCGGCATCATCAACCCTGAATTCAACCCTGCCGCATCTGGTAAATCCACCAGCATCGGAGGAAGCCCTCCATTGAGTTTCCCATCGGTCAACCGAAAGATCCTCCGCTCGGAAATCGCCGCGACTTCGGCCATCGCAATGCCCAGAAAGTCCATCGCCATACCCACCGGTTCCCCGTGAAAGTTACCCCCTGAAAGGACGGTCCCACCTTCAAAGAGAAGTGGATTATCCGTAGCGGCATTTATCTCACGCTCAATGATCCGAGAGACAAACTCAAAGGTATCCCACGCTGTCCCTTGTACTTGCGGGGCACAGCGGAGTGAATAAGCATCTTGAACTCGTTGCGCACGCCCTACAAGCGTGGATCCTGCAGTTAAATGACGGATGTGCTCGGCCACTCTCTCCTGCCCCGGATGTCCACGTGCCGCTTGAATCCTGGCATCAAAGGCCTCAATACATCCCATAATGGCTTCCAGACTCATGGCAAGCGCCACCTCAACCGTACGCAACAAATTCTCGGCATCGTAGAGGGTTAACGCAGCAATAGCGGCCGAAAAGGTAGCACCGTTATTGATCGCTAACCCCTCTTTTGCTCCCAACACTAAGCGCTCTAATCCTGCAGCCTGCATGGCATCCTTGCCTCGCATCACCTCGCCATTGAAACGTGCCCACCCCGATTCTTCTGCACGATCTTCGGCGTCAGTAGTAAACACCAACGCCAGATGGGACAGCAATGCGAGATCCCCCGATGATCCCAACGAACCCTGTTCAGGCACAATGGGAACAACATTGCGATTTAACATTTCCAAAAGAGTCTGCACGACCTCAATCCGAACCCCAGAATGACCACGCGTTAATGTGTTCGCCCGGATTAACATCGCCGCACGCACAATGTCATCTGGGAATGGAGTTCCCGTCGCCACAGCATGGCTGAGAATAAGATTGCGACTTAGACGATCCCTGGCCTCAGGCTTAATGCGCTGCTCGGCAAAGATTCCAAAACCTGTGTTAATCCCATAAACCGGTTTATCCTCCCGTAGGATCTGCTCCAGCCAACTGCGAGACCGCAAAATGGCTTCCCTCCCCGCTGTTGAAAGCGAGACCGGTTCATTGCGACGCGCTACGGCTTCCACATCGGGAATTGTCAAATGGTGACCATCAATTTCGATCATGCTGACCTCAACTCAGAAGAAAGTGTCCTGCCAAAACAGCCACAGCCGGTACGGTGAGGTTATCCACATCCGGTAAGGGTAAGGACTCAATCACTGTTGCTAATAAGGCAATGACGAACAACGGACCGAACAACTCTGAAAACGATGAATTTATGGTACCTCCAAGGATAAAGATGCCCCAAACGAGTGCGGCCATCCCCCACCCACCGAATAACATGGCGAGTGAACCGGCGATGGTTTTGGTCCGCGACCAGGGTAACGAAAAACTGGGCACACGTTTGCCAATGAGATCTGCCAGCCCATCTCCGCCACAAAGAAGCATAAGGGCGACCAATCCGATGGGCGTATCATACCAGTAAAGAATTGTTAACAGAACGAACACAATCCCATAAAAAAGCGGGCCGCGCAAGATTTCACGTGCCAATCCATGCCGGGTCATGGCGACTACCGCCGCTTCATCTCTGAGCAACCCTAGCCCAACCAAAAGAAACTGAACCGTGATCCCCAGAGGGATCAAAGCCGCCCAAAAGCGAGATGAATACGACTCCGGAAACAACAGCCAACATAAAACAAAAATTGGACCGGTGCCAATATGAATGATTTTTCGACTTACCGGTCCACTCACCCAACCCCGTGCCGCTATATAAGTATTCACTCTCAACCACGCCAATGCCAACAAAAGGGTAATTATGAAAGCCCAAAAACTGCTATGGAGCATAATTTGCCGCTGATATAATGACTAAAATCGGTAGCGACGACTCTCTTCCCGTGCCAGTTCGCGTTCTTCATCGCGTTTGGCAATTTCATGGCGTTTATCATAAAGTTTCTTGCCCTTGGCGATGGCAATTTCCACTTTTGCAAGACCGTCCTTAAGGTACATTTGAACCGGGACAATAGTAACCCCTTTTTGACGTACAGCGTTCCAGAGTTCCAGGATCTCACGCCGATGGAGGAGCAACCGCCGTGGTCGTTTAGGATCATGATTAAAACGACTGGCTTTATCATAGGGAGCGATGTGGGCATTGATCAACCAGGCTTCGCGCCCATCCACCTGCACATAAGAATCGGTTAAGTTAACCTGCCCGGCACGCACGGATTTGATCTCGCTCCCCTGTAAGGCAATTCCCGCCTCGTAGCGCTCCAGCAAGAAGTATTCAAACTTTGCTTTTCGGTTGGTTGCAACAATCTTGATGCTCATACCTGCATTTTAACACATCTAACCCCAGCGAATGATCACCCAGCCCATCAAAAAGCGTGCTCCGGCCAAGACCAAAAGCGCTAGAGATAACCCCAACCATTGACCGATCAATGGGCCTGCTAAAGAGCCGATTAACGCCCCGGCATTAGCGACCACATTGAACCAGGCCAACGAAGGCCCTCGCACTTCTTCCGGCACGCGTTCAAGCAAATAATTAAACAAAGCCCCACCAGCCAATGACCAGGCGGCCCCTCCAATGAGATTAGCCAATAGATAAACTCCCGGCGAATGTGCAATGCTTAGTAGCGCCGGAAACCCACTCAAGAGCACCAAACCAAGCCCGGTAGTACCACGGTTGCCTAAAACCCGGGTAATTCGCACGAGTTGCGTCGAACCCACAAACACACTTAAGAAGAAAAGCGCATTCCCCAGGCTAATATATTGGTCCGAAATTCCCAGCACCTTAACGGTATAAATCGGAAAGAGCGGGATGGGCAAATATTGGGCTAGATGAAATCCCAACATAATCAACAAGATATGACGAAATGGGGTACGAAGAATCTCAAAATGGAATACCTGCTTGTAATCGGCAATGATCCCCAACAAAGTGGCTACCAACGGACGGGGGTTCTCTCTCGCTGCTCTATACCTTTCCTTCGTTACCACGCGCACAAGATACAAATGCACGGTGCTCATTGCCGCCCCGATGACCCCGATCAGAAAAACCCAGACGTACCCAGTCGGAAAAGGGGAAACATTCAGAATGTAACCACAAATCAGCGATGACACTATAGTGGCCACGGCAAAAGCCGCATTTCGCATCCCTGCTACCCATGCCCGCCAATCTGCCGGAACGGTTTCTGCAAATAAGGCATTAAAACTGACCGAAAGTGCGGCCCCAGGGATATAAAAGAAAAAGATTAACCCGATCAACACAAAGGGCTGTATTGAGGTTGCCCCCCAGAGCGGCAGTATAACAAGGAACAAATACAACAACCGATGTGCGATTGCCGTGCGAACGACTACCGAGTGCACATGACGTTGTTCAAGCCACGCCCCTGCCGGTAGGGCGAAAAGCAGACTCATAAGGGCCGGCGCCGCATTGATCCAGCCAATCTGTTCCGTCGTAGCCCCAACCCGAGCCGCATAAATGGTGAGAAACGAGAGTGAACTCCCATTTAAAACACCAAACCAAGCAATATCGGCAATCAGGTGAAGAAAATTACCCCGGTATTCCACGGGAAGCATACCCAAATTCAGCCGGCGAAACATGGACAGACGACCCCTCATGACCTTACCCGCTTCCGTAAAAATCAACCGTTCAATTCTACTCGTTCTTCGAGGACTTTACACCTTTCCCAAGCACCTTACATTTCTCTTAACCATTGGGATTATAATGACCTCAGCATCCAAAGATGGTCAAAAATCACAGGGAGGTAATCGTCATGAGTGAAGTGGTATTAGCATTAGGGGGCGGAGGGGTTAAGGGAATCGCTCACTTGGGCGTCATCCATCGGTTAGAGCAGGAAGGGATCAAAATCAAGGCTATCGCCGGCACCAGCGCGGGGGGAGTCGTGGGCGCTTTATACGCCGCCGGTTATTCCGTCACCCAATTGATCGAAGCCCTTGCCGACCTGAATCGAATTAATTACTTTGCACGCCGCCCTCAAGATGGCCCATCACTATTGGGCTTGGGGCAGGTTGCACCTTTCCTAGAGCGATTCCTGGCAGGTTTGACGTTTGATCGGTTGCTTATTCCCTTTGCTTGTACCGCAGTTGATCTCAACACCAAACAAGAATACGTACTGAACCGCGGTTCGGTTCTAGATGCTGTGTTGGCTACGATCGCTATTCCCGGCATCTTCCCGGCCCAAAAAATTGGTCAGGCTGAACTTGTAGATGGAGGTGTGCTCGATCCGGTACCAGTTGCCGTAGCCCGCTGGTTGGCCCCCAAACTCCCCATCATTGCCGTGTGCCTTTCACCGGTTCCGGAGAAATGGCAGGAGTTACCCGATTTCAACCCCATCCCCACCCCCCCACTCCCTCCCCCTCTCTTGAGCCAAATCTCCAACCTGCGTCTCAGTCAAGCCTTTCGCATCTACATTCAAGCCATTGATATTACTTCACGCATGTTAGCCGAACTTCGCATGCAAGTTGAAAAACCTGATGTGATCTTACGCCCTGAAGTCAATCAATTTGGAATTTTGGACAAAGTAGAACCAAGTATTTTGTTCAAGGCAGGTGAGGAAGCTGTAGAACAAGCACTTGATGCTATTCATCATGCGTTATCCTGGCCGCACGGTTTGCTACGTCGCTTCCAAAGCCCGCCCCCTCCGGAGATCATTCATCCACTAGAAGAGTAGTGTCACGATGCGAGACTTACGACAGTATGCCCGACAAACCACTTTTCGCTTGATCCTTGGAGGGCTACTCATCTTATTCCTCGTTGGCTTGGGCCTAATCGCCTGGCGCTATGGACTTTCTGCCGCCAGTTTAGGCTTGTTTTGTCTGCTCGTAGGATTAATGCCGATAGGAATGGTTATACTGACTCTTGCAATCTGGGATTGGATTGTAAAACATGGTCGCGCTTGAACACGCTCACCTTTATCCGTTTGAAAATCGAGTCCTTAAAGTCTTTCCACCCCAGTCCGATGATCACTTTGCCACACCCTTGTTAGTTCTCCATGGTTGGACCGGGGATGAGCATTCCATGGATATTTTCATCCGCCGCCTACCTGCCACTCGCTGGATATTAGCACCCCGCGCTCCCTTCCCAGCAGAACCGGGAGGATACGCCTGGGTTCCACCCACTCCCGAAAGACCCGCCCCCTGGGAAATATTCGTCCAATCCGCCTTGAAATTAAAAAATGACCTGGAAAACTGGCTGGCGCACTTATCTCTTTCCAAAGTACCAATAGACATTATGGGCTTCAGTCAGGGGGCAGCAATGGCCCTTACATTCACCATTTTGTTCCCTGAGCATGTCAATCGGTTGATCATTCTTTCCGGCTTCCTACCTCGAGGCGGGACAAAAGCTCTCCGCCCGGGCTCGCTCTCCGGAAAGCCTGTTTTTATCGCGCATGGCTATGAGGATGACATCGTCCCTTTCGAGCGAGTCCGAGAGTATCTGGAATGGCTCGAAATCGCCGGGGCAAATATCCAGGCTTGCCTAGACCATGTTGGGCACCGTGTCAGCGCCAACTGCCTACAAGCCATGCGCGAGTTCTTAGATACCAACACTCCTAAAATTACAAGCGATAATGGCTAACGCCCCTGTAAAAAGGCGAAAATTCCCAGCAGAATCCCCACCGAGAGTAAAATCACAATGACCAAACCCGCCGGAACCCCTACAGAGCTACCCGAAGCGCTAGCATCCGTGAAGGTTGGAACTACCAATGAGGGAGCCGGGGTAAACGTTGGCAGACGGGTAGGTTGGGGGGTAAATACAAACTGGGCCGCCAGAGTAGGATCAATGGTCGGTGTAGTCTGCGGGGTAACTGTGGGAGGCGGTTCAACCACCGGCAATTCAAATCCCGGTGTCACATCCACCCGCGGGGCATAGACCCACCCCACACCTCCCGGAACCCCTGGATATTCGATCATGATCCATTCCCCGCCCGGCGAGCGTCCTTTGGCGGGCACCTTTTGCCCCAATAATAGGACCCCGATCCGAGGGTAAACGCCTCCTGGGCCTGAACGCACATTGACAAAATCTTCACCTAAACCGGGTTTGACCGTAACCATGGGGCCGCTCGGCGTACTGGTCACGGTCGGAATATCCACCGTAGGAATTTGCGCCCGCACGCTCAAACCGGAAAAAGCGGGTTGAAAAAACATCATTCCTGCAACAATCAGGGTTATCAGCGCCCAAAAATGTTTTACTCTCATGTAATTCCTCTTCTAACCTTACTCCAATTAATCTGTGTCCGATTATAATCAATTCGATTATGGAACAGCGGGTTTACTACGGAGAAATTACCCCTCAAGACATCGCCGAAGCCTTGAGAATACGCTTTGATCGGGGTGGTTTTCGCGTTCTTCAGATTGGCGATGGGCCCAAAATCGCATTACAAATCACCACTCGTGAAGGTCTGCAATCGGGAGGCCGGACGGCTATCGGTGTTACCCTTGAAAGCATCACCAAGGGAGTGATCGTTCAGGTGGGCAAACAGGCCTTATGGGATGTGGCGGCAAGTTTGGGAGTTACAGTGCTCAGCCTACTACGCAATCCCTGGCGATTGCTAGAACGTATAGATGATCTGGCGCAAGATATCGAATCTCTGCAATTAACACAAGAAATCTGGGAAACCATTGAAGCCATTGCCCGACTTCACCATGCCAGTGAGCAGATAAGCCAAGCCCTCAGTCGTCTCACATGCGAATACTGTCGAACGCCTAATCCACCTGATAACACCCACTGCGTAGCCTGTGGCGCTCCCCTGCCGGCGACCTTCTCACCCACATGACTCATATTGTGGGGCTGGCTATCCTCTCCCCCAAGCAACCGTATGCCTTTAACATGAAGCAGGTTTGAGTAGCGCAATCTGGGTCTAGACCAAATTACGCCACACCCGACCATCTTGACGGATAAAATCATCCGCCCCCGGCGGTCCCCATGTTCCCGACTCATAAACGGGGAGATTGCGCACCGGGTATTCTTGCCATGCCTTTAGTATCTCGGAAGTAAACGCCCATTGCGCCAGCACCTCATCGGAACGGGTGAACAATGTCGCATCCCCTAAGAGGGCATCTAAAAGCAATCGCTCGTAGGCTTCCGGGGGTTGCACTCCAAATGTCTCTTGATAACTGAATTCCAATTTAACCGGCGTGATTTGGTTGACCGGCCCCGGCGCCTTTGCACCGAACTCCAGTGCAATGCCCTCGTTAGGTTGAAGGCGCAGCACCAGCGCATTTGGGGCTTCGCCGGCAACGTTATGCCAGTTAAACAGCGAAAGTGGCATTTGGCGGAATTGAATCACAATCTCTGTGCACCGCACCGGAAGGCGTTTACCCGAACGAAGGTAAAACGGCACACCTGCCCATCGCCAGTTATCTACGAAAAGGCGTACCGCTAAGTACGTTTCCGTGATCGAATTCGCGGGCACCCCCGGCTCATCTTTGTAGCCCGGCACACGCTGACCCTCAATAAACCCAGAGACATACTGTGCCCGAAATGTATTCGCCAACGCCTCTTTGCCACGTAAAGGGCGCAAGGCTTTCAGCACCTTAACTTTTTCATCCCGCACCGCGTCGGCATTGAATGCCCATGGGGCTTCCATGGCGGTCAAGGTCAATAACTGCAATAAATGATTTTGAAACATATCACGGATCACACCAGCCCGGTCATAGTAGCCGGCACGGGTGCCAATACCATCTGTTTCAGCAACAGTGATTTGGACATGATCCACATACTTGTGATTCCATAGCGGCTCAAAAATGGCATTGGCAAAGCGCAACACCAGAATATTTTGGACTGTTTCTTTTCCCAAATAATGGTCAATTCGATAAACCTGTTTCTCGGAGAAAACGTTATGTACCTCGGCTTCCAGTGCCTGCGCCGACTCGAGATCATTGCCATAAGGCTTTTCAATGACAATTCGTGTCCAACCATTACCCCGTTTGTTCAAGCGTGCTTCACCAATGCGCCGGACAATCGTCACATATTCTTCAGGAGGCGTAGCCAAGTAATATAAAACATGATCTATTCGCAACGATTTAAGAAGCGATGCCAAACGTTGATATCCTTCGAGATCTTCGAACGTCGAGCGAATATAATAAGCATTTGCCAATAAACGCTCTAATGCCGGTTGGCTAATCGGTTGGGTGCGCGCATGAGAGACAACCGCCTCCCGCAGTGTTTCGCGCAAAAATTCATCCGACCAATCCCGGCGGGCAAAACCAAGGATATATAACGGTTGAGGCAAACGGCCGCTTAAAGCCAGTTCATAAAGCGCCGGGATTAACTTCCGTCGGGTTAGGTCACCGGTCACGCCGAAAACGACAAAAGCAATGGCTCCGCTGGCAGGCTCTTCATTGCGCGCAGGTGTCATGATTACCTCCAAAACATTACGTGTCTCATCCGCAGAAAATCATCGGGCTGTTATAATGAAATTAACTATATAATCCCAAATTATAGTGCAAAGATTGACAATGTCGAGCCACATTCACCACTCTATTACCGATGTACCCGGAATCCTAGTAGGTCACGCTCATGACGAAGAAGCATTGACCGGATGCACCGTCATTCTCTGCCCCAAAGGGGCAACCGCAGGAGTTGACCAACGCGGTGGCGCGCCGGGCACGCGCGAAACAGATTTACTCCGTCCAGTGCATTTGGTAGAAAAAGTACATGCTATTGTGCTGGCGGGAGGTTCAGCATTTGGCTTAGACGCCGCCGGCGGCGTGATGCGCTACCTGGAAGAACGCCAAATCGGTTTTGATGTTGGTGTTACCCGCGTCCCTATCGTTCCCGCAGCCATCCTCTTTGATTTGGATGTGGGCAACCCCAAAGTCCGCCCGGATGTGGCCATGGGATACCAAGCCTGCCTGAATGCTACAACCCCGAATACAGCCCAAGGGAACGTAGGGGCTGGTATGGGTGCTACAGTTGGAAAAATTTTGGGCATACAGCAAGCCATGAAATCAGGCTTAGGCACCGCTAGCATCGAAATAGGCAATAGAGTTATCGTTGGTGCTATCGTAGCGGTTAACGCTTTAGGTGATGTAATTGATCCCACCAACGGTCAAATTCTTGCCGGCGCCCGCCCGCTTTATTTAGGCCCTAAGCGTATTGGGGAAACCGAAAAGTTTGCCAACACGCTGCACGTTATGCGTAGCCTGGTTGGTCGCACTGCCTTCCGATTCGCAACGCGGCAGAACACCGTTATCGGCGTTGTTGCCACCAATGCACGTTTAAACAAAGAGCAGATTACCCGGGTGGCTCAAATGGCTCAGGATGGCTTAGCTCAAACCATCCGGCCAGCTCATACTATGCTGGATGGGGATACGATTTTTGCCCTTGCCACCGGGGAGCGCAATGCCGATGTTAATATTGTGGGTGCCTTTGCCGCCCAAGTTGTGGCAGAAGCCATCTTAAACGCGGTGCGATATGCCGTGCCAGCTGCGGGATTACCCTCCGCATCATCCCTTCTAGCGTAAGAGAGCGTCTTATGGAGATTTATCAGCCCCACCCTGAACTTCATCCGCTAATTGCTCAGCGCCGTTCATCACGACTGATGGACTCACAGCGTCCAATCGAACCCTGGAAGGTTCAATTACTGCTGGAAGCCGCGCGTTCTGCTCCCTCCAGCAATAATTTGCAGCCATGGCGCTATCTTATCTTCGACGAGCGAAATTCAGAAGCGCTCAATAAGGCACGCGAATGCTTGACCCCAGGAAACCAGAAATGGGCTAACCGCGCCCCGTTATTAATCCTCGCAGTTGCCGAGGAAATTCGCCCTGATGGCCGCCCAAACCCTAAAGCATTCCACGATTTGGGCATGGCGAACGAAAATCTTATCCTACAGGCCATTGCACTGGGCTTAAATATTCGCCCTATGGGGGGATTTGATGCTGAAAAAGCACGCAGTTATTTCAACATACCACGGGGTTACACCCCTGTGGTTATGTTGGCCGTGGGGTATCCCGCCGAAGATACAGATGGATTCCCTGCGGATATCCTGGAAAAGGAACTTTCCCCCCGCCTGCGTCTGCCGCTTTCTTCTATCGCATTCCTCGCCACATGGGATACCCCGTATCCCGCCTCAGAATTTACCGCCACAACGCATCCTATTCCCCCTGCCTCTCCATCCAATTGAAGGGCTAACCGTATGGCAATTTTCACCACGCTCATTTCTCCGCAGGATGTGCTATCCAACCTACACCGCCAAGATTGGGTTATTGTAGACTGTCGCTTTGACCTGATGCAACCCGAATGGGGATTTCTCTCTTATCAAGAAGGTCACATCCCTAAGGCGGTATATGCCGATTTGGATCGTGACCTCTCAGGCCCTCGCACTCCCCTGACCGGACGACATCCTTTGCCAGACCCAGAAGTATTTTGCCAACGACTGAGCCGGTGGGGCATTGACCATACCAAACAAGTGGTGGTTTATGATACGGTTGGAGGGGCTTTTGCCGCTCGACTGTGGTGGATGCTACGGCTCTTTAACCACAAAGCGGTAGCCGTGCTAAATGGTGGCTTCGATCATTGGGTGCGTCAAGGGTATCCGATTGAAAAGGATATTCACACACCCCCACCCACCATATTTCATGCGCAACCCAACTGGGATTTGATGGTGACCACCTTCGAGATTGAACAACATCTCAGGCGCCCTCGCTTCCTTCTTATTGATGCGCGAGCCCCCGAACGTTATCGCGGCGAAACCGAACCCATTGATCCGGTTGCCGGTCATATCCCCGGTGCTGTTAATCGCTTCCACCAGAACAACCTGAATCCAGATGGTACCTTCAAATCTCCGATGGCATTGCGAGAAGAATTCACTGCACTGCTTGGCAGTATACCCCCTGAGCAGGTAGTAGTTTACTGCGGTTCTGGGGTAACCTCATGCCACCACATATTGGCAATGGAAATTGCGGGTCTGCCTGGGGCTCGATTGTACGTTGGTTCGTGGAGCGAATGGATTCGTGATCCCAACTATCCCGTTGCCACCGGAACTGAATAAGCCCCGGTTATCTTCCGGGGCTTATTCAGTTCTCGGAGCAAAACCGATCACACGCCGAAAACGCGATTCAATTGTTCCAGAGTGTCCTGCGGCGGGCGTAAGCGGTCTTGGCTAAGGCGGTTTAACGGCTCTTCCGGTAGATTGTAGGCATCAAACATCGTCGGTGCATCCGGATTCACATAGATAATCCCGGTGATCAGCCAATTATTCTGTTTCGCCTCTTCTAGAACCCGCAGGGCTGCAAAGAGATCGGTTGGATCATAATCGTGATCCAATTTCTTTAACATAATGGTCGAGCCGTCATGGAGTTGCACTTCGCGAACCGTCCCGGGCTCAAAATCCTCGATATAAATCTCTTCTCGCGGGGGCACAAAGGTAATATCGTGCAATGGCATTTCATGGTCTTTACCCCACGCATAAGAGTGAAGTGAATTTTCCTGATTGTGGAAAGTCACACAGGGGCTGATGATATCAATAACGGCAATACCGCGATGGCTAAATGCCGCCTTGAGGATCTCTTTGACCTGCTTGGGGTCACCTGCAAAAGAACGCGCGACAAAGGTCGCATTGGCAACCAGCGCTTCGAGGCAAATATCTACCGGCATATAAGGGTTAGTACCCTGGCGTTTGAGCGTTAACCCCTTCTCAGCAGTGGCGGAAAACTGTCCTTTGGTCAACCCGTAAACACCGTTATTTTCGACAATGTAAACCATGGGGAGATTGCGGCGCACCAGGTGTTTGAATTGCCCCATGCCAATGCTGGCAGTATCACCATCGCCGCTTACCCCAATTCCCTTCAATGAGGTATCGGCAAAAAGCGCCCCTAGTGCCAAAGAAGGCATCCGCCCATGCAAACCGTTAAAACCAAAAGATCGGTTCAGAAAGTAGGTGGGGCTTTTACTTGAACAACCGATACCACTAAACTTTACGACCTTTTCCGGTACAACGTCCAGTTCAAACATGGCGCTGATAATTTGATTGGCAATGGCGTTGTGCCCACATCCTTGACATAAAGTGCTGGGCAAACCACGATAATCCGAGCGGGTCAATCCAACTCGGTTAACCTGCACCTTTGGTGAAGATACCTCTTGAGTGATCATTGCAATCCCTCCATCACCGCAATCTGTTCCACTACCCAACGCGCCGTTAGGGGCAGACCGTCTACATGGGCTACCGAGCGCAACTTTGTGGCATATTCAGGATAACTCATCGCCAACAATTGGCGCATCTGTCCATCACGATTCAGTTCGACGACATAAAGACGCGAATGGCCCCGTAGAAACTCAGTTGTCTCATCGGTAAAGGGTAAAGCGCGCAACCGCAGGAAGTCGGTAGCCACCCCTTTTGCGGCCAGCAAATCACGCGCTTCTTGAATGGCCGGCTCTGTGGACCCGTAGGCAATTATTCCGATTTCCGCATTCGGGTGGCTCTGAATCACGGGCTTGGGCACCAGGTTACGTGCGTTTTCCATCTTTCGCGCGATCCGGTTCAGAACGCGTTCCCATACCTCAGGCTCTTCGCTGTAACGTGCAAACTCATCGTGGCCGGTACCGCGGGCGAAATAGGCGCTACGGGGATGAGTGTTGCCCGGCAACGTGCGATAAGGGATTCCGTCTCCATCTACGTCCAAATAGCGCCCCCATTGCCCTTGATGTTCATTCAAGAAACGCTCCAAATCCTCTTCCCAGAGGACTTTCCCGCGATCCATGGGCGCATCCGGGTATTCAAAGGGCTGGCCAATGTGCATATTCATACCCAGGTCAAGATCCGAGAGCACCAATACCGGCGCCTGTAATCGTTCGGCAATATCAAAGGCTCGCCATCCCATCTCAAAACATTCATTGACATTGCCAGGCAACAGAATCACATATTGGGTGTCACCATGCCCAAGAAAATAAGCAAAGGTCAAATCACCCTGCGCAGTGCGCGTGGGGAGACCAGTGCTCGGCCCAACCCGTTGGATATCCCAAATAACCACCGGTACCTCGGCGTAGTAGGCCAAACCCAAGTATTCTGCCATCAGACTGAAGCCAGGTCCCGAGGTTGAAGCCATTGCTCGCAACCCAGCCCAACCGGCTCCAATAGCCATCCCTGCCGCAGCCAGTTCGTCCTCAGCCTGAATAATGGCAAACGTGTGCTTGCCAGTAATCGGATCTTTGCGCAACTCAGGGGCATACTCACCTAACGCTTCGGCAAAAGATGAAGCCGGGGTAATCGGATACCAGGCAGCCAGTTGAAAACCTCCGTAAATAGCCCCTAACGCTCCCGCGGTATTCCCGTCAATTAGGATTCGTCCCTCCGGGGCAGGCATAGGTTCCACCCAATAGGGATCACGCTTTTCCAGGTTAGCCGCCGCCCAATCCGCTGCCGCCTTGATGATGGCCCAATTCGAGTCAATGGCTTTTTGTTTACCTTTGAAGTGAACTGTCAACGCCCGTTGAACGGCCTTCAAATCAATATTCAGCATTTGCGCCACCACACCCACGTACACCATATTGGCGACGTAGTCCCGTAGATTAGCCGGTACGTCCGCTTGACGCACGATTTGCTTGACCGGCATCGGGTAAGCCACAATATCTTCACGTGGAATTGGCATCTTGATGCTGTCGTCATAAAAAAGAACCCCGCCAGGTACGAGATAATTGAGATCTTGCAAAAAGGTGGCGGGGTTCATAGCAACGATCACATCGTCCGTCTCTATCCGTCCTAGATAGCCCTTACGGCTGAGACGGATGGAATACCAGGTTGGCAAGCCCTGAATGTTGGAAGGGAAGATGTTCTTGCCCGAAACCGGGATCCCCATGGTAAATAGGGCGCGCAGTAAAATCCCATTCGCCGTTGCGCTTCCTGATCCATTGATCGTGGCTACGGTAATACAAAAATCATTAACGACGGTAGATCGAGTCTCTTGCTCTTTTAGGGGAGAAGAAATTTGAGGGGTCGTCATAGGTTACCTCGTCTGAAGAAACCTCACTCAAAGCGTTGGAATGGCATAGGTTTGCTCCGTTGATGAATCAAACCCATATGCTCAATTAATGCTTCATAACCAGCCTGATAGTTTCGCTGGCAAACACTCTCCACCATCTTACGGTGGTAACTCCAAACCCGTTCTAAATATGCCAAATCGGCATACAGATCTAAACCCGAAGCCTCGTAGAGTTCCCAGTAGGCTTCTAAGATGCCTTCAACAAACGGGTTATTCAGCCGTCGGTAAATGGCGAGATGCAACTCGCGATGTTCTGGATGTGGAATCTGGATGGGATTGGTCTGAAGTTTTTGAAACGCGCGCTCGATCAATCGAGAGAGATTTTCACAATCCTCTTCGGTAAGACGGCTGGTGGCTTCAAACCAGTAAGCGGCTTCAATATGATTGCGCAAGTCTGAGAAGGCACTGAAATACTCAGGGTTAAGAGCAAGAGCATAAGCCAGACTCTGAACGACGGTAGGCCGAAATGAGTAGGGTAAACGACGAATGCCGGTGCGCGGCTTCACCTCTACCAGACCCAAAGCCCGTGCCACTTCTAGTTGTTCCCTCAATACCGAGACGCTAACGCCGAGATGAGCACTCAACTCGGTCAAAGAGGGTAAGTGCTCACTTTCTTGACAGGCTTCCGTAGCCAGGTAACGCAGAAACTCTGAGAGGTGATGATTCGTTACACGTTCTAGAAGCACCGCACACCTCAATCGCTCAGATTAATCTGATTATTCATCACAATCAGTATAGCACGCCCCAAAAGTCCGCGTCAAGCCATCCTTGGGGTGATTCCTTGACAACTTGCTCCGAATCTTTATACTTACCCCAACGCAGACCCATAAGGAGACCAACCATGAAGTACGATTATCAGGAAACATCCCGCGATCTATTGACTCGGATTGATATCCACACACGCTACGGCAGTCGCGACATTGACCAGTGGATGCTCGAAGTTTTACCGCTGAAAAAGGGCGACCGCATCCTGGACGTGGGCTGTGGTGCCGGCAAGCAGTGTTTTGTTTTCTACAAGCATTTAGAGGGTAATGCCGAGATTATCGGCGGCGATGTCAACGAGGAACTTCTCGCCAAAGCCCGCCAAGAAAATCAAAGCCGCGGCACAAACATTCAGTTCTCTTACTTAGATTTCAACCGCACTTTCCCCTACCCAGATAACAACTTTGACGTGGTCTCGTGCTGTTTCGCCATCTACTACGCCGAGAACATCCCCTTTACGATTTCCGAAATGCACCGCGTCCTAAAACCCGGCGGACACCTCTTCACCACCGGACCCATGCCCAACAACAAACAACTTTTCTACGACATTATTCGAGAAGCCACCCAAAAGCCCATTCCCCCCATGCCCGGTAGTTCTCGTTATGCCTCAGAGATATACACTACCATACAGCGTCAGTTCTCCAAAGTTGAACTATTTATCTTCGAAAATCCTCTGACCTTCGAAACCGTTGAGCCTTTCCTTGAATACACACGGGCTTCACTCTCTGAGGATCGCCGCCTATGGAAAGGGCTTTTTGAGGGCAAAGACGATTTTCAGCGTGTCATGGACCAGATTGCTCAGGTTGCTACTCGCCGCTTGGAGCAAGAAGGCAAGTTGGTTATGACTAAAGTTGTGGGTGGAATTCTTGCCACGAAGTAGCGCCTATGGGACAAGACATGTATTTCTACGGTCGCCGGGTGTGCTTCATCGGTGCGCACCCTGATGATATCGAACTGGGCTGTGGTGCCCTTATTGCCCACATTGTGAATCAAACCGAGATCCTGTGTGTAACGCTCTCGGATAACCAAAAAAACCCTGAGCTCAAGAATCTGGTTGAAGAGCACTACCGCAGTATGGCTGTGCTCGGAGTGCCTGAGGACCGCGTTATCCTAGGCCAATTTGAAACCCGACGCTTTCCTCACGCCCGGCAGGAAATCCTAGAATACCTGATCCAAATCAACCGCACATTTCAGCCCGACCTGGTATTTGTGCACACCAAAGCCGATATTCATCAAGATCATGCCACTGTGACCGAAGAAGCCTTACGGGCTTTTCGGGGTACAACCGTGCTGGGCTTTGATGTCATTCGCTCGAGTTATGGCTTCTTTCCCAGTTTCTTGGTCGAAGTCACCGAAGAAGATGTCGAAAAGAAAATTGCGGCTTTGGCGGAATACAAGACGTACCAGAATCGCTACTACTTTGATCCCAAAATCACGCGGGCTACCCTGATCCGCAATGGTGCTATCTGTGAACGCCCATATGCGGAAGGGTTTGACATTCTGCGCATTGTGGGAGCATTTCGCTGCAGCAGCGCATGATGGCTTGCACAAAAAAAAACACGCTGTTAAAAAGCGATTGCCCTAATGGGCAATCGCTTTTTAACCCCAGATCCGATACCTTTCAGGCCCGTTTAATCCCGATGAAAACGTCATCTCCCTCGATGCGAACGGGATAAACCGGGATATCCACCACCGCGGGCAAAGTGAGCGCTTTACCCGTGCGCAGGTCAAACCGCGCTCCGTGGCGGGGACAGATAATTTGATGATCATCAATCTCGCCATCGCCAAGCGGACCCTCGTCGTGAGTGCAAACATCCCCAATTGCAAAAAGTGTCCCGGCTAAATTGATGATGACAATGGGCTCATCGTTGATCTCGAGGAAGAGACGTTCCCCCACCGGTATCTCCTCTCGTGTGGCTACTTTCAGGAAAACATACGCTTCCCCACTGCTCATCGCTCTCTAAAACTCCTCATCTCCAATTTTTATCTCTGACTGACCCAAACCGTATACTCCGGCTTTCAATACCTTCAGCGGCAATAGAGCGCACTTAATCCGGACCGGCCCTAATGCCTCAAGGCCTAAAAGATCTAACATGTCTTGGCGTCCTAAACTCTTGACCTCATCAAGGTGTTTGCCAATGATCGCTTCCATCAATAAATCTGCCGCGGCCTGTGAAATCGCACAACCGTGACCACTAAAAGCCGCTTCGGTAATCGTGCCATCCTCGGCTACACGCAAATCAATGCGAATATGGTCGCCGCACAGTGGGTTTTCATCCTCATATGAAATATCATGCGGATCTAATTGGCCCCGATGATGAGGCGTTTTATACCGTTCGATGATCAGTTCGCGATAAAGGTCATCCATAAGAAATTTCAGATGCCCGCCTTTCAGCCGAAAATAGTTTGCACCTTTCGCACTGCCTCAACCAAACGCTCCACTTCGTCAAGTGTGTTATACAAATAAAACGAGGCTCGGGTGGTTGCCGTCACTCCTAATTTCTCATGTAATGGCATCGCACAATGGTGACCCGCACGCACGGCTATGCCCTCACGATCAAGGATCTGGGCCACATCGTGGGGATGCACGCCATCAATAGAAAATGAGACCACACCACCTCTATGTTCTGCCGGTGGGCCATAAACCTTCAATCCCGGAATAGTAGCCAGACGTTCAAGTGCATAAGCAACCAACTCACGTTCATGAGTGGCAATGGCTTCCATGCCCACATCTTCCAGGTAATCAATTGCGGCTGCAAAACCGACCGCCTCTGCAATCGCCGGTGTCCCGGCCTCAAATTTATAGGGAACTTCGTTGGGGACAAAAGACCTCAACTGAACTTTCTTGATCATGTCCCCGCCCCCCAGAAACGGCGGCATTTGTTCAAGCAGGTCTTCTCGAGCATACAGCACTCCAATACCGGTGGGGCCCAGCATCTTATGCGCCGAGAAGGCTAGAAAATCAACCCCTAACGCCTGCACATCTATGCGCATATGGGGTACGGATTGAGCACCATCCACCAGCACCAACGCCCCCACTTGGTGCGCAAGTTCTACCATTTGGGCTACCGGATTAATGGTGCCCAACACATTTGACATATGGGTGAACGCCACCAGTCGAGGGTTTTGGTCTAACAGCCGCTGATAGGTCGCTAGATCGAGATAGCCATCTTCCGTTACTGGCACAAACTCCAAACGAAGTTCCTTTTCAACTGCCAAAATCTGCCAGGGGACGAGATTAGAGTGATGCTCCATCTCGGTAAGAACGATAAGATCGCCGGGGCGTAATTGGCTCCGTCCCCACGAATAGGCAACCAGGTTAATCGCTTCGGTGGTATTGCGGGTAAATACAATTTCCCGTGTCTTGCGGGCATTTATAAAACGAGCCACGCGCTGGCGTGCCGCTTCATACAGCGCAGTAGCCTCCTCACCTAATGTATGCACCCCACGATGAATATTGGCGTTTGACCAACGATAATATTTATCCATGGCTTCAATCACGGCGAGCGGCTTTTGGGCCGTCGCCGTGGAGTCCAGATATACCAATTTGACCCCCGGACGAACTTCCCGCTGAAGTATCGGAAAATCCGCCCGAACCTTTTCAACACTAATAACTTTTAAATGGTCAGCCCGCATGTAAATATCACGCTCCATAACCATCCAGCCGGATTCATCCCTAAGGCTAATTCGAGCCCACCGGTTCGGCACGCGATGATGAACGCTTCTGAGGCACACGGATATGCGGCGAGTTGAGCGGGAACCACAAAATATGATCCGGTACCATCCAGCCGTCGGTTAGATAGACGTTAGTTCGAAACTGCACCGCAACCATTTTCGAGTCCACCTGCACCACGATTCCCTTCACCCAACCGCGTACCCGCTGGCCGTTCTTCTCATGGTCACAGTAGACTTCCACCACATCGCCTACATCGAAACCCTTTTCCGGCTCAGGTGGACGCATATAAGGTACACCTGCCATATCCACCTCCCAAACGTATGATTTTGGAACAAACATCATATTATTTTAGCACATAAATGAAATCGAACGCGCCTTAGCGAGTACCTTAAATAATTCTAATGGGGTATATTCCCCGGATTGCTCTGAAATCCCTACCAGAGCAACCCGGGGGAAACGCGTTGATGGCTAACCCTTAAAGTTCAACATCTTCCGTTGAATCGCCTCTTGAAAGCGCGCCCGTACGCCCTCAAACGGAATGCGCTGCATAATCGGGTCAAAGAATCCTTCAACGATTAACCGCTTAGCCTCCACATCGGGAATACCGCGGGTACGCAGATAAAAAATCTGCTCAGGATCAATTTTGCCCACAGTGGCCCCGTGCGTACAGCGCACATCATCTGCCAATATCTCCAGGCCGGGAATGGAGTCCGCCCGCGCCTGACGACTGAGCACCAGATTACGGTTGGCCTGGTAACCATCGGTCTTAAAGGCCCCTGGCGCAACGTAGATCATCCCTTGCCAAACGACCCGACTGCGATCAAGCAATGCTCCTTTGAATAGCAAATCACTGGTTGTATGGGGGGCCAGATGGTTCTGCTGGGAGTCATAATCGAGATGCTGATCGCCATCGGTGAAGTAAAACCCCGACATACGACCACTGCTACCTTCACCCACCAGATCCAACTCGGCAAAGTTCTTGGTTAAATGCCCCCCCATAGCACCAAAGACCCAGTCCACATTTCCCTGGCGGGCTACACGTACCCGCTCGTGGGTAAAGTTCCAGACATGCTCACCCCATGATTGCAGTTCTACGAACCTCAGGGAGGCGTCTTCACCCACATACACTTCAACCAACCCAGCATGGAGCGTTTGCCCACCGGTTTCGGTTGGTGAGGCATATTCGTGAACATATGTCACCGAAGCCCCTTCTTCTAACCATACGATGACATGGGAAATGTGTGCTAAACCTATCCCCGGCCCCCACAGCAGACTGTGAAGTGGTTGTTCAATGACAACCCCCTTTGGTACGTAGAGGAACACTCCAGTCTGCGCCAGTGCAGATGCCAACGCCGCAAACTTACCTTCTTCCGGGGAAACAATCTTCCCTAATCGGGTCTCTAATAGTTCTGCGTAATCCTGTTCCGCAGTGCGCAAATCGGTGAACACCACCCCTCGAGCACGCAGTTTTTCATCCAGAGTGGTTCGCGCTCCACCGGGCAATAGAATGACCTGACCCGCATGAGCCTCTCCAGCCAAAGGGCTTAGCAAACTTTCATCCAATGGGGCGAGATCGAGGTAGGCGTCCACTTCCGGCAGGCGAAAAAGATCGGCTTGAAGTCCACTGATATCGGTGCGCCGCCAAGCCTCATCTTTGGGATCGGGCATCGGCAGGGTTTCAAAGAGACTCCAAGCCCGATCACGGAAGGCTTGAATACCCTGGCTCAGGCCGGATACTCGCACCATGGATCGGTGAAAAGAAAAGGTCTTTACCGGCGCTTGTGATTCGCGCCGCCGACCTCGGATGACAATCTCAGGGGTTTCTTTTGTCATAGCCTCCGCATCCTCTTCTGTCCAGTGTCTTCAATGTACGATTAACCAATCGAGCCTTCCATTTGCAACTGAATGAGCCGGTTCATCTCAACCGCGTATTCCATAGGCAATTCTTTGACCAATGGTTCAATAAATCCGGAAACCACCATGGTCGTTGCCTCTTCCTCACTTAAACCTCGGCTCATCAGATAGAAGAGTTGTTCCTCACCCACTTTTGAGACCGAGGCCTCATGGCCAATCGTAACGTCTTCTTCGTCAATCTCAATATACGGATAGGTATCCGAACGTGATTTCGGATCTAACAATAGAGCATCACAGACCACATTGGACCGGGCATCGTAAGCGCCTTTGTGCACCTTTAAGAGGCCGCGATAGGACGCTCGTCCACCGCCTTTGCTAATGGACTTTGAGGTGATCTTGCTGCTGGTATGCGGTGCGAAATGAATCACTTTGCCACCGGCGTCCTGCCATTGGCCCGGGCCGGCAAACGCCATAGAAAGGATTTCACCATGGGCTCCTGGACCCATCAAATAGCACGATGGGTATTTCATGGTGATTTTAGAGCCCAAGTTGCAGTCCACCCACTCCATGGTCCCCTCTTCTTCCACAATGGCGCGCTGAGTTACCAGGTTGTAAACGTTGGTAGACCAGTTCTGAATAGTGGTGTAACGTACCCGAGCCCCTTTCTTAACCACAATTTCGATCACGCCACTGTGGAACGAATCAGTCGAGTAGATTGGCGCCGTGCAACCCTCCACGTAGTGCACCTGCGCACCCTCATCCGCAATGATAAGAGTGCGTTCGAATTGACCAATATTGGCAACATTCAAACGGAAATAGGCTTGCAAGGGCAAATCAACCTTGACACCCTTGGGCACATAGACAAACGAACCACCCGACCACACCGCGCTGTTGAGCGCCGCAAACTTGTTATCCTCTATTGGAATTACCTTGCCAAAATACTCACGGAACAGATCCGGGTAATGACGCAAACCATCCTCTATACTGACAAAGATCACCCCTTGCTTGGCCAGGTGTTCCTGGATACTATGATAGACCATCTCGGACTCATATTGAGCGCCCAAGCCGGCCAGAAACCGCCGTTCTGCCTCAGGAATACCCAGACGCTCGAAGGTTTCCTTGATCGGGTCAGGAATATCGTCCCACGAACGTCCCTCTTTATCTGTGGGTTTGACGTAGTAGTAAATATCGTCCAAATTAAGCCCCGAAAGATCAGCACCCCATGTAGGCATGGGACGCTTGCGGAAATGCTCTAAAGCCCGCAAACGGAACTCGAGCATCCATTGGGGCTCGCCCTTCATCCAGGAAATTTGCTTTACAACTTCTTCATCGAGCCCCTTGCGAACCTTGAACACCGACACATCTGGAGCCGCAAAACCATAGCGATATTCGCCCAATTGCTCCAGGAATTCTTCTTGCTGAGGTTTTGCTACCATTTTGCCCTCCGCTCAGATTTACCGCTAAACACCAGGGTCACGCCAGAACCGAATCGCTTTCCAGTTTCTCACGCACCCAACTATAGCCCTTTTCCTCGAGGTGTAAGGCCAAATCAGGGCCACCGGTTTCAACAATCCGGCCATCCATCATCACGTGAACCACATCCGGCTTGATGTAGTTCAAAATGCGTTGGTAATGGGTGATGACCAACACGCCGAGATTGGGGCCCCGTAAAGCATTCACGCCTTGGGCAACAATACGCAGTGCGTCAATATCCAACCCCGAGTCCGTCTCATCCAGAATGGCGATCTCGGGCTGTAGGACCGCCATTTGCAAAATCTCGGCCCGCTTCTTTTCGCCGCCCGAAAATCCATCATTCAGATACCGTCCCCCAAACGAAGGATCCATATTGAGTAGCGCCATTTTTTCCTTCAACAATTTGCGGAACTCGGCAATCGGAATACCCTTATCCTCAGGATCACGGGCACGGCGTTGAGCATTGAGCGCAGTGCGCAGAAAATTGGCAACAGTAACTCCCGGAATGGACACCGGGTACTGAAACGCCAAGAAGATGCCTAAATGAGCCCGTTCATCCGGTTCCAGTTCTAAAATATTCTGCCCTTTAAACCACACCTCACCCTCAATAACCTCATAGCCCGGGTGTCCCATTAAGGTATAAGCCAGAGTAGACTTCCCGGTACCATTGGGTCCCATGATCGCATGCACCTCACCCTTGGGCAAGGTTAGGTTAACTCCTTTTAGAATCTCCTTGCCCTCCACACGCACTTTAAGGTTGCGAATCACTAATGCGTCGGTCATGAATTTCGTTACCTCCTCGGAAATAAACCTCTTTGGATCAAGTTGAGTGCATTATAGCATGTTTTGGTGATCAGGTCAATATTTATGATAATTTTCTAATATATTGACAATTTGACCGACCTTTGCTATACTCTCACTAGAAACCTTAGGCCTTTTCATGAGTTCTCACCGATGAGAAAATAACGGGAATAGTTAATGAACACAAAAAGTACCCGCGAACGTATCCTACAAACTCTCCTTGCCAACCCTCGTTGCACCATTAATGAGTTAGCCCAGGCGGTTGGGATTAGCCCAATATCGGTTCGCCACCATTTGAACTCCTTACTTGCCGAGGGCTTGGTTGCCAGTGAGGAAGAACGCCATGGTGTTGGACGTCCACGGCTAGTTTACTATCTCACCGAAGCCGGTCTGGAACGTTTTCCTACCCGTTACGTCCGCTTGACAACGCGGCTTTTGAATCAACTCAAAGGCACCCTCTCATCACAAGCCATGAGCGAGATATTCGCCCAAATCGGTGAGGAAATCGCCACGGGTTACCATAACATTGTGGAAAAGATGAGCACCGAAGAGCGATTAGAGTTTCTGCGCAAGATCCTTGCCGAAGAGGGCTTTTTGGTTGAATGGGAAAAGGACGGCGATACCTATCGCATCCGAGAGGTTAACTGCCCTTACTATTACCTGAGTCAGCAATATCCCGAAGTATGCTCGGTAGATCAATCTTTAATCTCTACCCTCCTGGCTCACCCCGCTGATAAAATCTCTTGCATCGTTCAGAAAGACCAACGCTGTGTCTACATTATCAAATCGGAGAAAGAACATGGAAAATCCCTCTCAACCCGGAACGAATCGTCCCGTATGGGACGCTGAAGCCACGCACCCTGAAGCCTGCAACAAACTACGCGATGCCTTGCGCGAGATCATTGACCCCGAAATCGGTCTAAACGTCATTCAATTGGGATTGATTCGCAACGTTCGGATCGAGCCCGACCAAGTGATGATTCGCATGATCTTAACTACACCCTTCTGCCCTTACGGTCCTGCCTTGATCGAAATGACCCGCCAAAAGGCCGAAGAAGCGTTGGGGCTTCCCACCTTCATTGAACTCGGTATGGAAATGTGGGACTTCTCCATGATGGAGGAAGGGATTGATCTGGGTTGGGGGCTCTATTGATCCTGCCCACGCTGTTGCTTAAGATATGCCATCCCTTTAGCAAAAAGGGATGGCAATTTCATGGCTAAGGTACTGTTCCCCCTAAAATCAAGTCGCCCCATCATATAAGCGCTCAGGGGGTTTAGCCGACCCTGCAACATTTCCAGAAAATCGCGGGCTTCTACTGTAAAAACGAGATCCGCCCCCGCGCTCTGCCCTTCACTCACCTCGCATTGACCATCTTGAATACGAATGATCCAATCGCCGGGTTCGTCACCGGTGACATGCAGTTGGATAACAGCACGAATCCCTTGGGCGTTTTCCGGAGAAAAAGCGCGATGCATATTCTGCATAATTTCTTGAATCGTGATTTCGTCCATATGCACTCCTCGTTTGGTTCACTTTTTCACAAAAATGCGAATGATGACCCCTTCTTTTCGGCATTCCGGTGTGTATCCCATCCACTGGATTGTGCGCTCAATTTCTTCCTCATAAACAAAGTGGCTGTTCATTCCCGCCAGGCGCTCAAAAAGGGCAATGAACTTTACCAAGGGATGGCGGAAGTTCGGCTCTTCAATCATCAACATACCCCCAGGGACTAATAGACGCAAGATCTCCTCCAAGGCTCTTTTCTGGTCTTCGAGATGATGAAAAGTATCTACCATTAAAATCCGGGCAAAGGTATGGGGCGGAAACGGCTGAGATTCCGCCTTCGCCCGCACCGGGAAAAGAGCGGACTTAAGTCTAGCCTGATGCAACATGCCCATAGATAAATCCAAAACCACTACCCCTTGCACCAGACCAACCAAGGATGAAGTTACCCGCCCTGTTCCCCCTCCCACATCCAATAACCAGCCTGAGGTAGGCAATTGCAAAAGATACTCCAACTCTTCTCGAGAGGGCGGCTTGAAGATTTTGTCATACCACGGCGCCAGCCAATCAAAATGGACCTTTTGCTTCATAACACACTATTGTACCCGCAAATCAATTTCCAAACTCGGCGCTTGACGAAATAGAACATATATTCTATAATCTATAAAAAACAGTGCGTGTCGAAATTGGAGGTGAGTAACGATGACTCTTTTAACTAACACGCTCAACACGTGGTTCGAAAGCCTCCCCGCCGCATTTCACCGCCACCGCAGTATTTTCTTTGGAGGGCTGCTGTTCGTAGCGCTGGTAGGTTTTGAACTTTTTAACTACAGCACCACGTACGTGGCACTGCATGACCTGTTGGGCGATCTCTCATTTGGCCCCTTGCAGTGGGCTACGATTCTTGCCATTGCTTTTTGCAGCATTGACTTCGCTGGTATTGCCCGCTTATTCCTCCCAGATGATGAGATCGCACAAAACCGAGGCATCTGGTTCCTTTTTGGTGCCTGGTTACTGGCAGCAACCATGAACGCCGTTCTGACTTGGTGGAGTGTTTCGCTGGCGCTCGTTGAGCATACTCCCCGCGCCAGTGCATTCATCAATGCCGATCTCCTAATCCAGGTGGTCCCGCTGTTTATTGCCATCTTGGTATGGGTAACCCGAATCCTTCTCATTGGCACACTTACTCTCGCCGGACAGCGTCTACTTGCAAGTCAACCGTCATTTTCCAAGCCAATGCACCCTCAGGTTGGCTCTCGTAATCGTGAAAGCATACCTTCAACAGACCACCAGCACACCTCGATGCCCATCACACCACCCCCTTCCATTCGGCGTACCACACCAGTTCAGGCCGCTTCATCACGCCGCGAGCCTGTTTATGTGGATGAAGAGTCTCAAGTCGAACCCACTTCTTCAACTGGTGCACGTTTTCTGTGATTTCGGCGTGCCAGCACAGCCTCCAAGGCTTGATTGACCTCGGGAAAGACCTGCGCTCCCTGCTCCACCAAGGCTTGAATTTTGGCTGACCGGTGCGAGATTCCCCAAGCCTGAAGGTCAACCCGATAACCCAACTCGCTTAGAAATTGGGCTGACCGCCGGCTGGCCTGGATGCCAATAGGCGAATCTTCAAAAACATGCACCGTCAAACCGGAAGGAAAGCGCGGAAACCGCGAACGATGTTCATCTACCAACGCATCCAGATAGGCATTGGTACCCCAGGACGACTTTCCATAAACCTGGTATGCCCATAATAACCCTACCAATGCATCACCACTTAGCGCCGCCATGATGGCCGCTAGGGCCTGGAATGGTGAGGGCTTGAGCAATTGTTCGGCGTGGATTCCCAAGTGTTCAGCAATGTAAGTCAGCGCGCCGTGTCCGACCACCGGTACCCCGTCCAATTCGATTAAATCCACCGCAATTTCGGCCTCCGGACTATACCCCACCTGGCGGCTTGGCGAAGGTAATGGTGAGCGAGAAGGTCGTGCGGTAATCACCGCGCCCAAACCACCGCCTCTTTGCAACACCTCGTTCAGAAGACCCTTATCTGCCAATGGACGATCCCAGGCTGCCAGGTAGGATGGCGTTGCAAAAGGCGCCTCCAAATGATACGTCGCCTCAAAAGTTTGACTTCCCAGTACCCGTACCTGGAAGTCCCGATTAGGTAAATGTTTGAAGATATCACGGGTGGACGAGAAGAGAATTTCCAATAAAGGATGCCCCACCAAACGAGGGAATCGCTCTCTGACCCACGGATCTTCTTTTCGGAGTAGTAAACCTTCTACCAGCGGGCATCCCACTATGCGCTGATCCCCCCATGCCGTGAAAGCCCAATGGAACTCAGGACGCTTCATGCCATTCCGGGTACACCGTTCCATTGTGGCTACGGCCTGCAATAAATCCCCAGGAAGATTAATGTCTGGGTGTGTTTCCCACCAAGCCTCTACAATCAACGCCAGCGAGAATGGGATCATATCCCACTCGCTGGTCACACCTTGCGCCTCTAAAATGGCAATCTCTTCCTCATCGGGTGCCAAATCTTGTTCTAACCCCATGCGGCCAGCCCAATCATTGATCGTATCTCTCAAAGCACGGCGGTAGCCCCCGGGTTGAATTAAAACTCCATCCAGGTCAAAAAGATAGATAGATAATCCCTCGTTCATCACAACTCTCCTCAATTCACACCCAATCATGGACTATAATTAGCCCAAAATCCTTAGGGAGGGCAACTCTATATGGTGGATATTGTAACCGACAGTTGCGCTGATTTGAGCCCCGAATTAATCTCTCGGTTTAATATCCGAGTGCTTCCTCTCCAAGTCTTCATTGATAACCGCACGATACCCGATGGGACTATCTCTCCCCAAGAACTTTTCAATCTCGTGGACAAAACCGGTGATCTACCCAAAACTTCCGCCCCTTCCATCAAAGAATTTCTGGAATTTTTCGAGCCCGCGGATGAAATCATTTACATTGGGATTTCATCAAAACTGTCGGCAACACTTCCTAACGGGATATTAGCCGCTCACCAATTACCTCAAAAACATATTCATGTTGTTGACTCCAAAAATCTTTCCACTGGTATTGGGCTTTTGGTTCTTAAGGCCGCGGAACTGCGCGATCAGGGCTGGACTACCGCAGATATTGTCCGCGAGATTCAGGCCACGGTGCCTCGCGTGCACACTTCCTTTGTCATTGAGACAATGGACTATCTCTACAAGGGCGGACGTTGTACAGCGTTACAGGCTATTGTTGGAAGCGTGTTGAAGATTCGCCCCATCATCGAAGTGCGTCCTGATGGCACTCTTGGCGTCAAAGCCAAAGTCCGCGGGTCACGCCGGAAGGCTTTAGATACAATGCTTGAAGATTTTCGCTCCCACCTGCCTTATCTCGATCATCACCGCGTGTTTATCACTCATACCGGATGTGATGAGGATGCCAATTACCTGGCTAAAGCCATTCAATCTATGGCTTCCATCGAGGAAATCTGCATCACCCAAGCCGGAGCCACCATTTCAAGCCACTGTGGACCCGATACCATTGGTATCCTTTTTATTGCCGATCCTCACCAAACAACAGAGGCGTAGGACCACCTACGCCTCTGCGTCTTTCGTCGGGTCTAACCGTTCAGATGAGCCCAACCATTTTTCCCACTTTGTAGAAAATGTCTAAAACGCGGTCTAACTGCTCGTCGGTGTGCGTAGCCATATAACTGGTGCGCAGTAACTGCATCCCAGGCGGGACCGCCGGGCTGATAACCGGGTTGACAAAGACCCCATTCTCGAATAATAAGCGCCAAGTGAGAAACGTTTTCTCATCATCTCCTATGATGATGGGTACAATGGGAGATTGCGAATTCCCGATATTGAATCCCATTTCGCGGAAAGCACTCCGCATGCGCTCACCGATTTTGTTGACCCGTTCAATCCGTTCAGGTTCCTCGCGCATAATACGCAACGCCGTTAAGGCTGCCACGGCATTCGAAGCCGGAATACTGGCGCTAAATATCAATGCGCGCGCATGATGCTTAACGTAGTGAATTACTTGTTCATCCCCTGCGACAAAACCGCCCAGCGAAGCAAACGACTTGCTAAAGGTGGACATGATAAGATCCACCTCGTCGGTAACCCCAAAATGAGCCGCCGTTCCCCGTCCACCGCCTAATACACCCATGCCGTGAGCATCGTCCACCATGACCCGTGCACCGTATTTGCGCGCAACCGCCACAATATCAGGCAGAGGGGCTAAGTCCCCCCCCATGCTGAACAAGCCGTCCACCACGATTAACTTACCGCTTTCTTCGGGAATGGCGCGCAAGACACGCTCTAAATGCTCAACATCATTATGGCGGAAGCGCTCGATCTTTCCGAACCCCAGGCGCGCACCATCCACAATGCTGGCGTGATCATCTTTATCCAAAATCACCACATCATTACGCCCGACCAATGCGCTGATTGTGCCCAAGTTGGTTTGCATGCCGGTAGAAAACACCAGCGCGGCTTCTTTTCCCACCCATTCGGCTAACTCACGCTCAAGTTGTTCGTGTAATGCCAGGGTGCCGTTGAGAAAACGCGAGCCGGTGCAACTGGTGCCAAAGCGTTCAATCGCCTCACAAGCCGCTTTTTTCACGCGTGGGTCCGTGGTTAGCCCCAAATAATTATTTGACCCACACATGATCAGACGTTTGCCTTCAAAGACGACTTCTGTCCCCTCATTTTCCGCCATCGGGATGAAATAAGGATAAATCCCCTGCTCAATGGCTTGCTTCGCAATCGTGAAGTCGTAACATTTGGCAAAAATATCCATGGATCCCTCGCACTTTCTGCTATGATTTTTATGATAAGATTGAAAACAAGCCCTACCCTGAAAGGCAACTCGAATGCTCTCGTGCCTGGCTGGACAAGAGCTCCCCGCTATTATAACCAATAGTCCAATCTTTGGGGTTTATTCCTTACCCCTATCCTCTAAGGCAGAGAATATTTCTGAATTCAATCCATTCAGGATGAGGTGATCTATGCCTCTTTTCGGTGGAATCGAAGCAGGTGGCACCAAGTTTATTTGTGCGGTGGGCACCGGACCCGACGAACTCCTGGCTCAAGTGCGCTTTCCCACTACAACACCCGAAGAAACGCTCAGTCGTGCCGCCGAATTCTTTAATCAATTTATGTCCCAAACCCAAACCCGCCTTGAGGCCATCGGGATCGCCAGTTTCGGCCCTTTAGACCTTGACCCCCATTCTCCCACCTATGGATTTATCACCTCCACACCCAAACCCGGCTGGCAACGCGTGGCCATTCGGGACGTGCTCCAAGCCCGTACCGGATGTCCAGTGATTATTGATACCGACGTTAACGGCGCCGCATTGGCTGAAGGCACCTGGGGCAGTGCCAAGGGACTTTCGGATTACGTATACATCACCATCGGCACTGGGATCGGGGGTGGGCTGATCGTTCAGGGACGTCCATTTCACGGCCTGTTGCACCCCGAGATGGGACACATCCCCCTTCCTCACGATCTAACCAAAGATCCATTTCCCGGTGTTTGCCCCTTCCATGGAGACTGCTTTGAGGGTTTAGCCAACGGCCCAGCCTTACAAGCACGCCTACGACAGAATCCAGAGACTTTACCCCCTGATCATCCCATTTGGGATCTGGAGGCAGACTATATTGCTTTAGCCTTACAAACCATAATTTGTGTCGTTTCTCCCCAGCGCATCATCTTAGGGGGCGGAGTCATGCAACAAACCCATCTCTTTCCCCGCATTCGGGCGCGAACCCGCGCCTTACTAAATGGCTACATCCAAGCCAGAGCGCTTCTTGAAGAGACGGATTCTTACATTGTCCCCCCTGCCTTGGGCGGATTGGCAGGTGTACTGGGTGCCATCGCCCTAGCACAACAATCATTTTGATCCCCATAATTTGCGGTTAAACGAGATTTCTTATGGAAAAACCTACCCTTACCTTCTTTTGTGAACTGGAAAGCAACCCTTTGCAAGCGTTGTTTGAGACTCCCGAACTCATATCCGACCTCAAGACTTTAGAGGCTCACGTCAGTCTTGGTATCTTGGATTTAAGCCCTGAGCGTGCGGAGATCGTCAAACGCCTAAATAGGGAAAATGTTCCAGTCCATGCTTGGCTCTTGCTTCCTAAAGATCAAGGGTATTGGTTCAATCTGGATAACGTCGAACAAGCCTGCCAGCGCTACGAGCAATTCCAGGCTTGGAGTCAGGAGTATGGCTTGCAGTGGAAAGCCATTGGACTGGATATCGAACCGGACTACCGCGTTATCGAGTATTTGCGGCATAGTACCTGGCAAGGGGGTTGGTACCTGGCTCGACAAGCCTTTAACCGCCAACGGGGCACCAATGGACGCAAAGCCTACCAGTTGCTTGTTAACCGCATCCGTCGAGATGGTTACCCCGTTGAATCGTACCAAATCCCTCTGATTGTGGACGAACGTCGCGCCCACTCATCACTACTGCAACGTTTATTAGGAATTGTTGATCTGGCCGTTGACCGTGAAGTCCTGATGCTTTATTCCAGTTTTGTGCGGCCCATGGGAGATGGCTATTTATGGAGTTATGCCTTTGATGCTCAGGCCATCGGGGTTGGTAGTACCGGTGGGGGAGTAGATCTGGAAGGTGTGGCTAATACGCGCCCCCTCAGTTGGGCCGAGTTACAACGCGACCTCTTATTGGCTTACCAACACACAGATTACATTTACATCTTCAGCCTTGAAGGCTGCGTGCACCAGGGATTTCTTCCCCTGATTCGCGAGATGGACTGGCAGCAAAAGCCCGAAATCCCGGTACGGACTGCCGAGAAAATCGAGCACTGGCGACGGTGGGGCCGCCGAGCCCTTTGGGGGCTTTCGCACCCCTGGGCATTTTTCTTTGCGGCGTTTATTCTTTGGACGATGCTTTCAAGAGGTCGTCGCAGATGAGCCCGATCTTACTGCTCACGTTTGACCGTGTCGTCCTATGAGACCATCTATTTCACAGAAGGCCCTCAAGCACCGGGGTCTTGAAGTGGAGATAAAGGACACGGCGTCCGCGTGACTTTAATGCCTCAAAGTCACCCATCGCTTGGGCACGCTCGAGTGTCCCAAAACGGAGCGACTGACCAGGGATATCCAAATCAGTTTCAGGCTCACGTGTGATTTGGATAAACAATGCCCGGTTCGGCCCACCCTTATGCAATTGTCCCGTAGAGTGCAAGAACCGCGGCCCAAAGCCCAGCGTCGTAGCGCAATGGGTCGTTTCAAGGATTCTCCGCCTCAGTTGCTGCAACTGCTCGAACATCTGTACATTTCGAGGCAAATAGGCATTGATGGCGATGTAATCACCCGGCTCTGCCTGAGAAATCCATCGTTGGATTAACGCTGCCAATTCCAAACCGCTCTGCTCCATGTCCTGGGAAATAAAGACCGCAACATGCTCGTCTTCCCACTGAGCCTTTTCGGATGGCAACGTTCCCTGGTTTTGAAATGCCGCCAGCAATGCCCGTGCGCGGCCTTTACTGTCTTCAACATCCGGTTGGTCAAAAGCATTGACGTGTAGAAACGCGCAAGCCAACGAGACTGCCACTTCCCAGCGATACATCTCGGCGCCCAGATCGTAGACATCATCCAAGCGCAAAGTGATCACCGGATGGCCGGCGGCTAATAGGGCGCTTGCTCTTCCTTCCTTTGCCCCGCTAAGGCGGAAGTACACAAACAGCCGATCTTGGCCATAATTCCCAGGGTCAACCTCTGGCTCGAGATCCACCGGTATAATCCCCCGCCCCTCTTTACCGCTTGATTCGGCGACCAACTGCTCCAACCATGCTCCCAGGGGCAGTAACTCGGGATCAGCAAGGAAGGTTAATTTATCCCGCCCTTGAGCCGCAGCCACGCCCAATAGAATCCCCAATACCAAACCCGGATTGCGACCGGCGGGTTGGGTGGGTAAACACTGCTCGAACATGCGGTCAGCCCGGGATAATAGGGTCTCGATCTTCATTCCTAACAAAGCCGCCGGAAACAGGCCAAAAGCCGTCAACGCCGAGTAGCGCCCCCCGACTTGGGGATCGCCGTAAATGACCTCGCGAAAACTACGCTCTTGGGCCAATTTAGCCAGCGGTGTCCCCGGGTCGGTAATCGCCACAAAATGACGCCCGGGGTTCGTCTCGCCTTGGGCTTTCACCCACGCCCAGAAGTAATCCAACAAAGCGTGAACCTCAACCGTTGTGCCGGATTTGCTGGATACGATAAACAGGGTTTCCTCCCTCTTTAGATCACGCACTACGGCAAAAATCTGATCAGGATCTGTACTATCAAGAACGGTAAGACGCAAACCCGGCAGCCCACCGATTTGCCCTACCCCAAAAACTGAAGCAAACACCTCGGGGGCTAGGGATGAGCCCCCCATTCCCAGCAACACCACATGCCGAAATCCTTCTTGTGCCAACTGCTGTGCTAAACTAGACCACGCAGAAATCGTCGCGCGGCTCTTTTGCGGAGCAATCAGCCAGCCCAATCGTTGATGGATCTCGGCCTGTCCGGCGGTGTTCTCAGTCCACAAACTAGCATCAGCCTCAAACAGACGCTGGACGTAGCGCTCGTGATCGGCTCGTTCAATTTGAGCCGGTAAGAGATGCGCTAAAGGCCCTAATTCAGCAACCGCCGCCAACCGCCGCTCTTCGATGGTCTTCAACAAAGCATCAAAGGCATCGGCAAACGCCTTTACCCCTTCTTCTTCTAGTTCTTGGGTGACGCGCGCCATGGAAACACCCAGGTGCTCAAGGGCTGCAATAACCTCTTTTTCAGTGCTAACGTCGGCGCTAAGGGTTAATTTTGCTTCGCCATGATCGGCAAACGCCACTAAGGTTTGAGGGGGTACCGTGTTGACCGTTTGCGGCCCAATCAGGGCTTCCACATAGAGCACGTCACGATAGGCAGGGTTTTTGGTGCTTGTCGAAGCCCACAATGGACGCTGCACCCGGGCGCCATGACGCGCCAGCGCTTTAAACCGTTCGCTCTGGAACGCCTCTAAGAACTGCGCATAGGCCAAACGGGCATTGGCAATGGCCGCTTTCCCTAGTAATTGGCGAGCACGCTCGGCCTCTGGGCCTTCCTCTCGGATGATCGCTTCTAACAGTTTATCTACTTTAGTATCTACCCGCGAGACAAAGAACGAAGCTACCGAGGCGATACGGTCAATCGGCAATCCAGCCGCCAGACGATCCTCCAGTCCGCTCAGGTAGGCATCAATAACCTGAGCATACCGCTCCAATGAGAAAATCAACGTTACATTGACGTTAATCCCTTCGTATATCGCCCGACGAATGGCCGGCACCCCGGGCACTGTGGCGGGGATCTTGATCATCAAGTTAGGCCGAGAGACTAACGTCCATAGTCGCTTTGCCTCGGCTACCGTGCCTTCGGTATCATAAGCCAATGTGGGGGCAACCTCTAAACTTACATAACCATCTTCACCTTGAGAAGATTCATAAAGGGGCAAAAATAAGTCGGCTGCCCTTTGGATATCTTCAACCGTGAGTTGATCATAGATCTGAAGCGCCGACCAGCCTGCCCATGCCATAGGCTGAATGGCGGAATCATAATCGTGAGACCGCGCAATTGCTTGATGAAAGATGGTCGGGTTTGAGGTAACTCCCCGAATAAGCCCTTCTGCAATCATCCTGGCCAGTTCGCCGTTCTCCAGAAGCCGCCGCTGAATATTGTCATACCAAAGCGACTGACCTAGCGCATGTAACTTTTGAATAGCCTCGTTGCCCATCTCTGCCTCTCCCCAAACAACTTAACTGCGCTTTGCTTCATCCTCCAAGGCTTGCACCTTCTCAAAGCGACGTTGGTAGCGATCTTCGCCCAAGAATTTAGCCCTTAAAAAGGCGCGCACGATCTCCTTGGCTAACTCCGGGCCAATAATCCGCCCGCCCAGGCAAAGCGTATTCATATTGTCATGTTCCACCCCCTGATGGGCAGAATAGGTATCATGGCAGACACCGGCATAGACGCCGCGCATCTTATTTGCCGCGATGTTAACCCCAATGCCCGAAGCGCAGATCAGAATAGCCCTTTCCACCTCCCCGCGTTGAAGCGCACGACCGGCTTTTTCCGCAAAATCCGGGTAGTCCACCCGTTCTTCACTGAACACCCCAAAATCCACCACCTCATGGCCCAAAGAACGCACTGCCTCTACGACGTGCGCTTTGAGGGGAAAACCTCCATGATCGCATGCAATGGCTACACGCATTTCATCCTCCGTCCCTTATTCACCAACTCCTAACAACCCATGGGCTTCACGCACAATTTCGCTTACCGTCAGACCGAATTGCTCATAGATCACTTTATACGGTGCCGATGCCCCAAAACGGTTGATCCCCAGGATGCGGCCTTTGCTCCCTACCCAACGCTCCCAACCCAAAGGGCGGGCCGCTTCTACCGCCAAACGCCGCTCAATAGAGGGCGGCAACACCTCATCCTGATAACCTCGTTCCTGGGCCTCAAACAACTCCCAACTCGGGAAGGACACCAGCCGCACATTATATCCCTCTGCCGCCAATGCATACCCCGCTTCTACGATGAGGCTCACCTCCGACCCCGTGGCCATTAGAATGATCTGCGGGCGTCCACCTCCCAGGTCGGCTAACACGTACGCCCCACGGCGCAATCCACTGGCCGGGGCAAATACCGAGCGATCCAGTACCGGAATGGCCTGCCGGCTCAACACCAAGGCGGTTGGCCCGTCCCGCCGTTCGATTGCTACCTTCCACGCCTCACGCACCTCGTTGGCGTCAGCAGGGCGAATCACCACCAGATTCGGAATCGCCCGCAGAGACGGTAATTGCTCAATGGGTTGGTGGGTTGGGCCATCCTCCCCTAAACCGATCGAATCATGCGTAAAGATCCAGATACTCCCTAAATGGGAAAGGGCTGAGAGCCGGATCGCCGGCCGCATGTAATCCGAGAAGACCAGGAAGGTGGCACCAAATGGGATCAGACCGCGATAATACGCCATCCCATTGACCACCGCCCCCATCCCATGCTCGCGTACTCCAAAATGGAGATATCGCCCCATCGGATTATCCGCCTGAAAGGCTGTGGTACAGTTCATCCAAGTGTTGTTCGATGGCGTCAGATCCGCCGATCCGCCCATTAATTCCGGCAAGCGTGTGGCCAGTACATTCAAAACCTTCCCCGAAGCCGCCCGTGTCGCGATCCCTTTCGGATCCGGGGCAAACTCCGGCAAGTCCTTGTCCCAATCGGGAGGTAACTGCCCCTGCATACGCCGCTCAAATTCAGCCGCTAAGTCTGGATAGGCTTGACGATAGGCTTCAAATTGCTGCTGCCACGCCTTTTCGGCTATTTCTCCCTGCTCCACGGCCTGCCGGTAAAAGGCCAGCACATCCTCAGGAATGTAGAACTGCGGCTCCAGCGGCCAACCCAGGCGCTCCTTAGCCCCGCGCAGTTCTTCTTCGCCCGGCGGCTCCCCATGGGCTTTGGCTGTGCCCTGACGCGTGGGCAAGCCGTAACCAATTTGCGTGCGGCAGATGATCAACGAAGGCCGTGGGTCAGCCTTCGCCTCACGAATCGCGGCATCAATGGCGGCAACATTGTTGCCATCGGCCACATGCAACACCTGCCAGCCATAGGCTTCAAAACGGCGCGCACGGTCTTCAGTAAAGGTCAGGTCTGTTGAACCGTCAATCGAGATGCGGTTATCATCATACAGGTAAATCAACTTGCCCAGCCGTAGATGCCCTGCCAACGATGCGGCTTCAGATGCTACCCCTTCCATTAGGTCCCCATCGGTGACCAGGGCGTAGATATAATGATCCACAATATTAAACCCGGGGCGGTTGAATTCCGCCGCCAAATGCGCTTCGGCAATAGCCATCCCCACCCCATTGGCAAAACCTTGCCCTAAGGGGCCAGTGGTCGTCTCCACGCCGGGGGTCAAGCCGTATTCGGGATGGCCCGGGGTCTTACTCCCCCACTGACGAAAGCGCTTGAGTTCCTCCAAAGGCAGATCATAACCGGTTAGGTGAAGCAAGGAGTACAACAAAGCACACCCGTGCCCACCGGAGAGGATAAAACGATCGCGGTTCGGCCAATGGGGATTGCGCGGATTGTGCTTGAGGTGGCGCGTCCAGATAGTATAGGCAATCGCTGCTGCCCCCATCGGCAACCCCGGATGCCCTGAATTCGCATTCTGCACCGCATCCGCCGAGAGAAAACGCAAGGTGTTGATGGCACGTGATTCAAACTCAGGTGTGACGATCATGGGATGCGCTCCTTGGGATAATGACAGGATAAAAGGCAACTCCTAATTGCCAAAATTCTACCATCAATCACACCAGCATTTCCATAAAAATAAAAGGCTCGCACGGCTGTGCAAGCCTTTCGGTATTGCATTCTAAACTTCACTTCAAGCGCACACGACGCAATCGCAGACTATTGGTCACCACGAAAACACTGCTGAACGCCATGGCTAAAGCCGCCAAGATTGGATTTAGATAACCCATCGCTGCCGCGGGGATGAGAATCACGTTGTAGAAGAAGGCCCAAAAGAGATTTTGACGAATTGTGCGCAGCGTTTTTCGAGAAAGCAGAATCGCTCGCGCCACGCCACGTAAGTCGCTCCCGATCAACGTAACCGGCGCTGTAGCCATAGCGATATCTGTACCCGTGCCAATTGCAATCCCTACATCGGCCTGGGCCAGGGCCGGTGCGTCATTTATTCCATCCCCCACCATGGCTACAATATGCCCCTGTTGCTGTAGAGATTTGACTGCATCCGCCTTATGCTGTGGCAAAACCTCGGCAATAACCTCTTCGATGCCGACCTGGGTTGCAATCGCTAATGCGGTCGAACGCTGGTCACCCGTCAACATTACCACGCGTAAGCCCAAATCACGCAATGCACGCACACCTTCCAAAGCCCCCTCTTGTAAGGTATCAGCGATCCCAATAACTCCACAAGGAACTTCATCCACGGCAATCAGCACCGGCGTTTGAGCCTCTGCCTTAATCTTATCCACAACCGATTCGAGCCCGTTGAGAAAAAGCCCACGCCGCTGAAACATCCCCGGACTTCCTATCATGACCCGGTGACCTTGGATCTCCGCCTCGACGCCCTGCCCAATGTCCGCCGTGAAACCAGCCGGGTTTTCCAGGCGCAAACCTCGCGCATTTGCTTCGGCCACAATGGCCTCACCCAATGGATGCCCACTCACCTGTTCCACACTGGCCGCTAATTGAAGTAAACGGTTTTCATCTTTGACCAGAGGATTATCTGGAATAAGAAAGATTTGGGTCACCTGGGGTTGCCCCCGAGTTAGCGTTCCCGTCTTATCCAACACGACTACATCAACCTGTCCGGCCCGCTCCAAGGCTTCGCTATTGCGAAACAAGATACCCAGTTCCGCCCCTTTGCCAGTACCTACCATGACCGCCGTGGGTGTCGCCAACCCCAAAGCGCATGGGCAGGCAATCACCAATACCGCCACCATATGGATCAAAGCACGAGCAAAGGTAGCATTTGGATCGCCCGGAATGGGCACAAAGAAATACCAGATGCCAAATGTTATCAGTGCGATCAAGATAACGAGAGGCACAAATACCGCCGAAATACGATCTGCCAAGCGCTGGATGGGGGCTTTACTCGCTTGGGCTTCCTGTACCAAACGCACAATTTGCGCCAGAACGGTATCCTTTCCTACACGCGTGGCCTCAAACCTTAAGAATCCCTGCTTATTCAACGTCCCCCCAATTACGTTATCCCCCGGTTTTTTCACCACCGGTAGAGATTCACCGGTCAACATCGATTCGTCTACCGTTGAATGTCCTTCGAGGACAACACCATCCACCGGGATACGTTCCCCAGGCCGAACCAGGACAATGTCGCCAATTTGAACCTCTTCGATAGGGATCTCAAATTCGTGCCCCTCCCGAAGGATTCGTGCTGTCCTGGATTGCAACCCCATTAATTTGCGGATGGCTTCTCCGGTCATTCCGCGGGCACGGGCTTCTAAGTACTTGCCCAGGCGCACCAAGGTGATAATCACAGCCGCTGTCTCAAAATACACGTGTCCCTTGAGCCACCCTAAAACCACCGCTACCGAATAGAGATAAGCCACCGAGGATCCCATTGCGATTAAGACATCCATGTTGGCGGCACCATTTCGCAGTGCCTTGTACCCATTCCGATAGTATTGCCAACCCACATAAAATTGAACCGGAGTTGCCAGCACCCATAGAAGCCAATCCAATCCAGGAGAATGGGCCCACGTCATCGGCAATAGCCCCAAATCCCGCCCCATAGCCAACAGGAAAAGGGGCAGAGTAAACACTACCCCTACTACCAACAAGCGCTTTTGGAGCGCCACCTCCCTGCGGCGGGCTTCAGCCTCAGCGTCCTGAAACTCCCCCGTACTTTCAACTACGTTAAAACCGGCCTGACGAACGATGTGGCGAATTTCCTGCTGACTGATCAACGTAGGGATATAACGGACAATCACCTGCCGCGCCGGGTAAAGCACGTGAACCTCACGCACCCCAACCAATTGTGCCAAGGTGCGTTCCAGTCGGCGAGCATCGTTATCATCGCTCAATCCCTCAATCGGCCATTGAACCTCAGCGGTTGCCACACCATAACCAGCCCGTTCTACGCGTGCAACCAAATCCTCCCACCGGGTTAGGGCCGGATCAAAGATCACCGTAGCACGCTCCGAAGCCAGGTTGACGGCAACGTGGTTTACCCCTTTTTCTTTCTTCAAATTACGCTCAATGGTTGCAACACAATTGGCGCATGTCATTCCGGTAATGGGTAGCACCACCTGTTGTGTTTTTTCCATAATGACCTCCGATAAGCAACCTCAGGGCGTTTTTCTCGCCCCGAGGTTGTAAAACCTCAACCCCTAAATTCTTTGCGGAGGATAATTTATCTCCTCGAGCAGTTTGGCAATACTCTCTGGGGATGCCGGGGCTTCGTACTTGACGCGAACCTTCTTGCTTGTCAAATCGGCTTCAACCGCCTGAACGCCATCCAGTTCCCCTAACTCCATTTTGATCGTGTGAACGCAATGGGCACAATGCATCGCCGGAACAAAGAACTCAACCTCGGACATGGGTTTTTACCTCCGTTGGGTAAGATTAGTGGCATTAAAGACTTCGACAATTTCCTTTAGAACGCGTTCTCGTTCCTGAGGGTCTTCACCCTGTATCGCTGAAATGACACAGGAATGAAGATGATCCTCCAAGATCATGGCACTCACTTTATCCAGGGCGGCCTGCACCGCTTGGATTTGACGAATAATATCAATGCAATAGACTCCTTCTTCCACCATGCGCTGAATCCCGCGCAAGTGACCCTCGGCAGTTTTCAAACGGGCAATAACTTCTGGATTTCGCATCGCGGCTCCATTCTTAGCCCCTCCCCAGGGGGAGGGGTATCTATATTTTACCACATCACTCCAATTTATCAAGACCCAACATTGTCACTGGATTAACTGTATCGTCAAACCCTAGGCTTTAACTCTGCCTTGACATCGCCATAATTTGCCAATAGCATAACAATATGCGCTACGGTTTACACAAGTTCTGGAATTTTTTTAAGGCTAGCCTTATTCTGCTTAGTTTGTTGTGGGTGGGTTTTTCAACCTATTGGTTTCCGCCGCACCATGACCAACGCGTCGCGCCCCAAATTGGATTTACTGCGCCACAATTCTCACTCACCACACTCAACGGAGAGACTCTCGATCTTGCCCAAATCCAAGCCCAGGTTATTGTCCTAAACTTCTGGGCTACCTGGTGCCCGCCCTGCCGCGCCGAAATGCCCACATTCGAGCGCCTCAGTCGCGAATTTGAACCTGACCAGGTGCTGTTTATCGCCGTTAATGCTACTTTTCAGGATAATCTCGCCGACATCCATCAGTTTGTAAAAGAAAACAATATAACTTTTCCAATTGTGCTCGATCTTGATGGAAAGGTAAGCCGCGCTTACCAAATTCAAGCCTTTCCCACAACGTTCCTATTAGAACGCGACAAGACCATTCGTACCATGATGATAGGCGGTCCCGTTTCAGCCGTTTGGTTGCGCTCCGAGATTGAGCAAATCCTAAATCATCAGAAATAGCGGGTAATTTCAATGTTTCCGATCCTCCACATCGGCCCCCTTTCAATCAACACGTCTATTTTGATCCTTCTTGCCGGTCTATGGATAGCACTTTGGGTGGGAGAAAAGCAATACCCAACCGCCTCACCCTCTTTCTCTCTCTACGAAAATCTAGTGTTGACGGCGCTCATCGCGGGCATTATGGGGGCTCGTTTAGGTTACGCGGTGCAGAACATCTCCGCCTTCATGAGCGATCCCCTCGCCCTATTTACTCCATCCCCCAATATGCTTGATCTTCCAGCAGGGACTTTAGCCGCCTTTTTAGCGGCGTTGGTTTACGGCCACCGCCACAGCCTGAAACTCTGGAAAACGCTCGATCAACTAACCCCTCCTGCTTCGGTTTTTGCCAGTACGGTTCATCTTGCCAATCTGGCCTCAGGTGATGCCTACGGTGCTCCCACACAAGCCCCCTGGTGTATTCATCTATGGAATGCATGCCGCCATCCCACCCAAGTCTATGCCTTTATCTTGGCTCTAGGCGTTGCAATTTTCATCTTGCGGACCTCGCGTTACAACTTACCCGAAGGGTTTCAATTCTGGGCTTTTATTGGGATGAGCGCCTTAGTCCGATTGATTATCGAGCCATTTCGAGGTGATTCGGCAATTCTTTTAGGGATCTTCCGTCAGGCTCAATTCATCGCTTGGTTGGTCCTGCTGATCAGCCTGTTTCAGATCTCCAAACGGATTAAACTCATTGATAGGGAGTAATGCATGCGCCTTTTGGGTAAAACATTCCTGGTTACTGGTGCCGCACGCCGCCTGGGTCGGGTTTTTGCTCTGGCCATTGCCAAAGAAGGGGGAAATGTTGTGATTCATCACGGGCATTCCCCTGCCGAAGCAAACGAGGTGGCCGAACTCGCCCGAAACTTGGGGGTTAAAGCCTGGGTGATTGAGGGTGATCTTTCCAATCCCACAACCGCAGAATCACTCCTCAACCAAGCCTGGGAACTGGCGCCGCTTGATGGCTTAGTAAACAATGCGGCTATTTTTGAAAATCGTGACCTCTGGCAAACAGATTTAGAGACATGGCAACGCCACTTAAATATCAACTTAACCGCACCGTTCCTTCTTAGCCGTCATTTTGCGGCACTTCTCCCCGCATCCCAAAGCGGCCGCATCATCAATATCCTCGACTGGCGAGCCTTACGACCGGGAAGCGACCATCTTGCCTATATGATCAGTAAAGCCGCGCTGGCGGCATTGACGCGCAGCCTGGCACTTGCCTTAGCACCGCGCATTGTGGTTAACGGCATTGCCTTGGGTGCCATCCTCCCCCCTAGTGACGGAAACGTCAAGGATGATTTGCTAACCTCTATCCCTGCCCGACGCTGGGCTTCGATCGAAGAAGTTGAGCAAACCCTCATCTTTCTTTTAGATGCCCCTATGTATATCACCGGTGAAATCATCCACCTCGATGGTGGACGCCATCTAGTTTGATTTTCTCTGCCAGGAGTACGTTTATGGATATTACGTTCATTCACGACCTACTGGTCCGCGGTATCATCGGCATCAGTGATCGCGAGCGCGCCCAACCTCAAGATATTCTGATTAATCTGGCATTGTTTGGGGATGTCAGCCAGGCCGCAGAAACAGACCGCATCGAAGACTGCATCAACTATCGAACGATAGCCAAGAAAATCACGGCTTACGTCGAGCGCGCGGGACGCTATACGGTTGAAGCCCTCGCCGCCGATATTGCGCGTTTGTGCCTGGAAGAGCCCGCTGTTGTGGGAGTGCGGGTGAGGGTTGAAAAACCGGGCGCCGTACGCTTTGCCCGTTCGGTGGGTGTAGAAATTGAGCGCTTCCGGGACTCAAAAACCAACCCAGCGATGCATCAGGCTTATATCCTCTTAGGCAGCAACATCGAGCCTGAGGTCAATATTGCCGCAGCCATTGAGCGCCTGAAGGAATCCTGTGTGGTAAACGCCATTTCCAGTATTTGGGAGACCGAGGCCGTGGGCTCACCCGGACCACGCTTCCTAAATGCCGTCGTTTGGCTCTCGACCCCCCTTGATTTGGAAGCGCTCAAAAATCAAATTCTAGCCCCAATCGAACAGGCCTTAGGACGTGTTCGCACTTCTGATAAGAATGCTCCACGCACCATAGACTTGGATATCCTTATCTATGATGAACAGATCCTGGACAATAATGTATGGCAACGCGACTTTATTGCGCTGCCGCTGGCAGAATTACGTCCAGATCTCAGCCGTTCCACCAATAGTGAAAGTCTGGCTGAAATTGCCCAACGACTGCGTTCGGCCTCCTCTGCTTTTGTGCGCAGTGATTTGCACCATCTAAGTCGCCTGCGTTAAATATGCAGAGGCTCAGCACTGCGCGAGATGTTGTCTAAAAACTCCATCCGCGTCGCCATGCTGGTGCGAAATGCACCCAGCATGGTTGAGGTCGTCATCCGTGAGTTGTGCTTCTTGACGCCTCGGATCATGGCACACATATGAATAGCCTCAACCACCACCGCCACACCCATAGGGTGTAAAACCTCATTTAGGAAATCCGCGATTTGGCGGGTCATTCGCTCCTGAACCTGTAACCGCCGCGCAAACATGTCCACGACCCGCGGAATCTTGGAAAGACCGATCACCTTACCTTTGGGAATATAAGCCACATGCGCGCGCCCGATGAAAGGCAACATATGGTGCTCACACAGGCTATAAAATTCAATATCCCGTACCACGACCATTTCGTCATAATTGACATCAAAGATAGCCTCATTAATCAGTTCAACCGGATCCACACGGTAACCCGCCAGTAATTCCTCATACATGTTTGCCACCCGTTCAGGGGTGCGCAGCAGTCCCTGGCGATCTGGATCCTCACCAAATGCAATCAACATTCGGCGCACGCTCTCCTGAATAGCCTGAGTATCAATGCCATCACCATCTAAAAGTTCGGCTGCTGCATACACATTCGCGTTCATCGTGAGTCTTCCTCCTTGATTTACTTTTACGATCAGTAATTTGCTATTGCTGACGACTCAGCAAGGCATGTGTCAACTCCCTTAAGGCTACCATGGCCTCGTTCTCTAACCCGGTTCTTTCCAGCCACTCTAAAGCCTCTTGAGTGAGTCTGTCGGCTTCGAGTTCCGTTTGACGCTGAACACCCTCTTCAATTAGCCATTGAGCCAGGACAGGGGCCTCATGGGGTTGAATTTGTCCTTCGCGCCAACGCTGCGCAAAACGTCCATTGCGGACTAAACCTAACACAACCGGAAGCGTCTTTTTCCCACTCACCAGATCGCTCTCGGTGGATTTTCCGGTCAAAGCCGTACTACCCCAAATCCCCAGCCAGTCATCCACAACCTGGAAACACAAACCCAAAGCATTTCCATATTGCGCAAAGGCATGTTGCACGGATTCTTCCGCACCCCCAATGAGCGCACCTAAATGGGCACACGTCTGGATCAACGCCGCCGTCTTCCCAGCAATCATGGTCCAATAGTGTTCCAATGGGATTTCGCGATCTTGCTCAAAAGCAATATCAAGATGCTGCCCCCCGGTTAGTCGCAAGCAGGTTTCGACAAACAATGATTGGGAGCGAAAATACTTGTCCGGGCTTAGAACATGTTGTAGTCTGTTTAGTGCCATAAAGGCTATCGCAAACATGGCATCGCCAGCATTGATGGCTTGCGCCTCCCCCCATCGCGCCCAGACCGTAGGACGGCCTCGACGCAAGGGGCTTCGATCCTCAATATCATCATGGATGAGGGAAAAGTTATGTAACAGTTCAACTGCCGCTGCCGCTGGCAGAGCCCTTTCCCAATCACCACCCACCGCATCTGCGATCAGAAGTAACAGCAGGGGACGGAGGCGTTTCCCTTGCGCCTCCTGGCCTGCTCCCTCGCCTTCCCATCCCATGTGATAACGCAGCATTGCTGCCATACCAGGATAGTCTTTAAGGATTGGGTAATCCAAAATCTCTTGTAACAAAGCCTCTAACCTGGGACGATATTGTGAGAAAAAAGGTGAAAATGCATTCATGGTTAAATCACCTTTGGATCAGTGATACAGAACGAAGCGTCGAAATCGTGCCCGCCCCCACGCCAAACATGGCGATGCGCAGCGCAAGCAAGATTTCTTCCACCAAGCCCATCACCTCATCTGTGGAGCGGGCCGCTGCTCTCAAAAAAGGTCCCGCCATGCCAACTAGAGAGGCACCCAACGCAATACATTTAGCCACATCTAGGCCATGACGAATTCCCCCTGAAGCGATCAAAGGAAGTTCGGGAACGGCATTCCGCACCGCCACCAAAGCGTGTGCCGTGGGAATGCCCCAATCACGAAACAAGGCCGCCACCCGCGCACGTCGTTCGTCCGGCATGCGGTACATCTCAACCTGCGACCACGAGGTTCCTCCTGCCCCTGCCACATCAATTGCTGCCACGCCGACATCGGCTAGACGCCGAGCCACTTGAGCAGAGATGCCCCAGCCCACTTCTTTCACGATCACCGGTACCCCCACTTCCTTACAGACGACCTCTATTTTTCTCAGCAGGCCACTAAAACGCGTATTGCCCTCTGGCTGTAGTGCCTCCTGAAGCGGATTTAGGTGCAGAATCAGGGCATCCGCCTCAATCATCTCAACCGCCCGGCGGCAGTCCACAGAGGTGAAACCATAATTAAGTTGCACCGCGCCCAAATTGGCAAACAAGAGAATAGAAGGCGCAACACGCCTAACCCGAAAGGACTCCACGCTCTCAGGATGCTGAAACGCTGTCCTTTGAGAGCCCACGCCCATCGCCAAACCAAAACGTTCCGCCACCTCAGCCAGACGCAAATTTATCACCTCGGCTTCAGATGTGCCCCCGGTCATGGAAGAGATTAAGAGTGGTGCTCCCAGAGGTTTCCCCAAAAATTCGCTTTTTAAGTCTATGGCTTCAAAATCCAGTTCGGGCAAAGCCACATGCTCAAATGCATAGGCATCCAAACCATTGCTCAAGGCCGACTGGACGTCCTTTTCAAGGTTGATCCGAATATGGTCTACTTTGCGAGGTTGTAAATCAGGATCATGTCCCTGCATGGTCACCTACCAGAGGATGTGTGTTTGAGTATACCAAAGGAAAAGGGTAAGAAAACCCATCCTGCTTAGGCAAAGATTGTACACCCAGATTAAGTTCCTAATCCTCTTTAGTGTTGGGTTAGGATGCAGAAGCAATTATCTTGACACCTTCTAATCCCGAATTACAATTACTGCAACCTTAGAGACCTGGGAGGTTGCAATGAGCGATGTATTTGAAGAGGTCAAAGCGGTGATCGCTGACGTCCTGAAAATTGATCCCAGCGAAATCACCCCTGAGACGCGCATTATCGAAGACCTCAAAGCCGATTCTATGGACCAATTCTTCCTAATTGATGGTCTCAGTCAAAAGTTCGATTTGGCCATTTCGGATGAAGACGCACGCCAAATCAAGACCGTGGCCGACGCCGTGCGTTACATCGAAACACATAAAAAGCAATAAGTAAAATGGCACGGAAGCAGAATTATTACTTCCGTGCCTAGCACCCTTCATCCCAAAGATCGCATTACCTTCCTAAATAAGGTGCAACTAACTCAGCCACCTGCTCAGGGTGTTGAGCAATTCGTACCCCGGCTGCCTCTAGGGCAGCAATTTTTCGGTCCGCTGTACCTGCTCCTCCCTCAATGATCGCACCTGCATGTCCCATGCGCTTCCCGGGCGGGGCAGAGCGACCGGCAACGAACCCTATCACTGGTTTAGTGACGTGGCGGGCAATATATTCCGCAGCGCGTTCTTCATCATTACCCCCAATTTCCCCAATTAATACTATCGCTTCCGTGTAGGGATCGGCCTCAAACAACGACAAGACATCAATAAAATCTGTCCCACGCACCGGATCTCCACCGATACCCACACAAGTGCTTACCCCCACCCCCTTCATTTTCAAGGCATAGAGCACTTCGTACGTCAACGTACCTGAACGCGAAACCACCCCCACGCTTCCAGGCAACGCAATATGGCCGGGAATAATTCCCACCTTGGATTCACCCGGAGTCAGTGCGCCGGGGCAATTTGGCCCGATCAAACGCACTTGCTTCTGCTCCAAACAGCGCGTCACGCGCATCATATCTTGGATTGGGATACCCTCAGTAATACAGAAAATAAGGCCAATTCCAGCATCCGCCGCTTCAAAAATAGCATCTGGCGCAAAACGAGCCGGAACAAAAATCACGCTGACATCGGCACCCGTAGCCTCTACGGCAACTTTAACCGAGTCGAATACAGGAATTTTGCCATCTAAGACCCATTCCCCACCTTTACCCGGTGTCACTCCGGCTACCACATTCGTACCATAAGAAAACATCTGTTGGGTGTGGAAAGACCCCTCATGTCCTGTAATTCCCTGGACTAAAACCCGAGATTTGCGGTTAATCAAGATGCTCATAGATCAAATCTCCTTTGCTAACGGCTACGGCTTTTTGAGCGGCTTCAACCAGGGTTTCGGCGGTTATCATATGGGCATCCGCTAACATCCTTCGCCCTTCTTCCGCATTGGTACCTACTAAGCGTATTACCATAGGCACCTTTGGTTTGACCTCTGACAGAGCACTTAAGATACCCCGTGCAACCTCGTCACAACGCGTAATCCCACCGAAAATATTAATGAGCACCACCCTCACCTTGGGATCAGAAAGGATGATACGCAGCGCCGCCGCTACTTTATCGGCGCCCGCCCCTCCACCAATATCCAGAAAATTGGCCGGCTCCCCCCCGTGTAGCTTGATGATATCCATGGTTGCCATGGCTAAGCCTGCCCCATTGACCATGCACCCAATTTCACCCTCAAGTTTGATATACGAAAGACCGTATTTGCGGGCTTCAACTTCTGCCGGCGCCTCCACATCGGGGTCACGCATCTCGGCCAGATCGGGATGGCGGAAAAGCGCATTATCATCAATGCTCATCTTCCCATCCAAGGCTAACATGCGCTTATCTGCGGTAATGACCAGAGGGTTGATCTCCACCAGAGTTGCATCATGAGCGGTATACACTCGCCACAGACCCTCCGCAATGCCGGTAAATGTCTTCCAATACTCCCGTGGCAGATCCATAGCGACGGCAAGATCGCGGGACTGATAATCGCGTAATCCGATTAAGGGATCAATATACACCTTGATAATTTTTTCTGGAGAGCGACGGGCAATTTCCTCAATATCCACGCCTCCCTCCGCCGAAGCCATCATGACCGGACACCTCGCAGTGCGGTCGTTGGTAATGCCCAAATAAAGTTCGCGCTCAATACTCACAGCCTCATCTACCAATACTTTGCGCACCGGCAAACCCTTAATCTCCATGCCCAAAATAAGAGTCGCCAGTTCCTCTGCCTCTTCTGGGGATCGTGCCAATCGAATTCCACCCGCTTTACCTCGTCCCCCTACCAACACTTGGGATTTAATGACCACTTTTCCACCTAATTCCTCGGCGATATGTTTAACTTCATTAGAGTTAAGCGCGACCTTACCGCGAGGAATCGGGATACCAAAGCGTGCAAAGATTTGTTTGGATTGATACTCGTGTAGATTCATAGATCATTCGACCCCATTAAGCATGAATTGGCGAGCCCATTATATCCTTATCTTCTTTCTAACGCTAACCAGCCCGGCAGAAATTTGCTCCGCCGGGCTAGTCCCATTTATACAAGGGCAACCCTCAACCTTTGAGGAATTCCTCCAAGGCCTGGCGGCTGATCCGATAAGCATTCCCGATCTTTTTCGCCTTTAGTTCTCCAGACTGAATCGCAGCCAAAACATCCTCTTCCGAGACGCGTAATATCGTTGCCGCCTCAGCCGGGGTCATCACTTCAGGAATTCCAGCGGGTTTTCCCCCCTCCCCACTGCCTTGTCCGGCGCCTTGAAGGGATTGCGAAATCACATTCCCCAAACCTATGCCAGCCCCAATACCTGCGGTTAACCCTGCGCCACCGCTTGGGTTCTGAGCCGCATCCCGTAGGGCATCTGCAGCCTGTAATTGGGTGTAGGTTTGTAAGTCCAACACCCCCATTGCTCGTAATTCTTCCGCTGATTTTTCAGAGGGTTTCAGGTTGGCGATATAAAATGTTTTGAGGGTTAGACCCAGAGCAGAAAAATCATCTTGTGCTTTGGCTCTAACGCCAGCACCAATCTCCTCGGTTAACCCAATTAGATCGGTTACCGGACGTTTAGCCGCCGTTTCACCCAGCAAATCCTGCAATTTGGAGAGAAGGATCGCCCGCAAACGATCTTCAATATCAGACATACGATATACTTTTTGAGCCCCCACCACCTGCGTCACAAATTGCTGGGCATCTTTTACTTGAAACGAATAGGTACCAAATCCCTGCAGAAGCGCTACCCCCAATCCCATGCCAGGATTGCGCACCAGAATCGGTTGGGGTGTACCCCACTTTCGATCCACAAATTCACGCATGGAGACAAAATAAACCTCAGCAGTGAACGGCGTACGGTTGTTAAACGCCTTCCCCAGGAAATCAATCAGCAAAGGGATGTTAGCAGTGGTAATCGTATGCCGCCCCGGGCCAAAAGAATCCAAAGCCCGCCCATCACGGAAGAACACGGCTCGCTGCGATTCGCGGACGATCACTTGCGACCCTATGCGCAGATCTGCCACCCCTTCTTCAGGGAAACGATGCACGATTTCATCCACCATCTCACTGGGGTATTCAACGACATCGAATATTCTTGCCATCTGATTTCTCCTTCTTGCATCCTAAGTAATTGGTGTGGGTCTACTGGGTGGTTTCCGAAGTTGTGGGAGAAATCCCCAACATCACTTCAACCCGTTTTTCAAAGGTGTCCAAACAAGATTGCGCTACAGCGATAAGGTTTCGCACCGCCGCACCCAATCCCTCGCCGCCAATAGACGCCTCGACATGATCCAGCGCACGCGCCACTTCGTCCTCTAGATTGACCAACGCCAGGTCATAGGCATATACCCTTTCCAGGTCCTCTGGACGAATACGCACCGCATCGAAGAACCCGGTATAGCCGTAAGCCGCCGTTCTAAGCCGATCAATGAATTGGCGAAGTTTTAATGAGGCCTGCTCCATATCGTCCACTAGTTCCAGTTCCCCCTCCCCCAAAAGCGCCCGTTGCACAGCAGAAACCCGCTGCCACAGCGCTTCGAAGTGGTTCGCAAGCGCTTCCCGCAGCATCTTGTCGGCCACTCTACGTTGGGCCCGCTCCACATAACCCGCAAACCCCGGAATACGGCTCAACAATTGGTTGAAAATGTTTTGATCGCCCTTAACACGATCATAAATATCGCTCATCGTGCCTCCTTTTGCTTTAGGTGCCTATTGCAGAACATGATCGTTACTTTGATTATAGGGCTAAATACATCGAAGAGCAATTGCCCTTCATCAAATTGTCAAGTTGAATGGCCAGCAAAGGCGGTGAAAAAACTACAACCAGGGATTGGTTTTTCACCAATCCTGTTCATCCCATTTTTTTCAAAAAAGATAACCCCACCCAAGAATGCCGGCCTTGATAAAAAATTAGATTTTTGTAAGGAAGTTGCAAAGAATACCACTTTACTTTCAGGTGCGATTATCCTATAATGAAACCAAGATTATCCCCAAAAAGGAAGGAGGTGAATTGCGATGTTGTTTGCTCCCAAGGAAAAGGGCCAAGGGCTGGTTGAATATGCGTTGATTCTTGTTTTAGTAGCAGTCGTCGTTATTGTTGTCCTCGCCCTGCTCGGCCCTGCCATCGGCAACGTTTTCAGCCAAATCATGGGTTCCATCTAAGAGGCCAAAGTAAATCTCTCCAGAAAAAAAGGCAACCAATCTACCCCGGGATGCAAGAACTCCCGGGGTAGATTGGTCATGTTTATGTGCAAGTCACCTTACAAGTCACCTTAATTGTTAGCATTCTGAAATGTCAAAGGGGTTGTACTGACCCCCACAATATGTATAATGAGCATTAGGGTAATTTGGGTGGAGGTAAAGTGGCATGAATTTCTTGAACTCAGAAAAAGCCCAAGGTTTGGCTGAATACGCCTTAATTCTGGTCTTCGTGGCCTTGGTGGTCATTCTGGTGCTTTCACTATTTGGGACAAATTTAGAAAGCCTCTATAACAATGCCATTGGTCAAATTAAGGCGGTTATCCCTTAAACATTCTCTCCTTTTGAATCACAAAGGGTGGGAATTAAAGTGATATCTTTTTCACAAATTGCCGTATAATGATTTTATCAACTCAAACGCAACGAGAAAACCGCAATTCCCCACTATGGAGGCGATAAAATGGCTAGGCGCGGTGGTTTGATCATTATATTGATTGCCCTTATTCTTTTAGTCGTTGTCGTTGCTGCTTACATCTGGCTACAAATGCAAGGGGGGTTACCGGGTCAGGCCCAGCCTCAGGCAACCCCTACCCCTCAAAATCTGGTCAACATTGTCATCACCACTCAGTTTATTGCACGCGGGAGCGAAATCACAGAGGGAAGTGTGACCACTATCCCTTACCCCCGCGAACAATTGGTTGAAGGCACTTTTATTACGGAGATCGAATCAGTATATGGAAAACGTGCTAAGTATGACCTGGAGCGCGGCATTCCCCTCACACCAGGGGCGTTGGTTGAACCCGGAGCGGGCTCCATTGTCTCATTTGATATTCCTAAAGAATTTGTTGCCCTTCCCATTCCAGTTTCCAGCCTAACCTCTGTCTCCTATGCGCTTCAACCCGGAGACCATGTCATGGTCATTGGCTGTATGCTGCTGGTAGATGTGGATCAGCAATTCCAATCTCGACTTCCTAATAAACTTCCTCAATTACTTCAACCGGGTCCCGTCAATGAACCCGAATCTATAACCACCGGTTTTCCTGATGGCAGCATCCTTAACGATCAAGGACGTACGGAACTCGATCCCACGCTCAACCAATCTTTATATGCAGTACCCTCTGAACCCCAACGCCCGCGCTTAGTCTGCCAAACCATCATCCAAGATGCTGTTGTTCTGCGTTTGGGAGCATTTTCATCTCCACAGGTTGCCGCTGCTCAACAACAACCTTCACCCACACCTCAACCAGGTCAAACTACCCCAACAACCACAACAACGTCATTACCCGACTCTGTAACCCTGGTTGTTAGTCCGGAAGACGCGGTCATACTAAACTTCATGATGCTTGAAGGGATAAAGATCAACCTTGCCCTTCGCAATCCAACGGATACCAAACCCATTGTTACCGATGCGGTCACGCTTCAGTACTTAATGGATCAGAAAAATATACCCCTTCCTGCAAAACTTCCCTTTGCAGTTGAGCCTCGTGTTGATAAATTAGAGTATCCCCTTCTCCCGAGTGAGATCATGCCAACACCAGCCCCATAATTACTGGTCCACCCTTTAGGAGCTGTATGTCGATAACTGAGAAAATTAAGGTTTTGATTGTAGACGATATCCCAGAAACGCGTGAGACGATTCAGCGTGCGCTTCGGCTTGAGCCCACAATAGAAGTCATTGGAACAGCAAGTAGTGGGCGTGAAGCCATTGAAATGGCTTCAGGCAGCCGACCCGACGTCGTCATTATGGACATCAACATGCCAGACATGGATGGCATCACTGCAACTGAAGCCATTCGCCGTAAGGTACCATTCTGTCAGGTCGTTATTCTCTCCGTACAAAACGATCCGGGGTACATGCGTCGCGCTATGCTTGCGGGGGCGCGTGATTTTCTTTCTAAACCGCCTGATATTGATGAACTTATTGCGGCAGTAAAAAGAGCCGGAGTAATGGCGGTTGAAGAGAAAAAGGTCGTTACCGGCCCTCTTGTTGAACCCTCTGTAAAGACACCTCTCTGGGGCCAACAGGGAAAAATCATTACTATATACAGTCCCAAAGGAGGAACTGGAAAAACGGTCGTTGCTACAAACTTAGCAGTTTCTTTGCAATTAGAAGGCTCAGCCACGATTCTGGTTGATGGTGATTTGCAATTTGGCGACGTTGGGCTAATCTTAAATGAGAGGTCGAGAAACAGCGTCGTTGATCTTGCTATCCGAGTTGACGATCTCGACCCCGAGATTGTTGAAAGCGTTGCAATTAAACACAAGGAGTCGCAACTTGACGTACTTGTGGCTCCGCCCCAACCAGAAATGGCACTGGAGATTAGCAGCAACCATTTTGGCAAACTGCTGCAGTTTTTAAAATCAATGTATCAGTTTGTTGTTGTGGATACCTCTTCTTACCTGAGCGAAGTCACTCAAGTCGCCTTAGAAAACGCCGACCTCATTGTTCTTGTCGCTACTCAGGACTTAACCTCCCTTAAGAACATCAACTTATTCCTTGCACTTGCTGATGCCTCAAACCTTCCGCGGGAGCGAATTTTGATCGTGCTAAATGCCTATGACAAGCGCATTAACATTGACCCCAACCGGGTGAGCAAGAGTTTAAAACATGCTGTCGAGGCGGTTATTCCGTTAGACGAGCGCATCGTTTTTAACTCTATCCTCAAAGGGAGACCTTTTGTCCTTGAGGATAAGACGTCAGCGGTCAGCAAAGCGATTTTAACCTTATCCGACTTAATAAAACAAAAAACATCTCATGCTGAAGCAATATCAAGCAAATCCTCTCTGAACAGAGAATAGGAGTTGAGCCATGTCTCTTCTAAGAAGACTTACCAGCGAAGGCTCGAGCCCCAATAATCACCAAGATCAAGGTGGCCCGACCCGACCCTCGTCTGCGCCAATCAAGCGGGTTCCAACGACGCTCCAACCCACCGCCGCTGATACCTATCAGGATTTGAAGAACCGCGTCCAAAACAAATTGCTCTCAACTCTTGACCCTTCCATGGATGTAACAAAAGTCGCAGAGGTTCGGCGAACCATTCAAGAACTATTTGAGCAAATTCTAAGCGAAGAAAACATTGTGCTCTCCCGCCCTGAACGGGCTCGAATGTACGAGCAGATTGTGGCTGAAATATTGGGGTTCGGACCACTACAACCACTTCTTGAAGACGATACCATTACTGAAATCATGGTAAATGGCGCACGCAATATCTATATTGAGCGTCACGGGAAAATCCAACGAGTTCCTATGAGTTTCGAAGATAACGAACATGTCATGCGCATCATTGAGCGCATTGTCGCACCGTTAGGACGACGGGTAGATGAGGCTTCACCCTACGTGGATGCCCGCCTCCCCGATGGCTCGCGTGTCAATATTGTGATTCCCCCAATATCACTAGTTGGGCCAGTCATAACGATCCGTAAATTCGCTCGCAATCCCATTACTGTTGACCAATTGATACAATTTGGCTCCATCACCCCCGAGGCCATCCAGTTCTTAGACGCGTGTGTTAAAGCCAGAATAAACATCGTGATCTCAGGAGGCACCGGTTCCGGTAAGACCACCTTGCTTAACGTGCTTTCAGGCTTTATTCCTCCCGATGAACGTATCATCACCATTGAAAACGCGGCTGAATTACAGTTGCGCCAAGAACATGTTGTAACTCTCGAATCTCGCCCACCCAATATCGAAGGACGGGGTGAGATCACAATCCGACAGCTCGTGATTAATGCCCTCCGTATGCGACCCGATCGCATCATTGTCGGCGAGATCCGCGATGAAGCTGCTTTGGATATGTTACAGGCCATGAATACTGGCCATGATGGCTCTATGACCACTTGCCACTCGAACAGCCCACGCGATACCCTCGCTCGCATCGAAACAATGACCATGATGGCCGGGATGGACCTCCCCAGCCGAGCCATTCGTGAACAGATTGCTTCTGCAATAGACTTGATCATCCATCAAGAACGCATGCGTGATGGCACTCGCAAAGTGGTTAGTATTTCCGAGATCACAGGTATGGAAGGCGAAGTCATTACAATGACCGACCTCTTCGTCTTCGAGCAAACCGGTTATGAAAATGGCAAGGTTGTTGGGCGATTACGCCCCACCGGTTTACGGCCAAAATTCATGGAAAAAATTGAATCCGCCGGTATTCACCTTCCGCCCTCAATTTTCGGCATGATGGATAGGCGTGTCAGATAAGCGAAAGGGTTAGCCATGGTAAATTCGATCCTAGTCCTTATCCTTGGTGGGGGACTGGCATTCCTGCTCCTTCTCATAGGGATTGTGGTCTCAATTGTCAGCGAGCGGGCATTGGTCGAACAGCGCTTGGGGCGTTATATTGAGGTACAACAAGCCCAGGCGGTCTCCAAAAAAGAACGAAAGCAAATGTTAACCGAATGGCTGAACCGCCAAGTTCAACGCACCTCTTATGGTGATCGGATCTCTCGAGAACTTGCCCGCGCAGATTTAAAGTTAAAATCTGGTGAGTACATATTGATTATCGTTGCGTGTGCGGTTTTAGGTGCCCTTATCCTCTGGAGCACCAGCGACAGGTCAATCCTAATGGCAATTCTTGGCGCCCTAGTGGGTTCCCAAATCCCGGGATGGTATGTGAAATCCCAGCAAAAAAAGCGACTCGTGAAGTTTAACGAACAACTACCGGACATGTTGAACCTTATGGTTAATGGGCTAAGAGCAGGGTTTTCCACCCTTCAAGCCATGGAATCGGTAAGCCGCGAAATGCCCAGCCCAATTTCAGACGAATTTCGCCGTGTCGTTCAAGAGGTTCAACTTGGCTTGCCCATGGAAAGAGCGCTGGATAATCTTCTCCAACGCATCCCAAGTGATGATCTAGATCTTGTAATAACTGCCATGAACGTACAACGCGAGGTGGGTGGTAACTTAGCCGAAATCCTTGACGCGATTTCTTACACCATCCGCGAGCGCGTGCGAATTAAAGGCGAAATTCGAGTTCTTACGACCCAGGTTATGTGGTCAGGTCGCTTCCTTTCTCTCTTGCCCATAATCTTAATTGTGGTGCTCTACTTCATAAACCGTGATTACATTATGACTTTCTTCAGTCCAGAAAACGTCCCTTGTGGTTACATTGCGCTTGGCATTGCGTTTTTCCTAATCCTTATTGGTTACTTTGTTATGAATCGCTTAGCCGATATTGAGGTATAGGTCAAGAGGAGTTGGGCTATGGGCATGATATTGGCGCTTTTCATCTTTGTAATATTGGGTGTAATCGCCCTAACCATAATTGGTCTTAGAAACCCTGAACTGGCCAATGAGCAAGCCTTACAAGAGCGGTTAGAGCAATTCAGTCGAACTGGTGAATATGTTGACTTGCGAAAATTGGAATTGTCTCAGCCATTCTCCCAGCGCGTAATCATTCCAATCGCACGCAAACTGGGAGAAATAGCCTCACGACTCACACCTGCCAACCTGATTCAGACCTATAATAAACGACTCGAACTTGCTGGCGCGTCCACATTTTGGGATGGGGGTCTGGTATTGGTCGCGCAAGGTCTCCTGGCGATTATTTTTGGTGGGCTTATCTTTTTAATCTTCAGCCTTAGCCCCACTCAACGTCCATTGGGCAACACCCTCTTTTTTACGTTTCTCTTCGCTATCATTGGTTTTCTTTTCCCCAACATGATAATCTCAAGCCGCATCTCTCGCCGTCAACGCGAGATTCGCAAAGCCATGCCCGACGCATTAGACCTCTTGACCATCTGTGTAGAAGCCGGGTTAGGATTCGATGCCGCAATGCAAAAAGTCAGTGAAAAATGGCAAAGCGAACTCTCACTCGCATTTGCCCGCGCGATTCAAGAAATCCAGTTGGGGAAAACCCGTCGTGAGGCCTTGCGCTCTATGGCTGAGCGAATCGGAATTCCTGAAATGACATCGTTCGTTGCCGCCGTAATTCAAAGTGAAATGCTGGGTGTGAGCCTGGCAAAAGTTCTACGCATTCAATCCGAGCAAATGCGAATGCGAAGACGCCAACGCGCAGAAGAGGAAGCCCGGAAAGCCCCCCTAAAAATGCTGATTCCAATGGCTCTCTTAATATTCCCCTCTCTCCTAATCGTGCTCCTAACCCCAGCTGCACTTCGGTTATTCCGTTCCGCTCTTGGATCAATGTTTTTCCAATAACTACAACTCCATAAATGCCATTTGCAGAATGGGCTTTCATCCCCTGGTTTTATCGTGCTTACCGCGCATTCTGGAGCGCAATAGATTGGGTATTTCCACCCGTGTGTGCCGGGTGCGGCGCCTCAGGATATCGGTTTTGCCCGGATTGTTACAACCAAATCAAACTCATTGATCAAGATCAGGTTTGCTCTCAATGTGGTATTCCCTTTGCCCCCACTGACAACCCTCCCAAAACCATATGCCCTGCCTGCCGGGAAACCTTAACGCCGACCAACCAAATCCGCTCCTGGGCGATTTACCAGGGACCGTTACGCAAAGCGGTTCAGGGCCTCAAATACCACCGCAACCTAGCCCTGGGCGATTATTTTGCTCCTGCATTGGTTGAGGTGTTTCAGGCACAGCATTGGGATATTGATCTCGTTGTTCCTGTACCTCTCAGCCCGAATCGCCGACGTCAACGAGGTTATAACCAGGCCGAGATTTTAGCTTTCCCCTTTGCTCTGGCTATCCAGAAACCCATAGACTCGCGCGCGCTCACCAAATATCGTGAAACACCATCTCAAGTAGGGCGCTCCGCCAATGAACGGCGGGAAAACGTCAAGGGCGCATTTACCGCCAATCCTAAATCTGTATCCGGCCACCGTGTCTTGTTAATTGATGACGTCATTACTACCGGTGCAACACTGAACGAATGTGCTGTAGCCCTCGTCAAGGCCGGTGCAAACGCCGTTTTTGGTCTCACTCTCGCACGAGCATTATCGCATGCAGATGATCAACTTTAAGATATACTTGAAATAAGCCCCAGAAAGACCGCGGGCGTAAAATCTTCGGAGGACGACTTATGAGCATGAATATTGAGATATTTACCCGCAATTTGGAATTGAATGACCGCATTAAAGAGTACGTGCATAAGAAGGTCTCCAAACTTGAACGTCTGATTAATGAAGTAGAAGAAACTCGCGTTGATTTGGCTTACGTAAAGTCTGCTCGCAATGCCGCGGATCGCCAAGTCGCCCAGATTACTCTGCGTGGCCGCGGTTTCATCCTGCGGGTTGAGGAGCGTTCCGACGATCTTTTCGCTGCCATTGATGAAGCCATTGACAAAATGCAACGTCAAATCTCCCGTTACAAGGGTAAGCATTATCGCGGGCGCGGTGATGGAACACCTGCCTCGGCAGTCGCCGCTGTGGTATCCCCCGCTGAGGCCCAAGAAACCGAAGAAGAGGAAATGCCCATTATTGCCCGCCGCAAGACATTTACGCTGGCTCCAATGGACGAAATGGAAGCCATTGAACAGATGAAACTTTTGGGACACGAGAACTTCTTCGTGTTTTATAACGCTAACACCAACGCCATCAACGTTCTTTATCGCAGAAGGGATGGCACTTACGGGCTTATCGAACCCAAAATAGGTTAAGTATGCGCGACCTTCCCCCCTTGCTAGCAAGGGGGGAAATTTTTATTATTTTATTTTCGACGACTTAGCCTCTGACTTGCCAAGCCTTAGACCATGCGCTATAATCCGCCCTGCAACTCTAACGGGCGAAGAAGGAGTTTTTATCATGATTGACGTCAGTGATCTCCGTAAAGGTGTAACCTTTGAACTTGATGGCAATCTATACAAAGTGCTCGAATATCATCACCACAAACCAGGCCGAGGGAATGCCATTATCCGCATTAAGGCCCGCAACCTCCGCTCTGGGGCAACGATCGAGAAAACCTTTGTCTCCGGCGAACGGGTGCAGGATATCCGCCTGGACTACCATACGGCGCAGTACCTCTACAATGATGGGGACACGTACTACTTCATGGACACCGAAACCTTTGAACAATACCCCATTCGTGCTGAGATCCTAGGCGAGTCGGCTGGCTTTCTAAAAGAAAATCTGGAAGTGAAGTTAACCTTCTACAACAATGAGCCTCTGGATATCGAACTTCCTACTACTGTAGACCTTGAGGTCATTCAGGCCGAGGTTGCGGTGAAGGGCGATACGGCCACCGGGGTTACGAAAACCGTTACCGTTGAAACCGGCATGCAGATTCAGGTGCCGGCATTTGTTGAAGTCGGTGATATCATCCGCGTGGATACCCGAACTGGGGAGTACGTGACCCGAGTTCAATCTTAAAAAGTTGTTGTTGACATAGGATATAGCGCAAATGCGCACCCCAGCCGGGACCGAATGTCCGTTCTTTTACGGGAACTACTATCGCGGTCGAACCTTGGAAGAATGTCGCCTTATTGGTCCGGCTCGCCCACCCTATCACTGGATACCCGCTTTATGTTCTACCTGTCCTGTTCCTCGTATTGTCCAGGCTAATGCATGTCCTCATCTCGTGCTTCGGGCACATGTAGAGCGTCAATGGCTAGGGTTACGAAAGCGCGTCAAGGTTAACGCCTTCTGCCAGAAAGTTCAACAAGTGGTTACTCGCCCTGAAATTGGTTGTGGCGAGTGCCACCCCTTACCCCCCTCTTTCTTGAGCGCCACCGATGACACTAACTCTTTTGATTGACCTGGATGACACTTTACTGATTAATAATGCCGAATTATTCCAAGAGATCTACTTGAAAGCCCTGGCCGAACATCTCAAACCGCATGTTCCGCCGGAAAAAATGATATCTCAACTCTTGGCCGCAACTCGTGCCATGTATAAAAAGAAGACCCCGCAGGGCACTTTAAAAGATACCTTTGACACCCATTTTTATCCCGCCCTCGGGGTCTCCCCCTCTAAAATGCAGCCCCTCATAGATGATTTTTACATCCGAATCTTTCCAACCTTACGTGACTACACCCAACCCAGGCCCGAAGCAGTGGAATTAATTCAAACGGCTTTATCTCACGGGCATTGGGTTGTCATTGCGACAAACCCTCTTTTTCCTCGTGTTGCAATATTGGAAAGGTTACGCTGGGCAAACCTTCCCCCAGAAACTTATCCTTTTACCCTGATACCAGATTACGAAACATTTCACTTCTGCAAGCCCCATCCTGCTTTTCTGGCCGAGATCTTAGCAACGCTACGCTGGCCCGAGAATCCCGCAGTGATGATCGGTAACAGTCTTGAAGAAGACATCCTTCCTGCCGAGATGCTCGGCTTACCCACTTATTGGGTCAATGAGAAACTTCAGACCAACGTTTACCAGAAACATCCTTTAAGTTCCCGAGGATCGCTTTCCGGAGTTTGGACCTGGATAAACAACATCGAAAATGCTATTCGTGAGATCGGGGTTAAGACCCCACCTGCCATCCTCGCTGTTTTGGCTGCCACACCTGCGGCTGTTGAAAACCTGACCCGTGATTTACCCCCTGCCCTTTGGACAACCCGCCCCGTTCCTCATGAGTGGGCAGTGAATGAAATCATTTGTCATTTGCGAGACGTAGATGCTGAGGTCAATCTCCCTCGCCTAAAGGCAATCCTTTCCAATGAAAATCCTTTTATCGCTGGTATAGATACCGACAATTGGGCTGAGGCACGTAATTATCGTGCTCAGGATGGCATGGCAGCCCTTAAATCTTTCATGACTACGCGAATAAATATTCTAGACCAATTAGAATCTCTTACACCTAACGATTGGCAGCGCGCAGCCCGTCACGCCATCTTCGGTCACACCACCTTGCAAGAACTTATGGAATTCGTTGCAACTCACGATCAAGCGCACATCCGTCAAATTGGCAACACCATTGACCAAGTGCGGTCGCGGTTATAAGTCTAACGTTGTTCTGCCCCAGCGCCGGTCTCGGAAGGCGCAGAAGGTGTTTCAACGCGAAATACATCCAGAATGCGGCGCACGATCTCATAAACCACATTCTGCTTAAAGCCGGAAATCCATGCCAGAACATAAATGACAAAGGCCGAACGAATATTCAAGCCAGGCTCAATACCCGCAGTAAGCGAGAAGAAGCCTGCCTGAATGACCAAAAAGATAAATCCACCTAACATGACACCCAGAATTGGATTGGTGAGATACCACAACGCATACTGAGGATCAAAATCCTGCTCTTTTGCAATATGCTTCCAAAGCGCATAGAGCGCCCCAACCACCCCACCCAATCCGCCCCAAATTAGACTGCTCAATAGGTGGACAAGGTTGACCTCTGTGATTGGGCTGGAATTACGGATCATCTCATAAGTTGGCATCATATTGATCTGGACTAACCCCCAAATAAACACAACAAACCACAAAATCTCATAGAAAAATAGAGGGGTTCCAACTCGTTGGGAGGCCCTGACCATCCGCTCACGAAATGCCAAATGATACTCCACCTCGCTCAGAAGGCGCTCGGCCTCTTCATAATATGCGCTACCTTGGCTCACCAAATTTTGAGCCTGTTCCAATAAACTAAGGTAAGCGATTGCTTTCTGTGCATTATTAATACTTGTGTGGATTTTGAGCCGTGCATTTTCCACCCGTTGGATAAAGACGCGTAAGAAACCTTCTTTCCACTCAGTTTCCCCGAGTAAAGGAAGAGTAGCCGCGGTTGGCGAGAGATCTGAGCGCTCAGTTTCGGGGGAAACAGAACCTTTTATATTTGGTTCCGGGGTTAATACTGGGGTTTCTTCGGTACCCACAGTATCATCAGCGAGATCACTCACCTCAGTCACGTACGGTTTGGGCTCTTGATCAGACATCTCCCACTCCTTTACCCCAAGGATATTTTGAGTATATCCATGCCATATTGACCTGTCAAATGAGAGAACGCTTTTAGAAGGCTGTACGAGCACCAAGCAGGTTTTTATTTATCCTGGTATCTTGGTGTTTAGATTGGTATAATTCCCCCTAGAGAAAGCCATGCAACCATTTACAGGTTAAAAACTGACGGAGGTCAGTGTGAATTCACGCAACCAATCTTACATCATCTACCTGCTGCTGTTCGTAGCCATCATTGTTATGGTGGTCTACAATTTCAGCCAGCGGGGAAGTACGTCCGAGGTTTCGATCAATCAACTGGCTGAGGATATCAAACAGGGGCGCGTCAGCAAAATCGAAGAGAATGAAAATCGTCTGCGCGTTGTGTACAAGGACTTGACAGAGGCTGTTTCCACAAAGGAAGCTGATGCCACTCTGGTTGAACAATTGCTGAATTTGGGTGTGACCCAAGAGCAACTTCATCCGAACAACATTAGCATCATTATCAAACCCCCAAGCCCCTGGCTAGGGGTAATTACAGCCTTGGGGTACATTCTGCCCTTCCTCATTCTCATCGGAGCGTTCTTCTTTATCTTTCGCCAAGCGCAAGGCACCAATAATGCCGCGATGTCTTTTGGTAAATCACGGGCGCGAATGTTCACCGGAGACCATCCAACGGTAACATTCGCCGATGTGGCTGGCGTAGACGAAGCCAAAGAAGAACTCAGAGAAGTGGTGGAATTCCTGCGCGAGCCGCAGAAATTTATCGCCTTAGGTGCGCGCATCCCGAAGGGTGTGCTTTTGGTTGGTCCCCCGGGCACGGGAAAGACGTTATTGGCAAAGGCCGTTTCGGGAGAAGCCGGGGTACCTTTCTTCTCCATTTCTGGTTCGGAGTTCGTGGAAATGTTCGTGGGCGTTGGTGCCAGCCGGGTGCGCGACCTCTTTGACCAAGCCAAGCGTCACTCACCCTGTATCGTCTTCGTGGACGAAATTGACGCGGTTGGGCGTCAGCGTGGGGCCGGACTGGGTGGTAGCCATGATGAGCGCGAGCAGACTTTGAACCAATTGTTGGTCGAAATGGACGGCTTCGACACCGACACCAACATTATCATTATGGCCGCCACTAATCGTCCGGATATCCTTGATCCCGCTCTGCTACGACCTGGGCGTTTTGATCGTCGGGTCGTCCTTGATCGCCCAGATGTACGAGGGCGCGAAGCCATCCTGCGTGTTCATGTGAAGGGGAAACCCCTGGATAGTGATGTGGATCTCTCGATTTTAGCGCGTGCCACCCCTGGTTTTGTCGGTGCCGATCTTGAAAATCTAGTTAACGAAGCCGCCATCCTCGCTGCGCGTCGCAATCGCAAAAGCATTTCTATGGCTGAGTTTGAGGAAGCCATTGAACGTGTTATCGCCGGGCCAGAGCGCAAGAGTCGCCTGATCAGCCAGGAAGAAAAACGCATCATTGCCTATCATGAAGCCGGGCATGCTGTAGTAATGAATGCTCTGCCTGAGGCCGACCCGGTGCAAAAGGTCTCGATCATCGCGCGTGGCATGGCCGCTGGTTATACTCTCTCGTTACCCCAAGAGGATCGTACCCTCATGCCGCGCAAGAAACTGATTGCCGAGATGGTTGGATTATTGGGAGGGCGAGCTGCAGAGGAATTGGTCTTTGATGATATTACCTCTGGTGCCGGCAACGATCTAGAACGGGTTACTCAATTAGCGCGAATGATGGTCACACGCTTAGGCATGAGCGAAGAACTTGGACCAATGGTTTACGGCCAGAAGGAAGAATTGATCTTCCTGGGACGAGAGATCGCGGAGCAGCGCGATTACTCTGAAGCCGTGGCCGAGCAAATTGATCGTGAGGTACGGCGCTTGGTCAACGAAGCCTACCAAAAGGCGCGCCAATTGCTGATTCAATATCGCGATAAACTGGATGCTGTGGCTCAGCGCTTGCTAGAAGTGGAAACGCTCTCGCGAGAAGAATTCGAAGCCATCTTCCCACCCCCAGTCCCGAAGCACAGCGGTATTCCCAGCATGGTTTCTAATAACTAAATTAGCGTTTCGGACAAACGCACGAGCGCCTCTGAGAGGCGCTCGTTTTATTCCCTCGTTAGAAGTTTTACCTTTAGTTTTTCCCACGCACCGTTCCACGGGGTTCCTAACCGATGATGAACCGGCACTTCGACATGGGATACTTTCCCTGCTATTTCACCAACTAGACGGGCCACAAAGTCCCAATCCTCATCAGCAATGGCTTTCCGTAATTGCTGGCTCAACATTTGAGTCCATTCCCAATCGAGCCGAAAACGATCTGCCTTTAACCAGTACCCCCGTTTTTCCCACGCTTTAACGGTTTCATCAATATTTTGGGCAATCTCTTCCATTGCAAGCACCAGGAAGGCTACCAAATCACGCGTTTGGGCATCTATCATCCCTCTGTGCATCAACTCGCGCACGGCTAATGCCAGGGCTCTCACCAATGTTTGTCGTTGCTTACCCACGCCATCGGTTTGAATCACGCGGCTCAAAGGTCCTCCTATTCGTAAATGAAGTAAATAAGTGCTCGAATTATAGCCTTAATTTGATCTATAACGCAAAAAATGACGAACTGGCGACCCGCTCACTGCAGTGCGATAGAACAAACCCGCGCGAAGCGATTATTGACGTTAGGGATAGTTCTGCTTATAATTCCGCCTGCCAGGGGAAGTGCTGGAATTGGCAGACAGGCGTGACTTAGGATCACGTGCCGCAAGGCGTGCGGGTTCGAGTCCCGCCTTCCCCACCAAAGCGAAACATTCTCAAGTGAAAGGATGACATTAAGTGGTGACCATCATCGAAAAAACACTGCGTGAAGATCATCAGGCTTACATTGTAGCCGAATTCGAGCCCGAGATTTGGGAAAACTATAAACGCAAAGCCACAAAAAAATTGGGGGAAAGAGTACGCATTCCGGGATTTCGACCGGGTAAAGCGCCGCTGGAAATGGTGCGCCGAGCGGTCGGTAATGAAGCCATCGAAGAACTTGCTATCGAACTGCTCGTAGACGAAAAGTACGGGGATGTCCTCACTGCAGCCGAAGTATCTCCCGGTGCGCCAGGGCGACTTGAGGATATTGTTAGCCGTGATCCCTTACGCTTGGCCTTTACCGTGCCACTAGAACCCACGGTAGAATTGGGCGATTATCGTAGCATTCGAATCGAATCTGAGCCCCCGGTTGTTACCGAGGAAGAGGTCGAAGAGTATATCGAAAATGTGTTATTAGCCAACTCCGTTGCCGAGCCGGTGGAACGCCCCGCCCAAGAAGGCGATGTGGTCTATATTAAATATCAATGGGCAGTTCTTGAAAACGAGGATCAACCGGGTGAGTTCTCGGTGCCCGAGTCTGCCGAGTATATCGTAGGGCGAAAAACGGAAAGCGAACGACCTTTCCCCGGTTTTTCCCAACACCTTATTGGTTTGACCGCCGACCAGGAAGTCACCTTTATCCACGAATATCCCGCCGATTGGGAGGATGAGACCCTGCGGGGCAAAAAGGTGGCGTATAAGGTCACCATACAAAGCATCAAAGAACTGCACATCCCCGAACTGACAGATGATTTTGTAAAATCCACCTTCACCGATCTCAGCTCCGTGGAAGAATTCCGAGCCCGCGTCCGCACTGTACTCGAGTCCAATCAGCGCGCACGGGCAGATGCCGACCTGGCCGAGCAGATGCTGGATCGCATTCATGAACAAGCCACCTTCAAGTATCCCCCTCAACTCGTTGACGAAGAGATCCAGCGCCAACTCGCCCGCTGGGAAAGCGAACTGCAAAAATACGGCCTTAACCTCGATTCTTATTTGCGAATCACAAACAAAGACGCCCAGACGTTTGTCAACGAAACCGTGCGCCCCGAAGCCGTTAAAGCCTTAGAGCGCCGGCTGTTAATTGACAAACTCATCGCCCAAGAAAATATTCAACTCTCACAGGAATCCTACCAGCGCGCCCTCCAAAGCCTAGCCGGGGAACTCTCTCAACTTCCCAAACGAGAGCAGAAACGACTGGACAACCGCCGTATCTCGGCAGAACTGGAACGTCGTCTTACCAATGAACTGGTGGGAGAACTGATTGAGCGTCTCAAAGCGATTGCCAGTGGGCAACTCGATCAAATCTCAGCCCAAGCCACGGACGAAACTACTCCCAGCACCAATGCTACTGCTGAAGAGACCGGGGCGGTTGAGTCCGAGTCATCAGAGGAAGATGCTACAGAGGCTGTCCAAGTTAAGCCAAATACAGTAGAATCTATTCAGGAAACATCCGAAACCTAAACGATTAGGAAAGTGAAGGGATTTTATGAGTTTGAACAACTTTGACTTAATCATTCCCATGGTCATCGAATCCTCGGCACGAGGTGAGCGTGCCTACGATATCTATTCGCTCCTTCTCAAAGAGCGGATCATCTTTGTCGGCACCCCGATTGATGACCAGGTGGCTAATCTGATCGTCGCCCAGTTGCTCTACCTGAGCCGGGAAGACCCCGAAAAGGGTATCCAGATGTATATTAACTCGCCTGGTGGGCAGATTTACGCTGGCTTAGCCATCTACGACACCATGAAGATGATCCCCAATAAAATCAGCACGGTAGCAGTTGGAGTAACTGCATCTTTCGGCACCGTGCTCCTTGCGGCAGGTACCAAGGGACAGCGCTACGCCCTACCTCACGCCACCATCCACATGCACCAACCGTTGGGTGGCGCTCAAGGTCAGGCATCGGATATTGAGATCCAGGCGCGTGAGATTCTCCGCCTAAAATCTCAACTCAACCAAATCCTGGCAGAGTGCACCGGACAGCCGCTAGAAGTTATCGAGCGGGATACCGAGCGCGACTTCTACCTGGATGCCTATCAGGCTGTCGAATACGGCATTGTAGACCAAGTGCTGACACCCCCTGAAAAATAGGGTATCCTCGATCTGCTCTGCCGTTCCTTTACACCTGTTTAGCCCACTGCGAGCCGGATAGCCCTTGCTGTCCGGCTTGCGCTATCGGAGAGAACGATGATCCAAACCCTCATACCACCGGTACGCGCATTAATTCTCGACATGGACGGAGTCCTGTGGCGAGGCGATCAACCGATCGGCAACTTGCCAGCCATCTTTGAGACGATCCAAGCACAAGGCTTGCGTGTGGCTCTGGCTACCAACAATGCCACCCGTACGGCTGAGCAGTATGCTCAAAAGCTCTTACGATTTGGGGTTACATTTGACCCCCAATTCATCGTTACGTCTGCCGATGCCACAGCTTATTATCTGCATCAGCAGTTCCCACAGGGAGGGCCAATTTACCTCATTGGCGAAGAAGGACTGCGCCAAGCCCTCGCCCAATACGGCTTTCACCCGGTTGAAGATGGTCAAGTCCTCGCCGTAGTCGCCGGCCTGGATCGTCAACTTACCTATGAAAAACTGCGCAGGGCCACCCTTCTCATTCGCCAAGGAATCCCTTTTATTGGCACCAATCCCGATCGCACCTATCCAAGCCCGGAAGGATTGGTGCCCGGTGCAGGCACGGTATTAGCCGCCCTGGAAGCCGCCAGTGATGTTCGGCCCATCATCATCGGCAAACCTTTTCCCACCCTGTTCCGAGTAGCATTGGAGCGCCTTAACAGCCATCCCCAAGAAACATTGGTGGTTGGAGACCGACTGGACACCGATATCCTGGGCGCCCAACAAGCAGGACTACGCGCAGCCTTGGTATTAAGTGGAGTAACCACTACCGAAGAAGCCCGTCATTGGTCACCACCCCCTAACCTCATTGCGCCTACCCTTGCTCACCTATTAGGTATAGAGCAGAACGATGACCCAGAATCATAACTCTCCACGCAAGTTTATTCTTGATCTCGCATTCATCGAATTGGAGAACGTCCTTAAAGAATGGGGTGAACCCGCTTATCGTGCCGAGCAAATCTGGCGCGGACTTTATCAACAGTTATGGACAGTACCAGATCAATTTACCACCTTACCCAAAGGTCTGCGCCAGAGGCTAGGTGAAGCGTTTACATTCAGTCACCTTAAACCGGTAACTTCGTTGCGCTCCAGCGATGGCAATACCATCAAGACCTTGTTTCAACTGCCGGATGAATTAGCCATCGAGGCCGTCCTCATGCGGTATGAGCGCCGCAATACGCTCTGCATCTCCACCCAAGTGGGCTGTGCGATGGGCTGTGTCTTCTGCGCTACCGGACAAATGGGCTTCAAACGCCACCTCTCTCCCGGCGAAATCGTGGAACAAGTGCTGTATTATGCCCGCCTACTGCGTCAAGAAAACGAACAGGTTACCAATGTCGTTGTCATGGGCATGGGAGAGCCTTTTCATAACTACGATGCTACGATGAAAGCCATAGATATTCTTAACCACCCGCTGGGCATGAATCTCGGCGCCAGGCGTTTTACGATTTCAACCGTGGGTCTGGTTCCGGCCATTCGGCGTTTTGCCACCGAAAAGCGGCAAGTCAATCTTGCCATCAGTCTGCACGCCACGCGAGATGATTTACGCAGCAGTCTTTTGCCTATTAACCGCAAATATCCTATCCAAGAAGTATTGGCCGCCTGTCGTGATTATGTGGCACAAACGGGACGACGCATTACTTTTGAATGGGCGCTCATTCAAGGGGTTAATGACTCGGTAGAAACGGCGCGAGAATTAGCAACACTGCTCAAAGGATTGCTGTGTCATGTTAACGTCATTCCTCTAAATCCAACCCGGCGCTACTCCGGAACAGGAAGCACACGAGAACGCGCAAACGCCTTTAAAGCCGAATTGGAACGCCACGGCATCCCCTGCACCGTGCGCATCCGCCGCGGCATAGACATCCAGGCCGGTTGTGGACAATTGGCTACACTACATAATGCAAACACCCAGGAGTGATATAATCTACGCGCTATGATTGACCTAATCAATAAATGGAAACAAGGACTTGAACGTACACGCAAAGCTACCTTTGGCCGCCTGGCAGCCCTTCTGGGTGTCAGCGAAATTGATGACGGCACTTGGGAAGACCTGGAAGCACTTCTTCTCCAGTCTGACCTGGGCGTAGAAACAACCCGAGAAATCTTGCAGTCTCTGCGACAACGCGTACAACGCGAAGGGTTAACCAAAGCGAGCGAACTCAAGCAAGCCTTACGCGAGGAACTGCTTAAGCGTTTAGATACTCCCCCCACCCTGAACCTTGACTCGCATCAACCTGCGGTCATTCTTATCGTAGGGGTTAACGGCTCCGGCAAGACCACCACTATTGCTAAATTAGCCCAATGGTTCAGGAAGCAAAACAAAAAAGTGCTTTTGGTTGCCGCCGATACGTTTCGCGCCGCCGCGGTAGATCAATTACAGATCTGGGCAGAACGTCTCAATCTCCCTATCGTGGCGGGTCAACCCAATGCCGATCCAGGTGCTGTTACATATGATGGCATTCAGGCCGCCCTGGCACGCAAAGCCGACATTGTCCTTATAGATACGGCCGGGCGCTTACATACCCGATACAATCTTATGGAAGAACTCAAAAAAGTTTACCGCGTGGCAGGCAAAGCCCTTCCTGGTGCCCCCCACGCTGTCTGGTTAGTCCTAGACGCAACTACCGGGCAAAACGCTCTTCAACAGGCACGCGCCTTTAAAGAAGCGGTTAATGTCAATGGGGTTATTCTGGCTAAACTCGATTCCTCTGCCCGTGGAGGCATGGCATTTGCCATCCAAAGCGTCCTAGGCATTCCCATTCTCTTTGTAGGACTTGGCGAAACTCCAAGCGATCTGGAAATTTTCGACCCAATAGCCTTTGTCCAAGGAATTTTAGAAAGTTAGTTTAGGGAGGGTTTTATGCAAGATTTAGTTGAACGCCTCGAAGTCATAAAACGACGCATCCACGATTTACAGGTGCATCTTTGACCTGGATAAACAGCGTGCCGACCTCGAAGCCCTGCAGAAAATGAGTGAGGATCCCAATCTATGGGATGACCCAAGCCATGCACAGCAAATTATGAAGCGCCTAGCAGAGGTTAAAGAAGAACTCGAATCATGGGATCGCTTAACCACACGGGTTCAGGACCTTTTAGACTTAGCACAACTTGAGGACGAATCTCTGCGCCCTGAAATCGAGCAGGAAGTTGAAGATATCGAGCGCGATCTTGAACAACGCGAATTGGACATTTTGCTTTCAGGGCCTTATGATCGTGGCAATGCCATTTTGGCCATCCACGCCGGTGCCGGCGGGGTAGATGCCCAAGATTGGGCCGCCATGTTACAGCGCATGTACTTGCGCTGGGCTGAACGCCACGGCTATGAGGTTGAAATCCTAGATTATTCTGAAGGCGAAGAAGCCGGCATTAAAAGCGTTACCATGGCGGTGAGTGGGCGTAATGCGTACGGCTACCTAAAAGCCGAAAAAGGCGTTCACCGACTGGTGCGCCTCTCACCGTTTGATGCCGCGCACCGTCGTCACACCTCGTTTGCGATGGTCGAGGTTCTACCGGAGATTGCCTCAGACAGCGAGGAAATCGTCATTAATCCCAATGACCTGCGGATAGATATCTTCCGCTCATCCAGTGCAGGTGGGCAAAACGTCCAGAAAAACGCTACCGCCGTACGCATCACCCACCTTCCAACCGGCATTGTGGTATCGTGCCAGAATGAACGCTCACAGTTGCAAAACCGTGAAAACGCCATGCGCGTCTTGCGCGCTCGTTTGGCGGCGTTAAAACAAGAGGAACAAGAACGCAAACTGGCCGAATTGAGGGGCGAATACAAGAAAGCGGAATGGGGCAATCAAATTCGTTCCTATGTCCTTCATCCGTACCAAATGGTCAAGGACCATCGCACGGATTACGAAGTGGGTAATACCCAAGCCGTCCTGGATGGTGACCTTGACGGTTTCATTGAAGCCTACTTGCGCCAAAACGCGCGGTCGCACCATACGACCGTGACGCCGTAAATCATCGGGCGCCAATTTCTTGGCGCCCGATTTTTTTAATCCAACACTTTGGCCAGTTCAAATAAGCGTAGATCTATTGGCTTTTTGTTGTTAACCACCTCTTCAAGGGGGGTTGTCGTCACCTCACCGCGGATCAATCCCACCAATACCCCCGTCTCACCACGTTCAATGGCTTCGGTTGCACCGGCGCCCAAACGGCTGGCAAGAATGCGATCATAGGCGCTGGGGTTACCTCCGCGTTGCACATGCCCCAGAATGGTTACCCGCAAATCAAAACCCAACCGCTCATGATGCTGTTTAAAGTATTCGGCCAAACCTTCGGCATTGTAACGCGCACCCTCGGCTACTACGACCAACGCATGTGCTTTTCCACGTTCATAAGCGCGGATCAGACGCTGAGCAATTTCCTCCGGATCCACCTCCACCTCGGGTATCACCACTGCCTCGGCGCCCCCTGCAATCGCCGACATTAGCGCCAAGTAGCCGCAATCTCTTCCCATCACCTCAACTAAAAACGCCCGCTGATGCGAAGACGCCGTTGTCTTTAACCGATCAATGGCTTCCAAGGCAATGTTTAGCGCGGTATCTACACCAATGGTAATATCTGAACCGTAGAGATCGTTATCAATGGTTGAGGCCACACCTACCACCGGGAATCCCAAACTATGCAGAGCATACGATCCGGTTTGAGACCCATTACCACCGATGACAACTAGCGCTTCAATGCCATGTTGATTAAGCGTCCGGATGGCCTTAAGTTGTCCGGCTTTGGTCTTGAACTCCAGCGACCGCGCACTGCCAAGGATGGTGCCCCCGCGCTGAATAATCCCACCCACATCACGCGCGGTCAATGGGATCACCTTGCCGTCAATAAGACCCTGATATCCCAATTGCACCCCAAAGACTTCCCAACCGCGATAAATACCGGTACGCACCACCGCCCGAATCGCCGCGTTCATCCCCGGCGCGTCCCCCCCACTGGTTAGTACTGCAATCCGTTTCATAAGTCCCTCCGCAAATGATCACTTAACGGCGTAGATTTTAACACACAAAAACCCCAACTCGGCCGGAAAATGACCCTCAGGTCTGAACAAATTATATGCCCTATGGACGACCTCTTGCTTTTGACCTTGTATGGAGTATACTATCACGCAGATCAAACATCTAATCGGTGCGAAAAGATTAAGTTTACTTTCAGGACAGGCGATTAAAGGTATGATCGGTAGAACAACGGGTGCGGAAGAACTGGATATGAAAATTGAGTCCCTGATGGAACGCCTGCCACAGAGTTACACCTTGGTGGAACGTGAACTCATTATGCGGGCCTATCGCTTTGCCGAAGAAGCCCATCGGGGACAAAAGCGTGCCTCAGGGGAACCCTATATCACCCACTGCGTAGAGGTCGCCGCTATCTTGGCCGAATTACAGGTGCCGCCGGTCATGATCATGGCCGCATTGCTCCATGATACGGTTGAAGATACCCATGTCACCTTAGAAGACCTGCGGCGAGAATTCGGTGATGAAGTCGCCCACTTGGTAGATGGTGTGACCAAACTCTCTAATCTACCTCGACTCTCACCCGACGAGAAACCCGCCCGTGAGGGTGAAACCACGGCAGAGATCAGCACTTACCCCCGTCCTAAGAAGAGTGATTTGACAAACGAGACGCTGCGCAAAGTTTTTCTGGCGATGGGGGACGATATTCGCATCGTGCTGATTAAACTGGCCGATCGTTTACACAACATGCGCACTCTGGGCTACCTGCCGGAAGAAGAGCGCCGCCGTATTGCTCAGCAGACCCTGGACATCTTTGCCCCCTTAGCTAACCGCCTGGGGATTTGGCAAATCAAATGGGAACTAGAGGATTTGGCATTTCGCTACGTCAATCCGGAAAAATACCGCGAGATCGCCGAAAAACTGGCCGAGCGGCGTGAAGATCGCGAGCGCGAGATTCAGCAGATTATCGCGCGCCTGAAAAAGGTGCTTGAGGAAAACGGGATTAAAGCCGAGGTCACCGGGCGCCCCAAACACATCTACTCGATTTATCGCAAGATGGTGGATCGCGGCAAAACGTTTGATATGGTGCGCGATCTGCGCGGGGTGCGCTTGCTGGTCGAAGACAAAGCCACTTGCTATGCCGCCCTAGGCGTTATCCATGGGCACTGGCGCCCCATCCCCCAAGAGTTTGACGATTACATCGCCGCCCCCAAGGATAACTTTTATCAATCTCTCCATACTGCGGTCATTTACGATGACGGCAAACCGCTCGAAGTCCAGATTCGTACCTACGAAATGCATCAGAACGCGGAATATGGTATTGCTGCCCACTGGCGCTATAAAGAACGCAGTCCCCGCGATGAACTTTATGAGCAGCGTATCAACTGGCTGCGCAAGACTCTGAGCGAGTGGCGCCAGGAAGTCATGGACGCCCAGGAGTTTGTGGATGGGCTTAAAAGCGACATTTTCCAAGATCGGGTATACGTGTTCACACCGCGGGGCGATATTGTGGATTTACCGGCTGGTTCGACACCGATTGATTTCGCTTATTACATCCATACTGAAATCGGTCACCGCTGCCGCGGGGCAAAAGTCAATGGCAAATTAGTCTCATTGGACTATACTCTCAAAACCGGTGATCAAGTTGAAATCCTCACCGCCAAGCAGGGCGGCCCTAGCCGTGACTGGTTGAACCCTGCTCTGGGGTTGGTCAAAACCCAGCGCGCTATCTCCAAAATCCGCGCCTGGTTCAAACACCAAGACCGCGAGCAGAACATCCACCAGGGGCGGGCCATGCTGGAGAAAGAACTCACCCGCTTGGGTATCAAAGACGTAGACATTGAAAAACTAGCCCAATCGTTTGACTTCCGCAGTGCAGACGACCTCTATGTAGCCATCGGGTGCGGTGATATCCCTTTGGGGCGAGTGATAAACCGCATCAGCGATATTGCCCCTAAGAAAGACCCTCTGCTGGTTCAGGTGCCCGCCCGTGAACCCAAGCCTTCCGATGGTGGAGCCGAAATCTCGGTCTTAGGAGTAAAGGGCTTATTAATCAACTTCGCTCGCTGTTGCAAGCCCTTGCCCGGCGATGAAATCATGGGTTATATTACCCGCGGACGAGGTGTTACGGTGCACCGCCGCGATTGTCCTAACTTCCTGCGCATTCAGGAACGCGAACGAATTGTTAAGGTTACCTGGGGCGAAACACAGCGCACCTACCCGGTGACGATTGAAATTAAAGCCTATGACCGCCAAGGGTTACTCAGTGACATTTCTAAGATTTTCGGCGATGAGAAAGCCAATGTCTTGAACCTGAGTACCCGCGTCACCCACAATCTCGCATCCATTCGCGCCATCATCGAAATCAGGGACATTGTCCATCTCAGTCGTGTTCTCAATCGGATTGAGAATCTTCCTAATATCATGGAAGCGCGCCGCCTGATCGAATAGAACACCTAGTCCATTCCGGAGGATTAAGGCGTGAGTACCTTATTATCGGTAGATGAGGTTCGTCATCACATCCTATCGCAACTCAATCCTCTCCCTGTCGAAACCATATCCTTGGAGCAAGCCTTTCGGCGAGTATTGGCAACGCCTATTCTGGCACCCTTTGACCTTCCACCCTTTACTAACAGTAGTGTAGATGGCTTTGCCGTTCGAGCCTCTGATGTCAAAGAGGCTTCTCCCTCGCATCCGGTTGAATTACAGGTGTTCGCCGATATCCCCGCTGGAATCTCGCCCCACTTTACGCTTCCTCCGGGGCATGCCGCTCGTATCATGACGGGTGCCCCTCTGCCGGATGGCGCCGACGCCGTGGTGCCAATAGAGAACACCAATCTGTCATTCCATGACCAGGCCACCCAGCCTCCCCATTCCGTCCAAGTCGTTGCCCCGATAAAACCCGGTGAAAACGTTCGCTCTCGCGGCCAGGATATTGTTCGTGGTCACCCCGTCTTTGAACCTGGGCATCGCTTACGTCCCCAGGACATCGGTCTACTGGCAGCATTAGGTATCTCTCACGTCGAAGTCTATCGTCAACCACATCTTGGGGTTTTTTCCACCGGCGACGAACTCATTCCCCTTGGCGCTACACCCATCCCGGGAAAAATTTATGACTCCAATCGCCTGATGTTAAAAATGCTGATTGAGCAAGCGGGGGGTAAGGCCATAGACTTGGGCATCGTCACCGATACATTAGACAATGTCCGAACAGCCCTGGATGCCGCACGTCGCAACAAAGTTGACCTCGTTCTAACCTCAGGCGGGGTCAGCGTTGGTGCATTCGATGTTGTGCGTCACCTGATCGAGCAGGAAGGCGAACGCCATCTCTGGCGAGTGAACATGCGCCCCGGGAAACCCATTCTATTTGGGCGATATCATGAGCTACCCATCCTTTCTCTGCCCGGTAATCCGGTATCCGCCTTTGTGGGCTTTTGGGTGTTTGTTCGTCCCGCCATAAATCGCTTAGCAGGGCTTCCGCTCGTTCCACCTCCCCGGCTCAAAGCGGTCCTCGAGCACCCGGTCGAATCCGACGGGCGCGAGAGTTACCTGCGAGCGATAGTAAGTTATACGAATGGGCAGCGTCTGGCTCGCCTCGCCAGCCACCAGGGATCCGGGAACTTGTTCGGGCTGAGCCAAGCAAATGCTTTACTGATTATCCCGGCGGGTGTAAAATCTTTGCCCACAGGTCACGAGGTAGATATCTGGCCTTTAGATGATTCTTTGATGTAGAGGGGCAATCTTGAAACGTTCAAGTCTTTTTATCCTTGTTTTAGCCCTTATCGGATTAATAGATTCGCTTTACCTCACCTGGATCAAGATTAGCCATACTGAGGCCCTATGTCTGCCGGGAATCGGCAATTGTGATATTGTCAATAATAGCCGCTACGCCGAGATCATGGGCATACCCGTCGCCGCGCTAGGTGCCTCGGCTTATTTGACTATTCTATTGGTACTTGGGATTGGATGGCGCCATCCTTCAGCGAAGGAATTTGCCAATCTAGCGTTATTCGGTTTGACATTAGCCGGAACAGGTTATTCAGGTTACTTGACTTACCTGGAATTTGCGATTATAAAAGCGATTTGCCCGTTCTGCCTGCTTTCGGCAATCGTTATGGGGTTATTATTCATTATCGCCACCGCCCGACTGTTCAAGGCATAAGGGGCAACACTATAGAGGAGGAAAAATACATGCCCAAGATTCGCTGCCATTACATTGATTGCGCATTCCTGGATGATGGATACTGCAGTGCAGCCCTTATTGAACTTGATCCGGATTCGGGATGCATGACCTATTCCCCCACTACCGAAACACCTGTAGAGGAGGAATGGGAAGAGGAAGAACTCGAAGAAGAGTGGGAGGATTTGGAAGATTTGGAGGAAGAGGAAGAAGAGTGGCTGGACGATGAAGAGGAAGAGTACTAAGCCATACCTGAAACTTTCCAAGTAAAATACCTCTCCCTCTCCCAAGCCCCGGGATACATGCCGGGGTTTTTGGTGTATAAAGATGTAGCAAACTCTATGGATAACGAGATCCGTAAGCATTTTCGCTTCAATTTTTGGGTCAACCTGCTCGATGGAGGCTTTTTCGGTTTTGCCTTTGGCTTTGCCTCCCTCTCCACGGTGCTACCCCTTTACATTGCCACAATGAGCGATTCGGCGCTCCTGGTTGGCTTAGTGCCTGCGATTCACACCGTAGGATGGCAGTTGCCCCAACTTTTTACGGCTCAGAAAGTTCAGGCTCTAAACCGCTTCAAGCCCTGGGTGCTCTTCATGACCGTGCATGAGAGGATACCCTTTCTCTTCTTGAGCCTGATCGCCTGGTTCAGCCCGCTATTGGGGAAGAGCACCGCCCTTTGGCTTTCCTTCATTGCCCTCACCTGGCAGGGTTTAGGGGGAGGATTCACCGCCAATGCCTGGCAAAACATGATCGGGAAAATTATCCCACCCGAATATCGGGCTACGTTCTTCGGCCTACAATCGGCTGCTGCTAATCTCTTGGGGAGCGCTGGTGCTGCAATCGCCGGTCTAATCCTGGAACGCTTGGTATTTCCGGGTAATTTTGCCCTCTGCTTTCTTTTGGCTTCGATGATGATGGGACTCTCATTTTTCTTCATCAGTCTAACACGTGAACCTCCCCACACGATTGAAGCCCCCATACCGGACTCCAAGGCTTTTTGGTCTGAGGTACGTGCCATCCTCAAGCAGGATAAATCCTTTACCTGGTTTCTGGTGGGACGAATTATCTTTCAATTTTCGATGATGGCGTTCGCCTTTTATAGCGTTTATGCTGTCCAGGAACGTGGTCTTGGAAAATTCGAAGCCGGTATAATGACCAGCGTTTTGTTTATCACTCAGGTCATTGCCAATCCCCTCTTGGGGTGGTTGGCAGACCGGTGGAAGCGCCAACCGGTTCTGGAACTTGGTGCCCTCGCGGTGGTTCTGAGTGCCCTTTTGGCCTGGCTGGCACCATCCTTAACCTGGTTCTATTTAGTCATGATCCTAACCGGTATTGCTAACACCGTTTTTTGGGCCATTGGTTTGGCCATTACACTGGAATTTGGGCCAGAGGCTCAACGTCCCACGTATGTTGGACTCGCCAACACCCTCATTGCCCCGGCGGCAGCACTTTCACCCCTTGTAGGGGGTTGGTTAGCCGATCAATTCGGCTATCCGGCCACCTTTGCCGCATCTGCCTTCTTGGGTCTCGGAGCTCTGAGCGTACTACACTTCTTTGTCCGTTCCCCAGAACGCGAGCGTCAAACCTCTGTATCTGCCACCTCAGGGTAGCCAAGCAGGGAATGCGCCCTCTTTGGCTATGACTCTAGGCTGGTTGACATCCCGCCACCACACTACAATTTGGGGTTGTGCATCTGAAGAAGAAAGATCAATCTGTTGATAGACCAGCGCACGCCCCGCAGGTTCCCACTGATATCCTGCAGCGTTGATCATTACCTCAGTCATGATCGGCACCCCCTCTGTTGCCGTATCGAGCGATTCAACGGGAAATAACCAAAGTTGCTTGTTCACCGGGCCGTTGAGGATGCGCATCCCAACCACAAGCCACTGTCCATCTGGCGATTCGGCAGGAATGCTGACATCCCAGGTTTGAGACATACCGGCAAAAAGACGGCGTGTAGTCCGGTTTTCCAAATCGGCTACATACGCCTCATGATATGGAATTAATCCAGCATTATTTTCAACAATAAAAAACAAGCGTTGGTTATCCCAAGACCACCGCGGTCGTTGGCTCACATTCGTGGGGATGAGCGCATTTTCCCGTCCTTCTCGCCCAACAATGCGTATGCCCTGTGCTTGTTCATCATAAGCGGCTAAAAAATTTCCATCGGGAGACCACGTGGGTTGGCTTGGCGCGACATTGGGAGCATCCAGCACTTGAATTAAGCGGCGCTCATCAAAGTCGTAACTCCAAATTGCCGAGCGTGTTTCACCTCCGGCTTGAGTCATGCGTATAAATGTCACCCATCTTCCATTTGGGGACCAAACAGGATAACGGCAACTGTCCCACCCACAAGATGAGAGAACGCGCTGATCTTGTCCCGCGCGATTGACCAGACCGATATCCGTCCCACCCTGAGCATTACGCATACTGAACGCAATATATTTGCCATCGGGGGAAGCGGCAAATTCCCACACTTGTCCCCCCGTATGCGTCAGTTGTTTAACATCACGCCCATCAAGGGTGACGCTGTAAACTTCAGGGGACGCGTTGGGGGTTCCCAAATAAAGTAAGCGCGGTGCGCGAACATTTATGGTGAAACGAACCTCTTGATTCGCCAACCCTCTTTGGTCTATCTTCCAACCCGCACGCAGCCCCAGGGTATAAACCTGATCAGGTTGCAATCCGGTCTGTGGCCAAAACCATAACTGCCGTCCATGCCACTCAAAACGTCCCTTAACCGGAGGTTCAAGGTACCAGGCCGCCTCCACCTTGGATCTCTCCACAGATCCGGGAAACTCTAAAATAATGGGTCCCATCTCCCCAATGCTTCCCTCATCAGGCAAGCGAAGAGAAGGTGGAAAGTCCGCACTGGCTCTGTATAGCCAGAAGCTAATCCATCCCGTTATAAGTACGATCAAAGCCACCCAAAACCAGCGTCTCTGCTTCAACATAGCAGTGTGTATCTCTATCTCGAGATCTTAAAATGTTGTGGGGCAAATCGCCTGTTTTTGTCAGGCTAGCCCCTACGTGATTAGTTCCCAAAAGGTTTCCTCTATGCCATTACTGGCACCTTACTCAATTGAGGGCGTGTTAAGCGCCCATGCCAACGATCACATTGGACAATTTGCTCACAACGACATTCCGCTTACTTCTAAGGCGAAGGTGTAGCAGAGGGTGTCACAGTGAAAGTGGGAGATGTTGTACCTGCGGGGGTGCTCGTGGGAGCGCGGGTTGGCGTAGGCGTGACAATGTTAACCGGGATGATTAACTTCTGCCCCACAAAAATCCTATTTTTGTCCTCGAGTTTATTTTCCCGCATAATCGCATCCACGGTACTGTTAAAGCGTGCCGCAATGATGTCCAACGTATCGTTGGCCACCACATAATATTCAATCCGCGTCCCTCGTGGCAAGTTGGTCGGTAGGGGTGTGGCCGTAGGCAAAGTCTGACCCGGGATCGGGATCAGGATTTTATCCCCCACTCGAATTGGACACTGATCAAGTGGGAAGTTGTTAATCGCCAATAGTACCAACAAATCAACGTTGTACTTAATGGCTAAATCGTAGCAGGTATCCCCTTCCTGAACCGTGTACTCAAAGGGCGCATTGGGGGTTGGGGTTTCGGTAGGTAGTGGGGTCTCAGTAACCGTGGGGGTATTGGAAGGCGTAGGCGTAGGTTGGGTTGGGCTTGGTGTCGCCGTTGCAGTCGCCGATGGGGTTGGCGAGGCGAACAGTGCCAATAGACCACCCCGGTTCGGACCGGTCAGCGAAACGATGAGAATGATCACCCCAACAACAACGAGAAGAATTGCCAGTCCCCAAATAAGAAACGGCATCATCTGTTGGCGACGGCGATATGCCTCGATGACGTTTTGGGGGGATTGTTTTCCAGCCATGATTTTTATCCTTTTCCTTGTGTTAGGTTTTGGATGATACACACCCGTGTCTGAGAGAGGGTAAATACACGTTTTGTCAACTGAAGTGATTCTACCAAAAAACCTAAGGCTCACATCTCCTCAACCAAAAACCAGACCTTTGGATTGCCCATGTTATAATCTTTGCAAGTAATTCATCCAGATAACTTTTGGAGGCCTCACAATGGAAATCGAGCATATTACCTATAAACGTTGTGATCTCGTCAAGGTTAAAGGTCGCTTAGATAGTGCCAGCGCACCTGAATTTGATGAGAAACTCAAGCAAATAACCAATTCGGGGCGCTATCGCATTGTCATTGACATGGGAGACCTCCAATTCATTTCCAGTGCCGGGCTTCGTGCCCTGATCAGCGCCCAAAAGGTTTGTCGTCGTTATAACCGGGGTGAAGTGGTATTGACCAATGTGCCGGAGAACATTAAAGCCGCGCTCGATTTAGCCGGTTTTACCAGGTTATTCAAAATCTACCCCGACGTGGTGTCGGCCGTAGCCAATGTTTGAGTCCTATGCCGATGCGCTAATGCCTAAATTCACCTTTCCAGGGCGGTACGAAAGTCTCGCCCAGATCGCCTCTCTGATTCGCCGGGCAACTCAAGAACTGGGGTTAAGTTCTTTGGACTCTTATACGGTTGAAATGGCTGTGGATGAGGCCTGCACCAATATCATCGAGCACGCCTATGGTGGTGAGGGTCATGGCGACATCGAATTGGAATATCAAATTGAGTCCGATGCGCTTATTATCATACTACGAGATCACGGCAAACCCTTCAATCCTAAAAAAGTTCGTCCTCCCAAGAGGGATGCTCCCTTAAAACGACGCCGTAATCATGGTTTGGGGCTTTACTTTATCTATCAATGGATGGACGACGTTCGGTTTGAGTTTAGCGAGGGCACAAACACCCTCACGATGGTTAAGCGAAAGAAATAAAGGCCCTTGGGTCACCCTATGGCCACACCCGAAAGAATCCCAAATTTTGAAGAGGTCGTCCGCCTCGGGGAACATCTGTTAGGGCTTCCCAACACGCTCGCCCAAATCGAGACAATCAGCCAGTACCTCCAAGAAAAAATAGAAGGGCAGTGTTCTTTTTGGTTCGCCCAGCCTCATTATCCTCTACCTGGTGAACCGGAAATTCCTCTGCTTAGCGACCCATCCTCACCCATTCTAGCCAAGCATTGTGCCCATCAACGCTCTCCCATTCTAACGGACAATCCTGACTCTACCACACCAGCCTCCAGCCCTTGTGCAATCGGTCTCCCCCTAATCCTCCGAGAGACGTTCCTAGGGGTTCTTTTGGTATTTCGTGAACACCCCTTCCATCAAGACGAAATCCGGTTTCTGGAATTTCTTTCCGCACACCTTGCGCTGGTCTTCCAAGCCTTTCGCCAGGAACGCATAAAGATCTGGCGCACCGAGCAACTGGCCTTGGTTCGCGCTATTACAGCACAAATCACACGCTTCACGGATGTCATTTCACTCTGTCACCAAATTGCTCACCAAATCCAAGAAACATTTGACTTTTACTATGTAGGTCTTTTTGAAATGGATAAAACCTCGGGGGTGCTTCGTTTTTGCGCCAGTGCTGGCAAAGATACCCCTAAGTATCATCAGGATTTTGACACCATTCACCTCGGCCAAGGCATTGTGGGGAATGTAGCCCAAACCGGCCAGGAAATTGTTGCCCGAAACGTTCAGATGGAACCCCGTTATCGTTTCAGTTCGGCTTTACCTCATACGCTTTCCGAAGCCGCATTTCCTATTCGGCATGGTGAACGCCTTCTTGGCGTTTTAGATTTACAAAGTGAACGCCCCAACGCCTTTCACGAATACGACCTGGTGCTATTTCGTTCCCTTGCCGATACTATCGCGATTGCGTTCGAAAGTATCAAACTCTATCAAACCCTAGCCCACCGTGCCGACCGCATTTCTGCCTTGCTCGAGATCAGCCATGCGCTAACTTCCATTTTGGACTTAGACCGCCTTTTGGAGGAAGTCGTTAAGGCCATTCAGCGTTGGTTCGGTTACCCGTATGTGCACTTGTTTAGCGTCCATCAAGGACGACGAAAAATTTTTTACGAAGCCGGAAGTGGAGCACGTAGTAAGGCTTTCGAAGAGCACCAAGTAAGTTATGATCTGGATGACCCAACCGGGATCATTCCCTGGGTAGCCCGAGAGGGGAAACTCTATTTAGCCAATGACGTTGAAACCGACCCCCTGTACCGCCCTTCACCCCTCCCCCCCAAAACAACGCAATCTGAACTTGCCATTCCATTAGCCTATGGTGGTGAGGTGCTTGGAGTTTTGGATCTCCAATCCGATCATCGTAACGCCTTTGATCCCGAGGACCTCCCTTACCTTGAAGCACTGGGGGCGAGTATTGCCATTGCTATGCGCAACGCCATGCTTTACCGCGCGGAATCATGGCGGCGCCAGGTTGCCGACTCTTTCCGTGATATTGCCGGCTTAATTTCAGAGAACATCCATTTAGATGAGTTACTCGAACGTATTCTAGCCGAACTGGAACGCAACCTGCCTTGTGAGGCGGCTGCAATCTGGTTATTAGAAGAGCCCTACCGTCCCGAAACCCTTAACCCACCCACCCTTCGGCTAGCCGCCGTCCATGGCATTACCGCCCAACAACTTGAATGGATCACCGCCCAAGATGAAATCCAGAAATGGTTAGAGAGCGCCTTGGCTCAAACCGAGCCGATCATTCGCCGCCCACTCGATCCATACGATCCGTTGGGACTGGCGTTAGAATTCCCGCCCGATTACTCTGCCATTCTTGCCCCTTTGAGGGCAGGAGGACAACCTTTGGGATTGCTTCTCCTCGGTCATCACACAGCGGGCCGCTATGGAAGCGAGGCTCTTCTCATTGCATCGACATTGGCCAGTTATGCCGCCGTAGCCATACAAAACAATCGCCTTTTCACCTCGGCTCAGGAACAAGCATGGATCTCCACCATCTTACTTCAAGTTGCAGAAACCAGCCAAGCCCTGCGTTCGGCGGAAGAACTGGCCGAAACCTTAACACGCTTAATCCCGCTTTTGGTTGGTGTCAAACAATGCGCAATTTTTGTGTGGGATGAAGTACGACATGCCTTTTTTCTACTCGCCGAGCACGGCTTACCCTCTTCATTTTCTCCCCATACCCCATTTGATAATCGGATTCCGGCTGTGGCGCGCTTGCTAGAAACTAAAAGCCCGATTTTTATCCAAGACCCCGCCGAGGAACTGGCCTTTTGGGGTGTTGATTTAGAGACGAGCCAGGGCATTTACTTGATACTGCCCCTGCTTAGCCGAGAAGAGATTCTCGGCGCTCTACTCATCGGATACTACCCCGAACGGGTCCCGAACGATTACCCTATGGATCCTCAGTTATTTGCCATTCTCCAGGGCATTGCCCAACAAGCCGCCATGGCATTAGAAAACATTCGCCTTCTTGAAGCCCGTCAAGAAGAAGCCTACGTCACAGCAGCGTTACTACAAGTGGCACAAGCCATTGTAAGCCAGTCGAACTTGGAAGACATCTTGGACACAACGGTGCATCTCATTCCTATCTTAGTAGGAGCCGAGGCATGCGCCATCTATCTCTGGGATGCGGAGCGCGAGGAATATCACCTCATTAAGGCATTCGATCAACAACATCATCATTTAACCGAATTGGAAGGCACGCGGTATCCCCGAGGAGAAGCGCCGGTTCTTGATTTTCTCCACCAATATGACACATTAGTTGCCTGTCCTCTTCACCACAGCAACCTACCCGTAACCGAGTGGGCAAAGCATCCTTTGGTAGCCGACGAGGCTACAGAAGCCGATGCAACATATCGGTTGCTTGGCATCCCCCTTTCAATCAAAGGGGAACGGTATGGGGCGCTTCTGGTTCGTGATGCGCTCTATCCGACAGCCTCACAGGAACACCGCCTGGAAATCATCACCGGTATTGCCCAGCAAGTTGCTTTAGCCATCCAAAATGAACATCTAAACCGTGAAATGCTCAAGCGAGAACGTCTAGAACGCGAAGTCCAGGTTGCGCGTCAAATTCAGAAAACATTTCTCCCGACCCGCTTGCCCACGCATACCGGCTGGGATCTCCACGTCTATTGGGAAACAGCCCGTCAGGTGGGTGGGGATTTCTATGATATCATCCGTCTTCCTCAGCATCGTTGGGGTTTAGTCGTTGGTGATGTTTCGGACAAAGGGGTTCCTGCGGCACTGTATATGACGGTCGCGCGGACTCTTATCCGCGCTTTCGCCCTTTCGGGTCAGCCATCACCGGCGAGGGTTCTCCAGAAGGTCAACCGCTCTCTACTTTTTGACTCACCCGATGGCTTGTACGTCACCGCAATTTACACCATCCTCCACCTTGAAGAGGGCAGAATTGAGTTTGCCAACGCAGGACACAACTGGCCGCTCATTCTCCGCGCGAACGGCGATGTTGAAACCCTGTCGTCAAGTGGAACAGCGCTTGGCATTTTGTCGCAAATACGCTTAGAAAATCAGACGGCTTTACTGCTACCGGGTGACTTCTTATTGCTATATACCGATGGCTTAACTGAGATGTTTTCAGAAGAAGGCGAAGTTTTCGGCGAAACGCGGTTTATACATACTGTTAGAAACGCCCCCCGTTTCAGCGCAGAGGCGCTTGTTGAATATATAAAAGCCACGATTGAAGATTTCAGGGGATCAGCCCCCCCATCCGATGATTCAACGTTGTTAGTAATCCACCGGAAGGGCGGTTCTGGAGTTCAACCTCAGCGTCCAAAGAATAGCGCCCACCACACCTCCCACGGAGGAACCGGCTGAGTGATCGGCGTTGGAGTACTAATTATAGACGTTTGAGCCGTCCGCAGTGGGACGAGAATGATCGGATTCTCGCCGGGCTTGACCATATTGGCCTGATTTCGTGCATAGGCTTCTACAGCGGCCTCTGAGGTCGCATATGCCTTTTGAGTACCCAGCGCCTCAATGGTTTGTTGCAATGCGGTAACCTCTACCTGGATCTGATCCCGTTTTTGACTAAGACGGTTAAGTTGAACCAAGCGCTGATTTAAGTCCACCAGGAAAAGGAAGAGCAGGATGAGAATACCTAAAATGAGAAATTGGCGTGGTTTCCAACGAGATAAATCCATGCTTATATATTAACCTAAAGAGGGGGTTATCACAAGATAAAACAGCCCACAGGTGGTGGGCTGTTAGCGAACGAGTGCCGAAGGAGGGATTTGAACCCTCACGGGCGCAATGCCCACTACGCCCTGAACGTAGCGCGTCTGCCAGTTCCGCCACTTCGGCTTTTTGGCGTTTCCGCCCCAAATTTTAAGACAGCCCCCTAAATTTGTCAACCCAAAGGCGACCTCGCATTCGCTCTATCGCACACACAAGCCATCTTACGTCATCCTGAGCCACCCATAGTAAAATAGCATTAGCCCAAAACTTGGCACAAGGATTGCATCGTATTTCACCTAAGGGAAAAACGTTTTATTCTCTGCTTTTATGAGCCCAGTAGATCAATTACTCTCACTCATTATCACGCCACCAGGGAATCTCCTTTTCCACCTAGTCCTGGCTTTTTCCGTTTTATTCGCTCTGCAGAGCGTCACTTTATGGCCTGTCGAACGATTTCCGATTCCACGCCGAACCCTTTACCTGGGGCTAACAATCATCCTGGGGGGTCAAATCTTACTTTTCACAAGCGCCGCTCTGGCCTGGCAAAATCTTATCCCATCCCGACCGATCCTTCCGTCCTTGGAACGAATGATTTCAGCCCTCACGCTGTTCTGGTTAGGGCGATTTTGGCTACTTCCCTTGCCCAATCCTCGCGCAGACCGCCTCAGCCTGGTGATAACATTGCTGTTTCCTCTCCTCTTTCTGGTCGAAGTTTTTCTCACGCATCCTTTGGGAACCACATCGCCTTATAACGCTACGCAATTCGATCGGATTTGGGGTGGCCTTATCGTTGCACTTGCCGTAGCCATCCTTATCACGGCTCTTCTACGCCCCCATCGCAACCTAGCAAGTGAGGGATTCGTCCTCACCGGGCTTATCTTGACTGGCGGGTTACTCCATTTTGCCTTGGACTCATCACAATCAGATGTACCAGCCATCTTGCGCTTAACTCAAATGTGTGCGTTTCCGCTTTTACCCGCGATGATCCAGCGCGCAATGCGCTTAAATGCACCCTCACTATCTTTAGAAATCCGTCAGGAATCCGCTCAATCCGCCGTCTCACCCTCAACGCCTTCCATCCAAAGCATCTTCTATTGGAGCGATGTGGCCCGCAATATCGGAAAAGGCGACCTTCTCCAGGAATTATCCCGTGCAATCGCTCACACCTTCCGCGCCGATCTTTCCCTGTTCTTGCGTCAGGACACGGAAAATCCCGAACGCTTGAGATTAGAAGCGGGTTACGATTTGGTACGAGATGAGCCTATCGGGCAGAATCACGCTTCGGCAGTGCGCTTCTCCAAATTATCCAATGCCCTAAACTTCAAAAAACCCTTACTGGTTCCAAGCGAATCCACCGGGGATGAAGGTCAAGCCTTAGCCGCCCTGCTTGGTTTGGAGCATATTGGCTCGATGCTCGCCGTTCCCTTCCAACTCCCTGGATCGGACAGTGGATTGTTGCTCTTGCTCACCCCTTACTCAAACCGCGCTTGGACTCCTGAGGAACAAACCCGCTTACAAACACTGATCCAAAAGATGACCGCCATTCTCAACCTGGATGCAGAATATCGTTATCTGAAGAGTCATACAGCCCACATGGAACAGCAATTACGTACGCTCCAAGATAAACTTGATCTTTTGCAAAAAGAGAACGAAGCCCTCCAGAAATCTCTCGGTACGATGCAGACTTCAATAGGCATTCCCGCCAACGATTTGGAAGCGCTCCTCAACTTACAACGCGCATCTCAGGACACCATTGAAGCCCTCCAAGCCGAAAATCGCGCACTAAAAGAAATGCTTGCCGAAAGCCAGCAAAAATTGCCTTCTAGTGCTGAAATTGAGCACCTTGAAAACGAACTCCGTTCTACACTCGAAGAAATCGCCCGCCTACAAAATGCTTTGGCCGAAGCCAACATTCAAATCCTTAAACTCCAGCAAAGCGCCAAACAGCCTTATGGACTGCCTCCTGCACAGCAAGAAGTATTGGTCTCTTTGATTCAGGAAATGCGACAACCGCTTTCTTCTATCCTTGGGTATGTGGATTTGTTAATGGGAGAAACCATCGGTATATTGGGCGCTCTTCAGCGAAAGTTTTTGGAACGCACACGAATAGCCACAATTAAAACCCGCGATTTGCTCGAGCAACTCCTTGAAGTCGTTTCCTCTCTTACTCAGCAATCCCCTGAAATGATAAGCGCAACGACCGAAGTTGGCCCGATCATTGATCAAGTCTTAAATGACCTTGCGCCTCAATTCCAGCAGTATGAAATTAGCATTCGACTAGATCTCCCTTCAGAATTACCCAAAGTGCGCCTAAACCCGGATAACCTTTACCAGATCCTTATCCAAGTTCTACAGCAGATGATCAAGAATATATCTATCGAAAGCGAACTCACCCTGAATGCCCTTACTGATATGGGTTCTAATGCGTCACCTTTCCTCGTTTTCCAGATTTCAACCGCACCCTGGGAAAATGAAAGGAACTTATCGCGTCGGAAGTTGTATAGCATCTCTTCCATTGAGATACCACGGTCGCAAATCGGTAAAGAAGAATTAAATCTTGGGCTCGTCAAAGCCCTCATTGAAGCCAACGGCGGCCGAGTGTATGTAGACAGCGATGAATTCACCCATGCTACGGTTGTAAATATCCTTCTCCCCATTGAAACTTCTTCTCTGGCAGATAAGATCTCATGAGAAAATGGTCAGTGCTTTGGCCAGGACTGGGGTGGGGCATTCTTTCCACACTTCTTGTAATGGGAGCGCTCGTTATTGCGGGCAATGACTCAAAATCCATCGTTCCCAGGCTATCGCCTGCTCTGCCGACCCCCAATCTCACTCCCATCCTTTTGCCTATTGGAACGCCAATCACCTTCATAACCGCAACGCCTCACACCGAACAAACCTGTCTGATCCCGAGTAACTGGGTTCCTCACGAAGTGCAACCCGGGGAAACGCTAGAACATTTCGCTTTACAAGCGGGTCTACCCATTGAACAACTCATGGCGGCTAACTGCCTGATCAGTCCGAACCTCATGCCAGACACCATCTTATACCTACCTGCATCAACGGTAACACCTCTGACAGATAACTTGGCTAGCCCAACCGTTACCGGTTGTGTTTTCCCACCCGGTTGGATCTTTTATCGGGTTCAACATGGAGACACATTAACGCGCATCAGCGGGTTATACGGGATTAGTGTCTGGCAGTTGAAACAGGCCAACTGTCTGGAAACTGACACAATTATCACGGGTCAATATTTACGAGTACCCAATGTTGCCACACGTACCTTCACACCGACAGCGTCGCCTCAGCCCGAGATCCAACTCCCAAGCGATACTCCAATACCTCCCACTGTGACCCATACTTTGGTAACACCGACGGTTACCCCTCTACCAACCGAAACCCCCACCCCAACAGCATCTTTAACCCCATCCTCAACCCTAACTGAAACACCAACACCCACTTCAACAGAAATAACGATGGCGTTTGAAACCATCTCCTAAATTGAAACTTTTTGCCAGTCATAAACGTCATATAATAAACAAATCCCAGATATAAGTGTTTAGGCTATGAAAAAATTCTTGGTCCTTCTTGCTCTGCCCATACTCATTCTCATTTCAATCCTGGCGTGCAATTTGCCAGCGCAAATTACCGGCCAAAGTGGTGCTATACCCATTGCCCAACAATGGGTTACCGTTGCTCCTAACGCCACAGCCACCCCAACGCCGTTTCTTCCTCAAACTGCTACCCCTCAACCCCTTCTCACTCCAACCTCGATCGAACCGACACTAACTCCAACCGTAACTCCTATACCCTGGGAAATTATTCCCGCCGATGGACAAGTCAATATTCTCGTGTTAGGCTCAGATTGGCGCCCTGGGGCCGGCTACCGTACCGATGTCATCCTACTGGTCTCGCTCAATCCCAAACTGGGAACGGCCAGCTTGGTTTCATTCCCTCGCGATCTCTATGTAGATATTCCAGGACGAGGAAAAAACCGTATCAATACCGCCCATCCAGCTGGTGGGTTTCCGCTGACCGTGGCGACCTTCCAAAAGAACTTCGGAATCACGATTGATTATTATGTACTCACCAACTTCCAGGGGTTTGTTAACATTGTGGATAGCCTAGGTGGCATTGACGTCTATGCCGCTAAGAATCTCACCGATCAATGTAAACTTCCTCAGGCTCAAAACGGTTATTGCTCAGTTGGCCCCGGTTTGGTCCACATGGATGGGCAGACCGCTTTGTGGTATGTGCGCTCGCGTTACAGCACCAGCGACTTTGATCGCACGCGTCGCGAACAGGAAGTGTTAATTGCGCTGTTCAACAAACTAATGAGCCTAAATGCGATTGCCCGCGCGCCGGAACTCTACGAATATTATCGCTCTAGTGTAGAGACCAACCTTCCCCTTGACGTCGCGCTCTCGTTGGCGCCCCTCGCCCCTCAATTGTTGGCCGATCCCTCGCGCATCCAACGTTTCACAATTGGTCCCGGGCTGGTGACTCCTTACACGACCGAGAGCGGCGCTTACGTCCTCATTCCTAATGTCGAAGCCATCCGTGAAATCTTACGTCAAGCTCTGAACGCACAATAAATCTTAACCTCTATACCCCATAATAAGACCAAACCCTCTGTAAAGAGGTTCTGGTCGTTTTCCTTAAAGGCTACTATAATTTATTCATCTATACGAAAATACGGAGCCAATTCATGAACGAACATTACGAAATCCCCTCTCACATTACAGCGCAAACCCCCTTAATCCCCATTATTCGTGCTTGGGAAATCTACCTTCAGGATCAAGGCAAATCTCCGTATACGATCAAATCTTTTACCAGCGATCTCTCATTGCTAGCATCCTACCTTCCCCCAGACCGTGCTGTTGGAGAAATATCCACACGAGAATTAAATAATTTCTTGAGTTGGTTGCAACACGGGCGCGGCGTCCCCTGTAGTCCCAAAAGCCTGGCCCGCCGCATTACAGCCATCAAAGCCTTCTTCCGCTGGCTATATCAAAATGGACGTATTGCTGCTGATCCAGCCGAAAAAGTCATCCAATACTCCGTTATTAGCCCACTTCCCCAGGTACTCACCCCCGAGGAAGAGCAAAAAATCCTGGAAGTCGCTGAGGCTTACCGTCATGCTCGCAAACCCGATGCGCGTCCTTTTACCTTGGTAAGTCTATTGCTCCACACCGGCATCAAGAAAGGGGAATGTCTCAACATTCACCTTAACCATATTGATACATCTAACCCCGAAGCCCCTTTCCTCTTCGTTCGTTACAGCAACCCTCGTAATCGCTATAAAGAACGCAAGCTCCCTTTACCCCCCGCCTGGATCGAGGTCTATCGCGAGTACTTGGAACAATATCAGCCCCGAGAGACATTGTTCCCGTGGTCCGCGCGGCGCTTAGAGTATCTGCTCGAAGACCTAGGCGAGGAAGCCGGTCTCACCAAGCACCTTTCTTTCGACATGTGTCGCTGGACATGTGCTCTTCGCGACTGGCTTTCGGGCATGGATCGGGAGCAGATTCGCCAAAAATTAGGAATATCAAAGATTCAGTGGCGGGAAATCGGAATGAAATTACAGCGATTGGAAAATGATGTTACCCAACAGCAATTATCGCCGGAAACCTAGTCCTGGCGATATAGTCTTAACATCAACACCTCACGCGTGAGCGGTGTGAGCCGATAAGGATGGGCAATTCGGAAGCCTGGAACCCACACCAGCGAATCTCCTGAAAAGACAAGTGGCCAACGGTCTCGCGCCCAGCGCGGTAAATGCACATTGACCATAAAATCCGAAAGGCGCATCGGCCCCGGCATACCATAAGGCCAAAAGCGATCACCAGATTTTCTCGTCCTCACAAGAAGGGGTAAATCCACAGTGGCATAGTCCAGGTAGGCGGTAAATGGGTCCGGTTCCTCAGGGATAGAAATTTCGTTGGCATGCAACAAAGAGGTCTCTAAAACCCATTCATCCGCTAAGGTTAAGCGCTCCGGCACACTCACCAATAACGAAATTTCAGGTGCGACCAAAGGCCAATCAGGCATAACCGGCCAGTTCCCTCGGGGAAAGAAATAAACTAACGAATGGTCAATAACAACCTGAACACCGCCTTCCATTTCAACCTGCCCTAGATGTCCCCCTTTAATAAAATTCATCACCCGTGTGACAGAAATAAAATTACTACCGAATTGTTCACGCGAAAAACGGCCAGCTGCCTCTTTGATCAGATAAGCCTGTACACCTTCGGCCTCAGCACAGAACTCAACCCGTTTTAAAGCAAGATAACCTGGCGCTGCTTCTTCTAGGCATCTCTGCCAGGCACTTTGCGCAACTTGATCTATGATTTGATAATCGGCCTGCAAACTGAAAGCCATTCGCCACAAATGACGTCGAATTTGGGGGTTGTAGGTTTCGAGGATCGGAAGAAGTTCGTGGCGAACCCGATTGCGCAAGAAACGCAGGTCACGATTCGTGACATCTTGACGGTAGGAAATCCCGGCCTGCTCCAAATAGCGTTCGATATCCTTTCGCCACACGCCTAATAAAGGACGCACAAGCGGAATCGCCGTTGAAAATTCTTCCAGAAGTGTGCGGAAACGCATCCCACATAATCCTTTCAGCCCACTCCCTCGTAAAAGGTGTAATAGGACGGTTTCAACCTGATCGTCCGCAGTGTGTCCAACAGCCACCGCCTGACACGCATTTGTCTCCGCTGCCTCGAAGAGAAAGCGATACCGCATTTGTCGGGCTGCGGCTTCAAGTGAAAGCCCCTTTTGTTTAGCATATGCCTTGACATCATTTTGCCCCAGCACGAAGCGGCAGTTGAGATGTTTTGCCTGCTCACTCACCCATTCGGCGTCGGCTCTGGAATCAGGACGCAAACCATGATCAAAGTGAGCAACCACAACCGGAAACCCCAACTCAAGGAAGCGCCGCCACAAGAAAACGCTATCCGGGCCTCCTGAAACTCCTACCAGAAGCGGAGCGTTCTTATTTAGCCCACAAACATCACACAGCAATTCCTCGTTTACTGGTCGCATCCTTTGTTGTTTCTCCTTCCTAGATTGGATTATAAATCCTTCCCATTGATCTCAAATTTAGCCTAAGCAAGGCATTGTTAGGGTTTCAATCTTGTCTCGCATTTAAGATTGTGCTAGACTGCTAAGGAGCATTGTAAACGGAGTAACTTCAATATGGCAGAGAAAATTCTGGTTATTGATGATGATCTGGAAACCTTGCGGCTTGTCGGCCTAATGTTGCAAAAGCAAGGCTACCATGTTGTCACCGCGGCTTCGGGAGAAGAAGGGATACAGGTAGCCTTGCGTGAGCAACCCGATCTCATCCTACTCGATGTGATGATGCCGGGTTTAGATGGATTTGAAGTTACTCGCCGATTACGTCAAAATCCCGAAACCAGTTCAATTCCCATCCTGATCTTCACCGCAAAATCTCAAGTAGAAGACAAGGTCGAAGGATACGAAGCAGGCGCCGATGATTATCTTACTAAACCGATTCACCCTGCCGAATTGATTGCTCATATCAAAGCCTTACTCGGGCGAAGTCGTGCACGTCGGGAAGCCGCCCTACCTCGAGGATATGTCCTTGGTCTGACTGCGGCTAAGGGAGGGATAGGGCTTTCAACCCTCGCCCTAAATCTTGGACTGGCATGCTATCAACGCAGTAAGAGTGAGGTTATACTGGCTGAACTTCGCCTCGGCGAAGGAACATGGGCTGAAATGTTAAGTCTCCATGATGACCAAGCCCTGAAATCACTGCTCAGCCTTCCCCCTCACGAAATCACTCGTTCTAACGTAGACAGCCATCTTCTGCGCACGACGTTGGGAGTACGATTGTTGCTGTCACCGCGTCAGGTAGAAAGTTATACCCCTCTCTTCGCCGGGATGGGCGAAAAATTGGTTGCCATTACCCGCCACATGGCTACATTAGCCTCATTGATCATCCTAGATATCGGTACCCCATTCCTCCCCGGTTATATAGATATCCTCAACCAGTGTGACGAGGTGATGGTTGTTACCGAATCTCAGCCCTTTACCTTAAAACTTACTCGCCGTCTGATCACCGATCTGGAAGGCTATGGCTTTGGAAAATCTAAAATTATGTCAATCGTACTGAACAATCGCATGCGCGCTGATCTTCAATACACGATTACCCAGGTACAAGACACCTTAGAACACGCCGTGAGCGCAACCATTTCTCCGGTTCCGGAATTGGCCTACCACGCCGCAATGCGATCCACCCCCCTCTTGCACATCCAACCCGAAGGGCTCTATGCCCAACAGGTAATGCAACTGGCATCTCAATACGTTGAACGCACGCGCGTCTAACGTCCATGCCTGATCTTGATCTAGAAAATGCCATTCAAACCATAGCCGAGTGGATACGCAACGGACGCCATGTGGTGGCTCTAACGGGTGCCGGTATATCCACACCTTCGGGAATTCCCGACTTTCGCTCTCCCCGAACCGGCCTCTGGGAACGTGACAACCCTTTAGAAGTTGCTTCCTGGCGCGCATTTCGCCATCATCCTCATCGCTTTTTTGAGTGGCTACGACCGCTTGCCGAAAAATCATGGTATGCACAGCCGAACCCGGCTCATATTGCATTAGCCAACCTTCAGAAGGTTGGTTACCTGAAAGCCATTATCACTCAGAATATTGATAACTTGCATCAGCGTGCTGGTGCAACACAGGTTATCGAGCTCCACGGTTCGCTACGAACTCTCTCCTGTTTGAATTGTCAGCGCCAGTACAAAACGGAGAATTTCATTGAAGCCTTTCTAACGCAAGGTGAGCCACCCCGTTGTCCTAATTGCCGTGCTTTTCTCAAGCCCGACATTGTGCTTTTCGAGGAAATGCTTCCTGTAGAAGCCTGGGAGGAAGCCCAACATCACTGTGAGAAAGCCGATCTTTTATTGGTGATTGGTAGCTCTCTTGAAGTAATCCCCGCAGCCCAACTACCCCTTTATACCCTCGAAAACGGCGGCAAGGTGGCGATTATTACCCTCTCTCCCACCTATCTCGATCACGAAGCCACCCTTGTCCTCCACCGTGATGTTCTGGAAGTTATTCCATCTATCGCTACCCTCGTATTGGGTAAAGCCGTCTAAGTCAAATCTTCAAATATTTCCATCGGCGCTACCCCAACCCCCACAATGCCCTCTCCCCCATGAGCACCTAGCACCGGCCCAATGGTAGCCGGGGGTAAGAAGTGGCACTTAAACAATGACTTGAGACGTTCGGTTAGAATGGTCACACCTTCGGGGTTTTGGCTATGCGCAATTTGAATCCTCAACGGGCTTCCAGGGGAAAATCGCTTGGCAATATAGTCTGCTTGAGCCAGAATCGCCCGCCGTAGTGAGAATTCCTTACCCAGTTCAACAATAGTTCCCGCTTTCAAGTCAAACGCCATGATAGGTTTAATATTCATTAGAGAACCTACTAACCCTTTGAGGTGCCCTACTCTGCCTCCTGCAATAATATACTTGAGTGTAGGCAGCATAAAGATACCAAACATTGTGTCTCGGATTCGATTCAACAGTTGGAGAATGCGCTCCAATGACCAGCCAGCCTGAACCGCTCTGGCTGCCATCTCAGCACACCATCCTACAATGACCGAAACACCACCGGTATCGAAGAAGGTAATCCTCGCCTCAGGCACCATCGCGGCAGCCGTTCGAGCCGCGCTGAGCGTACCACTAAGGGCAGAAGATAAATGAATTGAAAAGATCTCCGGATCTTGTTTCGCCAGTTCACGATAAACCGAAACAAACTCCCCAACCGAGGGTTGAGATGTTCGAGGCATTTCTCCCCCACGCAACCGAAGATAAAAATCCTCATGACGGATATCCACACCACTCCGATAGGTGGTTTCACCAAACATCACATATAACGGCACCACATGAATTTTCAATCCTTCTAATTGCTCAGGGGCAAAATCTGCAGCGCTGTCTGTGACTACCAGCATAAACCTCCAATGCTCCTTATTAGCGTTGATTAACGACTTCCCCGCCGTCCGAACTGACGCTCCAACACTTCAACAGAGAGATGGATCATCGTGGGCCGCCCATGCGGGCATGTCCGTGGTGACTCGCAGGCCTCCAAATCTCTCAGTAAGGCTTCCTGTTCCTCACGTGAAAGCACTTGTCCGCCTTTGACAGCGGCTCGCTTGCAAATCCGTGCAATCAGTCGCGCTTCTGTTTCTCTTTCTAAGAGAGATTCGTCTTCCTCGAAGGAATCCAAGAGAGATTGTAATATCACAACCGGATCACTATTTCTCAAAATAGCCGGAACAGATCGTATCAAAAAGGTATCCCCTCCAAACGGCTCAACCTCAAAACCCCATTGGCGCAACATCGGTATATAGTGTTGAAATTCATCTACTCTAACCCCCGGTATCCGAATGGGTTGCGGGTTCAATAACGGCTGCACCGCCAACCCCTGTTCTCGTTCACGCAACATTCGCTCAAACAGCACCCGTTCATGGGCGGCATGCTGATCAATCAGATAGAGCCCATCTGGACCTTCGGCGACCAAATACGTTGCCCCTACTTGTCCTACTAGGCGTAGCAAAGGAATGCGAGACTCAGGCAAAAGGGTTTGTTGAGGAATTGGTGAGGCAGGTAACGGAGCATTAAGTTCCGAGGGTGAAGGAACTTCCTGAGCGTCTCTCGGCGCAGTTTCACCTTTCAGATCAGCGGCCATTTGCCAGGCCGGATCTACAACCTGATGAGGCGTTCCTGACGACCAAACGGAAGGTGGAATATGGATGCCGACGGGTTGAGCGAGCAATGCTCGCCGCACTGCGCGTTGCACAGCCGAGAAAACTCGCTCGGGTTGACGGAACCGCACCTCGGCTTTCGTGGGATGAACATTGACATCCACCGCTTCAGGTTCTATCTGGATGAACAACAACGTCACAGGATAACGTCCTACCATTAACATCGTGTGATAGGCCTGAAGTAGCGCAGAGGTCAGCGCCGTGTCTTGAATCCAACGCCCATTGACAAAGAAGGTGATATCTCTGCGATTAGAACGGGTAAGCGCGATAGGGCTCGTGAATCCCTGGATGGATACATCCGATTCTTCCAAAATGACCTCGAGCATCTGGCGCGCCACATCCACCCCATAATACGTTGCTAAGATTTCGCGCCGATCCCCGTGACCGTAGGTCTGCAAGAATACCTTGCCATCGTGAATTAAGCGAAACCGCACCTCGGGATAAGCAATCGCGTACCGACTGATCAGAGCGTTGATCAAATTCCGTTCTGTCGTGTCTTGTTTAAGAAATTTGAGCCGTGCCGGAACGTTATAGAATAGATCTTCAACCCGCACAACTGTCCCCGGTGGCACACCAGCCGGCTCATAGATCTCAACTTTTCCCCCTTGAACAACAATTTTTCCTCCATGTTTGGCACTGGCAGGGCAAGATATCAGCGTTAACCGCGAGACAGCCGCAATTGAGGCCAAGGCCTCACCGCGAAATCCAAGAGTGTGAATATTGAACAAATCTTCTGCTGTTTTCAACTTGCTGGTGGCAAAGCGCGCAATGGCCAGCGGCAACTCTTCATAAGAGATACCACACCCATTATCCGCAACCTCAATTAAGCGCTTCCCTGCCTCACTGGTTTCAACGATGATCTCGTTTGCCCCCGCATCCAGTGCATTTTCAACCAGTTCCTTGATCACCGAAACCGGGCGTTCAACCACTTCACCCGCCGCTATTTTTGCGGCTACATCTTCAGGCAAGACTTTTATCGGCATCGTTCACCTAGATCCTCTATGATTACCGGGTCGTTCTAATTATATCTATGAAATCCCCCCTTCGCTCACAGGTGGATAACAAAGCACCCCAAATACGAAGTTCACCTCTTCTCATCCCCTCACAAACTCGTTATACTGCAAAACATGAAACCAAGAATTTTGATCTTTGATCTCGATGACACGTTATATCCTGCTTCCTCAGGAGTCTGGGAAGCTATCGGCGAACGGATTGATCTGTTCATCCATCAGAAACTAGGGCTTCCTCACGAAGACGTCGAGCCCTTTCGGAAGAATCTGTTCCGCACCTACGGGACAACACTGCGCGGACTTTATCTGCAATATCATATAGATCCAGCCGAATACTTGGCATTTGTCCATGATATCCCTCTGGAGCACTACCTTCAGCCCAATCCCGAATTAAGAACGTTGCTCAAAGTACTCCCTTACCCCAAAGTGATCTTCACGAATGCCGATAAAAACCACGCCAACCGTGTCCTAACAAGACTGGGTCTGGAAGGATGTTTTACGCAAATCATTGATATTTGGGATATGTTGCCGTCTTGTAAGCCTTTCCCAGAAGCCTTTCAGACCCTATTACAAAGACTTCAAAATCCCGACCCTAGCGCTTGTCTTTTCATTGACGATTTACCTGCAAACCTGCATACAGCGCGACGGTTAGGTTTTTGGACCGTCCATGTGGGCGAAAACGGTCACCCTCATCAAGGCCATTTCCATATTCGACACATTGAAGACCTCCCTTACGTGCTCGCCCAGGGAAGTTTGTTTGAGGACGAATGGGGATAGACAATGAATACGGATTCGCCTGGAGCCTGGTTGATTATCCTCTTGCTCTGCGCATTTACGCTTGTCATGAACCTTACCTTGGTTTCGTTATGGCGGCATCGCCATCATCCTCCACAGCACGGCAGTTCCAGGGTAATTTTTAGGCTTCCGCAGGGCGGACTTCGCCATAACGAGGAAGCCGAGTGGGAACAACTTGCCCAGGTAGTGCACACACTACCGCTTGCTGAAAGCACCTCGTCTTCACATCAGAACAAGGATAATACTCACCCGTAAACTCTAATTATTGGAGTACACGCATGTCTTCCAAACCGGTACGCATCACCTTACTTATATTGCTGATCTTGGGTTTTGCCCTTGGATGTTTTGGTTCTGGTTTGGTCATAGGCTTGAGAGCACCGGCAACTACTTCAGCGTTCATAAATCGCGTTTTAGAACAACTCCCACTAATCCCAACCCCAGTAGCCACCCCCGGTACTTCCTTGGAAACTCTATTCAAACCCTTTTGGCAGGCGTGGGATCTAGTTCATGAGCAGTATGTTGACCAACCCGTTGACGACGAAGCCCTCATGCGCGGCGCGATTCGCGGCATGCTCGAAGCCCTCAATGACCCTCACACCGGCTATATGGATCCCTTTGAATTTCAGCAGGCCAATGCCCCATTAGAAGGCGAGTATGAAGGGATTGGAGCATGGGTAGATACCAGTGGCGAGTACTTAACCATCATCAGCCCTATGCCTGACTCCCCCGCCGAGAAAGCAGGTCTCAAAGCCGGAGATAAAATCATCGCTGTGGATGGCGAAGACATGACTGGTGTGGACCCGAGCCTGGTACTACGCCGGGTTTTAGGCCCAGCCGGCTCAACAGTGACCCTCACCATTCAACGCGAGGGTGAGCCGGCTCCATTTGAAGTGCGTATTGTGCGCCAGAAGATTACTATTCCCTCTGTTGAAGGCAAAATGCTAGATCACCGTATTGCCTATATTCGGCTCTTTACCTTCGGTGAGAAAACGGCCTCCGACTTGAGACGCACGCTAACCGATTTGCTGGCTCAAAAGCCGGTAGGAATAATCCTGGATTTACGAAATAACGGCGGTGGTTACCTGAACGCCGCCATAGACGTCAGTTCAGAATTCGTTAAAGAGGGGGTAATCATGTATGAGGTTTATGGTGATGGGCGAAAGATTACATATCGTGCCTCAGGAAATGGTATTGCCACAGATATTCCCTTGGTGGTACTTATTAACGAAGGCACGGCTTCTGCCTCCGAAATCACTGCCGGTGCCATTCAGGATCATCAACGCGGCAAACTGGTTGGAACGAAATCATTCGGCAAGGGCTCAGTGCAATCTTGGACGCCCTTGGTCAATAACCAGGGCGCAGTGCGCATCACAATTGCTCGCTGGCTAACCCCTCAGGAACGCCAAATTAACGGTGTTGGTCTCACCCCGGATATTGAGGTGCCCCTAACCGAGGAGGATCTCAAAGCCGGGCGCGATTCACAACTTGAGCGGGCTATTCAGTTATTGCTCCAGGATTAGGTTTATGAAACGTCCGGTTTTCCTTCTTCTCTTGATCGGAATGCTTGGCTTAGCCACGCTATGTGGAGCAGTCGGTGGTGGATTGGTGGCCTATTATCTCTATCAGAACGAAAAGACATCTCTATCAAATGCTACGACACCACCCACCCCAACGACTGAAGCCACGCCTGTTGCTCACCTTTTTGTCCAAACCACCCAGATTGAAACGACGATCACCCAAGTAGTAGACAAGGTGAGCCCGGCTGTAGTCACCGTGGTGGCTAAAATGCCCGATCAGATGGGGTTCTTCGGGGTTATCCCCGGAGGCACATCGAGTGGCAGTGGCTTTATCATCGCCTCTGAGGGCTATGTGATCACGAATAACCACGTTATCGAAGGCGCCGAGTCGGTAAGCGTGGTTTTGCTCTCAGGTGAAGAACGTCCCGCGCAAGTCATTGGGACAGATCGTTTTTCGGACTTAGCCGTTCTTAAAATCGAAGGGGACGTACCGGCAGTGGTCACGTTGGGCAACTCAGACGCCCTGCGACCCGGAGAAACCGTCATCGCAATTGGGTCCCCCTTAGGTGATTTTAAGAATTCGGTCACCGTCGGTGTGATCAGCGCCACCGGACGCACTATTGACACGGGTGAGGGGTATTACCTGGAAGGTTTGCTCCAAACCGATGCGGCTATCAACCAAGGTAATTCAGGTGGGCCTTTGGTCAACCTAGCGGGAGAAGTCATCGGGGTTAACACGCTTATTGTGCGCACCTCGAGCAGTGGTGTCACAGTTGAGGGTTTGGGTTTTGCAATTCCCTCAAATACGGTTCAAGCCGTGGCCACACAAATCATTGAGAAAGGTTACGTCTCACGGCCATATCTTGGAGTACGCTGGCAGCCCATCAACCCAACTCTAGCCCAGCAGTACAATCTGCCGGTACAATGGGGCATCTATGTCGCCGAAGTGATCGAGGGGAGTCCTGCAGAAGCCGCTGGTATACGTGCTGGTGATATTATTACTCGTATCGGTGATTTACCCATTGATGCTAACCATCCCTTCATCAATGTGCTGTTCAATTTCAAACCGGGTGACGAGGTCACAGTTGAACTAGTCCGCCGTTCACGCGTTCTTCAGGTCAAACTCACGTTAGGGGAATCACGCTAACCTTGAATTACCCAACTTTAGATATTGTGCCAAATTTCACTCCCACGCAATTTGACAGTTGCTATCAGCGGGGGTATAATCCTCTTTCGCTGATTGAGATTGGAAACGGGAGTGTGATCTAATGGAAAACATGGTTACCGCGGAGGCGAACCGCATCGAAATCAAACCTAAAATGAAATTTACCGGTAAGGTGATCAAGTTAAACCTCGCCGGTGCTGTTATAGATTTAGGCGTGGCCAAAGGGGTTCTGCACATTTCGCAGATCCCCTCTCCCACACCCGGTCAACCCATAAAGCATATCCGCGAAGTGCTTGAAGAGGGCCAATCCCTGGATGTTTGGGTGCGCCGGGTTAAAGGGGATCGTATTGAACTTACCCTCAAAAAACCCCTTGACCTTGAGTGGAAAGACATCAAGCCTGAGATGGTGGTCAAGGGCAAAGTGGTTCGCATTGAGCCCTTTGGCGCATTTGTAGATATCGGCGCCGAGCGCCCGGGATTGATCCACATTAGCGAACTCTCCCATGGCTACGTCAAAACCCCTACCGAAGTGGTCCAGGAAGGGGACGAGGTCGAAGTCAAAATCATTGAAGTCATTCGCAAAAAGAAACAAATCAAGTTAAGCCTGAAGGCTCTACAGCCCGAACCGGTTCAAGAACCACGCCCCCAACCGATAGAGGAAAAGAAACACACTCCCGTAGAAAAGAAAGAGCCCCAAACCCACGAACCAGTGGCCAGCAAAGAGAAATCGCGCGAGAAAGGGCGCGAAAAACGGCGCAAGCGTACACGGGGAAGCACCGATGAAAACATCTTCAATTTGGATGAACTGATCAGCACGGTAGAGGAATCACAACCCACCGAAGCCGAGCCCACCGTCATGGAATTAGCCTTGCGCGAAGCCATGGAGCGGGCTAAACAGCGCAAAGAAGCCGCTAAGGCGAAAAAAGCCAAAACCCTCTCTGCTGAACAAGAGGCTATCCTCAGCCGCACACTTGAGCACCGTTCCAACATCAGTCAGTCCTAACCCTTAAAGTATGCTCGATCGGGGGCGGGATTTCTTCCCGCCTTTTTTGCTTAATGGCAGAAACTCGAGCCTTAAAAAAGACGGCTTTCCCTGAGAGTTATGGTAAACTTAGCGCCGATGAATGTTTTTGGCCTTTATAATGGGGATCTCTGGTTCCACCCGCGCAATAATCAAGCCAGAGAGCACTGCCTAACCCAAATCGAGGGAGGAGTCGGATCAACGACCCTCCCTCTCCATTTAACTAACCATAACCATCCGTTGATTTCTCTGGGAGGGTTTAACCTGTGACAACCAAATATATATTTTTCACCGGAGGCGTAGTTTCATCGGTTGGTAAAGGGGTAACCGCAGCGGCCATCGGGCGCACCTTAAAGGAGCGGGGGTTCTCCGTGACTGCCCAAAAATTAGACCCCTATCTCAATGTTGATCCGGGTACCATGAGCCCATATCAACACGGTGAGGTCTATGTTTTGGACGATGGCGCAGAAACCGATCTCGACCTTGGACATTACGAACGCTTCATGGATGTACGCCTTAACCGCGTCTGCAATACCACCACCGGGCAAATCTACGCTGAAATTATCAGTAAGGAACGTCGAGGTGATTTTCTGGGCGGTACGATTCAAGTAATCCCCCATATTACCAACGAAATCAAACGGCGCATCACGATGGTAGCCAAAACCACCAACGCAGAGATTGTACTGGTCGAGGTCGGCGGTACGGTGGGCGATATTGAGAGCCAGCCTTTTTTAGAATCTCTGCGCCAGTTGCGGCGGGAGTTAGGGCGTGAAAATACCATGTATATACACGTTACCTGGCTTCCATATATTGGCGCCACGGGTGAACTTAAGACCAAGCCCACCCAGCACTCCGTGAGCGAACTGCGTTCCATCGGGATCAATCCCGATATGATCATCGCTCGTTCCGACTATCCGGTCGATCGCAGTCTTTTGGACAAAATCTCCCTCTACTGTGATGTTGATCGCCGAGCCGTGGTGCCGATGACAACCACCCCTGTGCTCTATGAGGTGCCGCTGCTATTGGAAGAAGCCGGTGTCGCCGACTTTATCCTCGAACGCCTGGGCTTAGAAGTACGCCGCCAACCCGATTGGAACTTGTGGCGGCGTCTTGTGGCCCAGGTACGCCGCGAAAAGCCAAAGGTCAAAATTGCCTTGGTGGGAAAATATGTGGAACTACACGATGCCTATATGAGCGTGCGCGAAGCCCTAAAACATGCCGCTCTTCACCTTGGCGTCGAGGTAGAGATTTTATGGATCCACGCCACCGACCTGGAACGCGGTCGTTCCTTAGAAATGCTCGAACAAGCCCACGGCATTCTGGTGCCCGGTGGTTTCGGTTCTCGCGGAATTGAAGGCAAAATTTTGGCCGCCCGCTACGCCCGCACTCACAAGGTGCCTTACCTCGGCCTGTGCCTGGGTATGCAGTTGATGGTGGTTGAATTTGCCCGCCATATCTTCAACGACGAGCGCGCGAATTCGACCGAGTTTGACCGAACCACACCTTACCCGGTGATTGATCTGCTCCCCGAACAGCAACAAATCACCGAAATGGGTGGCACAATGCGGTTAGGACTCTATCCGTGCCAACTGAAACCCGGAACCAAAGCCGCCCAAGCCTACCAAGAAACGCTGGTTCAAGAGCGTCATCGCCACCGCTTCGAATTTAACAACACCTACCGTGAGATATTTGAGAAAGCCGGCATGGTTTTCTCCGGTCTCTCTCCAGACGGCCGTCTGGTGGAAATCGCCGAGTTGGCCGATCATCCTTTTATGTTAGGCACGCAGTTTCATCCCGAATTCCTCTCCCGTCCCACCCGTCCCCATCCTCTTTTCAAGGCATTTGTTAAAGCCGCCTGCGAATACGCCGGGGTAACCGTTCAACCCTTCGAAATGGAAACCATCTAACGAATTGTGACAAATATCACAGCATAATCCCGATCATTTAGGTTATACTAACTTAGATCACTAAAACAGCACGTTGATTTCAACCATTATTCTGAGGAGGACTCTATGGACACAACAATCGAATCCATTACCGCATTGGAAATCCTCGATTCGCGCGGTAACCCCACCATCGAAGTCGAAGTGGTATTAGCCGATGGCAGTTGGGGACGCGCCGCTGTTCCTTCGGGGGCTTCGACCGGCGTACACGAGGCGCTCGAACTCCGCGATGGTGACAAGGCACGCTACCTAGGTAAGGGGGTGCGCAAAGCCGTGGATAACGTCAATAATGAGATTGCAGAAGCCCTAGTTGGTTGGGACGCCGTAGAGCAAAAGGCCATTGATCAATTGCTCATCGAATTAGATGGCACTCCCAACAAATCCAAACTTGGCGCCAATGCAATTCTGGGCGTCAGTTTGGCAGTAGCCAAAGCCGCCGCCAATGCTTTGGGCTTGCCCTTGTACCGTTACATCGGTGGTGTATACGCCCATGTCCTACCCGTCCCTCTGATGAATATCCTCAATGGCGGTGTTCATACCGGCTGGCAGTCCACTGACGCACAGGAATTTATGATTGCCCCATTAGGCGCCCCCACCTTCTCCGAAGCCCTGCGCTGGGGAGCGGAGGTGTATCACGCGCTGAAGAGCGTCCTAAAAGCCAAGGGGTATGCAACCCTCGTGGGTGATGAAGGCGGTTATGCGCCCGCACTCAAAGCCAACGCGGAAGCGGTTGAGGTTATTCTGGAAGCCATCGAGAAAGCCGGCTACAAGCCCGGTGAGCAAATCGCCATTGCCCTTGACCCGGCGGCCTCTGAACTCTACGATCCAGAAACTAAGCGCTACAATATGCGCCGCGAAGGCAAGCAAATGACGAGCGAAGAACTGATTGCCTTCTGGAAGTCCTGGATTGATCAATACCCCATTGTCTCTCTTGAGGATGGGCTGGCCGAGGACGACTGGGAGGGTTGGAAGATGCTCACGGCCGAACTCGGTCACCGCATCCAAATTGTGGGTGACGATTTGCTGGTGACGAACCCCGAACGCGTGCGCCGCGCGATTCAAGAAAAAGCCTGTAATGCCCTCTTGGTCAAACTCAATCAGATCGGCACGTTAACGGAAACCATTGAAGCCGTTGAACTTTGCCATCGGGCCGGTTGGCGTGCCGTCACCTCGCACCGCTCGGGCGAAACTGAGGATACAACGATTGCCGATCTGGTTGTAGCCCTGAACATGGGCCAGATCAAAACCGGCGCTCCGGCGCGCACAGACCGCGTTGCCAAATACAACCAGTTGCTGCGCATCGAGGCTGAATTGGGTGATACTGCCGTCTATGCCGGTTGGAGCGCCCTCAAGCGCGCCTAAATAATTGGGGTTATTTCATGTAAAGAAAGCCGCTCTTGTCTTCTTGTGGCAAGAGCGGCTTTTAATTACCTCGGTGAAATTACAAAACTTTTTGATGCATCGAACCCAGATCTTCGGAAACAACAGGATTCTAGGCGACTAAGCAATATCTAGATAACCCAAATGGTTGGACTGATAGGCTTCCAACATCTTAGCCGCTACCATATCCGGCTCAACGGCATTAGGTGGCATTTTGAACGGCACTTTCTGCCACAAGGGAGTGATAACCGCTACAGGTCTTACTACTACTACCGGACGCCTCAATTCTTTGCGCGCAACCTCCGCTAAAGCCTCCAATCCCGCTTTAGCGGCAGCATAAGCCGAGAGTCCTGGTAAGCGTATTCGCTCATTAATTGCACCTATAAAATAAATGGGGGCATCAGGACCAAGTAAAGGAGCACTGTAGTGTAAGGCCAAAAAAGCCCCCGTCAGGTTCGCATTTAGTATCTGCTGCCACTGTTCGAACCTCATTTTAACCATTGGCACGACCATAATATCGCCGGCCGCATAAATCCACCAATCAACCTTCAAACCTTCCTGAATCATTTGTGTTGTAACGGACTGCAAAGAACCCGGAAAATTGAAGTCTACCTCATAGGTATGCAAACTAAGCGGTGTAAGGCGATCTGTTCTTCGCGCGACAGCAACGACCTGCCAATCATTAGCGGTCAACAATTTAACCAAAGCCAATCCTATGCCGCCGCTTGCGCCCCAAACCAACGCTGTTTTTGTCATCGTTCAACCTCACCAAGATTATCCAATACAGTCAAGACTTGAGCATTTGAGGGAATATCCGCCATATGTTGCGCATAGTGGGCAAACCGTATTTTGCCTTCTTCGTCAACCACAAAAACCGCTGGCATGCGCCCCAACTTTAGGATATTAACTTCTTGTTGGTAGAGATCACTCACTTTAGAGCCAACATCCGCCAGGCCAATAAACGGCATCTTTTGCTCTTCCCAAAAGCGCTTAAAGGCTCGTGGCCCATCGGGACCGATGATCAGAACAACCACATTACGTTTGGCAAATGCTTCATAATCTTGACGCAACTGCGCCATATGCTTAACGCAGTAGGGTCACATAAAACCACGATTGAAAACAAGCACCACCCGCTGGCCACGAAGATCTGATAACCTTACCTGGTAACCTCGAGTATCCGTCAACTCAAAATCCGGGGCTTCATCTCCGATCTTCAATCGCTTAACCATGCTTTCACCTCCATATCTCCGTTATCCATTTCGTTTCCCATCACAAATGGTAGAACCGCGTGCAAGAATTCTGCCGGACATTCCTCTTGCGGCACGTGTCCGCAATTAGGTATTACTACCAGGCGCGCATTAGGAAGTTCACGGGCTAAACGAATGCTTTCTTCGGTGGGGACGATGCGATCATCGTCACCGGTAATCACCAAGACCGGCAACCTGACTTCGTCCAAACGTTGGGATAGATCAGAAGCCCGGCTGGCTTTGGTCAATTCCCACAACGCGCGATCCCAATTTTTGGTTTGCAATGGTCTACGATAACCCGCAATGACCTCGTCCGTGATTTTGCTTGGATCATGCCATGCCGACCGCAGGAACGTCAATCCCTGCTCTCCAGCCAATGAACGAACGAACCAAGGACCAAGGCGATTCATCTGGGGAGTATCTAAAAGCGGACGGATCCAAGACGGTGTACCGCCGCCTCGGTAAATGGCCGCATCAACTAGAACCAAACCCTCAACCCTTTGAGGATACTTCAGCGCAGTATAAAGGGCCACCGTCCCGCCGGCGGAATTGCCGATCAAAAAAGCGCGCGGGATATCCAGAGCATCCATAAGCCCGATCACTAAATCGGCTTGAAAATCTAAAGTATAGGGATTTTCACCCTTCCATGTCTGTGGAAGAGGGCGTTCCGTCAAGCCAAAGCCAGGGCGATCAAAGGCAATGGCTGTGCCATGCGCTCCCAACGGTTTGATCACCTCACGCCATGAGAATGTACTGGCGCCAAAGCCGTGGAGCAAGATCATCGCAGGCGCGCCCTCTCCAAAGCGTTGATAATGAACTCTGAGGCCGTTTACCTCAACAAATTGACTATCCGGCCAGGCCAATGACTCTTCATCCACCCCTTCGGGTAGAGGCGGAATGGGGATCACCAACGGCACAATAAGCGCTAAAAAAATTAATGACGCTAAGCCAATCGTTACAGCGCGCAAGAATTTCATGGGCTTGCATTTCCAATGGTTTTTATCTAATTTGATTGTAATAACCCGTTCTGGGCCTCACAAGCGTTTTGCCACCGCAAGGTTATACACTAACCCTATACCATTCCCAATAGTTCACGCACGCGCTGCCAAATAGCATCAAACATTTCCACCGTCAACCGCCCGGTTTGGGTATTCTGGCGGCTGGGATGGTACGAAGCCAAAACCCAAGGACGTTTCTGGCTTGCGGGTAAAAACACCCCATGACCAAACTTCAAATCCGCTTCCTTGAACCCTGAAGCATGAAATAACTGCAATACGCCCTGCAGGGCAATCTGGCCTAAAGCGACGATGCCTTCCAAACGAGAAAGATGACGAAATTCCCACGCCAGGTAGGGGAAGCAATTGTTTAGTTCTTCACGCATCGGACGATTCTGAGGCGGCGCACAACGGCAAACCGCCGAAATATAGACGTCTTTCAGGACCAGCCCATCATCACGGTGACGGGCGACAGGCTGGTTTGCAAATCCAGCCCGATAGAGAGCCGAAAATAAGAAATCACCAGAACTATCACCGGTAAACATACGGCCAGTCCGATTAGCACCGTGAGCCCCGGGGGCTAATCCAACGACCCAAACTCGCGCCCTACGATCACCCAAACCGGGTACTGGGCGCCCCCAGTAGTCCCAATCCTGATAGGCTCTGCGTTTTTCCCGGGCCACCTGCTCCCGCCAAGCCACTAATCGCTCGCAACGCCTACACTGGGTCAACACCCTTTCAAAGGTCTCCCAATCAACAACGTCCGTCAAGGCCGTCATGGATTTCCTCAAATCTCTGATTTACCTCTTGCATTTTGGGGCAAGTGCGATATACTCTGCCCAGCCAAAACCAATTTATTTTTAGCCGAGGGAGAATCATGACTACTATCAAGCATTATAACCAGGAAAGCGTAGAAGACGACAAGCCTCCTGATATTCGTCCGCGCCCAGTGCGTCCGTGGCGTGTAGCGGTCATCGCGAATATCAAGGGGGAAACGCCGATACCCGAGGATGCGCCACCCGATGCCGGCGCGGAGTTCGACAGCCCCAGAACGATCCAGGCCATTCGAGAGGCCATCGAATCTGACGGACACACCACCATCTTTTTACAGGCCGATAGCAACCTACCACAAGCCCTTCACGAATATTGCCCCGATATTTGTTTTAATATCGCAGAAGGACTTGGAGGCGACGGTCGGGAAGCCCAAGTGCCGGCGCTCTTGGAAATGCTCAAAATTCCCTACACCGCCTCCCGAGTCGTAACCAGTGCGATTTCGCTTGAGAAAACGCTGACGAAACGCATCTGGCGCGATCACCATCTACCAACAGCGGCGTTCCAAGAATTTGAGACCCCAGATGATCCCATCTCACCCGACCTGCATTACCCGCTTTTCGTCAAGCCGGTTCGGGAAGGCACCGGGATGGGCACTGATGAACATTCGGTGGTCTTCGATGAACTCCAACTCCGACAACGTGTCAGATGGGTTATTGAGACGTATCACCAGCCCGCTCTGGTGGAGACGTATCTCTCCGGACGCGAGTTTACCGTCGCCGTCATGGGTGGTCCCCATGCCCGCCAATACAGTCGCCACCCCGAATGGTACGCGGAAGATGGCTTTCATCGCTTCCCGATTATGGAAATCTACCATCAAACCTCTGTGACACCGGGAATCTATGGCCACGAAGCCAAACAGCGTTATCCCGGTGAAGAGGGTGCACCACTCTATCTCTGTCCCGCGGCTATAGATGAAGCCCTGGCAGAACAACTAAACAATTTGGCTATTCGTGCCCATCAGGCTATTGGCGCCCTTGATATCTCACGGGTAGATATTCGCCTTGGCCCGGATGGTAAGCCTTACCTAATGGAGATCAACACTCTGCCCGGTCTCTCACCCGGATACAGTGATTTATGCATGATCGCTGCCGCTGAGGGGATAACCTACCGGGATTTGATTTTGGAAATCCTCTACCTTGGCGCAGCCCGCTTTGGGCTTCTAAATGCCCAACCTTCGCACCCGGTAAAATTCAAACAACGGGTTCCCCTTCACACTACCACAATTACTGCAAGCCTGATCAAATAAGGCGTCCCCTTCGGGCGAAAAAGAGGTGCAACCAATCTAAAGGTTGCACCTCAATCCTATTAAAAACCCAGAGTTCCGCAGAAAGAAATCAAATTTGGCCAAGCATCCAGAAGAAGCCCTCCCCAAATACCCCCTATGAGCATGCCAACCAAAACATCTGAAACATAATGTACCCCTAGTACCAAGCGTGATAGACTAACCAACATCGCCCAGACAAGTAACCCCAAGAAGATCTCAGGGCGGCCAAGATGAAGAGCGAACATCGTGACAAAAACACCGCGTGCCGCATGACCAGATGGAAAGGAATGTTCATCCGTGAGCACGTAAATCCAATCATGTGCTGGCTGCGGACGCTCACGCCGAATTAATGCCTTGAGGGCAAATACCAAAGACGCTAGCAGAAACGTGGCAATGAATCCTATTCCCGCCCAACATCGTTGCGATGGTATAAGAATGCCAAAAAAGAAAAATCCCCCTAACCAAACCCAAGAATCCGCCGAATGCGAGATGGGTCGAGCGACCTTCTGCAAACCATGTCGGCCAGCCCATTGAGTGAGAGAAAAAGACAACAAGGCATCTAGTTCCAGAATACGTCCTATTGACCTCACGTTTTCCTCAAATTCCCTTAACGGCTTTGTGTAGCGCGGTGATTATTCCATAATCTAAACACTCAGGCAAGGTCTTGAAAAGCGTTAAACACCTTACCAATCTGTCAGGTGCAACAAGGATGCAATCCCTTATAATCAAGTAATAAATCAGTCCGATGGCCCCAATCCCTCTCCCAGGATGAATGCTCATGAAGCGTGTTCCTAGTCACCCCCGATTATCAGGATCACCGATATGGCTATCTCTTCTGGCGGTTTCCCTATTCGCACTCTTATTAACCGCCTGCCAGGGTGGAACATTTCAGATCGTTCAAGGTGCGGCTCCTCCTGAACTTTCTCGTGCTTATACCAACGATTGCTCATATGGCGGACTCATTAAATCTATTGAGGCTCTTGACCTTTCAACAGTACGCCTCACTTTGTGCCACCCTGATGCCGCCCTCCCGGCTAAATTGGCTTACCCGGTCTTTGCCATTCAAGATAGCGAATACTTGAACCAGTACGGAGGAAACTCAATTGAATTGAGTCGCATCCCTAATGCCAGCGGCCCCTACCGCCTCTTACGCTATGACCCCGGACAGCAGATCATTTTGGACCGTAATCCCGATTACTGGGGCGTCCCGCCTAAAAGTCAAAGGATTATCATCAATTGGCACGAATCAGTAATTTCACGGATTGTCTTGTTGCGCAATGGGGAAACCGATGCCATAGACAGCCTGGGGGCCAATTTTCTACCCACCCTCGAAACCCTTACCGGTATATCTCCGATCTACCAATCGGCCCTAAACGTCACTTACCTGGGATTTAATAATCGGATACCACCTTTCAACGATGTGAGAGTACGTACCGGTATTGCCCTGAGTCTGAATCGTCCGCGCTTGCTCACCTATGGCTTGGCCTCCGATTCGGTATTAGCCAATCAATTTCTCCCCCCAGCCATGAACTTGGGCTACACCCCGGGCCTAAACTGGTTGGATTACAATCCCAAAGAAGCCCAAGATTGGCTGAAACAAGCCAATTTTGATTGGAGTCAAGAATTGGCTCTGGTCTATCCTTCAAACCCACCTTTGGATGCTCCCTATGTAGAAATGTTAGCCCAGCAAATAAAATTACAACTCAACTCATTGGGTTTAAAAGTCAAACTTCTTGCTCTTGATTCGGCAGCCTACAACCAAGTACTGCGCAACGGAAACGCTCCCCTCTTCTTAGCCACCTGGAGCGCCACGTATGCCGACCCCGATGATTTCTTCTCTCGTGTTTTCATCCATGAGGCAGCCCCTCTGGGGGATCCTTACCCCGAACTGGTTAAGTTAATCCAACAAGCGGCACAAACGCCTGACCCCCAAGAACGCCAGAAACTGTATGATCAAATCAACGAAACGATCATCGAACTTGTTCCTGCAATACCCATTGCCCATACGAACGGGATTTATGCCTTCCGGAACACGATTCAAGGGCAGCGGATCGGACCGATTAACGAGAATTATGAGGAAATGCGCTCCACTAACGGACAGATTCGAATCACCCAAACACGTGAGCCAGCCTCATTATGGCCTGCAGACGAGAGCGATCCCAATACATTGCGGGTAACGCGCTTGCTTTACAGCAATCTGGTGGAATATGAACCGGGTGGCACCAATATCCGCCCCGGCTTAGCCGAGTCTTGGGAAGCCAACCCCGAAGCCACCGAGTGGACCTTTTATCTCCGTTCGGGTGTCCGCTTTGTGGATGGCTCAACGTTGGATGCCAATGATGTCGTTGCTACGCTCGGTGCCATGTGGGAGGAAAGTAACCCTAATCACGTGGGGCGCAGTGGGCGATTTGAAATATTCCAGCGCTTTTTCGGTGCCTTCATTCCTAAGGCGCTACACTAGCCAGAGAAGATCAAAACCCTTAAACACTAAGCCTTGGGAGAGCGGGCGAGAGCATCCACCGCTCTCTCCAAGGCTTCCAACTCACGCCACAAGTGGTCAATTTCAGCATTATTCTTTTCCGACGCGAGCGATGCTTTTTCGGGCCTCGCTTCAGGATTCTCAATCTCAGGATCCAGTAGACTAATCAGCCACCGTTCAAACTCTTCTTCGCTCAGATCACCTCGCGCCCTAAGCCGCTCAAGTCGGAGGCGTATATGGCGGTTAACAAATTCCTGCGGCGCCAAGAAAGCCTGTAAACTTTCACTAAGGTCTTCTAATCGCATCTCCCCAATGCGGATCAAACGCGTCAACAACGCTCTGGGGATTAAACCTCCCAACCGGCGTTCTTGATCCACGATGACTTGTGCCAGAATCATCGTGGTTAAATCCTGACCACTTTCGTGATCTACAACTCTAACAGAATTCCCATTGGCAATATAATCGGCAATATCTTCAAGCGTCACATAGCAACGATTGACGGTATCGTAAAGTTTACGGTTGTTGTAGCGCTTGATCTGTATCTCTGCCATACTGCTTATTTATTATTCCTGCTGCTTGCGTAATTCTTCAATCCGCTTCTGTAACTCGGCAATCTTTGCGCTTAGGGCTTCTATATCCGCCTTTGTTGCAGGACCAGGCGCGCCGGTCTCGGCCTGCTTTGCCTTGCGTTCCCGTTCCAAGCGCTCGCGCTCTTCCAATACTTCCTGGATTAAACGGCGGGCATCTCGTTCCACAATCTCCCCTTTCTCCACCAGTCGGTTAACGAATTGCACAATCTCATCTTTTGCCAGTGCAGCCGCACCGATGCTGGCCAGCAAGATCTTACGTGAAAGTTCATACCACGTTGGCGTGCTCTCACGTTCGGTCTCAGGTTGGGTTTCCGCTTTGGTCCGTGCCATAGGTCACCTCCGTTAATTTGACGCAACGCGTTATTAACAATATAACGCGGCGCGTTACAACTGTCAAGCCCCCAAATTTGACGAATCTCCAACCTTCTGGTAAAATCCGCCTGCACTTGGTGTTGTACCCTTCACCACGTGCTACCAATTAGGTATACAAATCTATCCACAGAAAGGGCTCGAAAACATGAAGGTATTGTTAATCAAGGACGTCTATAAGTTAGGTCGTGCAGGCGACGTTAAAAAAGTTGCCGATGGCTACGCCAGAAATTACCTGATTCCGCAAGGGCTGGCAGTTCTAGCCACACCGGGTGCGCTCAAGCGGGCCGAGGCCATCCGTGCTCAGGCAGCAGCGCGGCGCGAGGCGCTGAACAACGAATTGAGCGGAGTCGCCCAGCGTATCAATGGCTTGGTGCTGACATTTGCCGCCCGCGCTAGCGAAACCGGCAAGTTATACGGTTCGGTCACACCCCAGATGATCGCCGAAGCCATCAACCAAAAATTGGGCACTCAGATCAATCGCCACCAGGTAGAAACCGAACCCATCCGTACCCTGGGCGAACATTTTGCCCGCGTGCGCCTCACCGTAGACCTTTTGCCTGAGGTGCGCATCATCGTCCATCGTGAGGGTGAAGTCGTTACCCTTGAATCAGATACCACCGCCGAAGAAAGTGCTCCTCAAACGGCTGAACAAACCACCGCTTAATTCTCATGAGTTGTAGTAACATCTAACCGGCCAGATCCAGCCCTGCGCTGTCAGGCCGGTCTTTTTTTGGACTTGAAGAAAAGGATTTTATGACCGAATCGGTTGGGTCCCTGCTAAAAAAGGCACGACTTGAGCGCAATATATCACTGGAGCAAATCGCTCAGGTGACGCATATTCGCTTGGCCTACTTAGAAGCTCTAGAAAACGATAGGCTGGACCTCCTCCCTTCTAAAGTCCAAGCGCGCGGTTTTCTGCGCCTATATGCGAATTACTTGAAAATCCCCGCCCAGCCCCTTCTTGATCTCTGGGAAGGGAAAAGCGAACTTCCCGCACCTAATCCGCAACCTTCTCCGTATCCGGTTGAAACCGAGCAAGTTTCATCCTCTATTCCCATGGGAGAAACCTCTCAACCGGAGGCCCCGCCCCTTTCGACGCCTGCGCCAGATCTATACGCAGTTGAAGCAGAGAATCTTCATCCAGTTTCTTCCTCCCAACACATTTTTTGCGAGATCGGGCGCACCTTGCAGGACCAACGGGAACGTTTAGGCCTTACCCTCGAAGAAGCTGCCTCCGCCACACATATTCGCTCTCGCCATCTCGCCGCTCTTGAAAGCGGCCAAATGGAACAATTGCCCTCACTGGTCCACGCCCGGGGTATGCTCCAAAATTATGCCGCCTTTTTAGGCGTGAACGAGGATCAGATCCTTTTGCGTTTCGCCGAAGCGTTGCAACAGCGTCGTCTGGAACGAACCGGAAGTCGTCCTCGAAAAACGATAACTCTTGAAAGTTCACAATCTGGTAATACACCTCGCGAGAGAGATCTTCCTTGGCGACGCATTCTCTCCCCTGATTTGATCATGGCTGTATCTTTCATCCTCGCCCTGCTTGGCTTCACCGTTTGGGGAGCTTCACGCATCTCTGCGGCACAAAAAGCGCGTAATCCATCTACCCCACCGGCCATTGCCGAGGTTTTAGCCCAAGTACCGACTACCCTGGCTCAATCACCCTCGCCCACAGTTGAGACCGAAATTACAGCAGTCGTTCCCGAAAATACCGACGCCCTGGTTGCTAACGAGACTACACCCACCAATGCCCTCCCTACCGCTATTAGCAACGCGCCGCTCCAACTCAACGTGATCGCCCAACTGCGGGTCTGGATGCGCGTGGTAGCCGATGACAAAATCGTGTTCGAGGGACGCACCGTTCCCGGGCAAGCCTACGCCTTTGGCGCCAGACAGCGCATCGAATTTAGTTGTGGAAACGGTGCCGGTGTTCGACTCGTTTTCAATCAATCCGATCTTGGCAACCCCGGCGCCATGGGGGAGCCGGTACGCTGGATCTTCACCGCGGAGGGTCTTGTAACCCCTACCCCGCAAGTCACAGCCTCACCAACCCCTACTCCCCCACCGACGTCCACTCCTACACCCACATCTCTTCAACCCACACCTACCATTACCCCTCTGATCCCATGAACGAAAAGACATTTTATCTGGTATCCCTAGGTTGCGCAAAAAATACCGTGGACTCGCATTCCATGGCCGCACTGCTCCAGCGCGCTGGTTACGAAGCTGTGGACAATCCCCGCCAAGCCCAATTTCTTATTGTGAATACCTGTGGATTTATCCAGCCTGCGCGCGAGGAATCCATCAAGACCCTTACCGCGCTAGCCCGAAAAAAGCGCAAGGGACAATACCTTATCGCGACGGGTTGCCTGACTCAGCGCTACCGTGAACAAGTTGCCCAAGATGTGCCCGGTCTCGATGGCATGCTCGGTACGAGACGCTGGATGGACATTTTAGATCTAATCGAACGCCTGAACGCAAATCCCCCCCAACCTCTTTATCACCTACCTGAAACCCCAACAGTGGGGCGGGATGAGCGCGGCGTATTGCGGGCCGCAGTGCAAGGCGCCAGCGCTTACCTTAAGATAGCCGATGGTTGCCGGCGTCCCTGCGCCTTTTGTGCGATACCTTTAATCAAAGGCACCTTAGTCAGCCGCCCCATGGACGTCATCCTTGAAGAAGCGCGCCAACTTCAAGCCGCTGGGGTCAAAGAACTGATTTTAATCGCTCAAGATACCACCGATTACGGCCACGATCTGGGATTACAAGATGGGCTAGCATTACTGCTCGAAAATTTGGTCAAAACCGTACCCGATATTCCCTGGATCCGCCTTCTCTACACCTACCCCGGCGCAGTCTCCGACCGCCTGATTGAATTGATGGCATCCCAGCCCCAAATCGTCCACTACCTGGATATTCCTCTTCAACACGCCCATCCGGATATCTTACGCAAAATGCGCCGCCCGGCGAATATGGAATGGGTTTACCGCACCTTAGAAAAAATGCGCCGCGCCATGCCTGACCTGGCGATTCGAAGCACCTTTATCGTTGGTTACCCCGGTGAGACCGAAACCGAATTTCAAACCCTGCTCGATTTCTTGGCCGAAGTGCGGTTGGATCGCGTTGGTGCCTTCACATTCTCGTTTGAATCCGGCACGGCCAGCGAGCCCTTAGGCGATCCTGTTCCTCCCGAGGTCAAGCAAGATCGCTATAACCGATTGATGGAACTTCAATCCTCGATATCCCTTCAAATTCATCAGTCCTTGATCGGCAAGCATCTGGATGTGCTGATCGAAGGTGCCAACCAAGACTTATCCGTCGGACGGTCATACCGTGACGCTCCCGAAGTTGACGGGCTGGTGTTGATCCCGGGACAATTCAAACCCGGTGAGATGGTAAGGGTTACGATAGACAGCGCATTGCCTAATGATTTGATTGCACACCCTGCTTCCTAGCCTCTCGAACGAGTATGCGCGCCTACTCACGATGGATCTTTGTTCTGGCGCTTGGCACCGCCATACTAGCGGGTGGCTTAACTTTGGCCATAACTACCAATATTTTTGAGGGTATTCCTCATCTCGAAGATGAATATGCGTACTTGTGGGAAGCGCAGGTCATGGCACGAGGTGAAATCAAAGTGCCCACGCCTTCGTGCCCACGCTGTTTTTTAGTTCCCTTTGTGGTAGATTACGAAGGATTCCGTTTTGGTAAGTATCCACCCGGGTGGCCTGCCGCGCTTTCGCTCGCCCTTCGTCTGGGATCCGCAACCACGTTGAATGGGCTATTGGCCATGGCCTGCACGTGGTTAACCTTTCGGCTGGTGAGCAAAATTACGACCCCGATAGAAGGGTTGCTAGCGGCTTTGCTAACAGCCACCTCTCCTTTCTTCCTGATGAATGCCGGTTCCCTGCTCTCACATACGTTTTCCTTCTTCCTCACCTTATCCTTTGTCTCAGCCTGGTTGGATGCCGCTGACCCATCCTCTCGCACGGCGGCGGTTACAGTCCCCCTGGCCGGGCTCGGTTTAGGGTTGCTTGCACTGACCCGCCCGCTAACCGCCCTTGGAATCGCCATTCCCTTTATCGGGCACGGTTTGTGGCTTCTCGTTCGGGGCAAGGCGGTATTGCGTAAACGCGTCCTGATCATCGGTCTTACAGCCGGTGGAATTGCCTCGCTCTTATTCCTATGGCAGTACGCCCTCACAGGCAACCCCTGGTTGAATCCCTATACCCTCTGGTGGCCCTATGATCGGGTCGGTTTTGGCGCCGGGATTGGCTTACACCCTGATGGTCATCAACCCTATCACGCTTGGGTCAATACAAAATTTAGCCTGCGCGTTGGCAGTAGCGACCTTTTTGGTTGGGGGCGGCTCTCATGGCTCTTTATGCCGGTCGGTTTAGTGGTTTTGCGCAAAAATCGCCCCGCATGGCTGATTATCACATTGGGAGTAAGCCTTATTCTAGCCTACGGTTTCTACTGGATTGGCGCTTGGGTGTTAGGCCCACGTTATTATTACGAGGGCATGATTAGCGCGACACTGCTCACTTCGGCTGGGATCACCGCTTTGGCCGGCAAACTTCCCAGCCTTTTACAACCCTTGCGCACACGTTGGTTGGGATATCTGCGTTTTAGCATTACCACAGCTCTGGTCATGGGACTTATCCTGGCAAACTTATGGTTCTACCTTCCCCAGCGGCTGGGTCAACTTCACGGGCTTTATGGTGCCTCGCGAACGCAACTTGCCCCCTTCGAATCACCCTCAGCTCAAGCCCTTACCCCCGCCTTGGTGATCGTCCATATTCGCGAATCATGGCGCGAATACGGAACACTTCTGACCCTCAGCAGTCCCTTTATGGATAGTCCATTTCTTTTTACCATTAGCCGCGGCGAAGAAACGGATGCAGCCTTAGCACAAGAATTTGCCGCACGAAAAATCTGGCACTATTACCCGGACACCCCTTACACTTTTTATACCGCCCCCCGCTCCCCCGAAACCCCTTAACCTCAAGCAACTCTCGCCCAGGCCGTGAACAACAACACCACAACCGAGAGCACCAAATTGAGCCGCCAAAGCCAGATTAGACGGCGGTGAAGCTGTCCTCTCGTTGTCTCATCCATCTTTTTTCCTGTGGTGAGCAAATAATTCAGTCGCCTCAATTGGGGCATCACCCCCCACGTCATCCCCACGCCCACCAAAACCATGCCCGCCACGGCAATGTGCTTCAAAAAAATTGCCACCGCCCAGGGGCTTTCTATCACCAGAAAGCCCTGATAGGCCGGATGAGCGCTCATTTGAAATAACCCGGTAGCGGTCAAGACCGCCAATGCAAGCCATCCAATGCTTTGCAAACGTCGTAATAATCGCTCATAAAACGAAAAGTAAGCCGCTTCTGTGAGCATAGACCGGGACAAAGGCAGGACGATGAAGTTCGTCACCACAATCCCCCCGATCCAGACTACCGTCGCTAACATATGTAACCAATACGTGAGGGCCAAAGCCCACGCGGGAATTTCTGCACTCATGGCGTGGGAGTCATTTCAGGGGTAGGTGTATCCGAAGGAACCGGTAAAGTGGCGGTCCCAGGTGTAGGGGTTTCAGTTGGTGTGGGTTCCACACCGGGGGGATTGGCACACCAATTCCGCACCGCCTCGAGGGTGGGTTGCACCTGAGGATTAGGCGCAATGGCCAGAGCATTCTCATAGTGTAATTGCGCCTCGCAATATTGTCCTTGGGCTGCCAACTGATCCGCATATTTTATTGAAGCAATCCGAAAGCGCTCCGTGGCCGTCATACCCGAACCGTCGCGCAGGTTGGGCAGGGCGGGATAAATTTGAGAGAAGTAATTAACCACCCGTGCCCAATCCACCCCCCAGAAACTCGCCGCAGAGAGATACTGCCGTGCCCAAATGCGATAGTTTTGAGCATCCACGTCTAGCGGCGCAAATCGTTCAGCCAGAGTGAGATTGTAAATTCCAACCTCTAATAACCCGTCTTCTAAAATGTTCTTCACCCCCAAATTACGCAAGGCTAAATAGTACATCCCATCTACATCTACGGCGCGATAGGTTAGATTTAGTTTGCGCAGTATTTCAATCGTGTCAATGGCCGTTTGCCAGTCTTTATCCAAAAGGGCTCGTTGAATTTGCGCAAACAGTTCTTCTTCTTTGCGCGTATCGGGGGTAGGCGCCTGAGTCGACGTGGGGGTAACCGTGGGGGTCTGCTGCAATGTCAAGCCCATCATGGCTTGAGCCAAACTTTCCATCGCGCCTGGAAAATCGGGCTTGAGCGAGAGAACAAACTCAAAGCGCTTGCGCGCTGTATCATAGCGACCAGCAGCCAAATCCGCCAAACCCAATTGATACTGCGTCGCGGCAACAATGGCTTTCTGATTCTCTTCTTCTGCCAACCGATCCTGCAAACTGGCTTGGTATCCCAACCATCCACCGAGAAGACCGGATACAATGATAACCCCCAGCGCCGCTAGAACCCAAACCCACCACCGCACTCTGCGCCGACTTGCTGGCTGTGCTTCCACCATTTCATTTATCTCATTTGCCGTGCTATCAATGTGTTCGTCGTTGTGTGCTGTCATCATGGCTTATATTATACCGTAGGGTTAATCTGCACTCATAAACGAATTAGCAATCGCAATTCTTGCCATATCCAAGGTAAGGCCAATATTCCCCCCACTCCCATCAGCCCTACTGTCCCCCACAAAGTCGTCCCCCCTCGAAGCATGATTTGCCCTAGAACTACAGCACCCCCACCCATAAACGCAGCCATAACTGCTCTCAAGAGCACCGGCGCAACCGTAAGGCGATGATTAAGGATGCGCGTCAACCACAGGGTCAGAATGAACGCTTCGATCGAAAAAGCCAAAGCATCGGCAAGACTGATCCCCGGCGCACCTAACCAGCGGTAGAATTGCGTCCCCGCTAAGATGTAGATTCCCAAGGTAATCCCTGCCCCAGCCAACGGAACCCAAGCATTTTGCCGTGCATAGAAAGCCCGCACCATGATTTCTACGACACATTGCCCCAATAAGCCCAATAAGTACGCCTGCGAGACTCGCCACAGCAAATCTGTGCCCGCTTCACCAAAATCGAACACCATCGCTAAAAGAGGGCGCATTCCCAAACCCAAGATAAACGTCAAAGGGATGGTTAAAGCCACCAAAACGCGCACTGCCCGCTGGATGCTATCCCGGAAATGCTCACTTTGATCTCGTGCCATCTGCTCAGAGAGCGTGGGCAAGAGGGCGGTGCCCAATGCCGTCCCGATCAACGTCTCCGGCACCTGAAAGATCATCCAGCCATAGGTCAAAGCCGTAACCGCACCGGTCGCCAACCGCGACGCTAAATTATCGCGCACGATAAAAATTAACTGAATGCACAACACCGTGAGCAGACGCGGCCCCATTAGCCGTAGAACTTTTCGCACCTCAGGGCTCTGCAACCCCAACCCAGCCTGCCAACGAAATTTATAGCGAATCAAGCCGGGCACTTGTATCCCGAGATGTAGCAAGGCTCCCAAAATCACGCCGTAAACCAACCCGTGCACCCCCAAGCCAAATGCCGGCAGGGTCAACCCCCACAGCGAAAAACCGCGCTCCGGTGCCAGCACTATGGCCCCAAAGATTTGCCCGAAGTTATAAAAAAGCGGCGCCATTGCCGGTAACAGGAAATGCTGATGGGCTTGCAGAGCCGCCATGACCAACCCACTCAGCGAGAAAATTACCGTCGCCACCAGATTAAGCCGCATTAACGTAACAACGAGTTGTTGTTGCTCCACCCCGAAGCCGGGTGCAATACCCAGTTCCCACGTTACCAGCGGGTGCGCAAAGACACCCACTAACATGCCCAATGCACCCGTAACCAGAAACGCCAAATTCGCAATGCGGCTGAATAACTGCCAAGTGGCATATTCTCCACGTTGTGTGAGGGTTTCGGTGAGCACTGGGATGAAAGCCATCGCCAAAGCCCCACCTGAGATCAATGCAAACAGTAAATCAGGCACATTGTTGGCAACATTAAAGGCATCCAAGGCTTCAGATAGGCCAAACTGGCGAGCAATAACCACTTGGCGAACAAAGGCAACCACTTTATCTAAAGCGAAGAATCCCCCTATCAACAACGTATTCCGTGTAACCCGGCTCAGCCGCATCGGTGCTTCTCACCCCAACGCCACATCCAGCATCATCATGAGCGCAAACCCCACCATCACCCCAATGGTAGCCACATCCGAATGCCCACCGGAGTGACCCTCAGGGATCAGTTCTTCAACGCAGACGTAAATCATTGCCCCAGCGGCAAACGCCAAGGCATAGGGTAATAACGGGCGCACCAGAAACACCGCCAACGCTCCCAACACACCCGCCAGAGGCTCCACAACACCGGAGAGTTGCCCTAGGAAAAAACTCTTCCAACGCGATAGGCCTTCCCGCCGCAGTGGGGCTGAAACCGCCAAACCCTCAGGGAAATTTTGCAATCCAATCCCAACCGCCAACGCCACGGCACCTGCCAAGGTAGCCTCTTGAATTCCTGCGGCGGCGGCGCCAAAAGCCACCCCTACGGCTAACCCTTCCGGAAAATTATGGAGGGTAATCGCCAGAACCAGAAGGACGCTCCGTTGCCAAGACGTTTTCAATCCTTCAGCCGCACTCAGTGCCATGCCAACGTGCAGATGGGGCAACAAACGATCTACCAAATACAGGAACGCCCCACCGAGAAGAAATCCGATTACCGCCGGCAGCCAACCGGGCATTCCCATATCGTGCGACATCTCAATCGCGGGCTTCAAAAGCGAGAAAAAACTGGCCGCAATCATTACCCCTGAGGCAAACCCTAACATCCCATCTAACAACCTTCGATTCAACTCGCGCTTTAAGAAAACCCCCGCGGCTCCCAAAGCCGTAACGCCCCAGGTAAATAGCGTCGCTAACAAGGCTTGCACGACAGGATTAAGGTCTTCCATGAAAGCCAGTGTCATCACCGCTTCCTCACCTCATAGGATAACGTCACCAAATATAACATGTTTTCACCGCTTCTGACAAAAGCAATAGGTATAATCAAAACTATGCAGGCACCGGGCATTCTTTATATTGTGGCTACACCTCTAGGTAATCCGAAGGACATTACCCTACGGGCAATTGAGATCCTTTCCCAGGTGGATGGCATCATTTGTGAAGATATTCGCAACGCGAAACGGCTACTCCATCAGTTGAACTTGCCCGAAAAGCCCCTCTATCCGCTCAACGAACATAATGAGATTCAACAAGCACCGGCTCTGGTAGATCAATTGAAGGGCGGGAGACACTTGGCACTTATTTCAGATTGTGGCACGCCGGTTTTCTCTGATCCAGGGGCTTTTTTAATCCATCAAGCCATAACCACTGGCGTTCCGGTAAAACCTATCCCTGGGCCCTCTTCCCTCATGGCGGCTTTATCTGTTCTCGATACCCACCTAGAACAATTTGTTTTCGGAGGATTTCTGCCCCGCAAGCCCGAAGGACGCCGCCAAGCGCTAAAAAGGCTCAAAGCCATCGGTTTGCCCATCGTCCTCATGGATACCCCCTACCGATTGATAACATTGCTGCAAGAAGTTGCACAGGTATTCGGCGATCAAACCCCCATCACCCTGGCTCTAGACCTTACCTTACCTCAAGAAACGATTCTCCGCGGAACGGTGAGCAACATCATCAATGCCCTGAAGGTGCGCAAAGCCGAATTCGTGCTTGTCGTCCATACCATTAAAGCAAAATGATCACGCTCTTCACGTGATCATTTGGTGCCCCCAGGGGGATTCGAACCCCCGTTTTAGCCTTGAAAGGGCTGCGTCCTAGTCCCCTAGACGATGGGGGCAGCGCGCCCAAATTCTACCACAAGGCATTGCAATGGGTCAAGCCAAATTCAATACAATCTTCATACCTTCTCTGCGGGTTGAATACAAATGGGGCTGTCCACGGCAGGGTTATTTACGGCCCGCTCCACGGGATAGGCCATCATATCCTCCGCAGGATAGGGTCTTAAGAGCGCCTTTAATTCCGAAAGCCCACGTGTTTCGAGCCATGCCCAGCACTGCATCCGGTCTAAGATAACCGGCATGCGATCGTGAATCTGCTTCACCAGGTCGTTGGCAGGACAGGTGATAATCGTACACGAGAAAATCGCTTCACCACTCTCGTTTCGCCAGACATCCCACAACCCCGCAAATGCAAATGGCGTGCTGTCTTTCAGACGAAAGAGGTAAGGACGCGAGAATGACCGTTTCCCCTCACTGGCTTGCCATTCATAGAACCCATCCGCCAGAATGAGACAACGCCGAGAAGCGAAAGCGGATCGAAACGCCGGCTTTTCATCCAAGGTCTCAGCACGGGCATTAATCAGCCGATTCCCAATGGCAGGATCCTTTGCCCATGAGGGGATCAACCCCCATCGAAACCATTCTGCTCGGCGCGTTTCAGCGTCGCGTAACCCTAAAATCGGCTGAGTTGGGGCAATGTTGTAGCGCGGTCGCCAATCGGTGGGTATCCCATTCAGTCCAAAGGAAAACACCAGTTGCTCGGCATCTACCGTTAACGTAAAACGGCCACACATTTTTCACCTACCTTTCTCACTTGCCATTCACAGCGCTAACGACGATTATAATATACCCAATCCCCTTTCCGAGGCATGCCTATGACCCAGCCCCTCGTCGAATGCATCCCCAATTTCTCCGAAGCCCGCCGACCCGAAGTCGTCGAAGCCATTATCCAAGCCATCAATTCCGTTCCCAACGTATATATCCTAGACCGCCACTCCGATTTTGACCACAACCGCACCGTTATCACGTTTGTCGGCTCGCCGCAGGCAGTGGAAGAAGCCGCTTTCCGCGCTATCGCCCGCGCCGCCGAACTGATTGATCTCGATAAGCATACTGGCGCCCATCCCCGTATCGGTGCCACTGACGTTGTCCCCTTTGTCCCGATCCAAGATATTACCATGCAAGAATGCGTTGAAATGGCTCGTCGGCTGGGTAAGCGGGTGGGAGAAGAATTACAGATCCCAGTCTATCTCTACGAGGAAGCCGCTACCCGCCCTGAACGGGTAAATCTCGAAAATATCCGACGCGGTCAATACGAAGCCCTGAAAGAGGAAATTGCCACCAACCCTGAACGCGAGCCGGATTTTGGCCCTCGCCATGTAGGGCCCGCCGGCGCCACCGTCATCGGTGCACGTCAACCTTTGATTGCCTTCAATGTCTATCTGAATACGAGTGACACCTCCATTGCCCAAAAAATTGCCCGCGCGATTCGGTTTTCCAACGGCGGTTTACGCTACGTCAAGGCGATGGGAGTGTTGGTAGAAGGCAAAGCCCAGGTCTCCATGAATCTGACCAATTTTCGCCAAACGCCGGTCTTCCGCGTCATAGAATTAATCCGCCGTGAGTGCGAACGATACGGGGTAGCCGTACACCACAGTGAAGTCGTTGGTCTTATCCCCCAAGAAGCGCTCAACGACTCTGCCATCTGGTATCTGCAACTTGATGGCTTTGAACCTTCACAAATTCTAGAAAACCGCCTAAATGAAGTGATGCGGGCACAAAGCCGCGAAGCGACAGCACCGCCCCATGAAACCAGTTTTCTGGAAGCCCTAGCCGCACCCACCCCGACGCCCGGCGGCGGGTCCGCCGCGGCGTTTACCGGCGCGATGGCAGCAGCGCTGGTGGCTATGGTGGCACGCCTAACTCTGAGCAAGAAAAAATATGAACATGTCAAACCCCAAATGTGGCAAATTCTGGAAGAAGCCGAGACCCTACGCCGCAACTTGCTCGAAGCTGTCGAGGAAGACGCCCAGGCTTTTGAAGCCGTTATGGCGGCGCTGAAACTGCCTAAAGAAACGCCCGAGCAGGAAACCGCACGGCAAGAAGCGCTTCAAAAAGCGAACCTCCATGCGGCTGAAATCCCCCTTAAAGTGGCTCAAATCACATCATCGGTGCTGGATCTGGCTCACCAAGCCGTCGCATTGGGCAACCTTAACGCAATCACCGATGCCGCATCCGCCGCCACTCTGGCGCATAGCGCCATCATGTGCGCCGGGTACAATGTCCGCATTAACTTAAGTGGCCTAGATCCATCTCTTGCACAGCCTCTACTCGATCAAATCGGCACGATAGAAAACCAAGCCACTGAACGTTTGAAGGATGTCCGCGCTTTACTGCGCGAGCGCGGGGGACTGCAAATCCCAGATTAAGGCGCTTCCCCTCGACCAATCGGGGTTATAAATTCACACTTGAGAGGAGTACACCGATGGGGCTTAAACCGGATCACTGGATTCGCAAGATGGCACTCGAATATGGCATGATTGAACCATTTGTGGATCACCAAGTACGCACAGGGGTCATTTCTTACGGCCTCTCTTCCTATGGGTATGACATACGGGTGGCAGACGAATTCAAAATTTTTACGAATGTCTTCAGCGCCATGGTGGATCCGAAGGACTTCGATCCCAAATCCATGGTGGACTTCAAAGGCGATGTGTGCGTCATCCCACCCAATTCCTTTGCCTTAGGGCGAACCGTGGAATATTTTCGCATTCCGCGTAACGTGTTGACCGTCTGCCTGGGAAAAAGCACCTATGCCCGGTGCGGCATCATTGTCAACGTGACTCCCTTTGAGCCCGAATGGGAAGGATACGTCACCCTAGAAATTTCAAACACCACCCCCCTCCCGGCCAAAATTTATGCCAACGAAGGCATTGCGCAGGTGCTCTTCTTTGAGGCCGACGAGGTCTGCGAAGTTTCCTACGCCGACAAAAAAGGAAAATATCAAAAACAAAGCGGGATTTACCTCCCCCGCTTATAGCCAATCCCACCGCCGGGGGTACCCCATGTCAGGGTTATATCCGGGACGTTTGGCATGGCACATCATGCCTGCCGAAGGGAAGTTCTCTCTTCGCCTTCAAGACGATCCACTGGTTCAATTGAACAACTTCGGGTTGAAAATACGCTTCCAAAAGCAGGGCCAATCGCACCTCTGGGAACTGAAAAACTTTCAGCCTATTGCTCCCCCCGACCATTCTCTCGACATTCCCTCAATCGAAGGTGAGATCATCGAACAATTAACCACAACGCTTTCCTCGGCGGGACTGCAGGCGGTTCTCACCTTGGCACACGCACGGCAAGGACAATGGGCCCTTTGGCATCTTAGTTTACACAACCAAGGCCATGAACCTATTTGGATAGACCAAATTACACTGCTCGACGCGGGTGGGGATGACCCAACGAGTCAATTCAGCCTTGGCACTTCACCCCAAGATATGCGTTTTTACCTCAACGGCTGGCAGTCTTGGTCTTTCACTGCCACTTTAAAGACTTATTCAAAGATGCCGTGCTCGCGTTTGGGACCCTTCCAGAACCCTATGGTGATCAATCCGGGCACACCGCTATTTCGTCGCCCCGGCTACTTCAGTAGCGATTTCTTTACCCTTTTGCTTGCCCCCAAGGACAACTGCGGACTCGTGGCAGGGTTTCTTTCCCAACAACGCCACTTTGGCAGTCTGGCTTTCTCAGCCGCCCCTCGACCCCACCTTCAGGTCTGGGCAAACGGCGATCACACTCGCCTGGATCCTGGAAAAAGCATGGAAACCGATTGGTTCATGCTCTATCCTTTTACCACCGACCGCGAGTCACCCCTCTCCCCTTATCTGGACGCCGTTGCCTCTTTTCATGGGGTGGAGCAAATTCCACCCAGCCCGCGCGGCTGGTGCTCGTGGTATTATTACTACACGAAACTTTCAGCCGAGGACATTCGTCAGAACCTCGAGCAGATTCAAACCTGGCGGTTTCGTTTACCGCTCGAACTCGTCCAGATTGACGATGGCTTCGAAGCACAAGTGGGAGACTGGCTGACCTTTAAGCCCTCGTTTCCTCAAGGTGTTGCCCCGTTGGCTCAAGAGATCAAAGCCGCGGGGTTAAGACCCGGATTATGGCTGGCCCCGTTTATCGTCCATCCCGGATCACAACTGGCTCGTCAGCACCCAGAATGGCTCCTGCGTCGCCCATCAGGGCGCCCGGTGAATGCTGGCTTTGTCTGGAATACTTTTGCCACTGCACTTGATCTCACCGTCCCCCAAGCGCTGGATTACGCCGCCCAGGTCGTAGATACCGCCGTTCACAAGTGGGGATTCCCCTATCTAAAACTCGATTTTCTCTACGCCGCGGCGCTACCCGGTCGCTATCACAATCCCACCCTAACCCGCGCGCAGGTAATACGCCACGGCATGGAGACCTTGCGCCAAGCCGCTGGCGATGAGACCTTTCTCCTAGGCTGTGGAGCGCCGCTGGGTTCCGTGCTCGGGCTTGTCAATGCCATGCGCGTTGGCGCCGATATCAGCGGAGCATGGCAGCCCGAGTACCTTGGTCACCAATGGTTTTTCCGCGGCGAACCCCATATGCCCGCCGCGGTCAACGCCATCCGCAATACCCTTACCCGCGCTCCCCTGCACCGCCGTTGGTGGATCAATGATCCCGATTGCCTAATCCTCCGCCCCACAAAATTGAGCCTGGCTGAAGTGCAAACTCTGGCCAGCGTGATCGCCCTCAGCGGCGGATCATTCCTGATTTCAGATAACCTGACCACTCTCCCGCCCGAACGGCTCAAAATTGCCCAAGCCCTCTTGCCATTAATCGAAGCATCCTCTGAGGTATTAGACCTGCTGGAAAACGAATATCCTGCCCATCTCCGCTTGGATTTGAAAGGAGCCCTCGGTGAATGGCACCTGCTGGCGTTCATCAATTGGGATGACCAAGCCATTACACCCCAATTTACGCACCAGCGTTATCACTTAGATCCCTGGCAAACCTACCTAGTACATGATTTTTGGAATGACCGCCACTATGAATGGAAAGACCGTTCCTCCCTTGAGCTTCCCCCGATCCCACCCCACGGCATTGCCCTCTTGGCTGCGTTTCCTCTACGCTCCGAACAACCTGCCTGGGTTGGAAGCACACTTCACATCAGTCAAGGTCTTGAGGTAAAAGATTGGAATGCGGAACGCTCTTTCCTCACCTGCCACATTAATGTCCATCATGAAGCCGAAGGTAACGTCTATTTTTACCTACCCTTGTCTCCTCGGCAAGTTCGATTGGATGAGACGCCTCTCCCAGGGCGTGAGATCTTGCCTCACGTTTATGGTTTCCCGGTCCGCCTCTCTACCTCTGGCGCAACCCTGGTGATCAATAGGTAATGCCTAAAAAGTAACTGCCCGGCTTTTTCTATCGCCGGGCAATCACGAAACTTCTCGTCGGATCAATTGATTTATGACTCAGGCGGTTTAGTCTCAGATTTTGGCGCCTGTCTTCGTGTTCGTTGCCAGCGGCGGAATCCCCGCCAGATCAACCATCCTACAATCCCAATTGGCAAGGCTACCGGCAAGCAGAAGAGCACCAACCAGATGGCACCACTGACCAGCGCTTGGTAAGCCCGAATCAAGGCACGAATAGCATCCCGCGCCACGCCCTCGGGTTTCCAGGTGCCAATTGTAATCGGCGCAACGGCTTCCTTGGCACGCAGAGTTACGGTGATCGCCGACATTGCCGCCGATTCCTCGTAATATTTGATCTGACCCTTCAGAACTTCGATTTGCTCATTAACCTGGCGCAGTTCATTGTAGATCTGAAGCACTTCCTCGGGCTTGGTCGCCGTATCCATGATCTTCCGCAATTGCTCTGCCGCGTCTTCCAGGTTGCGTAAGCGTGATTGCAGGTCGGTGTATTCTTTAGTAACATCCTGGCCGTAAATGTTCTGAGAGAGAATATCGGTTTCAGGGTTTTCGACCAGGGCACGGATACGCCCAAGCGCCTCATCTAACCGTTCGGCAGGGACGCGAATGGTAATGGTGCCCTCTTGTACCTGAGCACCCTCTGGGGTTTGCGTCTGATACAGACTAGAATTGACTACAAACCCTTTCATTTCGCTCGCCAGGCGGATGATAGCATCCATGGCCTGGGCAGGATTTTCTACGACAATTGAGAGCTCTGCGGAACGGATGACGATTCGTTCGCCAACCGGGCTTTCAGGGGCCACTTCTGAAGCGCCTTGATAGGCCATTTTATCCACTGCCAGGGGCGCCATCGTGGGCTGGGCCGCTACATTTCCAGGATACCCCGCACCGCGTTCTGCCGGCACGACATTTTCAAGCGGAGCGACGCTTTTCGGTGCACACGCCGATAAAGCCAATAGTCCCAGGATCAAAACTACCATCAGAATTGGGCGCATACTGATTTTCATCTCATCTTCTCCTCTTTCAGGTAGGGTGGCTACTTATTAGACGTATTCGAGCGCCCAAGGTTCCCCGCTTCATACCCCTTCGCTGAGCCGGCGTGCATGGTACGTGGGCAATCCCGCTTTGATAATCCGCTCCTGAACCTGGTCAATCGGATATTCAACCCGATGGAACTCCCACGTCCCCGCTTCGGGATCAAAAATGGCATAAGCCGCCCGCGGATCACGATCTCTCGGCTGTCCCACTGAACCGGGATTAGCAATCACCGGCGTCTTCAAAGTCACCGCTTCCTTGTCTTTGGGCACTACCCATTCAATCCATTCCCCATCATAGTGAAAGATTACGGGAATGTGTGTATGTCCAACTAAACAATACGTCGTATCAAAATGGGCAAAATTGGCCGCTACAACGCTAAGATCCAGCAAGTACTCCCACAGCGGATTACGCGGACTACCGTGAACCAACGTGCAAGACCCCACCACTATTCGTTCAGGCAACTGCTCTAGAAACTGACGCGTGTCGTCGCGGAGTGCTTGTTGAGTCCACTGCACCGAAAGCGAGGCTTCGCGATTGAAAAAGGAAAGATCCAGCCGCCCCAACACTGCCGCATCATGGTTGCCTAATAAGCACACCAGATTGGGTTGCTGTCGAACCAGATCTACACACTCGTTCGGATCCGGCCCATAATCCACCAAATCTCCCAGACACCAAACGGCATCCACCGAACCGGCATCTTTGAGCACGGCTTCCAAGGCAGGCAGGTTAGCATGAACGTCCGAGATAATTAATACTCGCATGTAGGAACACCCCTAGCATTATGTAAGCGATGCCACCAGTTGCTGGATAACGGTTTCCGCTACAGCTTCCTTGCTCATAAGTGGCAGCGCCTGTATGCGTCCGTCAGCAAACAATAAGGTTACTCGATTTGTATCCACCTCAAAGCCAGCGTCCGTGGCCGAGATATCGTTAGCCACAATCATATCTAAACGCTTGCGTTGGAGTTTTTCCTGAGCATGAATTAAGAGATCATCACTTTCGGCGGCAAAGCCGATCACCCGCCGAGGGTAACCCAATCGAGCCCGCCGCTCGGCAACAGCCATCAGGATATCGGGGGTTGCCTCCAATTCTAATGCAGGGATGCCGTTTTCTTTCTTTATCTTTTGTCCGTGGGCAACCCGTGGGCGAAAATCGGCCACGGCGGCTGCCATCACCAAGGCTTCGGCATCCTGAGTTTCGCGAAGCACGGCCTCCATCATATCGGCGGCAGTGCGCACCGTGATCACCCGAGCCCCATAAGGTGGTGTTAGCGCCGTCGGGGTTGTGATCAGAACCACCTCGGCCCCCACATCTAAGGCCGCCTGGGCAAGTGCGTACCCTTGTTTGCCCGAAGAGCGATTGGTGATCACCCGCACTGCATCAATCGGTTCCTGGGTGCCACCGGCGGTCACAACCACCTTACGCCCCGCCAAAGGGCCCGAACGTCCTAACCGCCAACGGATAGCTGCTAACACCTCGGCCGGTTCCACCATGCGCCCGCGCCCAACCAGACCGGAGGCCAAGCGTCCTTCCGCCGGCCCAATCATCATCACGCCACGCTGTTCCAATATTCTGACGGCTTCCTGAGTTGCCGGATGCTGAAACATCCCTGCATCCATTGCTGGCGCCACCAGCAAGGGGCATTGAGAAGCCAGTACGGTCAGTACTAAGAGATTATCAGCCATACCATACGCCAACTTGGAGAGGGTATTGGCTGTAGCCGGGGCAATCACAATCAGTTCAGCAGCGCGCCCCAACCCCACATGGGTCACATGCCCTTCGCCTCCCCACAGATCATCATCGGTATAAGCCTTGCGCGAGGTAAGTGACTGAAACGTCAACGGCGTTATAAAATGCAGCGCCCCTGAGGTTAAAATAACATCCACTTGGGCACCCCATTGAGTCAGCCGAGAGGCGATCTCTCCGGCTTTATAGGCAGCAATAGAGCCTGTTACCCCCAGAACAATGCGGCGGTTCGAAACTGGATTACTCATGGCGTGGGCGGTTTCTCTCCCATAGGATACGCAGCCCCTCTAGGGTCAGCCACGGCGCAAGATGATGAATAACATCGGTATGGCTTGCTACCACCTCGGCCAGCCCTCCCGTGGCGATGACTTTCATGTCCGGCCCCAATTCCCGCCGAAAACGTTCCACCATCCCCTCCACCAAAGCCACATAACCAAAGACCAAACCTGACTGAATGGCATGCACGGTATTTCGACCGATAACCGATGGCGGCGCCTGAATATCTACCCGCGGCAATTTGGCCGTGCGCATGAACAAAGCCTCCGCCGCGATTCCGATCCCGGGCGCAATCGCCCCACCCAGATATTCGCCCTCCGCTGTAATCGCATCAAAGGTTGTTGCTGTGCCGAAATCTACCACACAGGCTGGCCCGCCGTATAGGGCACAAACCGCCACTGCATCAGCAATACGGTCTGCCCCAACAGCGCGAGGGTCTTCATACAAAATTTTGATCCCCGTCTCAACAGTCTCGTCAATCACCAAGATATCATCGCTCAGATAATTGCGACAGGCCTGCAAGATCCGCGGTGTTAACGGGGGCACCACCGAAGCGATGCAAATTCCGTCCAGTTGCGCCGGTGAACACCCCCCATGCTGCAAAAGTCCCAACATTTGCAGGCCATATTCATCCGGCATGCGCTCGTGATCAGTAGCCAGACGCCACCGCGCTCCTAGTTTTGTGCCCTCAAAAAGACCGATAGTGAGATTGGTGTTGCCAACGTCAATGGTTAAGAGCATAAAAGAGGTTAACCGCCTTTCCGGACGTTTTCAATGATCTCAGCAGCATAGTCAAAACGATTGAACGCCGGCATCAGGTAAATGCCTTGCGCAAAAGATTTCGCCGCTAAGGCTAATTCTATCGCAATTTCAATTCCGACACGAGCGGCTTTCTCTCCTCCATTTGCCACACGTTGACGGATCGCATTCGGTATCGTGATACCCGGCACCTCATGATGCAGGAAGGCCGCATGCCGCTCACTCACCAGAGGCAGTATCCCGATTAAAACAGGCACGTTCAGTCCCCCTAGTGCCTCATGAATATATTCTAGAAACGCGCGCGCAGCCTCAGGGTCGAAAATGGGCTGGGTCATGATAAAATCTGCCCCGGCGCGTAACTTCCGCCGCAGGTTCTTAATCTCAGCCTCTGGATCAGGGGGATTAAGATTTAGTGCACACCCCACGAAAAACGACGTGGGCTGACCGATATCCATTCCGGCATGATCTACCCCGGTATTAAAGCCTTGTTTGATCAGTTTTATCAAGCCTGAGGGTACCAAGTCATAGTTGTCCATGGCATTGGGGTAATCCCCAATCGCCGTCGGATCGCCCATAACCACAAACACATTGCGCACCCCTAGCGCATGCGCAGCCAGCAGATCCCCCTGCACACGGAGTAGATTCCGCCCGCGGGTAGGAAAGTGCAGAACAGTTTCTACGCCCACCTCTTCCTGAATAAGGCGGCACACCGCCCAAGGGCTCATCCGCATCCGCGCCATGGGGCTATCCGCGACATTGATGACATCCACACCGGCTTCGTTCAGCAATCGCACCCCGGCAAGCAATTTTTGTGTGGAGAGCCCACGCGGAGGGTCCACCTCGGCAGCGATGACGAACATTCCTTCCGCCAGACGTTGGGCCAAACGCGTCGGCTGTTGCACCCCCCCAACGCCTTCCTCGCGTTCAACAACGGTAATACTGAGACCGTTCTCGTAAGAGGTGAGATCCGTTTCCTGGAGTCTCTTATTCATGGCCGCAATATGCTCGGGTGTCGTTCCACAGCACCCACCTACTACTGCGGCTCCAGCCTTCCAGAAGGCTAACGCATAATCGCCAAAATAGTCAGGAGCAGCAGGGTACATGATGCGATCCCCCATGCGTTCCGGCCATCCTGCGTTAGGTTTGACCCAATATCGTCCCTCAGGAACGGCGGAACGCATCTGTTTGAGGATGCGGAGCAACTGATTAGGTCCCCCCGAGCAATTGACCCCGATCACATCGGCGCCGGATTCGTGAATATATTGGGCAACTCGTATCGGGTCATCCCCCAGCAAGGTGCGATCATCGCGGGTAAAGGTGACCGAGGCCACCACCGGCACTTCAGGGTCAACCTCTCGCGCTGCCAGCACCGCCTCGCGCACCTCGTAAAGATCGGCCATAGTCTCAATAACGATAAAATCCACCCCTGCCGCAACCAGGGCTTCGATCTGCTCCCGAAATGCCGCCCGCGCTTGTTCGGGTTGCACCCGCCCAAACGGCGCCAAGCGCACTCCCAATGGCCCCACATCTCCGGCAATCAGCACCCGATTGGAAGACGATGAAATCACCTGCCGCGCAATTTCAACTGCGGCCTTATTTAAGCGCGAAACCTGGCCCTCTAAACCATGTTGGGCCAGTTTATAGCGGTTGGCACCGAAGGTATTGGTGAGAATGATTTGAGCACCTGCTTCTACATACTCGCGATGAATATCAGCCACCAAATTCGGCTTTTGCAGATTCAGCAGGTCAAAGCATTCCTCAAACTTGACCCCTCGCTGGTTGAGCAGTGTCCCCATCGCCCCATCTGCCAGAATCGGGCGCCCTTGGGAAGACAGCCATTCAAAAAACGCATCTCGTTTCATCCGCAACCTACCCCTCTTGCGCACGCATTAATTGCTCAATGCGGCTCTCACCAATATTGAAATATTTAGCCTGAGGATGGTGAACAATTATCGCAGCCGTGGACTGCTCCGGCACCAGTTGATACGCCGCCGTCAGACTCATCCCCAGTTCTGTCTCTGCCGGCAACAAATCAAACACCTTGCGATGATCGGCTAAATCGGGGATCGCCGGATATCCCCATGAATAACGCTTCCCCTGATCGGGAGCCAATCCTAATTCACGCCGGATATGGCGATGGAGATATTCCGCCGTGGCTTCCGCCATCTGCACTGCAAAACCGTGAGTAAAATACGCCTCTGTATATAGCCCCTGTGACTGCAACTGTTCAACCCGCTCGGTAGCCGTTTGACCCACGGTGACGATTTGGAAGGCCACAATATCCATGATCCCAGAATCCACTGGCGCAAAATAATCAGCCAGGCAGAGAAATTCGCCCGCACTTTGGCGTGGGAAGGTGAAACGCATCACTTCTTCGGGCGAGCCGGCCTGTACACTGGCCGGATCGTAAATGATCAAATCATTCCCATCCGCCTGTGCGGGCCAATAGCCGTAAATCCCTTGAGGCTTAAGCCAGCCTTCGCGCAGAGCCTCGCGGCGCATCGCGTCTAAACGGGCTTCATAATCTGCCAACAAACGCTCCCAGGCTTCACCGTGGGTGTTCTTCGCTCCCCATGAAAGCCGGAACAATTCGTTTTTGGATAAGCACTGGAAGACACTTTCCAAGGGCATTTGGCGCACCACCCGCACACCCCAAGTAGGTGGGCGCGGAATGCGTTCGGCAAGCGGCACATTTGAACGGCGTACACCAGCCCGTGATGTGGACGTGATCTGTCGTCCCAATTCCATTTCCGCCTCGGCACGAATACGGGCAAGCAAACGCTGGCGCGCTTCGGGCTCCATCAGCGCGTCCATGGTCTCCAGACCTTCAAACGCATCTTTGCAGTAAAAAACGCCTGGCTCATAAAACTCACCGCTCTCGGTTTGCAAGATGCGCCGTCCAAAGCGCGGATTTATCGCCGCCCCACCGATCAGCACCGGGAACTTCAAGCCGCGACGATGAAGTTCATTGACAATCAGAGGCATCTGCCGACTGGTAGAAACCAGCAAAGCGCTTAGGCCGATGGCATCGGCATTGACCTCTACGGCCTTAGAAATGATCGTTTCAGCCGGCACCTGCTTGCCCAGATCAATCACATCATAGCCGTTATTGGAAAGGATGGTTTTAACCAGGTTTTTGCCGATGTCATGGACATCACCGTAAACGGTTGCCAGGACCATGCGTCCTTTGCTAACACCCTCTTTGCGTTCTAAATAGTGCTCTAGATGAGACACTGCTTTTTTCATCACCTCTGCCGACTGCAAAACAAACGGCAGAATCAGTTCGCCGCTTCCGAATTTGTCCCCCACCTCTTTCATTGCAGGTAAAAGCACCTGATTCAAAATCTGCACCGCAACCTCATGTGGTGAGCGCGGTGCCTCTCGTTGAATGATCTCATCAATATCCTGTTCAACCCCCTCTTTTTGACGATGCAAGATACGCCAATGCAAGCGTTCCTCGGGGGTTCTTTCACCCAGTGCACCTTGTTCGCTCTCGCGCCTTTCGGCCCCTTCGGTTGCGGTGCTCTCCATATGGGCGATAAAACGCTGCAAGGCTTCCGGATGACGATTGAAGATCACATCCTCCGCCAACTGGCGTTCTTCCTCCGGTATCTCGGCATACGGCTTTATGTGTGCCGGATTGACAATCGCCATATCCAACCCGGCCTGCACGGCATGGTAAAGCATCACACTGTTCAGCACCGCGCGCGCTCGCGGCGCTAAGCCAAAGGATACATTACTGATCCCCAACGACGTTAACACGCCGGGCAGTTCGGCCTTAATCAGGCGAATCCCCTCAAGAGTTTCAATCGCCGAACGGGCAAACTCCGGATCCCCCGTAGCCAACGTGAAGGTCAGTGCATCAAACACCAAATCCTGCGGACGCAAGCCGTGTTCCTCAACGGCAATCTGGTAAATCCGCTTAGCCACGGCCAGTTTATCTTCAGCCGTCTTCGCCATGCCGTTCTCATCAATGGTCAGGACAATCACGGCGGCATTATAGCGTTTGGCTAACTCAAAGACGCGATCTGCCTTTGCCCGCCCCCCTTCCAAATGCGTCGAGTTCAACATACATCGTCCGGGGGCGGTCTTAAGCGCCACCTCCATGACCTCGGGCTCCGTGGTATCAATTACCAACGGCACCCGCACAAGCGGTGCGAGGCGCTTGATTACTTTGCGCATCGTCTCTGCCTCATCACCGCGCTCGGTAAGGGCAACACAAATATCCAGCGCGTGCGCCCCGCTGTTGACTTGCTGGCGCGCCAACGTCAAAATCTCGTCATAACGTTCTTCAAGGATTAACTGCTTGAATTTCTGACTCCCCTGCGTGTTCAGGCGTTCCCCGATCAAGAAAGGTTTAGGCTCTTGGAGCATCGGCATTGCCTGGATCGCTGAGGCCAACTGAGGAATGTTCAAGATGGGGCGCGGGGGTGCCGGACGCCGCCCCAAACGCTCTATCAAACGCTTGAGGTGCGCAGGGGTCGTGCCACAACAACCGCCGACGACATTGATGTGATATTTTTCAACAAATTCGGCCAGTTCCTCGGCAAAATGCTCCGGCTCCAGCGGGTAAACCGCCTGGCCGTCCACGTTAAGCGGTAACCCCGCATTTGGAATACACGAAACCGGCAGGCTGGAATGTTCCCCTAAATAACGGATCGGTTCGCGCATGTAATCCGGCCCGGTGGAGCAATTGAGGCCGATCACATCCACGGCCAAACCTTCCAGGATTGCCAATACGGCAGAGATATCTGTCCCTAACAACATGCGCCCGGTGGTATCCAGCGTCACCTGGGCTTGAATTGGGAGATAAATACCGGTTTCCTCAAACGCTTTCTGAATCCCCAGAATGGCCGCCTTAACCTCCAGGATGTCCTGAGAGGTCTCAATCAAAAGTACATCCACCCCACCTCGGATCAACCCAACAGCCTGCTCCCGAAACACATCCACCAATTCGTCAAAACTAATGTTGGAAAGTTCGGGGTCATCCATCGAGGGCAATTTCCCCGTTGGTCCTATTGAACCGGCCACAAAGCGCGGATGCCCCACGGTGCTGTACTCATCAGCGAGCCGTCGCGCCAGTTGAGCGGCCTGCCGGTTAATCTCAATAACCTTATCCTGCAAGCCATACTCTGCCAGGGTGATCCGATTGGAGCGGAACGTGCAGGTTTCAATGACATCCACGCCCACATCTAAAAATGACCTATGAACCTGCTCTACCGCTTGTGGATAAGTGATCACCAGATAGTCATTACAGCCAAAATAGCGTTCACCCCCAAAATGCTCCGGGGTCAGGTTCATTTTCTGCAAATTGGTGCCCATGGCACCATCATAAATGAGTACCCGCTCATTGAGAGCATCCAGGTAACGCCGATTCGTGAACTTACGCTGTGCATGCTGATCGCTCATAGAAACTCCTCACGCTAATAAAAAAGCCTCTCTGGATAGGAGAGGCCTTGATGGCGATAAACAGGCTCTCATCTTCCAGAGTTGCCGCGATCTCGCGGGCTCTGCCGGAATTGGCACCTGCTGAGATCTTCAGCGGTTGCCGAGGCTTCATCGGGCCGGTCCCTCCACCTCTCTGGATGAGCGCCAGAGAACGGCTCTGGCTATGCAATTGTTGAGGCGAATTCTACTACAAAACTCCCTATTTGCAAGGTCTAAATGCGTTTGACAAGTGCGATATAATCTCTGAAGAAGGAGATTAGGGCGTGAACCGAAGCCAGCAATTTCCACCCCTTTCTGTCATCGTCATTCCCTCGCTTTTACTTAGTGCATTAGGACTAGGTGGGTTAGCCTTAGTGATTACCCAAACGCTACCCACATTATTACCGCGCTGGTTATTTTTCTTCCTAAGCACGCTGGGCCTCACCGGTATAGCGCTGCCTATGGTTTACTTTTTGAATTGGCGCTTTTCCTCTCAAGCGCCACCCTCAACAGGTACCCTTGTCCGTGAAGCCTTATGGGCTGGCATCCTCTTTGACCTCTTCGCCTGGCTACAATTAGAACGCGTCCTTACCCTGACCTTGGGGATGATATTGCTTTTGGGCGTTTTTATTCTCGAGTTCTCACTCCGTCTCATCGAACGCGCGCAATGGCGCCCTCACGATACCCCGCATGAATCCTGACCCGCGCCAAATTCCTTCTGTAGATCAATTGCTCCATTTACCTGCAACCGCTTGGCTCGTCGAATCTTTCGGTCGCACAATGACCTTAAAGGCCCTGCGGGAGACGCTAAACACCCTGCGCAACAATCTTCTTCATGGGAAAGTCGTAGATCTCACCCCTGAGTCCATCCTAACTCAGACCCAGAACTTGCTCAACACCTGGTTTACCCCCTCGCTCAAGCCGGTGATCAACGCTACCGGTGTCATTCTGCATACAAATCTAGGCCGTGCCCCGCTAAGTCCCAGTGCCCTTCAAGCCATCTCCCAAATTGCACCGGGGTACTGCAACCTGGAATTTGACCTTGAGACCGGGCGCAGGGGATCGCGAAACCTCCATGCCACCCAACTGCTTACCCAACTGACCGGTGCAGAAGATGCCCTGGTGGTCAACAACAATGCGGCTGCCGTTCTGCTCGTCCTCAGCGCACTGGCGGCAAGACGTAATGTCATCGTTGCCCGCTCTCAACTCATTGAAATTGGGGGTGGTTTTCGTATCCCTGAAATTCTACGCCAATCCCGGGCACGCTTACTTGAAGTCGGCACCACGAACCGCACCCGGCTAGAAGATTTCGAAAAAGCCTTGCATGAAAGTGGCGCAGCCTTGATCCTAAGGGCTCATCACTCCAACTTTCGAATCATTGGTTTCACCGAAGAACCTTCCCTTAACGACTTGGCAAACCTAGCGCACCGCTATCAGATCCCGCTTTTAGATGACCTGGGATCTGGTACCTTGGTGGATACCGTCAAATACGGTTTGGCGCATGAACCTATGGTTCAAGAATCCTTGGCTGCAAACGCCGATCTAGTGTGCTTCTCAGGTGATAAACTGCTCGGCGGGCCCCAAGCCGGGATTATCCTAGGGCGCAAAGATCTGCTCGAAAAAATTAAACGTCACCCCCTCGCGCGCGCAGTGCGCGCCGATAAAATCACCCTGGCCGCTCTCTCTGCGACATTGCTTCACTATTTAAAGGGCGATTGGGAGCAAGCCATCCCCGTCTGGCGCATGATCGCCCAATCCGCAGAAACCATCAAAATTAGAGCCAGCCGCTGGCAAGACACCCTTCAGGTAGGTAACGTGATTCCAAGCCTCTCTACTGTTGGCGGGGGCAGTCTCCCCGGGGAAACCCTGCCCACTTTTGTGCTGGCCCTTGAGGTAAAGTCCCCATCCCAAACGCTCAAGTGGCTACGCACCCGCCCTCATCCTATAATCGCACGCATTGAAAACGATCAAGTCCTTCTGGACCCCCGCACGGTGTTGGAAGAACAAGAAGACCTTCTCTTGAATGAATTGCGTCACCTGCTGACGCAGAAAGCCCATTGACATCATCCAACCCTAAATTCCCAGGAGATAACCATGAAGCGCGACCTCGATCAATTGATGCACACCCACCACGTAGATGCGCTGTGGATCATGGGGCCAACCACGCACAACCCCGCCATGCGCTATTTCACCGGTGATGCCTCGCTTACCGGTGCCGATCTGTTCAAGCGGCGCGATCAGCCACCGCTACTTTTTTACCGCTCAATGGAGCGTGATGAAGCGGCCAAATCAGGTTTACCCACGCGTTGCTACGATGATTATCCTTTCAAGATATTCTATGAGCAGGCCAGTGGGGATATTGCCCAGGCGTCGGCTCTGCGTTTCCAGAAAATCTTAACCGATCTCGGCTTAGACCAGGGTCGAATTGCCTTGTATGGCAAAATTGAGTTTGGGCCGCAGTTCGACTTAACTCAACGCCTAAAACAACTACTGCCCGCGGTGGAATTCCTTGGCTTCTCCGAAGATCCCATTCTGCTCTCGGCCATGATGACTAAGGACGAAGATGAGATCGAGCGAATCCGACACATGGGCCAGATCACTGCTCAGGTCGTTGCCCAAACTGCCGACTTTCTATCCGGCCATCGCGTGAATAACGGCATCTTGGTCAAGCCAGATGGCAATCCGCTCACCATCGGTGAAGTCAAACGCAAAATTAACCTATGGTTGGCCGAGAAGGGTGTAGACAATCCCGAAGGTACTATCTTTGCCATTGGGCGCGACGCAGCAGTTCCCCACAGCACCGGCAACCCCGATGACGTGCTCCGCCTGGGTGAGACCATTGTGTTTGATATTTTTCCTTGCGAGGCCGGCGGCGGTTACTATTATGATTTCACCCGTACCTGGTGCTTGGGATATGCAACCGATGAAGCCTTGACACTTTATGAGCAAGTGCTCTCGGTATATCGCCAAATTACCCAGGAACTGAAACCCAATACGTTCTTCAAAACCTACCATGATCGGACGTGCGAGTTGTTTGAGGCAATGGGGCACCCCACCGTGCGCACCAATCCGACTACTCAGGAAGGCTATGTCCACAGCCTCGGTCATGGGCTGGGATTGCACGTCCATGAATATCCGGTTAGCGGTGCCTACGCTAAGGAATCACGTGATATTCTTGTCCCCGGGACGGTTTTCACTATTGAACCGGGGCTGTATTACCCGGAAAAGGGAATGGGAGTACGCTTAGAAGATACTTACGCTGTACTACCTAACGGTGAAATCACCCGACTGGCGGAGTATCCTCTTGACTTAGTCATTCCAATTCGAGAGGTGTGACGGGAAAAAGAGCGAGTTTATGGGCGCTCAAGGCAGTGTATCCTGGCCTGAGCGCCCTTTTCTTTACTAAACCAGAACATCCACAACCAAAGCCAGAAAAATTAACGCAAGGTACATGCTGGACATGCGATACATCTGATAAGCCGGGCGATTGCCGGGCAAGCGCAAAACCCGCCAAGCGGCATAGATCAATCCTCCCCCTAGAGTCAGCGCAACCAACAAGAAAAGGTGACCGGTCAGGTTCACAAGGGGCATCAACAACGTCAAGGCTACCAACTGCAAAGTGTAGATGAAAATCTGTCGTCGCGTTGCTTGCTCGCCTAGTACTACCGGTAACATCGGAATCCCAGCCCGAGCATAATCCTTTCGCCGCACCAATGCCAATGCCCAGAAATGAGGGGGCGTCCAAAGGAAGATGATTCCAAACAGAAATAGCGCCGGCACCTGAAGATCGTTGGCAACTGCAGCCCATCCTACTAGTGGCGGGATGGCACCAGCCCCACCGCCGATCACAATATTCTGAGGTGTAGCGGGTTTCAGCCAAAGGCTGTAAATCCCCACATAGTAGATCATCCCTGCCAACGTTAAAAGCGCTGTAAGCAGATTAACCATGACCGCCAAAAGGAAGAAGGCAACCCAACATGCCGCTACTCCATAGGCCAGACCCTGTGCTGGGGTGATAATACCGGCCGGAATCGGGCGTTTAGCCGTTCGCTGCATTCGTTTATCGGCTTCACGATCAATGTATTGGTTGATGGCGCTCGCCCCCCCTGCCGCCAGCGCTCCCCCTAAAAGTGTCCAGAAGGTCAATCGGGCGTCGGGTATACCTCTCGCAGCCAATACCATGCCAGTATAGGTGGTGACCAGAAGAAGTGCCACAATGACCGGTTTATTGAGAAGAAAATAAGCCTTCAGACGTGTCTGCCACGGAACTGTGTCTGTAGATTGCCTTTCGGATTGAGGTAATCGTACCCACACCCTGAAAACGAAGACCGTCAAGGTCAACCATAATGCCACAATATTGAAAGCGTGCAAAGCCACCAGATCCTGAGGATAGCCGCGGTTGACCATCACACCCCCTAATCCTATCTGGCCCAGAAAAAGGATCGCCAGTGCTGTAACCGCTGGAAGGGCTATCGCATCGTGAGAGTAACTTCGCCAGGTTATGATGAGCACCCCGGTGACTCCCCCTAAAGCGAGCAAACTTGTCAACCGATGCAAGAGTGTATACCATCCCCATTGGCTCAACACCCAGCCACCTGCACATAACGGCCACCCTCCACAAGCCTGGCTGTGTGAATCTATCCCCTGAGCATACCCGCTGCTAAGCAAGAAAAATGTGACCAGCAAAAGGCTTATCCCCAAAAATCTTACGCCCTTGTTCTCCGAGAACTGAGAACCGGGGAAGGCCTGGAATGAGGGAAGAACAGACAGCCAGGCAACTCCAAAGGCGGTTAGGGCGAGCAACCCAAGCGAGAGGTGAATTGCGTCAGAATAAGCCCGAATCCCAACTGCTGACCAGAACGGTTGTAAGCCCTGGAGCAATAGGGCAACTACCCCAGCCATTAATCCCCACCGTTCAACCGGAAAAAGCGCTTGCCCTCTACTCAACCGCCATATGCCAACGACAAAGCCAAAGAGCCCGACTGCCAACGCCAGGTTTGGGTGTGCCGTCGCAATCCAGGGTAGCCAAGTATCCGGCCGCTCTAGAACGAAAACGCATCTTACGGTCAAAGCACAGATCTCGTTAGGACCCACAAAGCGGGCCACATAACCGCTGTACACTGCCAAAAGCAGAAGAACGACCACACTGCCGTAAACTCGGCTCAAGGTTTTTTGTCTCATTCGTCTTCATCCTCCATTGGCGCGGCAGGATGCCCGCTCGCCTTATACAATTGTCGTTTGACGTAAAATGGATAACCAATCCCTAAAATTGCCGCAAACGTAAACCACTGAATGGCATAGCCCAGATGAGGGCCTTCGCTGATTTCAACCTCCGGCAATACCCGATAAGGTAGTCCCTGCCACGACGGATCTGGCGCCTGCTGTATATAAACCGGCAAGAGAGTCACACGGGTTTGCTGTTGAATGCGCGGAATATTGACAAGATTCCACGCCTCTAAGCGAGTTTGTCCAGGTGCCAACGTGGGATCGGGCACGCCGCCAAAATCCGGATGTTCCTGACCGCGGCGAATGATCCCCCTTACGGTTACCATCCCCTGCTCTTGAAAGGCAAGCCGGGCCGGAAGTTGGGCTTCTTCATAAGGCAACCAGCCTCGATCTACCAGCACTGCCCAAGGTGAACCCCGAATTTGCAGCGGCGTCAACACATGGAACCCCAGACGGCCCTCCCAAACCTGGTTGCGCAGTAGGACCTCATCCTCAAATAGATACGTCCCTTCGACAACCACCTCACGATATTCCATAGTCGTGAGATCGCTTAGGGGTATGTCTTCATTCAAGTTCAAAACCGGCATAGCCTGAGCCGCCAAAACGCGGGCATTAAACGCTCGCCGCTGTGCTAGTCGGTCTAACTGCCAGAAACCTAGGCGAATCATCGCCGCTATTGCCACCAATACAAAGAGGGTGGTCAAGCCCCAATGTAAAAACCTTCGCCTGCGCATCTCACTCTCAAGAACGATGATGGATTGATGAAGCCGTTGGACTGCTTTCCGGTAATGGAACCGCCACCAACGAGTAGACCCACAACAACATCCAGGTTGGGATCATCACTGCTAGGATTCCCTGTACACGATCTATCGGACGGATGCGCGGGCGCACGTCCAACCCTAATACCTGTGAGGATTGAAACGAACATGCCATACTGTATACATTAGGACGATCCAGATTTAGCGAGGCAGTGCTTCCGGGCGGAATCCATAGCGGCCCTAACTGATGACTAACCTCGTCTTCATTCCGCACCATCAAAATATCACCCGCGGTAAAGACCATGGAAGGAAGTGCCGGGCCAGGGCCACCCGCCGCAATTTGCCGCGCCGTACCGGCAGGAATGACGATCTCAATAACGCGTGGCGCATTTTCGCTTTCGCCGCGTAACAACCAGTAAGCCCCTTCACCGACCAAAACCCCTACTAATAGTCCCAACAAAAAGGTAATCCCAAGACGAGCAAGAACCGCTTTAGCGGTTGCGGTCATACGTCAGTTCTCCCTTAAGATCAAACGCAAATCATTTTCCAGATCATCCACCGGTGTGCCGAAAGAATAGGTCAAACGCAGATTTCCTTTATCATCTATCAAGTAAACCCGGGCTGAGTGATCTACGAGATAATTGTCTCCGTGATTACCATCATCGCGCACCAATCGGTAAACACCATAGGCGGCCCAGATTGGCTGTAGTTCGGCTTCACTACCGGAAAGCCCTGTGAAGGATGGATTGAACGCCGCGGCGTAGGATTGCGCTCGTTCTGGCGTATCCCGGTTGGGATCAACCGAAATAAAAACCACTCTGACGCGCTCGGCTTGCTTACCGATCCGCTGGATCACTTGACCAAGATCGGCCAACGTCGTAGGACAAACATCAGGGCAATAGGTGTAACCAAAAAACAGCAAGACCACCTTCCCCTTTTGCGCACTTAACGTAAAGGTTTCCCCATTGGCCTGAGTGAGAGAAAAATCGGGCGCAGGGATCGGGGGATCAAGCAACGATCCGCGGAACTCAGCTTGAGGGCGGAGCAAAAGCCCCACGGCGATCAATACTACAGCCGTTATAGAAATACTGATCAAAAGCCCATAATGACGCATATCCGACCTAAAGCGTCCCCATCAGATAGAGAGCAGGGTAGAAGAAAATCCAAACCACGTCCACAAAGTGCCAGTAGTTAGCGCACGCTTCCACCGCCCAGTGGCGTTCGGGAGAGTAATGCCCTTTTAGACCATTACGAAAAACCACGAACAGAAAGATCACACCGGTCAGAACATGGAAGGCATGCATTCCGGTCATCATATAGAAGACCGCACCTTCGGCGCCATCTGCCGGCCCGAATGGTGCCAGACGCCATTCAAACCCAATCACACCCACCAAAAACGCTATTCCCAACACCATGGTAATCAAGGTGCTGGTCAGGAAACCACGCCGGTTTCCGGCTGCAATCATGGCTTCAGCCCGATTCATGAAGAAACTACTTGTCAGCAATACCGAAGTCACAATTAACCCTAATGTCTGATCCAATTCGGGACGACGATCTCCCAGCAAATAGAACCGGGTGATGAGCAGCGCGCCGAACATGAAGGCGTCCGAAATGATAAACAACCATAAACCGATGCGGTTAGTGGCAACACGTTGCCGATAAGCCTCAAGGCTCATCTCATGGGTGCTCATCAGTGCTCCTCCTGTGAACGAAAAACGCGCATCAGATGCATGTAGAACTGAATAACTACCGCCGCTTTGAGCAAGGCAATAGCCCATAAAATAACACTTGGCGCTTCATGTACCCCAACGTAATACTCGATGCCGGTCAAAACGGCCAAAACCACAAATACAATTACCCCACGACGTATTTCAGACACTGCCTTTGAAGACGTTTTCATGGCAAAACTCCTCAATCTCCTGCCGGTTGCGTTAAGGGTTCAACATAACGTGACCCTTTTAGACCATAGTCATAAGGCTCACCCACTACGCGGAACGGCTGAGGGTAATTGTGCATTGGTGCCGGCGAAGGTAATAACTGCCATTCCGGTGAACGCGACTGCCAGACATTTCCTACTGCTACCTCTCCACGACGCAGACTCATCACCAAGTTGATAAAGAAAATCAGCACCGATAAACCGATCAAGAAACCGGCCATCGTGATCACGAAATGCGCGGTATCAAACCCTTGCGCTGGGTCATAATCGGCAATGCGACGGCGCATACCCAACATACCCACCCACATCTGTCCAAACGTCATAACTAGAAACGAGGGTGTCATCAGCCAAAAGTGTAACCGTCCCAACGTCTCGTTCAATTTACGCCCACTCACTTTGGGAAACCAGTAATAAATTGCTGCAAACAGAGGGAAGATATATCCTCCGAACATCGTGTCGTGAAAATGGCCGACTACAAAATAGGTATCATGTAAGTGCAAATCGGTCGCGACGACGCCGTTGGGTGGGCCGCTTAGTCCCCCCATGAGGAACACCACAATTCCCCCTAGGACAAACAGCATCGGTACCGGCGTGCGAATACGACCCTGCCATAAGGTAGCCACCCAACTGAAAAATTTGATTCCGGTGGGCACGGCGACCAAAAGCGTGCTGTACATGAACGGCACCCGCAGGTACTCCTCCATGCCCGAGGTGAACATATGGTGCCCCCACACCAGAAAGCCCACCAACGCGATTCCCAACGAAGACATCGCCACCCAGCGGTAACCGAAGAGCGGCTTACGCACAAAGACCGGCAGTAACTCGCTGATCACCCCTAACCCCGGGAGTACAAAGATATAAACCGCTGGATGAGAGTAAAACCAGAACAGATGTTGGAATAGGATCGGATTGCCGCCTTTGGCCGGTTCAAAGAATCCCATTCCAAACAAACGCTCAAACATCACCATTTGAAATGAAAGACCGATCAACTGCGTTGCCGTCAGCGCGATAATCGAGGTCGCCAGAGTTGCCCAAGCGAAAATAGGCATCCGGAAGAGAGTCATCCCCGGCGCCCGCAACCGAATAATTGTGGTGATCAGATTCAAGGCTCCCAGAATCGAGGACCAACCGTTGAAGAACACGCCGACGAAAAACATTTGCATCCCCAGCGGGGCGCGAATACTCAACGGGGGGTAAGCCGTCCAACCGGTATCAAACCCCCCCAGGAAAATAGCGCTCAGCAATGTAATAGATGCCGGAACTGCGATCCAAAAGGAGAAAGCATTCAAACGCGGAAAAGCCATATCCCGGGCACCGATCAAAAGCGGCACCAAAAAATTGGCCATGGCCGCGAAGCCCAACAGGATCGAGATGATCAGCACCATACCGTGCATCCCGATCAGAGTGTTGAAGAAATCCAGCGAGAGAAACTGAATTCCCGAGCGCGCTAGTTCTACACGAAAGAGTAGGGCAAATGACCCGCCAATAGCGAGCAGTAGCAGAGAGAGCACACCGTATTGAACTCCGATCACTTTGTGATCTAAACTGTAACCCAGGTAGCGTTGCCAGCCTGGTGTCTCTTCAATCTCTTCGATATCAGGTGTTTCGCGTCCTAAAGCCCAGGCAAACCAATCCTTGAAAGCCCCAAGCGCGATCATGAACCCCAAAACCCCACCGAAACCACCTGCCACCCAGGCCGGCTCCGCCTTCCACGGCAACCCCATTGCCGCGCGCACAGCGCTCAATAATCCCATGCCAACAAGAAAACCTGCTATCTGCCCAACCAATCCTCGAATTAACCCAATTGCCCACAAACGTTTCATAGTCTCCTCCATGATCGGTCAAATTCAGCGCAGAGTCTTGATGTACTCAATAATGTCATTGATCTGTTGCTCGGACAGTAATGACGAATAGTTGCTCGGCATGACATTCGCCGGGTACCCTTTGACAACTTGCGCATTGGGATTGATAATGGCAGTTCTCAAGTAAGCCTCATCCACGGTAACCACCGAACCATCCGCTAGTTCATGATCGGTGCGGCCAAAAAGACCCTTCCAGGTTGGTCCAACCCCGGGTGAGCCGTCTACAGAGTGGCACGAAAGGCATCCGTTGGTTTGTGCCCATTTAGCCCCTCGTGTAGCCGGGTCGGTGCCAATGGCAGCCAATTGTTCGCTGACCCAAGCCTCAAAATCCGCTTGGGAAACCACCACCACCGGGCTTTCCATGTAAGCGTGCGAGGTGCCACAGAGTTCGGCGCATCGCACCTTGAACTCGCCGATCATCGTTGGGGTAACACGCAATTCCCGTTCGAGGTTTTCACCGGGAAGTGCATCCTGTTTCACACGAAATTCGGGTACCCAAAACGAGTGAATGACATCCAATGAGGTCAAACGTAAATGCGCCTGACGATTGACCGGGAGGTAGAGTGCATTGGATACAATGCCGTACTGAGGATACTCAAAACGCCAGAACCATTGACCAGCGACCACTTTGACCTCAATGGCTTGCGGATCCACCCGCCGCGTTTCGGCCAATGCCAGCGAGCCAAGATAAGAGAGATAAATCACGATTCCAATCGGGATAATGGTCCACACTACTTCCAGACCCGTGGAGCCCTTGATATAAGCCCCTTCCTCTTCACCTTCCTTACTCCGTTGGCGAAACACCACCAGGCTGTAACCCAGGAAAACCACAATCAGCGAAAAGAAGAAAGCGATCAACATAAACTGCAGGTTGAAGAGGCGATCAATGGGCTGAGCCTGGGCACTGGCTTGGAGCGGAAGGATGCGAATCGTATTTAGAAGATAGTTCACAAACAATGTAGATACCACGACCAAGAAACCAGCAATTGCGAAATGTTTCATCGTAGAAACTCGCTCCTTTCCTGAAGGTAAAGGCTGAGCACTTGAGATATCCGGTAGTAAAAGCCAATTTTCTGCCTGAGAAGGGGTAAGGATACGACGATCATAAACAACCACCGATCCACTTTCGTGCAGCGAAACCAGCATCACCTGCATGGCCCGATCGCCACTGATAAACAAATCCATAAAGCGTTTGCGATCAAAAGAGCGATCATCATAGTCAAGGATAACCAGGTCAGGTAGCCAGGACTCCAGAAGAAGTAGGGTTTCCTCCATAGTTGCCACAACCCGAATCTCAAACTGGCGCCCTTTCCATTGTTGATGAATCAAGCGTTCTAGCCCTCGCCCAAAGAGCGGATTGGCCGAAGCGATTAACACTTTCCGCACCCCATCCACCCGGTTAAAACCCATTGTTCAACAACCCTCTTTCCTAAAGGGTTAAGAGTTACCCAATCAATAAAATACACAATTTTGCCCATCATTGTCGAGATATAGCGGGCATTAAAGAGGGTTAAAAATATCCCCCTAAAAGGGGGATACCCATATCACCGCTTATAGCGCAATGTTGACCTTAACCCTCGCGGCGGCGAATTAATCCCAACGCAATGGCTTTGCTCACCGCCTCGGTGCGGTTAGAAGCCTCAAGTTTTTCGAGAATATGACGCACGTGGGTCTTAACGGTGTTATCCGAAATATACAGTTTGGCTGCAATTTGACCCGTCGTTTGTCCGTCGGCCAAGCACTCCAGCACTTCCAGTTCTCTATCGCTGAGAATCTGGCGGTTTGCAATTTCAGATTGATAGGCAATTGCACGGAGCACCGGCGCTGTGACCTCAGGAGAAAGGGCACCTTCTCCCTGATAAACGCGCAAGATCGCCTTACGTAATTCTTCCGGTTCCACATTCTTAAGCAGATAGCCATCCGCGCCACTGCGAATGGCTTGCATGAGGTCTTCCTCGTGTTGCGAAACCGTTAGCATGAGCACCTTGGGGGAGGATGGAGATTTGCGCAGCGCTTCTAATGTACGCAAACCATCCATGTGAGGCATGTTAATATCCAGCAAAACCACGTCCGGCATGGTATGGCGAATAACCTCAAGTGCCTCTTGGCCATCGCCGGCTTCGCCCACGACTTTAAGTTCCGGCATATCGCGCAATAGTTCAATTAGCCCACGCCGGAAAAGCGCATGATCATCCACCACTACAACACGAACTGCTCGCGTACTCATACCAGTGACTCCTCTACTCGAGATGGTACCTGTAAACGAATAACAGTGCCTTGATAAGGCCGACTGATAATCTGAAACTCAGCCCCTATCAATTCTGCCCGTTCGCGCATACCTCGTAACCCATGTTGTGAAAATCGGGGAACCTCATCTGGAGAAAACCCGATCCCATTATCACCGATTTCTAAGATCCACTCCTGATTCCAGGGGCTAAGCGAGATCCAAGCCCGCGAGGCATGAGCGTGCTTGCGAATGTTGTTCAAAGCCTCTTGAATGATCCGTAAGAGTTGCGCCTGGACCTCGAGAGGAAGTTCAGGGGACTTCTCGGGAAGATAACACTCAATTTGAAGATTAGAACGCTCAGCCATACTGGTCGCCACCTGACGAATCCAAGCATTCATATCATCTCGAGGGTTAAATCGCAAGTTATCCATAACTTGTCGGGTCTCAAGATAAATCTCGGCTAAGGCTTGGTAATGCTGCTGAAGTGCGGTTTCTAAGCGTGTAAAGTCTTCACGATTCAGTAGGTTAAGCATCTGCGCTGTATTTAGTTTGAGATAGGCTAAGGTTTGGGCTAAACCGTCGTGGATCTCTCGCGCCAGACGGGAACGCTCCATCATCACGACACGAAAAGCTAAATCGTAGTGCAGTTGCTCTAACTCAATGACTCGAACGAGCGTATCCAATAACAAAACCACCACTTGATTGATAGACGGATCCCAAGAAAAGGCCTTAGCAGGGTAAAGTAGCAACGTGCCAATTTCTTTCCCCTCTGAGCCAACAAGTTGGAGCGCCCACCCAGAAGTTCCATTCACGTCAAAAGCTAAAGGCTGTAGATGAGTAGGCGCCCCCAAAGTATCACCACGTATTTGAGCATAGATGCGGTTCATAACCTCGGGGACAGTAAATGGGAATTGTCCCACGGTGAGGAAAACAGGAAATGCCGTCATCCCGCCCTGACCGAGATACAAGGCAACACCTTCACAATCCACCGCTTGCATCAAGCGCCATAAAATCGGCCTAAGCACACTTTCCATATCCGGATGGCCCGCTCGGGAGCCAAGAACCTGAGCATAGATAGCCGCCTCGCGGGCTTTAAGGCGACGCAGTTCCAAACCGGTCAGAACAAAAGCAAAAAGACCTTCCAGCCAATGTTTTACATTCTCCGCTATCTCAGAACCCGTTTCCGGCATATAAAGGTTAACCACGGCTACCATCCGGCCATTTTGCTTTAAGGGAATACACTCGATCACTTTGGCTCCGGGAATGCCTCCTTGGAGCAGAAAACAACCTTGTTCCACCCCTGCTCGGTAGACCTGACACTGTTTACAGGCTACACGAATCTGCCCTTGCGCCAGAGACTCTTCCCAGGTCTTCCGTTCTCGATCTGTTTCCATTCCTACGGCATAAACACGCAGCGGGCGATTCCACTCATCCAGCGGAATAAAAGTCGCTCCTTTAGCCCCGCTAAGCGCAGTCGCCTGCTCCAATGCGAAACGAACAAAACGCTCTTCATCCTCCAAACTGAGCAAGTGATAAATATCCTGTAGAAAAGTCTCAAGCGTCTTCGGATTTAATTGAACTTCATCATCCGTGGAACTCAAATTTGGACTCTTCGCGCGATGCCGCCACAACCATAACGACAGAGTACATAAACCCACCCCCAACAACAACACTACCACTGCTAAATCAAGAAACCCCACCAAACTCAGGATGCTAAAGGCAACCAGAAAGGCACCGAAGACAAACAACCCCATCCATCTGTTTTGGTGTATTCGGACAAATATAGTCCCCATACCTAGATTTGACATGCTTCTATTTTAACCCCACTTTTAGCATTCTGAGGACCCTCCATACAAAGTTAGCCCGGCACACCATCATGCCGGGCTAACCTTCTTATAGAGGTCTGGCTTATTTGAAGGTCTTAATGTAAGTAATAACCTGCCAGATTTCGTCTTCGGTCAAGATGCCTTTCTGGGCTGGCATAGATGAGTTGAAGGGAGCCATGGCCCCGCCCTCCGAAATGCGCCAGAACATGTAATCGTCCTTGGCTGTCTTGACTAGTTCGACTAAATTACCGGGGTGCGGATCTAATGCCTGTCCCGCCGGACCATCACCCAACCCTTTCTCACCATGGCAGGATGCACAGCGCTGCTCATAAATCGTCTTTCCTGCTGCAACTGCATTTGCATCATTGACGGAATAGGGGCTGGTTTTTCCGGCATATTCAGGCGGAGGGGTTGGACGGCTTTCCCCTGCCTCTCCGCCACCTCCACCACCACAGGCTGCCAGCACAAGCCCGCTGAGCATTAATAGGAGCGCTACAATCGCCAATTTTTTCATAGGTCCTCCTTTGGACAGGTGAACGATTTCACGTACACTTTGATTATATCCTTTGTACAGTTAAGAAGAAGATACGAAAAGGGGTGAATTCTAAATCAACCTTAATCATGATTAAGACATTATTCGCATCAAATACGTGAATTTATCACTACTCAACGCGCGCAAAACATACTATTTTGGTAAAGATATTCGACAAATCTCACTTAGAGGATTAAGCATGCTTAAAATTAGCCGACGTTTTGATTACGGGTTACAGGTAATGCTGGCACTGGTTTCGACCGCCGATCAGCCGATTGCCACGTCTACCCTTTCTCGTGAACTGAACATTCCCCTTCCATTTATGCATCAAATTATCCATACGTTAATGCAAAAGGGGCTCATTCGAACCACTCCCGGCCCTCGCGGCGGTATCCGCTTAAACCGTGCCCCTAACACTATCTCTATTCGGGAGATCATGGAAGCCTTGGAAGGCCCCATCCGCTTATCTCCTTGTCTAGAAGACCCTTCGGCATGTGACCGTCGCGATACCTGCGTGTTCTTCCCCATTTGGGCCAGCCTACAAAAGTCCATCAACGAAACGCTAGAAGGTCTAACCCTCGATTACCTTGCCGGGCAATCACCTCAGAGCATCCTGCATGAGATCCAGATGCTCAATATCTCAGTTGAAACTTGTCAACCCACGACCGCCGTATAAACGGTTTGCGGATACATAAATGTATAGCAGGCTCTAATCCCTGTAATAGAGCCTGCTTTAATTCATGACCTTACGCGAGTTATCACGCTTAATCCCGTAAAGCAGCGAGAACCTCGGCGCTGTGTCCCTCGGGCTTTACATTGGGGAAGATTTTCTTGATGAGACCGTTCTCATCAATCAAAAACGTGGTGCGAAGCACGCCTTCGTATTCTCGCCCCATGAATTTTTTCTTTCCCCATACCCCATACAAACGGCACACTTGGTGATCCTCGTCAGAAAGCAGTGTAAAGGGCAGGTTATATTTCTGCTTAAATCGCGCATGCGAAGCGGGTGAATCCGGACTTACCCCTAAGATCACCACCCCTGCCTCGGCATAAACCTGATAATCATCCCGAAAAGAACAGGCTTCCTTGGTACACCCTGGCGTATCGTCTTTGGGGTAGAAATAGAGCACTACAGGTTTACCACGAAACTCGCGTAGAGAGCGCAAAGCTCCCGTCTCATCTGGCAATGTAAAATCAGGAGCGGGCATATTGACATCTAAGGTCATCGGACACCTCCATAAAACCAATGGCTGATCATAAAATAATCATATCAGCAGGCTTGCACAACGACACCCATTTGTTCAACGTTATAACCCGGCAATTGGGCAACAGAGCGGCGAAAGCGCGAATCGCCCATGAGGTCGAAAATAGCGCGAATACGCTCTTCCTCGGCATGTTTGCAAGGGATAATCAAATCATAGGCTTCTTGAAATAGAGGAATGAAATCTAAATCCAGCGCTTTTGCCGCTGCTGTTACCCCTAATCCACAATCTGCGCGTCCCGAAGCCACAGCAGCGGCTACTGCCAGGTGAGTATATTCCTCTTGCTGGTAACCCTGAATAACCTCAGGATTGATCCCTAAACGTCCCAGGTGATAATCCAATAACACACGCGTCCCTGCTCCACGTTGCCGATTGACAAACGTCACATCGGGACGCGTTAAGTCTTCTAAACCCCGGATGCCCTTGGGATTTCCGGGTTTTACGATCAGTCCCTGCTCACGTCCCACCCAGCGTATTATCATCACCTTTTCATTGGGTAAATATTGCTTTACATACCGCAGGTTGTAAACACCGGTATCAGGGTCGAGCAGGTGAGAACCGGCCAAGTGGGCTTCGCCGCGTCGCAAGGCAATCAGCCCTCCCAAACTACCCACGTTGGCCGAGACCAATCGGAACCCTCGTTCGGCCAAGAACTGGGCTAAGAGATCAAGTGACATATCATGAGAGCCAATAGCAAAAATGGTGCGATTCAGAGCGCGGCTAGTGGTATATAACCGCACCCGCACTTTTTCCCCTGCCTCTACGCCCTGAACGCCCGAGGGTATCACCAGTAAACCATCGGCGCGCACCAATGAAGTAATAACCCCGGCCCCCCGTGCTAATGGCGCCGCCACCACCCGTCCCCCAACCTCACCCACAACCACACGCACGTAGTCATCATCACCTGCGGGGGAGGTGATCTTCCGTGTCAATATGGCTTCAATCTCTTCAGGTTGGGCAGGGGAACGTCCCGTCCACAACGCCAGCAGAGGTTCAACAAATATTTCACCCGTCAGCGCTGCAGAGACCGGGTAGCCGGGTACGCCGAAAATTGGGACTTTATCCCCCAACGGCGCGTCGGAACGAGAGAGCATGCCGAAAATCACCGGATGCCCGGGCCGAACGGCTACACCATGGAAAAGCAATTCACCCAACCGTTCAATGACCCGCGCCGAGAAATCCTCCGAACCTGCCGAAGAACCTGCATTGAGCAAAATCAGGTCACATTCACGGGACGCCTCCCGAACTCGTTCCAGGATCATGTCCTCATCATCTGGGGTAATCGGAAAGCGAATCGGCTCCCCGCCCCACATTGCCACCTGAGCGGCCAAAACCAAGGAATTGAACTCAATAATGTCACCCGGCTGCACTGGCTGTCCAATCGGGACAAGTTCATCTCCGGTTGGAATAATCGCAACCCGTGGCTTGCGGGTAACGGTCACCTCTGTATGCCCACACGCAGCAATTGCCCCCAAATCTACCGCTCGTAAAACATGTCCGGCTGGAAGGACTAACTGGGTCGCCACAATATCCTCCCCCATCGGGCGCACGTGGCTCCAGGGTGTCAGGGCAGTCCTAAGACGGATCATATGAGGATGACGTGGATCATCTGCCAGCTGCCCCGCGTTGTTTAAGGCTTCTACGTGCTCAATCGGCACTACCGCATTCGCCCATTGTGGCAAAACGTCTCCCGTATCCACATAAGCGGCCTGGGCACCCACCAGCAAGGTAACGGGTGCTGTTGGCATAGCCCCAGCAGTTTCTTCGGCACGGATGGCAAACCCATCCATGGCTGCGGAATGATAATGAGGGGAGGAAAGGCGCGCCCAAATGGGTTCGGCAGTTACCCGCCCCACCAGGGCTTCGGATAAAGGCAAAGTTTCCTTCCCCAAGACCCCCCACAATCCTGCCGATTGCAAAGCCTCACGAATACGCTTTTGGGCTTCGGTTAAAGGAATATCATGAAGATAGACCGACATCGCAAAATTCCTCACCCGTGAGTAAAACTCATAACAACCATACCTCAGCAGTAGCACCCAACCCCAATCCGGTCGCGTCAGCGGGGATGCACAGCACCCCATCTGCGCGCACTAGGGAAAAGATTAAGTTGCTTTTGTAGAAAATGGGTTCGGCCAGATAACCCTCATGAGTTTCGATCAAACGCACCGGGACGTAATCCTCTCTACCGGCTTGAGAGGGAAGGTTTATGGTCAATCGAGCCTGTACACGGGCTCGCGGCCGTCGTAGTTTAACGCCCGATAATTTATCCAACACCGCAGGCAGAAACAAACTGGCCACGACTAAGGCGCTTACCGGGTTGCCAGAAAGACCCAGCACAGGCTTACCATGACAGACTGCCAAAATCGTAGGTTTTCCGGGGCGGATATTGATGCCGTGCGCTAAAACCCCCGGTGGTCCCATCTCATCAATCACCCGTGCGGTCAGATCACGGGTGCTAATCGAAGAGCCCGCAGAGATAATGACCATGTGATTTTCATTCAAAGCCCGGGTCAACACGTCCCGCAAGGCGTCTTCGCGGTCCGGGACAATGCCATAGCGCCGTGGGACACCCCCGTACATTTCGATCAGGGCACTAATAGAGTAGCTATTAATATCTCGCACCTGCGCTGGCCCCAGAGGTTGATCGGGCGGGATGACCTCATCCCCGCTAGAAATAATCCCCACACAAGGTCGCTTGGCTACACGCAATTTTGTGATCCCCAAACCCATTAAGCCCCCAATTTCCGCCGGGCGCAAGCGTACCCCCGCCGGGATCACCTCGTCGCCTACCTGCACATCCTCACCCACCTTGAGTACGTTTTCGCCCACTGCTACCGCCCGCAAAACCTCGACCTCGCCCGGCAGGGTGATTTGGGTATGTTCCAACATGACCACCGCATCCGCCCCTTCCGGTAACATTCCACCGGTATAAATCAAAGCGGCCTGCCCAGGCTGCAGGACAAAATCTGGTGCCTTTCCCATCCCTACTTCACCCACCAGTTTCAGGTAAGCTGGTAGGCTATCGCTTGCCCCAAAGGTATCCGCCGCGCGCACCGCATACCCATCCACAGTGCTACGGGGAAAAGACGGCAACGGCTCTGGCGAGCGAATACCCGAGATCGTCACCCGACCCAGTGCCTCTGTGGTTGGAATGTCTTCTCCGTCCGGTTCGGGATCAGAAAGAGCATTCAACCAGCGTTCCAGCGCAGCCTGAGGGGAAAGCAAGGTGAGAAACTCGCTCATCGGTTACCCCATCCAAAGAGAAAAGGTCAATAAGTAAACCGTCAACCCCACCGTGGCATATGCAGTGAGCCGCAGGAGAGGCCAACGCGTCGGTGCTCCATTGCCAATCTGCCACATCTGCCACACCTGAAATGCGCCGATCGGCAGCGTCAACATCGCCGGCCACAACACCGACCAGGAAAGCCCCATCAGGGCAGAGATTCCCAATAAGAGATAGGCTAACGGCACCAAGATATTATGCACCAACATACCTCGTTGCCACCCTAGCCGCACCATCATCGTCATATGCCCCTGCTTGAGATCGCGGTAATAGTGTTCCAGCGATAGCGCCATCATCATGGCTAGACACAATAGCGTTAGAGGGAAGGTAAGCAAACCCAGTAAATGCGCATCCATCTCGCCTGAAAGTAAGGCAAACGCAAACGCCGGGGTAAGATTGGCCAGGAAAAAAGCCATCAACAGTTCCCCATACCCACTATAGACCAAACGCAAAGGGGGAACACTGTAAAAGAACGTTATCCCGAACGCCACCCCCAGAAGCAGCATGGCCGAGACATTAAGGGCTCCCCGCGTTAAGAGCAAAACGGTTAACGCCGCCCCGATACTGAGGGTCGTTAATCCGGTTTGCAGGAAAACCGACCGGGGCAAGACAATCTCTCCCGGGGTCTTCTCTCGCTCTTCCTCGCTTTTATTTTCGTTATCAGGTTTTCGAGACGAGGATAAAGCCTCGGTTTCGCCGGCTCGATCATAAAACGCCTTCAATAAGGCACTGCTCATTTGTAGTAACGTGATACAAGCCTGGCCCAACCAATAATCTACCCCCGAGAAGGGCTGGTTACGAAAATCAACGATCCCGGCCCCCAACGCAAAGAATAATACCCCGGCCAGTAAGGCGAGAGGATTCACAACCCGAACCAATTGCCATAACGGAGAGACGAGAAATCTGCGCATGGGTACCCTTTAAAGCAAATGGTAACCGCTATCTACATATAAAATTTGGCCTGTGATTTGCGGGTTCTCGATTAAAAACAATACCGCCTGCGCGACAGATTCCGGACGAACAGGCTGACCCAAGGGTAAACGCTGCTTCAACCGATCCCATTCCTCACTGGACATCTCAACTCCGGGTGTAATCATTCCGGGTGCCACAGCATTAACCCGTATTGCTGGCGCCAGAGTTTTGGCCAGCAATCGAGTGAGGTGATCTAAAGCACCTTTGGAGAGCACGTACGCCGCATATGTCGTCCACAAGCGTTGCGCGCCACAATCGGTGAGGTTAATGATAACCCCACCTGATTCTCGCATCAATGGAACTGCCGCACGGGCACATAGCCATGCCCCACGCAAGTTAAGCGAAAACACATCCTCCCATGTTTCACAAGAGGTTTCTAATAGCGTTCCCCGCGAAATAAGGCCGACGGCGTAAACTAAGACTCGCAACGGATGGCCCCAAGACTGCACCCGTTCAAACAACAATCCAATTTGCTCTTCCTCCCTAAGATCGGCAGAGACCAGAAAAACTGGCCGCCCCTGTTGTTCAATTTGGGCGGCCAACGTCAATGCGTTTTCCTGAGAGCGGAAATAATGCAACCCCATCGCATACCCCCGTTCCGCTAATGCCTGCGCAATTGCCCTTCCTAGGGTTCCCGAAGCCCCTAAGATCAGGGCTAGAGGGTAAGGCGATGATGTCGCCATATCGTTGCCTCAGCGGCGGAAAAAGTTAGAGACAAAAAACCATAAATTAGCCGGTCGCTCAGCCAACCGGCGCATAAAATAGGGATACCAATGGGTGCCATAGGGCACATAGATGCGCACCGGATAACCTGCACGAACCAATTCCTGCTGCAAATCACGCCGAATGCCGTAAAGCATTTGAAATTCCAAAGCAGTTTTAGGCAACCCTAGCCGTTCCGCGCGTTGCTGTGCATAGCGAATACGTGCTTCATCATGGGTAGCCAGACCCGGAATAGGCGGGAAACGCCCATCAGCACTGATTTGGGGAACGCCCGCCTCCACCACGCCTTGGAGTAGAACATCGGTCAAACGATCAAAATTGGCGTCCACATCCCGCTTACGCGGATACGCGACTTCCGGGGGCTCTTTATATGCGCCCTTGACCAAGCGAATAGGAACCCGCCTTTCAACTAATCGTCGGGTATCCTGCTCACTGCGGTAAAGATAGGACTGAATGGCTACCCCCACGTTGGTATACCCTTGATCATAGCACCAATGGATCAGGTCAAGTGTGGCATCCACCAAGGAAGAATCCTCCATATCAACGCGCACAAAATTCCCCAACGACTTAGCACGGGAAACAATTTGTTCTAGATTTTGACGGCAGAGACCGCGGTCAACCGTCAGTCCGATGGCGCTCAACTTGACCGAGACATTGGCACGCAAGTTCCTTCGTTCAATTTCTTCAAGGATTTCCAGCGTGGCTTCGGTTGCTCGTCGAGCCTCTTCGGCATCCGTGGTGTGTTCTCCAAGATGATCCACCGTGGCATTTAACCCGGCCGTATTAAGGGTCTGAATGACCTGCATGGCCTCCTCCAGCGTCTCCCCGGCAATGAAACGCGAGGCCACGTTCCAGGCCACTTTCCAACGCGTCACCAAACGCTTCGCCCATTCAGCCTTAGAAAGGGAAATCAACAACGCGCGCAGCATAAAATGGATCCTCTTTTCTTTGGAAGTTCATTGGCGAGGCAAGGTAATTCTAGCATACCTCGCCATTTCCATTTTATGATCGAAACTTATCCCTGCCCAGTGACAAAATTCCTCGCTTTTTAAACCGCTTGATCTATTCTCAATTTGATAGAATCATTAGCAAAGGCAGGGACCAAGCATGAAAAACGGCCTCAGGCGTTATAAAACCACTTTTTGGCCTACAATCATAGGCCTCGCGATTTTGCTGATAGCGTTTTTCTTTGGCCCTGATGACCTTGCCCATAAACTATTGAGATTTGCCCTCAACCTGACCCTTTTGGGACTAGGAACGCTTCTCTGGCTAGCGTTCTTTTCTCAATTTATCCTGCCGGTACAAAATGTCCAAGATCGCATCAATGCTTTCCTTCATCTCATCTACTATCTCACCGGCAGTCACGGTCCGATTGCACGAATCGAAAATGGCCAAAAACCTCCCCAAGATCCAAGATCCTCCTACGGACCGGGGCTATTAATATTGGACACGGCAAGCGCAGCGCTATTGCGCACGTCTCAGCGCTTTACCCGTGTCGTTGGCCCTGGTGTAGTCTTCACACAACCCGGAGAACAAATTGCCGACGTGGTGGATTTGCGACTCCGCAGTCAAACCATCGGTCCTCGACCCAATGAAGACCCCTTCGCGCCCCGAAGGCCAGAAGAAAGCCAGGCAGAATACGAAAGCCGCATACGCCGCAGTAACGAAACGCGCGCCGTCACACGCGACAATGTCGAAATTGTGCCCCAAATTGAAGTCGTCTTCCGCCTCGACGCCCTTCCCGGCCAAGGCAACACCGAGTTTGGCTACAATCCCCAATCCGTTCAACGGGCAGTCTTGGGGCAAGTTGTCAATGCCAACCTCCCTCTTGATACTCCCAACCGATTGATCCGCTGGGAACAACTTCCGGCCCAATTGGCGGCGGAAGCCTGGCGCGACTTGATTTCACGCCTCACTTTGAATGATCTTTTCCCGTTAGTCCCCAATCGCCTGCGCATTTCGGGTTTGCTAAACGTGATTCAAATCATTAACCAACGCCTGACTCAGCCCGAATCTCCCACCTTGGATGCGGCCGGGGTTCCCACGGAAGATCCAGTTCCTAGCCGGGAATTTGCTCTCCTAACCAGCCGCGGCATCAGGGTTCTCTCAGTCAATATCTTCAATATCAAACTGCGCCCTGAAACAGATCGTGAACTACTCAATCGCTGGAACGCAGGATGGCTTACTTACGCTCGCCGGGAACGCGAACAAATTGAGACCCAACGTCGTGCCCTGGCCGAACAAGCCCGCGATCAAGCCCAGAGAGTGTTTATAGAAACGGCCACACGCAATTTTACCGATCTAAACATGACCGACTCGTCTAAAACCACCACCCTGCCATCCACCAATACCGATAGCAACGCAGACCTCACCGATGAAATGCGTACCGTTCTACTGCGCCTCTTACGCGGCCACCTGGCACTCATCCAAGAACGTCCGGGGCTTCAAGCCCTAACCCAAGATGAGAGAAAGCAAATCCAAGAATTAATCACCTTACTTGAAGCCCGACTGTTATAACCTTATGACCTCGTTTCTCCACCGACTCCTGCGTCTTCTGGCGCCAATCCCCCGACTCCTGCTTTTGACTCCGATCTGGCTGTGCCTCTGGTTGGGGGTAGCGTGGATCAACTTACCCACTCCTTCCTTGGGCGCAGGGCAAGATCCCCTCAACCAAACCGTGACTCTCTTGATCCGTTCCATGTTCTCACCCCACGTGTTGGTTGTGGTCTTCCTACCGTTTTGGCTGGGTTTGGAGTGGGCAGCACATTACCAGAGTGATGTCTTTTCTCTCCCTCACCCAGGTATCAGCCGCTATTTTCTACTCCATACCAGCCTCGGCCTTGTGCCCCCTCCCGCTTTGACCATCGCCGGTGAAGAACTCGGCACACATCACAAACAGAACCCGATTCTATCGATTGGGGGCCCTGGCGTGGTCACCTGTTCGACCGAAATGGCTGCCGTCTTTGAACGCCCAAACGGCACGCCCCGATTTATCCTGCCCGGGACCAGCGCAACGATTGCCCCTTTCGAGCGCTTGCGCCAAACCTTTGATTTGAGAGATCATGAATTCCAATACGAGGAGATTCAGAGCCGTAGTCGAGATGGAATACGCATCACCCTTCAGGATGTGCGGGTTCTCTTCAGCCTTTGGCGGCGCTTTCCTCAAACCCACAATCTACACAACCCTTACCCGACCTACCGTCAGAATCTTTACTGGCTTACCTACCGTCAACTCCCTGGCCCTTGGGTGAATTCAATTCGGCTCTTGGTTATGCGCCAGCTTCAAAACCAACTGCAATCTCGCACATTTGGGGAATTATTTGCCGGAATCGGCCAACCTGAGATTCGTCAATTTGCTAACCGCCAAAGCCAGATCACCAGTATTCAATGGGCCAACCCCTTGACCCGCCCCCTGCGCTTTATCTATGACGCTCAACCTCCCCCACCTCTTCCAATCCCCAACCGCTTTACTCGTCCTGATCTTACACGCTTTTTTGATGACTTTGCCCGTGGCTTTCCTCGTTTGGCGCGCAATCAAGGGGTACAGTTAGAATGGATCAATGTCGGTGTCTGGAACACCCCAGAACCCATTGTCTGGGAACAACATCTCGAAGCCTTGAAAATTACCCGTGAGAACTTGCGTTTAGGGAGTCCCATCGCACTCCAAAAGTGGCAAGAACAGAATTTAGATGAAGCCCTTGCCCAGCACCTCCGCGAAGTACCAATTCTGGCTTTTACCTCCATTAACGCAACCCACCATGAGCCCGGAGAACGCCTATTCCAACTATTGAGCCTCTATTATGGCCTCCTCAGAAGTGCCCTCGAACGCTATAATCAGGCATCAATTCCTCTTGGAGTTCGTAATGCGTTGGACATAATCAAAAAGTGTTTAGACGCTTATATGGCACGTCATGGACAAGTTCGCTTCTTATGAGTCGTGATTAAGTCATGATCCTGACTTCTCCTGACAAACGTTTACTCGTTCTCGGAGCCGCCAGCCTGGATACGGTAGGCCGTCCTTTTGAGAATCTACAACCCGGAACGTCGGTTCCCGGTCAGGTTCGACCCTCCTTTGGAGGGGTAGCCCGTAACGTCGCCGAGAACCTAGCACGGCTCGGCTTGCCGGTGAGCTTGATCAGCGCCGTTGGGGATGACCCCATCGGACAGCAATTATTGGAATACACCTCTCAAACCGGGGTGGATACCTCGGCCTGCCTCCGGGTGGCAGACTATGGCACTGCCTCTTACGTTGCTCTACTGGGAAAAGAGGGGGATTTACGCTATGGGCTGGACGATATGCGCATTCTCTCCCGCCTCAGCGCGGAATACATCAAATCGCAGGCTGTGCTTTTCCATAATGCCGGTCTTGTATTTATAGATGCCAACCTCTCTACACCCGCTTTGAGAGCCGTTTTCCAACTGGCGCGGCGGATGAAGATTCCCGTCTTTGCCGATGCAACATCCGTTACACTCGCCCCCAAACTGCTCCCCTTTCTGCCGCGCCTTACTTTCCTCACCGCCAATCGTTTAGAAGCCACCGCTCTTCTCCAGGGCGCTATGGTGGTCAATGACCGTTTCTCCGCTCTTGAGGCCGCACGAACCTTCGTTCGCATGGGGGTACAAATTGCCATCATCGCCCTAGCCGAGTTTGGCGTTTGTTATGCCACCTCTGAAACTAGCGGACACGTGCCGGCTATTCGCACGCGCGTTATTGATCCCACCGGCGCCGGTGATGCCATGACCGCAGCCATTATTTTCGGACTGACCAATGGGATGGATATTGACGAAGCTGTTCGTCTGGGGGTTTCTGCCGCCAGTTTAACGCTCAGTCACCCGGGGTCGGTCTCCCCCCAACTCTCACTTGAAAGCCTCTACGAAAGGTTAATCATCTAACCATGAAAAACTATCTTCGCATTCATCCTGAGGTCCGTCACGCCCTAGAGAATGGGCAACCTATCGTGGCACTAGAGTCCGCCGTTATCACCCACGGGCTTCCCTATCCCGAAAACGTTCAACTTGCTGAGGAACTAGAGCAAACCGTTCGCAAGGAAGGGGCTATCCCGGCGACCATCGCACTGTTGGATGGATTCATCCGGGTTGGCTTAAGCGTCGAAGAACGGGAGCGTTTAGCCACAGCCACCCACAAACGCAAGATCAGTATTCGCGACATCGGCATTGCCCTGACGCGTAAAGAAGCCGGTGGAACAACAGTTGCCACTACTCTCCATATTGCCCACCAGAGTGGAATCAAAGTCTTTGCCACCGGTGGCATCGGTGGTGTCCACCGTGAAGCCCCGTTTGACGTATCTGCCGATCTCCCCACCCTCGCCAAAACACCCCTGGTTGTCGTTTCGGCAGGGGCAAAGGCGATCTTAGATCTGCCGGCCACCCTTGAAGTATTAGAAACAATGGGGGTGCCGATCATTGGCTACCGAACAGATGAGTTTCCGGCTTTCTACTCCCGTGAGAGCGGCTTGCCCGTCAACGTACGCGTGGAAGATCCACAGGACGTTGCCGCGATCGCCAAGGCACAATGGGAATGCCAGTTGGTCAATGCCATCCTCGTAGTCAATCCACCCCCATCTGAAACCGCCCTCCCCCGAGCGGCTATTGAGGCAATTATCCAACAGGCTGTTCACGAGGCCTTAGACCAAGGCATCCGCGGGGCCGAAGTCACCCCCTTCTTGCTGGCACGGGTCAGTGAACTCAGCGGCGGCGAAAGCCTGAGAGCCAACTTGGCCCTGCTTAAAAGTAATGCCCAATTAGCCGCCCAAATCGCACATCATCTTTATACGCCGCGCCCCCTCTACAGCGTCTAGATCAACATAGAACCGACCCATCACCTAGGGACGTATAGGTGTAGCTGTCGGCCAGCGGGTATCGGTCGGGCGTGGTGTCAAGGTCGGGCGGGGTGTGGAAGTCGGAGGAAGCGTCCGCGTCGCCGTTGGCGTTAGCGAAGGACGCGGTGTCGGCGTTATGGTGGAAGTTGGTGAAGGTAATGGGGTTCGGGTCAGAGTTGGCGTAGGTGTTATTGTTGGCGTAGCGCTTATCGTCGGCGTAGGTGAACGTGTTGGCGTAGAGGTGGGTGGATTTCCAACCACCGTAAAGCGCCCCGAGGTTTTCCACTGCGAACCCACGAAGATCTGAACCTCATACTCTCCCGCTTGCCAATCCTCCGAACGCGGGGTGCAGTCCGTATAACCAAAGCCACCGGTACCACCATCCCAGGGTTTGGTCTCATAACAAATTCGCTGTCCATCGCTTAGACGATACCAAATAGCCGTCCACTGTGAGCCCGGCACCATTTGGTCATAAGAAAATGTGCCATAGAGTGTCGTAATCGGCTGTTGAAATTCTATTTGAGGGTTGATCGGTTGAAAGGCATCATCCACGGCGCGGGCGAACTGCAATGGGCTAAATACCGCGCCAGGATTGGGGGTGATCGTATTTTGAATTTGAGTTGCAATATCTTCGGGCAAGAATGGGGTTGGGGTAATCGAGGGAGTATCGGTAATTGTCGGGGTCAGGGTAATCGTTGGGGTCAGGGTAATCGTAGGGGTCAACGTAATCGTTGGGGTAAGCGTAACCGTTGGCGAGGGAGGAAATACGCGATAAAGCGTGGGCTCAGCGTATCGGTTGGTCAAGAAAGCCATGCCCCCTAAAGCCAATGCCAGAAAGATAAGCCGCCACCCCCGTGCCACCCGTGCACGACGAATACGAAAATAGGTCAGGCGGCGTGCACCCTTGATCGTGCGTACCCCCAACCAGAAACTCAAAAAAAGACCTAATAAAAAGAGAATAAAAGCAGTTTGGACAGCAGTGCGGATATCGAGAGACATAGGCGAATATGATCTCCTAAAATGGCTTTTCGATTATAGCATGGGTTGAAACGCATTTTTGAGTCCAAAAAGAACCGATAAACTTAATCCCAAGTTTATTGTGAGGTTTGCCAAGAAGCCGTTAAAATTGAACCAATGGCACTAACTCCAGGCACGCTACTTAACCGACGCTACCGGATTACCTCGATCTTAGCCCAAGGGGGGATGGGGGCTATCTACCACGCTGTTGATGAGAACCTAGGGATTCAAGTTGCCGTTAAGGAAAATCTCTTCTTGGCTGAAGAATATGCGCGCCAATTCCAGCGTGAAGCCAATATTCTTGCCAGTTTACGCCATCCCAACCTCCCCCGCGTTATAGATTACTTTTCTATACCCAACCAGGGTCAATACCTGGTTATGGACTACATTGAGGGTGAAGATTTACGCCAACGCATTGAGCGCTTGGGCACGTTGAATGAAAACGAAGTCGTCCTGATCGGCATCGCCATTTGTAACGCTTTGGAGTACCTCCACTCACGCCAACCTCCCATCATCCACCGCGACATCAAACCCGGAAATATAAAGATCACCCCCGAAGGGAAAGTGGTATTGGTGGATTTTGGCCTGGCCAAACTTATGTTAGAAGATCAACGCACAACCACGGGCGCGCGCGCCATGACCCCCGGTTACTCGCCGCCTGAACAGTATGGGGTTGCGCCCACCGATGCCCGGACGGATATTTACTCCCTCGGGGCAACCTTGTACGCGGCTCTGACAGGTGTCATCCCCGAAGATGGCTTAGCCCGCCTCACTGGTCACGCCGAGTTAACCCCAATCCGGCAGTTAGCACCCAAGGTATCGCGCCGTTTGGCCAATGCGATTGAAAAAGCGCTGGCCGTAGAACCTGAAAGCCGCTTCCAAACCGCGACGGACTTCAAGCGGGCCCTGATGGATGCCAGCAACTTACCCCCTCTTTTAGAAGAGTTAACCGTTGTTCCCCCGCCGCACACTGAACCCGTCCTCCCCATGGCTAGCCCTGCTCAGGAAGGGGAAAAGATCCTTACTCAGCCCCTCCCCACCTCAAGCCCCATTCAACGCCCAACGCCACGGCCTGCCCCGCGGAAAAGCCGCCCTCGCTTCTGGCGCGTGCTCGTAACGCTCGGGATGGCCACCCTATTAACCTTTTTATTCATCCTGGTGCCGGATATTCCCGAATGGGTACGAGGCCAAATTCTAGCGCTTCCCAACGGGTTAACCTTCCTAACACCACCCACGCCAACTCAACCCCAACCTACTCATCCCCCCGAACCCTCACAGACCAGTGTCCTCTCCGCCGCTCAAGATACCCCCACTACCGCCGCCACCCCTCCCTTCTTTACCCCTTCGCCTGAGGGTATCACGCCTTCTCCCACCTCATTATGGGCCACCGAAACCCCAACGTCATCTCCAACTCCCTTCGGCGGGAGCGGCGAGATTGCTTTTGCTTCAAATCGCACCGGTATCATGCAAATTTGGCTGATGAATGCAGATGGCACCAATCAACGCCCGATTACCAGTTTACCGGACGGAGCCTGCCAACCAACATGGTCACCTGATGGACAGCGCTTGGCCTTCATCTCGCCCTGTCGCGAAAAACGTAATATCTATGAAGGCACTAAAATTTACATTCTCAATCTCGTTACAGGCGGTGAACCCGAACTCCTTCCTGTGCCCCCCAGCCCGGCAGCCGATTTTGACCCTGCGTGGTCACCCGATGGTCGCCGCATTGCCTTTACCTCCCTACGCGGCGGTCAGCCCGATATTTACGTCTATAACCTTGAGAATGGCATTCTGCTTCGTCTCACCGATACGCGCTATGTTGAAAAACAGCCTGCTTGGTCTCCCTCTGGCACGCAGATTGCTTTCGTCCGTGAAGCGCCGTATGCTCAAGTTTGGCTCATGTCAGATACCGGCCAATATCCTCAGCGATTCACGATGAGTGGTGAGTTCAATAATTTATGGCCCGCATGGAGTCTGGATGGCAGTGTGATCTTTTACAGCCAAATGAAACCCTCCTCAAATGTGCCTTGGCTAATGAGCATGCGCTATGAAGACCGCAATACGCCTAACGAAGTACGCATCCCACCTAAAAATGAACCCGACGTTGGTCCGGTAGCGAAAGTCAGCCTTTCCCCGGACGGACGATGGTTAGCCTTTGAATCCTGGCCCGATGGCACCAATCATGACATTTACCTTATGACCATTAACGGCGGTAACCGCATTCGTCTGACCACCGATAAAGACTTTGATTTTGGGGCTGCCTGGCGTCCTATTGTCCGTCAGCCCTCCCCCTGAAACTTATATCAGGTTATAGCAGATTGGGCGCATAGCGTTCGGCAAATAGAGCCGGCACCCCACCGGTATGCCAAAACAGAACACGATCATCGGGCTTGAAAAAACCACGCCGGATAAGATCCATTAAGCCCGCCGCGGCACGACCGGTGTAGACCGGGTCCAACAATAAACCCTCATAGCGCGCAAAAAGATGAATGGCTTCAATCTCCCTTTCCCCCATGACGCCATATCCTGCCCCAATATAATCCTCATTGACCTCGATCTCGTCAGCCGAAAAACGTATGGGTTCGCCCAACCGATCTGCCGCCTGCGTAGCAAGTTCTGCTACCCGTGCCTTGACCCAATCCGCCGGGTGATCAACGCTAATACCTAATATACGGCCGCGCCATCCGCTCAGTCGTGCTCCCAACACCAAACCGGCTTGGGTGCCCGCTGAAGAAGTCGCCAATACCATCCAATCGGCCTCTCCGCCCTGCTCGATAAACTCTTTAAATGCATAGGCATAAGCCACCGCGCCGGTTGGCGTTGAAGCCCCCAATGGAATAAGAAAAGGCCGCTGTCCCTCTGACCAGGCTCTCTGGTAGACGTCTTGTAAAACCTCCTCATAAGTTTCTCGTTTGGCCCAAACAATCTCAGCCCCAAACAAACGATCTAGCAAATAATTCCCGCTTGGAGTCTGAGGAACATCCCCAAAGAGCACCAAGGTACATCTCAAGCCAAAACGCGCCGCTAGCGCCGCCGTTTGCCGGCAATGGTTAGACTGCACCGCGCCCACAGTTATCAGTGTTTGAGCACCATGGGCTTGTGCCTCGGCTAACACAAATTCCAACTTTCGGGTCTTGTTCCCACCCATAGCCAAACCAGTTTGGTCATCTCGCTTAACCCAGAGCCGTGGACCACCCAAAGCAGCACTTAAGCGAGGGAGTGGTTCGATAGGGGTCGGTAAATGTGCGATACGAATTCGAGGGATCATACTGTCACCTCTCGGCGAAGTTTGGCTTGGCTGCGTCGCCGCATCCAGGCCAACAGACGAGGGATAATCCGCGTGTACAAAGTATACCAATTTCTGTGCATCGGCAAGTCCCAAGCCCCAATCCAACGCACCACGTGTCCCCCCAATCCCTGCTTGAAACGAAATACTCCCCACATTGGATCATCTTCTCGGAATTCATCCGGTGCCCCCCATAAATCATAGATCTGACATCCGCGCAAGCGCGCCAAACGCATAGCCTCCCATTGCAGAAGATAATTGGGCATCTTTTCGCGATGTAATTGACGCGACATACCATAAAAATACCATGCCCGCCCAGCAAACACAAACATCACTAAACCTGCGACCGGCGTCCCCTCGACCTCTGCAATCAAAGGCTCGGCCATACTTGCACGCAAGAAAGTCCCCCATACATGATGATAGTAGGGCTCTGGGCGAATGACAAAGCCATCACGCACCGAGGTCTCCACATACATACGATAAAGTAGCGGAAAATCCTCAGGGGTTGCCCGCCGGACGGTGACCCCCTTGCGCTGAGCCAGGCGGATGTTGTAGCGTGTTTTCTGCTTCATCCGGCCTAGCCAAACCTCTTCATCACCCTCGAGGGACAAGATAAATGTGTTTCGAAATTGCACCTGCTCGGGAGAAATAAACCATCCTCTGGTATGTAAATCCCGCATCACCTCCCCCGCAGTAGGATTCTCCTGTGCCTCGGGATCACCCGGCAAACCCCATCCCAATTCCACATCAGGATCTATCTTTATAAAGATAGCCCCCTCTGTTTGCGCCAAGCGTTTCAAATCGTCCAGCACGCGCCGCCTTAAGTCGCTATCCCCCCAATCCATTACAGGCCCGCGTGGTATGTACATAACGCTGAGTGAGGTCGGCATCTTCCCAATACGCAATGAACGGCGTAAGACCAATGCCATTGCGCGTACCTGCCCATTACCTTCACGCCACATCAACGGGTAGGGTTGCCACCCATATGCCGACTTTATCTCTCCCCATTCCCAAGTCTGTAAGATATTCGCCTTTGGAAGGCGCATCAGCCCACGATTCCATTCCTCGCCTTGATGAACGCGCTCAACAACCATCATGCCGGCTCCCCACGACGACGTAATCGCATCATCCAGTGATAAACGCGATACAGGTTAGGCAGGAAAACCCAATCCCAGGCCCCCACAGATCTTCGAACAACCCCTCCAAACCCACGTTTGAAGCGATAAACGCCCCACAACCCTGCATGACGCTGAGCAAACTCAGCCTCTAAAACCTCTTCATCAGCATCAGGAATTCCCCATAAATCATAGACTCGACAGCCCCGCCGCGCCGCCCAGCGCATGGCCTCCCATTGTAATAGATACGTAGGCATTCGTTGCCGCTCTTGATCACTTGACGCTCCATAGAAATACCAGGCCCGGTCTCCCCATGCAAATGCCATTAGCCCCGCCAATGGCCGGCCATCGTACTCTGCCATGAGAAGCACACAATGCCCCCCGGGCGCAAACCAGTGATAAACCCGTTGGTAATACTCAGGCGTGTGAATACCAAACCCATCTCGCTGAGCCGTGACTTGCATCAGATCATAAAAAACCCCCAAGTCCTGGGATTCACGAACAACGACCCCTTTTTTCTGAGCAAGGCGGATGTTATAGCGCGTCTTTTGCTTCATACGCTCCAGCCATGCTTCTTCATCCCCCTCTAAACTGACCTCAATGGTGCGGCGAGGTTGGATAGGTTCCGAAGGCCTAAAACCGGGCAGTTCGACTTCCGGATTAAATCCCATAGGTTCCCAGGCATCCGGCTCCACTTTCAAGAAAATAGCCCGTGAACGGCGACAAAACGCCTCAATTTCTGGCCACAACGCCCGCCAATCCTCTCCTACCGGCCCTTTGGGAATATAGGCAATGCGAAACCCCAGGGGTAACTGCCGCAACAATACCTGCGCACCTGCTTTTCCGGCAACCACCCAGGCCACCCGCCAGCCGAATTCGGCTTTGAACATTCCCCACATCGGGGTTTGTAAAAGGTGGGCTTCAGGGTGCTGTTGAATAAATGCATCCCATTCAGCGCGGTTTATCCAAGCCATTAGACCACCGAGGTTAGTTCTGGCGGAGGGGTACTGCGAATTGCAGAGCCAGGGATAACTTCATCTAATAAGGCTACAATCTGCTCGCGTTCCCCTGCCCGAGCCAGTTTTATCAACTCGGTTACCACCCGGTAAAGTGCTTCCCCCTCCAACACCTCCTGATGTTCAACCCGGAAGATATCCGGATGATCGGTTACCCGTAAAGAAACTCCCTCGTCCCATAAATCTTCGCTCAATTTTTCCCCTGGCCGGATCCCAGTAAAAACGATTTCGATATCCCGCCCCGGCTCTAAACCCGAAAGACGAATGAGATCCTCGGCTAGATCAAGAATCCGTATTTGCTGTCCCATATTGAGCAAGTACGTCTCCCCACCCCGTCCCATACCGGCCACCTGCAAAACCAGATGGGCAGCCTCGGGAATGGTCATAAAATAGCGTTTCATATCGGGATGGGTGATTGTAATCGGCCCCCCCTGAGCGATCTGGCGTTTGAAGATCGGAACGACACTACCACGGCTACCCAGGACATTTCCAAAACGCACTACCGAAAAACGTCCAGCCGAGCGCTGCGCAGCGTTCAAGACAATCATTTCGGCCAAACGCTTGGTTGCTCCATAGACATTAACCGGGCGAATGGCCTTATCGGTAGAAATAAACACGAACCGATCAACCAGATAGGCCAGCGACACTTCAACCAAAATTAGCGTCCCCAAAACATTGTTGGTAATCGCTTCTTCAACATTAATCTCCATGAGCGGCACGTGTTTATGTGCCGCAGTGTGAAACACGACCTCAGGACGATACTCGTTAAAGACCACCTCCAACCGAGGCCGATCCCGCACATCCGCAATGATCGGTTGCAGGTTGAGGGCAGGGAAACTTTCGCGCAGTTCAAGCAAAGTTTCGAAGATACTATTTTCTCCATGCCCAAGCAAGATTAACAATTTGGGCCCCCAACGGGCAATTTGCCGACACAATTCACGTCCGATTGAGCCACCTGCTCCCGTCACAAGTACCACACGGCCGCTCAGTGCCTCACCCACCACCCCTTCGTTCACCTGCAGAGGCTCACGGCGCAGTAAATCACTGATGTCCACTTCGCGCAGACGACTCACGCTTACTTTACCGCCTAAAAGTTCATAGATCCCCGGCATCGTGCGGAAAGGCACTCCCTTTAATCGCGCGATATCGGCGACAACACGTACAACGCGCCCCGGTGCGCTGGGAATAGCGATCACAACCTCATCTACTTTATACCGCTCCAACACTTGAGGTAATTCGCTCAGCGTACCAACAACCGGCACACCGTGAATTTGCTGTTTTTGCTTGGCCGGGTTATCGTCTAAGAAGCCGATAGGTTGCAGGTTCAATTGAGGGTTTTTTTGCATCTCCCGCACCACCAAGGCCCCTGCGTCCCCCGCACCAACAATTAGCACACGTCTCGGTTGCGTGACCAAAGACGCTACTGGCCCACGACTCTCAGCCATCAATCGAAACGAAAAACGCAAACCGCCCACCAGGATCATTGAGAGTAACCAGTCAATAACCAGGACAGACCGAGGCATTCCAACAAAGGCGCCCAATGAGAGCGCAACGACCATACCACCGGCCAGCAAGACTGATGCCGCCGTTACAGCGGCCACAATCAGTTTCAGTTCCTCAACACTGGCGTATATCCAAATGCGCTGATACAGCCCAAAGAGATAATAGACGACAGGCTTGATCACAAGCGCCAATCCGATCATCCATAACGCCGAGGGCAAGTAATCAAAAAACTGGGAGCCGAGTTCAAGTCTTAAGGCATAAGAACCCAGCACAGAAATAACAGCCAGTAGTAAATCCCCCACTAATACGTAACGATTGCTCAGGGAGGGTTTGTTTTTCACGGTTTAACGTCCTTTCAATCCAATCACCGTGCCAACGGTGCGGATTAGGATAAGTAAATCCAAGGTCAGACTGCGATGCTTGATGTAGTAGAGGTCATATTCAAGTTTAATGGCATTTGACCGCACATCTTCGGCATAACCAAAGTTTACCTGTGCCCATCCGGTAATACCCGGTTTGACAAATAACCGGGCGCGATAAAACGGAAGCGCCTTCTGATATTCCTGGACAATCTCCGGCCGTTCGGAGCGTGGGCCGACCAGGCTCATTTCTCCACGTAACACATTGATAAACTGGGGCAACTCATCCAAATGGCTGCGGCGTAGAAACCGCCCCACTTTGGTGGTGCGCTGATCGTTCTCGGCGGTGGTGCGTGGAATGCCATCCTTCTCGGCATCTTGAATCATGGTGCGGAATTTAATAATCTTATAGGGACGCCCGTTCTTGCCCAAGCGCGTTTGGGTATAGAAAATGGGACGCCCCGACTCTAAATAGATAGCCAATGCAATCAGGGGGAAGAGTGCCAGCATAAGTAACGTACCGATCAGCCCCCCAAGGATATCCAACAAGCGCTTCGACAACTCAAAGAAGCCCCCCATATGGGCTTGATCAACGAAAGAACGCAGTACCCAATCCGACTGAAGCAAAAAGATAGGAACACGACCTAGAAGTTCCTCATATAAGGTGGGCATGGTGGTCACTTCGATCCCCTGCTCTTCGGCTTCTAAGAGGGTAGCAAATAACTGGGGATTCATCTCGCCCGAGATTGCAATCACCAAGTCGGTTACCTGATGCTCGCGAATCAGACGAAAGATATCGCTCCCGCTTCCCAGAACACGATACCCCGCAATCTCGGTGCCAATTTTCTCCGGGTCATCATCCACCAAACCCACCAGGTAAAACGGCGGCGGCCACATGTCCCGAATAATCTGCGCCAGGTGAGAACCTGCTCTGCCCGCTCCAATGATAAGCACCCGCCGCATAAACAGTGGAAGGGTAAACAGTTTGATATAGATAAACCGCCAGAGCAGGGTCAGCACATAGGCAGAGGCAAAGAAAGCCGCTACACCGCGGCGGGGGAGAGAATTGGGCTCTGAGAAGAAAAAGATGATCAAATAGAAGGCAAAGCCGGCAATCGCAGCAACCGTCACTTCGCGATAGGCTTCAGATCGAATATTCACCCGGCTAGGGTTATAGGATTCGATCAACATTAATAACCAGACGACCGGCAATAGATAGAACCAGAACGGAACACGATAACGTAAAAAGTCGGTTGAAAAGGATAGAAACTCACCCCCTGAAGCCCAAAAATAGAGCGCAAAGACCAAAGATCCCACAGCAATGAGCAGATCACCAATAAAAAGCGTTGAGCGCCGCTCCGAGGGGCGTAGACGCCATTTGGGTTGTATTGAAACCAAATCAGGCTCTGTGCTCATTGTTCAGCGTTTCCTTTTTCCAAGCCAAGTCAACAGACTCCATAAAAACCCCGTCCCCCACGCCAAATGCATCGTGGCGATCGCCAAAGGGATTCCAATCAGCAAACGGGCATCCTTGTTTTTCCAGGCCACAGGAATTGCCGCGAGAAACAGCGTAAACGAATAAGCCATCACCATTCCAACCAGAAGATAGAGTGGCCAAGACCAGAAAAAAGCCATCAACACCAACCCAACGATACTCAACACAAATACAGGGGGAAGCGCTTGCCGCCAACGTAATGTTTGGGGATAACGTTGCAACATGCGGAACTTCCAATAACCATAGCGCCAGTATTGACGCGCTAGAGCCTCTAGGGTTGGGCGCGCAATATACTCTGAGCGAATTGCCGGGTCAAGGTAAACCCGCTTTCCTTCCTTTCGCAATCGCGCATTGAACTCATAATCCTCATTGGTGAGAAGCGATTCGTCAAATTTCCCGACCTGGTCAAACAACTCGCGCCGAAATGCACCAAAGGGCACGGTATCTACGAGGCCAGGCGTCCTTCCATGACGATAACGCGCATCCCCAACACCTAAAGGATGCGCGGCGGCGATGGCGATGGCACGTGCAATCCAGTGTGGGCGTGAAGGACGAATAAGCCAGATTCCGCCCACATTATCACCCAGTCCCGCCTCAAGGTCACTCACACAGCGAGAAATGTAATCGTCCGCAGGGATCGAGTGGGCGTCTAACCGCACGATGTAGTCCCCCTGCGCCACCGCCAGACCAACATTCAAAGCGGCGGGAATGATCCGCTTAGGATTATCTACAATCTTGAGCCGCAACTGCGGGTGTTTTTGGACAAATTGGTGGATCACCTCCCGCGTGCGGTCGGTGGACATACCATCAGCAATAATCACTTCCAGAGATTCCAGAGGATATGTCTGACGGGTCAGCGCTTCCAAAAGATAACCGATGTGCGCTTCTTCGTTATAGCAAGGGACGATCACCGACACGGACTTCATGCAACCCGCGCCTCTATCCCTTATCCGAGAGATAGAACTCGCACGTTCTCGTGTTCACCCGTGTCCTCATCCCTCGTCTTCTGGAAGTAAGGCAATGGCTTCAATTTCAACCGCTGCGCCGCGGGGTAGAGCAGCCGCCTGGATCGCCGAACGCGCAGGGGGATTTTGGGCAAAAAATTCGTTATATACCTGATTCATGGTAGAAAATTCACCCATATCGCGCAAGAAAACCGTGGTTTTCACCACAGCATCCAAGCCACAACCGGCGGCTTCTAAAATTGCTTTGAGATTGGTCAACGCCTGGCGCGTTTCCGCCGCCACACCACCACTAACCAAATCTCCGGTGGCAGGATCAAGCCCTAATTGTCCCGAAACAAACAAAAACGGACCCGCCTTAACGGCTACAGAATAAGGACCTATTGCCTTGGGGGCATTATTGGCAATAACTGGTTGTTTACTCCAAGAACTCATGCTTCACCTCATCTGTCGCGAAGTGCCTGCATAATTCTACGCCACCGGAGGCAATTGGTAAAGGTTACGCGTAAGTCGTCATACATCCCGTCGCCAGGCTAGCTAATAGTGCAATTCCTCCTGCCGCCCTGTGATCCGGCGCCGAAAGACCCAATAGCTCCACCCCTGGTAAACCAATACAAACGGCACCAACAGAAGGGCAACCATGGTCATAATCCGCAAGGTGGTGATCCCCGAAGCACTGTTATAAATGGTGAGGCTGAAATTGGGATCCAGGCTGGAAACAAGCACCCGCGGGTACAAGGTGATAAAAATGGTACTGACCGCGAGGATAATCGTTAATGTGGTCATTGCAAATCCCCAACCATCTTGTTTCTGATAGATAAACCACCCTGCCACCAATAGCGATAAAATAGCACCGATGGGCACCGGGCCAGGGTTGACCCCCAATCGCTGATAAATATCCGTAAATACATACGTGGCTACGGCAAATGCTACGGTCAACGCCGTGGTCGGCCACCACACTTTTTGAGCCATTTTGCGCGCACGGGTGAGTATAGGATCGCCTGTTTTGAGGGTCAGAAATACAGCGCCATGCAAAGTAAATCCAAAGAGGGAAACCAACCCACCTAATAAAGCATACAGATTGAGCAAATCAGCAAACCCGCCCACAAAATACTTCAATGCGTTGATCGGAACGCCGCGCACAAAATTGGCCAGTGCTACCCCCCACAGAAACGCCGGGATGAAGGACCCCACACAAATCGCCCAATCCCAAAAGCGCCGCCAAAGAGGATTCTCATCTTTACTGCGAAATTCCAAACCCACACCTCGAATGATCAACCCCAGCAAGAGCAAAAAGAGGGCCAGGTAAAAACCACTGAAGAGGGTGGCATACCAAAGGGGGAACGCCGCGAACATCGCACCTCCAGCGGTAATCAACCAGACTTCGTTACCATCCCAATGCGGACCTATCGCATTAATAATCATCCGCCGTTCAGTGTCATTTTTACCTAGGAAAGGCAGAAGGATTCCAACCCCAAGGTCAAAGCCATCCAGCACAAAGTAACCGATGAATAAAACGGCAATGAGGACAAACCATAATGTGTTCAAGTCCATAATCCACCTCCCGCAGCCTTACTCCCAATATACCTGTTCTTCAAGTGTTCGATCCACTGCTTTGGGTTCCGGGCCCGCTTTAGCGTATTTGGCAAGTAGATAAATATCGGCCAGCATCAGCAAACCGTAAATCAGAGTAAAACCGATCAGAGTGGTCAGCACCATACCACCACTCAAATTAGGGGATACCGCATCTGCTGTGCGCAATTTGCCATAGACGACCCAAGGCTGGCGTCCCATCTCAGTTAACAACCAGCCGCTGATATTCGCCATATACGGAAGGAACAAAGCCAAAGGATAAATATTGAGAAACTTGAACCTGGATTGCGTCACCTCCCGGCGCATGACCCGCCAAAGAGCATAAGCCGCCAAGAAGAACATCAGGAATCCGCTGCCCACCATAAGACGAAATGACCAATATGTCACCGTAATATCTGGCACATAGTACCCTGGGCCAAAGCGGGCTTGATATTCCTGTTGAAGATCCAGCACCCCCTTCACCTCACCCTCGAGGCGGTTGTAGGCTAGCAGACTTAGCACACGCGGGATGCGAATAGAAATAATCTCGCGCATACTAGCCTGATCAACGAGGCTCAAAAGTGAGAATGAGGCCGGGTTTTCTGTTTGCAGTAAGGCTTCTGCCGCTGCTATCTTCATGGGTTGAAACTCAACCATCCGCTGGGCCTGGGTATGTCCGATAAGAATCACCATGAAAATGGAAAAAATCCCAAACACCGTGGCGATCTGGAACGAACGCCGAAATACTTCCTCATGGCGCTTGCGTAGCAGATGATAAGCGCTAATCCCGAGCACAAAAAATGCCGCAGTGGTAAAACCGGAGAAAACCGTATGAGGGAACTGTCCCCATACATAGCGGTTCGTCAACAAGGCAACAAAATCCTGCAAAATCAATCGGTTACCTTGTTCCGCATAGCCTACCGGCGCCTGCATAAATGAATTAGCCACCAAAATCCAGAAGGCCGAGAGATTCGAAGCCAGCGCCACCAACCACATGGCTAAGGCATGCATTCCCTTTGAAAGGCGATCCCATCCGAAAATCCACACACCTAGAAAGGTAGACTCAATAAAGAAAGCCAATAATGCCTCAATGGCTAAAGGCGCTCCAAAGACATCACCGACATAGCGGGCATATTCGGACCAGTTCATCCCGAACTGGAACTCCTGGACAATACCGGTAACCACCCCCATCGCAAAATTGATCACAAACAATTTTCCCCAAAACTTTGTCATTCGCAGATAAAGATCATTTCCGGTGCGCACATAAATGGTCTCCATGAGCGCAACCAAGACCGAAAGACCCAGAGTCAACGGAACGAAGAAGAAATGGTATACCGAAGTAACTGCAAACTGCCATTGTGAAAGCAAGAGGGCTTGGTTGTCCATGCGGTCTCCCTTACAAAAGAGAATTATCTTTCTTATGATCTCCAATTCTCATCCAATGAACAACTGATTTTATGCGCAAAACTAACCGCTAATTTTCACCAATAAATATCACCCCATGGGATTAATTCTACCGTCAATCTCGCAACGCGAATTTCAAGTTAATGGTTGACATAAGCGCAATCCTCAAGTATAAGGCAATTGACATGTCCAAACCGCGCTTAACGTTTCTCATTGCCACGATTGTAGCGCTCTTTAGCGTCGCGCTAGCCTGCAACCTTCCCATCAGCGCCTTAGAATCCACACCCGACACGATTCAACATGGAGCATCAACTCAACCGGGGACGCCTTTTGGTGATCCCACCCCACTGCCAACACCAACATCTACCCCTACACCTTCCGAGCACCTCCGCAATGCGACGTCCTTAATGCTTCTGGGCGACTATGCGCAAGCGCGCGAAGAATACCGCCAGGCCGCCCTAAATACCGCTGATGTGGAAATACAAGCCCAAGCCCTCTTAGGAATAGGCAAAAGTTACTATCAAGAAAACAACTTGACCGAGGCAATAGAGACGTTCCGTACCATCATTGAAGAGCACCCCCCCACAACGGTTCTCCCTGAAGCCTACTTCTGGTTAGGGCGCGTCTACGATGCCCAAGGTGACTACACCAATGCCGCTGAAGCCTACGCCCGCTTTTTGGAACGCAAGCCCGGAATCATAGATGAGCTTGCCCAAACCTTGCGCGGGGATGCTTTAATGAAGGCGGGGCAATACTCGGAAGCCATTCAAGCCTTTCAGGCGGCGATTCGGGCAACGACGGGGGATACCACAGCATTACAAATTAAGATCGGAGAAGCCTACGCCGCCGCCAACGATTTCTCTAACGCCCTAACTCAATTCCTAAGCATCTACGAAGCTACTACCAACGATTACATCAAAGCCCAAATGAACCTACGCATCGGACAGATTTATCTCCAACTCGGTCACCCTGAACAGGCCTATGCGCGGTTTCTTGATTCCGTCAACAATTTTCCTCGCTCCTATGATTCCTACTCGGGCTTGGTGGCTTTAGTTAATGCCGGTCAACCGGTCAACGAACTTCAACGCGGCTTGGTGGATTATTACGCAGGTCAATACGGCTATGCCGTTGAGGCGTTCACCCGCTACATCAACAGCACACCCGATCATGATGGACGGGCTCATTACTATCGTGCTCTTTCCTGGCGCGCGTTGGGAAAAACCACCGAAGCGGTACAAGAACTCCAGAATCTGATCCAAACGCATCCTAATGATCCTCTCTGGCCCAACGCCTGGCGCGAACTCGCCTACACGCAATGGGCTTACCTGGAAGATTACGAAGCCGCTGCGAATACCCTTATAACCTACCTTCAACAAGTTCCCACAGCCGCCGATGCGGTTGAAATCCGCTTTGAAACAGCCCGCATCCTGGAACGCGGAGGCTACCTCACCGAAGCGGCTACACTGTGGGAGAACCTGATTAATGACTACCCTTCATCTGACCTCAGTTACCGCGCACTCTACCTGGCGGGCATTACCTATTATCGGGCTCAAAAATATGCCCAGGCGCAGACGGCCCTTCAGCGTTTTCTGGTCTTGGGTGACACACCTGCTGATCGTGCCGCTGCCTGGCTTTGGATTGGAAAAACCTACGCTGCGATGGGTAATCTTGAAGAAGCCCGTAAAGCCTGGCAGGAAGCCGCGGCGATAGATGCACTTGAATACTATGGTATCCGCGCCCAACAACTTCTTAACAATACCCCTCCCCTTACCGGACCCGTTAATTACGACCTCGGCTATGACCTAGAACAAGAGCGTCCCCAGGCTGAGGCTTGGTTACGCGAGAAGTTCGGGATTGCCCCTGAAATTGATCTAAAGGATGTGGGTGAATTGGCCAATTCGCCCCAATTCCAACGGGCTGATCTCCTCTGGCGGCTAGGGTTTTTCATCGAAGCCAGAAGTGAGTTCGAAGCGCTGCGGCAGTCACTTGAAAATGATCCGGTCAATCTTTACCGCTTGATGAATCACACACTGGAATTGGGTGCTTATCGCACGGCCATTTTTGCGGCCAGGCGCTTATTGGATCTCACCGGCTTAACCCCAGCCCAAACCCTGGAAGCCCCTCCCTATTTCAATCACATTCGCTTTGGTCTCTACTACAAACCATTGATCATGGAGGCGGCTACGCGGGAGAACTTGCACCCTCTCTTACTCTTCAGCCTCGTCCGTCAGGAATCCTTCTTCGAGAGTTTCGTCCAATCTTCAGCCGGAGCCTACGGACTCCTGCAACTGATGCCCTCCACCGCGGTTGATCTCGTCAACCGTTATGGTTGGCCGCCAGATTTCCAAGAACGAGATTTACTCAACCCGGGTGTCAATGTCCGCTTAGGGGCACGTTATCTCGCTTTGCAGCGCGATTATTTTAACAACAACTGGTACGCCGCTTTAGCAGCCTATAATGCCGGCCCCGGTAATGCCAAAATCTGGCTTGATCTGGCGGGGGGTGATCCTGACCTCTTCCTCGAAATCATTCGTTTCCCCGAAACACAAAATTACATCCGTCAAGTTGCCGAGTTCCTTGAACTTTACACTCGTATCTATGAGCGCAAACCCTGAAAAACAAGGCGAAGGCTCTCTCAAAGCCTTCGCCCAATCTTATCTTGCCATTAACTAACGTATTCCATTTAGAGCACTAATCGGTATGGGTGCTCTAAAAAGTCAGCCAAGAGTTGCATGAAACGCGCCGCTTCTGCGCCATCCGTCACCCGATGATCCGCCGAGAGGGTCGCTTTCATCCGCAAACCAACGCTTAAAGTCCCATTTTGAACCACTGGCACCTCTCGCACCGCTCCCACGGCTAAGATCGCCGCTTCAGGCGGGTTTATGATCGCCACAAAGTGCTCTACCCCAAACATGCCCAAATTGCTGATTGAGAAGGTAGAACCCTCAATGTCCTCAGGACGCACCTTACCTTGGCGCGCCCGCGCGCTCATGTCTTTCATCTCCTGAGAAATGAGACGCAACGGCTTTAGGTCGGCGTCTCGACAAACCACCGTCATCAATCCACTTTCCAGCGCCACCGCCACGCCGATATTCACATGCCCGTAACGGACAATCTCATTGCCCACCAGAGCAGCATTGAGGGCAGGGAACTGACGCAAGGTGAGTGCAACGGCTTTGATGACAAAATCATTCACCGAGAGCCTCTGCTCTTCCGGTAACTCGGCATTAAGCGCCTTGCGGAGTTCCATTAATGCCCCCATATCATACTCGCGGGTGATATAGAAATGGGGCACCTGCTGTTTGGCTTCCACCATACGGCGGGCGATAATGCTGCGCAGGCGATCCACAGGAATACGCTGGTCTTCTGGCACCGCTCCAACCGGTTGCCAGACCGACACCACCGGCGTAGGTGGAACGGCTTCGCTGGGCATAGCGCTGATTGCTGGTGGTGTCACAACTTCGGGCTTTGCCGCCAATGCGGCTTCGATGTCACGACGCACGATCCGTCCGCCCGGCCCGCTACCGCGGATCTGGCGCAGATCTAACTGATGTTCGCGCGCCATTCGGCGTGCTAATGGCGAGGCCTTGATCCGCCCTTCTGAGGTGGAAGCACTCGTTTCGGTCACTGGTACAGGTGTCACTTCGGCAGTCTCAGAAGATGCGGGTAGTGTAGGGGTTTTCTCTTCAGCCCGTTCGCCCTTTTTCTCCCCTGGAAGCACATCCTCAATGCTCTCATCCGGCGCACCGATGACCGCAATCGGTGTGCCCACCGGTACCACAGCACCGGCTTCCACCAATAAACGGCGTACCACACCGCTGTGGGTAGATTCAACTTCAACCGTAGCCTTGTCCGTTTCTATTTCGGCAAGGATCTCACCTTTGGCAACGGCTTCACCTTCGGCTTTAAGCCAACGTACCAGCGTGCCTTCTGCCATATCAAAGCCCAATTTGGGCATGGTAACGACTTCTGCCATCAGAGCACCTCCTTTACCGCCTGGACCACATCCTTAACCTGAGGCAGGGCCATTTGCTCTAAGGTTCGGTTATAAGGCAAAGGCACTTCAACCTGGGCAACGCGTTTGACCGGTGCATCTAGGTAGTCAAACGCTTCTTCATAAATCCGCGACGCGACTTCCGCCCCCACACCGTAGGACTTCCAACCTTCTTCGACAACAACCGCCCGGTTGGTTTTCTTAACCGACTCCAAAACAGGCCCCATATCAAGGGGACGCAGGGTGCGCAAATCCACAACCTCAATTTCAATCCCCTCGCGCGCGAGTTCTTCTGCTGCTTTCAACGACGTATCCAGCATCTTGCTATAGGTGACCACCGTCACATCGCGCCCTTCACGTTGGACCTTGGATTGACCAATCGGGACGGTATAGTCTCCTTCGGGTACCTCGCCCCGTAATTGGTATAGCGTAGCGTGCTCGATAAACAGCACCGGATCATCACATCGAATCGCCGCTTTGAGCAACCCTTTAGCATCCGCTGGGGTACCCGGTGCCACCACTTTCAACCCGGGAAAATGGGCAAAAATCGCATCGGGAGTTTGGGAATGGGTCGCTCCTAACTGCCGCCCACCTCCGCCTACGGTGCGGATGACCAGCGGCAAAACCATCTGCCCACCGAACATATAGTGCAGTTTTGCCGCCTGGTTGACGATATGATCCATAGCCACAAAGGCAAAATTGATGGTCATAATTTCGGCCACCGGGCGTAATCCCACCAGGGCTGCGCCAATAGCCGCACCTACAATTGCGGCTTCCGAAATAGGGGTATCACGCACACGATCAGGCCCAAAATGGTCATAAAAACCGCGGGTGACGGCGTAAGTTCCCCCCCAAACGCCTACCTCTTCGCCCATGATAAAGACCTTGGGGTCTCGTTCCATCTCTTCCCATAGGGCCTGGGAAATAGCTTCTCGCATCGTCATTCTAGCCATAGCACTATCCCCTTGGATCAGCAAGTTTCTGAGACGTAAACATGTTTATAGAGATCTTCGGGCGCCGGTTCCGGGCTGGCCTCCGCAAAACGCACGGCCTCTTCCACCTCTTCTTCCGCCTCTCGAATAACTCGTTGCAATTCCTCTTCAGTAGCAATACCCTGCTGCAAGAGAAAGTTATGATAAATTCCAATTGGGTCATCCTGCTGCCACTTGCGCACCTCATCCGGGGTACGATAGCGCTCCGGATCGCCCATAGAGTGTCCTCTAAACCGATACGTGAATACCTCTAAGAATTGCGGCCCACTACCGGAGCGAATCTCTTCGATCATTTGAGCCGCAACTTCACGCACTTTCATAAGATCCATACCATCCACCTGGGCATACTTCATCTTGTAGCCCTCGGCTTTGAGCGCAATCTCGGGCACCGCAGAAGCGCGCTCAACCGCCGTGCCCATCCCATATTTATTGTTCTCACATACCCACAATACAGGGAGGTTCCAAACCTTTGAAAGATTGAGTGCTTCATGGAAAAAGCCGATATTGGTTGCCCCATCACCAAACATACAGATCGTCACTGCCTTTTGGTTTTGATAAACATCCCCTAGGGCTAATCCTGCGGCAATGGGTAAATGTGCACCCACAATCGCGTGACCGCCCCAAAAATTCTTAGAGACATCCGCTAGGTGCATGGAACCGCCCTTCCCCTTAGAGCAACCTGTAGCCTTTCCTAGCAACTCGGCCATCACTTCCTTGGCCGAAATCCCGCAGTTAATGGCCACGCCGTGATCACGATAGGCAGTAATAACGCGATCCTCAGGTCGTCGCACGGAAATTATGCCTGTACTCACCGCTTCCTGGCCGATGTAGAGGTGCAAAAATCCGCCTATTTTACCTTGCTGGTAAAGTTCGGCGGCACGCTCTTCCAAACGGCGAATAACCACCATTTGGTAATAAAGGTCTAGATACTCTTGTTTTTCCATATATACAAACCCTCACTTTGGCATATTCAAACCCTTGCAATTATATCAAAACCCGCCTATCACGCGGGTTTTGAGCCATAACCTTCTTGGGTTATATTACCGTCCAACCACCGTGGGAGGAAACTATCCCCCAGGTGGACTTGAGATGCCATGTAATTTTTCCCTCAAATTGACCCCTTGCCTGCGCCAGAAATTCACTCGCCCCCAATACCACCCCAAACCAATAAACCATAATAGTAGCAAGCCAAGCCCAAATTCGCGGGAGATGCGTAACTCTTGCGGAAAGCTCCATGCCCCCCCTATAACCGCAATCGAAATCCCTAATGTCGCTATTACAAGAATGAATAGCCCCCAAAAGCGTTTATCCCCCTGTGCCCTTGTGAGGCTCTTGCTTTCCTTACGCATGGTCCAAATGTAGCGCATCAAGCCGATCAGCGGTCCGATGCTTGAAAGCGCGAAAGCATAAGGATAATAAAGCACGAGATGTACCCAGTTACCGTTTAGACCAATTGCCATTCCCAAAAGCGCCAGAAACCCCGCCCCAAACAGTCCTGCCGCCGGTACTTGCTGCCCCCGCCGTTGATATCCCCAACTTGGTGGCACGAGACCATCATGCATCCAGGCCGCAATGCATTGGGCAATCGTGAAGAAATAAACCTGGACGAGATTCAGAAGCAATACACTCCACATTAAGATAATTCCGCCGATCAAAAGAAGAGAAGGATTGATCATCACAAGGTAAAACACAGACCAGGGTAAAAAGAATTCGGGTTGCATCGCGTGCCGAAGGTATAACCAGCCGTGGGCTGCCAAAAGATTAGGGGGCAGGCTCTTTTGCAAAAAGAGGGCCATTACCCCAACCACCACAGCGACGAGCACCAGCCCGCCAACAAGCCATCCAAAGAACGAAAAGGACTTGACACGGTTGAGGTTAAGCCCCGTTAGAGGGAAAACAGCCCCTTGAAAAAGCCATACGCTTAATCCCATCCCAATTAGAAAAGAAGACCACGGACGTCGAGTCAGAATTAACCCAAACGAAACTGCCAAATTGATCTGACGATCAATGATTCCGCTCCCGTATAATCCTTCATAAGTTTGAGCGAACTTCCCGGACGGGAGCACAAAAAGCGAAACTAGCCATACTATACCCCATATAACGACCAACCCCATGCCTATGATCAGTAAAACTTTCATGCCCCGCGGCGAGAACAATACCATTAGGAAAGCCACAAGGATAACGATAACACCCAACAGTGTCGCTAGTTGAGGAACTTGAATGGCTTCAGAAAGGGAATCCAACCCATATTGAGGGAGTACTAAAGCCGCTGTTTGCAGCAAGCCCGGTAACCAGAAGCGGAAGAAAGCAATAATCATCCCCCCTACAAAAAGCGCTGAGGCTACAATAACCACAAATGAACCGGCAAAACCAAGGGGAGCATTAAAAAAGCGCGTGGCCATCTTGTAGTCATTACCCGTGGAGCTAACCAGGCGGGCAATGGCGTAATAAGCACCCACCCAGAACAAGGCACCCACCAAGGTCCCGAGCACAATCATCCACCAATTGGCTCCTGGCCACTGACTGGGAATATACGTGGTAAACCACCAATCAGCGCGCATCAAACCAATGGCGGCGAGAACCAACGTTCCCGCGGCCATTCCGGTTAACACCTGACCAGCCTTTTCAGAAAGGGAACCCGACTGGAAATGTGCATCGCGTTCAGACGCCATATATGACCTCAATGGTGGGATAATAGTAAGGATTTGCCCCTCACCCTGGGACTTTGTGCTTATTATACCCATCCTATAAATGCCAAACTTTTACAATCACTTTACAAAATTCAAAGGAAGTCAGCCTCCAAGGTTACAGCAGAGCGGGGGTTGGGTTACAATATTTATAAAGAACCTTTGTTATTCCCTCCTATGGGTAGTCATCATTGAGTTCAACACGGCGAAACTAAAATATAAACAACATCTTACACTCCCCCTTACTCACATTGAGATTAGAAGAAGCGACTTTTATATCAAGGCGATCACAGCCCATTTGTACAACAGGGGCACCCTGCCATAGCGCTCACATCTCGGTGGTTTTTAGAGCGTGGTGAATCTCAAGGGATCACCCACACCTCAAAAGACCGTTCACACTTCGTAGATCATCAAAAACTGGTGATAATCGCCGAAGCATTAGGTCAATTGCCCAAATGTTTGACTTGCCTGGCATGATTGAAAGCTTTATCTCACGTCTGAGATCTTATTTTGCCCCGAATGATTTGCATTTCTGCTAAAGTTTTATGTTCTTCTGTTGGGATTGACAACAATGTTATAAATAAAAATGCAAAACTTATTACCGTCATAAAATCCTTAAAATTCGTTGAACCTAGGCCTTGATCTCTGTCACAAAATATGGTAAATTAAAAGCGCCAGATGTCAGGGTGCCCCCCTCACCCTGGCATCTGGCTTTTAAATTTCTATTGCCAGATTACCCGAATCTAGTCCAAACGTCCGGTTTGAATCGCCCGCTTAACCTCGGCAATCGCCTGGGTGATCTTTATCTCCCGCGGACAGGCTTCTGTGCAGTTAAATGCTGTGCGACAGCGCCAAACGCCCATTTGTTGATTAAGTATCTCCAACCGCTCAGCGGCAGCACGATCGCGGCTGTCAAAGATGAAACGGTGCGCATTAACAATCGCCGCAGGCCCCACATAGCGTCCATCCGCCCAAAAGGAAGGGCATGAGGTCGTACATGCCGCACAAAGGATGCACTTCGTGGTATCGTCAAAGCGTTCTCGTTCCGCCGGCGATTGCAAACGTTCCCTGCCATCCTCCGGGAGAGGTTCATCGTTAATTAAATAAGGCAGTACTGAGCGATAATGCTCAAAGAATGGTTCCATATCCACGATTAAGTCCTTGAGCACCGGCAGACCAAGAAGCGGTTCTACGGTGATCTCGTTAGTCTCAAAGTTCTTAACCAGCGCTTTACATGCCAACATATTCCGCCCGTTGATACGCATAGCATCTGACCCGCAGATCCCATGGCCACAAGAGCGCCGAAATGAGAGCGTCCCATCAATATCGCCGCGAATATATTCAAGCAAATCCAGCACGCGATCCATGGGTTCGGCTTCGACTGTAAACACATCATAGCGCGGCTTGCGGTCAATTTCAGGATTGAAGCGAAATACGCGAACACGAACTTCCATGGTTCACTCCTTGGATTGAATCAATAAACCCGTTCTTTGGGAAGATACTGGGTGATCACGACCGGTTTATAGTCTAAGCGCACATTATCACCTTCCAACCAAGCCAAAGTATGCTTGAGCCAGTTCTCATCATCCCGTTTGGGATAATCTTCGCGGGCGTGTGCTCCTCGGCTTTCCTTACGCGCCAGGGCTGAGACCGCCGTAACCAGTGCCAAATCGAGCAAATTTCCCAACTCCCAGGTGTTCAACAACTCGGTGTTAAACGCACGCCCACTATCACTGACCCGTACGTGCCGAAACCGCTCGCGGAGTTCCTTAACCTTCTCCACCGCTTCACGCAAACCCTCTTCAGTTCGAAATACGCCCACATTATCAAACATCAGATGACGTAATTCACGGCCAATCTGGGCTGCTTTTTCTCGCCCATCCCCATGGCGTAAGGCTTCAATCTGCTGCCGAGTGAACCCAGTCGGGTCTTCAGGCAAGGGTTGAAAGTCCACGCCATTCGCATATTCGGCGGCTTTAATCCCCGCATACTTACCGAATACAACCAAATCCACAAGCGAATTGGTGCCCAAGCGATTTGCACCATGGACGGAAACACAGGCACATTCACCCGCAGCATAGAGTCCGGGCAAAACCGTATTTTGGGGATCAATAACTACTTCGGCAAACTTATTCGTCGGTATGCCTCCCATGGCATAGTGTGCCGTGGGCTGAATTGGAATCAAGTCTTTGACCGGATCCACCCCCAAATAGGTGCGACAGAAATCCGTAATGTCAGGAATTTTTGCCAGTATCTCTTCTGCCGTCACTCGATAAGGCGAGCCATCCGGGCGTGTGCGCCCATCTTTTTCGGCATAATAATTGACCGTCTCAGGGCGAACATCCAAGTAAAGATAATTCTTCCCGTTAACGCCGCGCCCTTCTTTGATTTCCAAGTAGATGGCTCGGCTGACCACATCGCGCGAGGCCAAATCCTTAATCCGTGGCGCGTACCGCTCCATAAAGCGTTCCCCCTTGCCGTTGATCAGCACCCCTCCTTCGCCTCGCACCGCCTCGGTAATCAAGATGCCCAACTTATATATGCCGGTGGGATGAAACTGGAAAAACTCCATGTCTTCTGCCGGTAGACCACGGCGTAGGGTAACCGCTACCCCATCACCGGTGTAGGCATATGCATTGGAAGTTACCTCCCACATACGCCCATGACCACCGGTAGCAAAAACCACGGCTTTGCTGTGGAAGACATGCAAGTCACCCGTCGCCAACTCCACCGCCACGACACCGGCCACCGCGCCATTTTGAATGAGCAAGTCCATAACCTGGAACTCATCAAAAAAGCGAATGCCGTTCTTGATGCACTGCTGATAAAGGGTTTGCAGGATCATATGCCCGGTGCGATCAGCCGCATAACACGAACGACGCACTGGCTTGCCGGTAGCGTTATTGGTATGCCCGCCAAAAAACCGCTGATCAATGCGCCCCTCAGGGGTACGCGAAAAAGGTAACCCCATGTGCTCTAAATCATAGACGGCTTGAACGGCTTCACGGCACATGAATTCAATCGCATCCTGATCTCCCAAATAATCACTGCCCTTCACGGTATCAAAGGCATGCCACTCCCAATGATCTTCTTCCAGATTTCCCAGCGCCGCTCCAATTCCACCCTGCGCCGTGCCGGTATGGGAGCGCGTCGGATAAAGTTTGCTGACCACGGCCGTGCGCGCTTTCTTCGAGGCATATAAGGCTGCCATCAGTCCGGCTCCGCCTCCACCGACAATCACCACATCAAAGGTATGGGTATGAACCATACGACGGCCTCCCTGTTTTAAGATAAAGGAAATGGTTGATTAACTCCGCCAATGAGCGCCGCACCACCGATCAGGGTAATAATCAACCAGAACAAGAACAGCAGCCAATTTATTATCTTGCGTGCCCGATCCGCATGGATAAAGTCATTCAAGACTTGGCGCAAACCATTCACACCGTGGGCGAACGCGAATCCCAAAAGTAAAGTGTCATAAATGCGCCAGAAGAGACTTGCCCATCGCATTGCCACATAGTCCAGGTCAATGCGATGGACCCCTACAATCACATCCTGTAGGATCATGTGTCCCCATACCAAAGGGATCATCGCAAAGGCGCTGTAACGCATCCACTTCCAGGCGATGGTCTCATAGTTGGGTTTTATCCGCACGCGCCGTGCCGTTTGGGTCGCCGTTGCCATGATAACCTCCTAACCGCCAAAAAATCCGTAATTGTGCATAAGAAGATTGCGCAACATCCACAACGCCGAAGGTAACCAAAGGATTAGAGCAATTCCCAGTGTCCATCGTGCGGAGCGGCGTTGGCTTTCAATGTGCCAACCTTGGGGTTTGAAGAGATCAAGATAAGCGATGCGCAAGCCGTTGACACCGTGGTAAAACACACAGAAAACCAAGAAAATCTCCCCAATTCCAAAAAGGGTTGAGCGGTAGATCTCAATCGCTTTCATGAACAAAGTGGGATTGAAGTAAACAAAGGCGATATCTATGATATGGATGGTGAGAAACAAGACGACCCCTAACCCGGTTATTCGATGGAGCAAAAAGCTCCAATGCCCCTCACGTCCGCGGTAGGTAACATACCCAACCAGCGTAGTTCTAAGGTCGGACATACAAACCTCCTGATGGGTGAGTTAGATAAGGGTTGTGCCTTTTGATTTTAGCATGATAATGGGTAGGATAAACTCCCAAAATTGGGTGAATTTTGGTTAATAAGTCCCCTCACCCCGATTAAAAAACAAAGCCGGACTTTTCGCCCGGTCCAATCCCTGTTCAGGCTCCTCGCCCAGGACTCGAACCTGGAACCTAGCGGTTAACAGCAACTCGCTGCTAACCGCCAGGAAACCCAAAAACAACCTAACAATCAACTTAGAGCCCAGCAAATGACCGGAGAAGCTCTCTTGTGGGCCGTTTCGATGTCCACGCGAGCAATAGCAAGATAGCGTTTAACCATCTCTAACGAAGAATGGCCAAGTATTGCCTGTAACGTATAAATATCTCCTCCGTTCCGTAAAAAATTTATTGCAAAAGTATGACGAAACCGGTGAGGGTGGGCATGAACACCCGCTCTTTCACCGATTTTCAAAATCCGATGATATAAATCACAGGCCTTGAGCTGTTTTCCCGTCTTTGTGACAAATACGTATGAGTTTATGCTCTTTGCTGGTGGTCTTTCCCACTTTACATACTCATCAATCGCATTGATGGTAGAAGGCGATAACGGTAAAACACGCTCTTTTCCCCCTTTCCCGTATACTCGAACGTGTGACTTGTCTATAAAGTCTTTAAATCTAATTCCACATAACTCTGAAGCGCGCATACCAGTATCTAATAACAGCAAAAGGATTGCCTTGTTACGACGCTGATTAGGGATTTTATGCGCACAAGATTTCTTTCCAGGACGGACATATTCCTTTGACTGCTCAAGTGAACTTAGTAATTTTTCGACCTCATCCTTACTGAACGGAATAATGGTACGGATTTCCGGACGTGGACGATCAACTTTCTTCATCAGATTTTCAGCACAAAGTCCTTCCCTAGTCATCCAAGTCCAAAAGGCTGACAGACCAACATGTACATTCAATAGCGATTTTCGACCTAGGGGTAAAGAAGCCATGAATCTGCGAATATCTAAAACGGTAATTTGGTCTATTTTTGTTTGATCACCATCTGGAAGATACTCTCGAAATTTACGCAACGTACGTTCGTAATCCCGAAGCGTATTAGGACTTAATCTTTGAGCACGCTTCGCTTCCAAAAACAGCACCACGGCGTGAGAATAAGAGACGTGATCATTAGATAATGAACTCATGGTTGGGTCTCCTTGCGATGGGATTGCTATTGGCTGTGAATACTAATCGCAAGTGAGTAGTTTCTCAATTCAATATCTACCTCGAAGGATTGACGTTCCCCCATTCATGGATAGAATTTAGTTAAGTCAAACTAAACAACTTCAGCCCCGCCGCTGGCTTCGGCGAGGCTGAGATGCAACGCGGTCGCGGCGCGTTGCGGCAGAATCTAGCATAGCAAACTTTTGCCGCCCGCGCAAGTTGACCGCAATGCGCGGGCGAACTGATCATGGGTGGATTGAAAATAGAAACTACCAATCAGGAGAAGATCCCTTGAAACCGGGCACGATTGTCAAGGTACGCGACCGATACTGGGTGCTTTTGCCCCACGAAGATCCACAAGTATATGCCTTACGTCCACTGACCGGATCCGTGGACGAAACCCTGCTTCTTCACAAACAACTCACAGACTTACTCGGATACACTCTGCCCGATGAACGCCCACAACCGGCAACTTTTCCACTCCCCACCCCCGAAGAAGTCTCCAACGCCAACCGTGCCGCCTTGCTCTGGCAGGCCGCGCGCCTTACCTTACGCGAAGGTGCTTCACCCCTGCGCTCCCTGGGACGAATCTCTGTTCGCCCGCGCGTTTACCAGTTTGTTCCCCTTCTTATGGCTTTGCGCCTTGACCCCGTGCGCATGTTGATCGCCGATGATGTCGGGGTCGGCAAAACGATTGAAGCCCTGCTCATCGCGCGTGAACTTTGGGATCGCGGTGAGATCAAACAACTAGCCGTGTTATGTCCGCCTTATTTATGCGATCAATGGCAGAAGGAACTCGTGGAGAAGTTCGACTTTCACGAGGCCGTAGTGATTCGTTCCGGCACGCTCGGACAATTGGAACGCAACAAGCCGCCCACGCGTACGATCTTTGAGCACTATCCGGTGCAGGTCATCAGCATTGATTGGGTAAAAACCGAGCGCAATCGGCACGCTTTCTTGCTTCATGCCCCCGAATTCATTATCGTGGATGAAGCTCACGGTGCCGCCATGGCGGAGAACCAAACCCAACAACTGCGCCACGAATTCCTGCGTGAAGTGGCGAAAAACCAACATCGTCACCTTATCCTGCTGACTGCCACGCCGCACAGCGGGATTGAATCGGCGTTCCGATCCCTCTTGGAACTACTTGACCCGCGTTTTGGCGATTGGGACGTCAACGAACTAAGCGAAGACCGGCTGACAACGCTAGCACGTCACTTTGTGCAGCGCACCCGCAAAGATATCGAACACATTTGGGAAGACAAACCTTGCTTCCCTAAGCGCATATCCTGCGATCTCTCTTATGAGCTTTCACCCGCCTACCGGAAACTGTTCGATAAAACCTATGCTTTCTGTGCCGAAATTGTGCGCACCGGTCAGCGTCTTGAAGAGCGCAAACGGCGGGTGCGCTACTGGGGAGCACTTGCTCTCTTGCGCTGCGTCATGTCCAGTCCTAAAGCGGCGCTAGCGGCGCTGGAAACCCGTCAAAAGCGATTGGACACCGAAGAAGCACCTCTTCTGGAAGAAGAAGAGAATCTATTCCGCGGACTTATCTTTGAATCGGATCAAGAACAAACGGATGATGAACAACCCACGCCACCGATTGAAGAGGCCGAAATCAATTTGTCCAATTCTGAACGGCAAAAACTTCGCGAACTGAGCCGCCATGTCCAAGCCTTACTGCAACCAGGACAAGACACAAAACTAGAGGGGGTCATTAAGGCCATCCAAAATTTACTGAGCGAAGGCTACCATCCCATTGTCTGGTGCCGCTATGTAGCCACCGCAGAGTATGTCGCCGAGGCACTGCAAAAACGCCTGGCCGATGTGCAATCGAATCTTCAAGTGATCTGCATCACCGGCAGGCAGGCCGACGATGAACGCCGCGCTAATATCGAGCACATAGATGCGAACAAACCACGGGTGCTGGTGGCAACCGACTGCCTCTCGGAAGGGATCAACCTGCAGGAAAAGTTCACCGCCGCCATCCATTACGACCTGCCGTGGAACCCCAACCGACTCGAACAGCGCGAGGGCAGAATTGACCGCTATGGTCAATCCGCCAAGACGGTCAAAGTGATCCGCTACTTTGGCAAGGATAACCCTGTGGATGGCGTGGTGTTGGATGTCTTGCTCAAAAAAGCCCACGAGATCCATACCGCCTTAGGCACCTACGTGCCCGTGCCCGAAGACAGTGAAAGCGTGGTCGAGGCCGTGTTGAACGCCCTATTCCTGCGCAGTTACTCCCAAGATCCACACCAACTGGCCTTTGATTTCATGCCCGAAAGCGTCACTCAATTGCACAATCGGTGGAGACGCGATGCCGAACGCGAAAAAATTACCCGCACGCGTTTTGCCCAGCGCGCCCTGAAACCCGAAGAGGTGCACCGTGAACTGGAAGTCTGCGATAAAGTGCTGGGCGACTCCAAGGCGGTGGAGGAATTCGTCAAGAGTGCGGCTGAGCAATTCGGATTAACGTTGAAACCCAACAAAGACAAAACCGTTTACCACCTGTTCACCGAAAACCTACCCCCTACCTTACCTGATGTCATACGGTTTGCCCTACCCCGAGGGAAAAACGGGGTATGGCGCATCAGTTTTGTTTCACCCACCCCGGAAGGGGCTGAGTTCGTGGGGCGCAACCACCCCTTTGTGACCGCCTTGGCCCGCTTCCTGCTGGAAGAAGCTCTCACCCGCAAGGACGGCGAAGCGCGGGCTTCTCGCGGCGGGGTGATTGTGACCAAGGCCGTTCTTCAACCCACCACCCTGCTCCTTCTGCGGGTGCGCTATCTGGTCAAAATTCCCGACCAACCCGACCTGTTCTCCGAAGAGGTGCGCGTTATGGGATACACCACGGATCAAGGCAGGATCAAGTGGCTTGCCGAAGACGACGCCCTGCACTTGCTAACCCACGCTCAGCCGGATGCCAATATAGAACTTAAGGAGAAACGCGCCATCTTTGCCCGGGCTTTGGAAATGTACCCCCGGCTGGAGAACGACATTCGCCAGCACCTCCTCCAGCGCGCCGCTGATCTTACTGCCGCCCACAAACGCATCCGCCAAGCTGTACGGCTGAGGGTGCGCGACCTGACGGTGGAACCGCAAGAACCACCCGATTTGCTCGGGATGCTGGTGCTTCTGCCGATGGGAGGTGCGCAGTGATCACATTTCCTTCCCTACGGGTAGAGGGCGGCCTCTTTAGCCCCGATCTCTTTGAAAACCTGCTTCGCGACCAACTGCCCGGTCAAAAAGCGCAGGATTTCGGCTTACCCCAACAGCGCGACCTGACCAACGAAATTGCGGCTATTTACCACGATGCGCGTTCGCTGTGGCAGGTCTTCCGTCACCGCTTGGAAGCCTTATCAGAAGATAATATTGCCACCTCTGAAACCCGCACCTACTGGGTGCTCCCCTTCCTGCGTCTGCTGGGATATGAACTGGAATATCAGCCGCGCGCCTTTGAAATTGACGGGTTAACTTTTGCCATCTCGCACACGCTAACGCCCTCACCCTCAGCCACACACCCCACCCCCGTCCACATCGTCGGCTGGCGGCAGGATCTAGGACGGGTAGCGCCTTCCGGCAGACCGCGCCTTTCACCGCATGCGCTGGTGCAGGAATATCTCAACCGCAGTGAAGCGCTGTGGGGCATCGTCACCAATGGGCGCGTTCTGCGCCTCTTGCGCGATTCGACCTTCGTGCGCCGTCAGGCCTATCTGGAATTTGACCTCGAAGGGCTGTTCGAACAGGAACGTTTTGCCGATTTTGTCCTGCTCTACCGCCTACTGCACCGCACTCGCCTGCCTGCAGAAGGACGCGCCGAGGACTGCTTGTTGGAGAAATATTACCAACATGCTATCGAGCAGGGCGGCAGGGTGCGCGAACACCTACGCGAAGGCGTTGAGAACTGCCTGACGCTTCTGGCTAACGGCTTCCTGGCCCATCCCCAAAGCGCGAACCTGCGCCAGTGGGTGCAGCGCGAGGGCGCGCTGGCGCTGTATCAGCAACTTCTGCGCCTGGTGTACCGCTTCCTTTTCCTGCTGGTCTCCGAAGAGCGCGGCCTGATGGGCAGTAACCCACTTTACCTGAACCATTACGGCGTGTCCCGCCTGCGCCGCCTGGTGGAAAACCGCGCCGCTTACACCGATGACACCGACCTATGGCGCGGGCTGTGTGCCTTGTGGAAAATCTTCCAGGACGAGCAGTTGGCCGATCTGCTCGGCGTGCCCCCGCTCAACGGCGAACTTTTCGCCCATCAGGAACTGGATGAAGCATTGATTACCAACCACGACCTGCTCTCGGCGTTCTGGCATCTTTCATTCTACGACAACCCACCCCGCCGCATTAACTACGCCGCGCTGGATACCGAAGAACTTGGCTCGGTGTATGAAAGTCTGCTGGATTACCATCCTTCCGTGATCTTCAATCTTGACGAAAAACCGCGGTTTGAACTGGCGCCGGGATCGGAGCGAAAATCCACCGGGTCTTACTACACACCACCCCAGTTGGTCAATGAACTGATTCGCAGTGCGTTGGAATCGGTCATCACCGAACGTCTAAGAGATCAACCAACCCAGCAAGCACGCGAACAAGCCCTGTTATCTATCAAGGTGTGCGACCCGGCTTGCGGCTCCGGTCATTTTCTGCTTGCGGCCGCCCGCCGCTTGGGTAAGGAACTAGCACGGGTGCGAACAGGGGAAGACGAGCCTGCCCCGGAACAGGTGCGCGCTGCTGTCCGCGAGGTGGTCGCACACTGCATCTACGGCGTGGACAAAAACCCGCTCGCGGTTGAATTGGCGCGCGTTGCCCTGTGGCTGGAAAGCCACGCCGAAGGCAAACCGCTCACCTTTCTGGAACATCGTATTCAGTGTGGTGACTCGCTGGTGGGGGTCTTTGATTTGAGCATTCTCAAGATGGGTATCCCCGATGATGCCTTTAGCCCGCTCGAAGGGGACGACCGCGCGCTGGCTGCCGGACTGAAGCGTCAGAACAAAATCGAGCGTGAGGGTCAGATGACCCTCTTTGGTTGGAACTTCGACCTTGAACTAAGCGGACTAGCAAAATTGGGGCAGGATCTTGACACCATCCCCGACGACTCACCCGAACAGGTGCGCCGCAAGCGCGAGCGCTACCAATCCCGTTGGAACGATCCTACCTGGAAGCGCCTAAAAACCGCCTGCGACCTTTGGACAGCCGCATTTTTCCAATCCTACACCCGTGCTGTCCCAAAGGGAGAGGGAATTAATCAGAAGAGGACGGGGGAGGGATTCTTCGCCATCACCACCGACGTTCTCCGCCGTGCCCTTGCCGACCGACCTGTGCCACCGCAAACCCTGGCACAGGTTGAAGCCCTGGCGGCCGAAGTGCGCTTCTTCCACTGGCCATTAGAGTTTCCGGAGGTATTTAACCCTAACCCTCTCCCAGAGGGAGAGCACCCTCACCCTGCCCCTCTCCCAGGGGTAGAGGGAAATATAGGCGGAAGGTATGGGTTTGACGTGGTGCTGGGCAACCCACCCTGGGAGCGCATCAAACTGCAAGAACAGGAATTTTTTGCCCGCCGCGACAGCCGCATTGCCAATGCTCCCAACGCCGCCGCCCGCAAGCGCCTGATTGAGCGCCTGCCGCAGGAAAATCCTGCCCTATGGCAGGCATACCGCCATGCCCTGCACACCGCCGAAAGCACCAGCCGCTTCCTGCGTTCTTCCGGTGAATATCCCCTGACCGGGCGCGGCGATATCAACACTTACTCGGTCTTTGCCGAGCGCATCCGCGCCCTGCTTGCCCCGCACGGACGCGCCGGGGTGATTCTGCCTACCGGTATCGCGACCGACGCCACCAATCAGTACTTCTTTGCCGATCTGGTGGAAAAAGGGCAGATTGCCAGTTTGTTCGACTTCGAGAACCGCGAAAAACTTTTCCCGGCAATAGACAGCCGTATGAAGTTTTGCCTGCTCACCCTGCGCGGGGGTGGGGTTGGCAGGGGAGAGCACCCTCACCCTGAATACCCTCACCCCAGCCCTCTCCCAGAGGGAGAGGGGGTTAAGGGAGAAGGAGGGGATGAGAACATCACCCTGTGCTTCTTCGCCACCCGCGCCGAACACCTGCGCGACCCGCGGCGCGTCTTCACCCTCACGCGGGGGGATATCCGCCGCATCAATCCCAACACGCGCACCCTGCCGGTCTTCCGCACCCGCCAGGACGCCGACCTGACCCGCGCCATCTATCAGCGCGTGCCGGTGCTGATCCACGACTCCCCTCTCCCCGTGGGAAAGGGGGCAGGGGTGAGGGCAAACCCCTGGGGTGTGCGCTTCCTTGCTATGTTCCACATGTCCAACGACTCCCACCTCTTCCGCACGCGGGAGGAACTGGAACGCGCCGGGTATCGGCTGGTGGGGAATCGTTTTGTTCGCCCTCACCCTAACCCTCTCCCAGAGGGAGAGGGAATTAACTCCCCTCTCCCCATGGGAGAGGGGCGGGGGGTGAGGGAACACCTCCCCATGGGAGAGGGGCCGGGGGTGAGGGATACATCTCTCCCCGAAATCTACCTGCCGCTCTACGAAGCCAAGATGATCTGGCACTACGACCACCGCTTTGGCACGTATGAGGGCGTGACAGACCGCAACAGCACCCACCTGCCCACGCCGGATGAACCCCAGCACGCCGACCCGCGCTTCCTTGCCCTGCCCTGGTACTGGGTCAGCGCCACTGAGGTGCAAGCCCGCCTGGGAGACTGGAAGCATGGTTGGCTGATAGGGTTCCGGGACGTCACCAACGCTACTAACGAACGCACCGCCATCTTCAGTCTTTTACCGCGGGTAGCGGCAAATCATAAGCTGCCACTTGTTAAACTTGGTGAAAGCGCTGTTTTGGCAAGTTGTTTGTATGCCAACCTAAACAGTGTTTTGTTTGATTTCTTAACTCGCCAAAAAATCGGCGGAACATCACTAGGCTTTTTCGTCCTTCGTCAACTCCCCATCCTTCCCCCTTCCGCCTACACTGCCGAACATCTGGGCTTCATCGTCCCGCGCGTGCTGGAACTGACCTACACCGCCTGGGATCTCAAGCCCTTTGCCGATGATGTGTGGAGGGAGGCGCGTGAATACCCTCACCCTAACCCTCTCCCAAAGGGAGAGGGAATCAACACCCCTCTCCCCATGGGAGAGGGGCAGGGGGGGAGGACCAACCCCCTCGAGCGTGCCCGCGAACTGCGCAAAAACGCCACCCAAGCCGAACAAATCCTCTGGCATGCTCTGCGCAACCGCCAGTTAAACGGGTTGAAATTCCGCCGTCAGCACCCCATCGGGCGCTTTATCCTCGATTTTTACTGCCCCGAAAAACGGCTGGCCGTTGAAATAGACGGCGGGCAGCACGCCGAACCGGAACAGCGTATGTACGATGAGGCGCGCACGGCGGCACTGGCAAAGCAGGGCATCACCGTTTTGCGCTTCAGGAATGATGAGATAATAAACCATCTGGAAGGGGTCTTGCAAACCCTTCTGAACGCGGCAGAAAACACGCCTTCCAGCCCGCCGTACACCGAATTACAGGAAGCCATCCTTCAGCAGTGGGAGGAAAACGCCGCGGCAGCCGACGGCGGTCATGATTGGAATCCCCCCGAGTGGCTCAACCTGGATGCGGATGGCATCCCCCTGCCGCCCTTCACGTGGGACAAAGACCGCCGCGCCGTCCTGCAGGCTGAACTGGATGCTTACTTTGCCCGCCTCTACGGACTGACCCGCAAGCAACTGCGCTACATCCTCGACCCCGCCGACCTGACCCCGCGCGAACTGGAAGACATCCTTGACCCCTGGGAAGAGGTGGATGACCCGCTTGATCCCCAGGGCTACGCGGAACGCTGTGCGCAGAGCGATTTCCCCGGCGAGACTTTCCGCGTGCTGAAAGAGAAGGAAATCCGCGAATACGGCGAATATCGCACCCGCCGCTTGGTGTTGGAAGCGTGGGAAAGGCTGAAAGATGTCGCACCGGCTTCGCTAGAACCACAAACCAAGCCTACCGCTGAAAGTACCCCAATAGCCCATCAGCCCCCTGCCCCTGCTAACAAGCGCGCCCGCTCCAGAGTCACCATCATAATGGAGGATGACGTGGAGGAAGACACACCAACGAATCCCAACCCACAACCAGAACGTCTCGCTTCTGACTCGGCAGAAAAAGAGAACGATTCGGGATACGGCATTTACCGCTGTCAGGCATGTGGAAAACTGGTTTTAGGATTTGACCGCGAGGTGCACCGTCAGCGGACACATCCGGGCCAAACGGTAAGGTTTGAGAAAATTCGGTAGTGGTTCAACTTAAACGGATGGAAGTACCTTTCTTTGAATCTGCGGAATCGGCTCACACTATTGCAAGAGCATAAGATGCAACCGAATTTCCAACTACACCTTGGGGTCCAAAATCACCTTATCCAAAATGCGAACGCTCTATTGCTTGCCTACCGGTCAGACCCGGGTTACAGTTACTACTGCTACAAACCCCAAACACCGCCCGACCGGGTGGTGTTAGAAGACCTGGCCATTACCTTGCTGATGAATTCACGAGCGGGTTTGGAAGCAGCACGCAGTTTGATTGAAAAGGGACATTCCATTGACCTGTCCATTCTGCCCAAGAAGCCCTTAGCACAAACCACACCCCAGGAAAGAGAAACCTTAGCCATAGTAATTTCCGAATTGGCGGGATTAAAGGGTTTTGCCGCTTCACTGGCGACCAAATTACTGCACAAAAAACGCCCGGCGCTGATCCCTATTCTGGATAATCAAGCCATCTTTGGGGCTTACCTCAATCCTGCTTGGCCCACCCACCGCTCTTCCCAAGACAGTGTGAAGGACTTAAATCGCATCATTAGCGCATTGAATCAAATTTCCTTCGACCTAACCCGTCCGGAAAACATCCTCATCTGG
>CAYRUO010000002.1:421071-426419 GCA_964427505.1 uncultured Thermanaerothrix sp.
AACAATTAGAACAGATCGAGCCTCGCTTAACCCGGATTGAGATTTTCGACAGCATTTGGTGGATGTATTTCCGAAAAGTGGAGCCGGTGAAAAGATAAGGTGAGATAAGGGAGTATCTATGATGTCCATCTTTGACCTGCATACCAACGTCCTAAGCGATTACCGTGATTTTGTGCGTTCCTTCTTGAACATCGCCGATGAGCGCATTCGCGCCTTTGTGGATCACGCACTCGATGAAGAAGCCCATCTCTGGCCTGACTTCCTTCTTCAAGTCAGCCCTTCTTACCAGCGTGGTCCCAGTGTGGATGATCTGGCCCGCCAAGGCAGCCTGCATCCCGAGACGGCGCGCATTTTTAGAACCCCCCAGGGCAAACCCTTTCACCTTTACCGTCATCAACAGCAGGCCATCGAGAAAGCCCTTCATGGCGAGAGTTACGTGGTTACCAGCGGCACCGGTTCGGGGAAAAGTCTGACCTATTTCATTCCGATTGTTGACAGCGTGCTCCGCAGCCCTGCCGTTGATAAAACAATAGCGATTATTGTTTACCCGATGAATGCGTTAGCCAACTCCCAACTCCAGGCTTTGGAGTCGCTCAAAATAGATTATGAGAACCGCACCGGACGCCCCTTTCCGGTGACGTTTGCCAGATACACCGGCGAAACCAGCGAAGAAAACCGGCAAGCCATGCGCCAGCATCCCCCTCACATCTTATTGACCAACTATATGATGGCGGAATTAATGCTGGTTCGGCCGGAAGATCAACGCTTTTTGGACCGAGCGGGCGGCGGTTTGCGTTTTCTGGTCTTCGATGAACTCCACACCTATCGTGGGCGGCAAGGTGCGGATGTGGCCATGCTGGTTCGCCGTTTGAAAGAACGGGCCGCGGGTGAGAAACTCATTCACATTGGCACCTCTGCCACCATGGTTTCCCACCGCGACGCGACACCCTCACAGCGCCGTCAGGTCGTCGCCGAGTTTGCCTCTCGCTTCTTCGGTCACCCCTTCACCGAGAACGATGTTATTGAAGAAACCTTAGTCCCCTTTACCGAGGGCGGGCTTCCCTCGGCAGAAGAACTGCGCGAGGCGCTCAGCACGCTTGCTTCCGGCAGAACACCGTCCCTAACCTATGATGAATTTCGCCGGCATCCACTTTCCCGTTGGATTGAGCACATTTTTGGGCTAGAGCCGGAGCCAGGGGGCGGCTATAAGCGTCGTATCCCCATCACGCTGCCCGAAGCGGCCGCTCAACTATCCGAGCAAACGGGCTACGACCCAAATGCCTGTGCACAGATTTTACGCCATTGGCTTACACTCAGTGGAACGTTAGAGGATGAAGAAAGACGATCGGCATTTGCGTTCAAACTGCACCAGTTTATCGGTCAAGGACGCGCCCTCTATGCAACTGCAGAACCCGCCGAGCAACGAGAATTCACCCTCGAAGGTCAACTGCAAGGAAGCGGCGGACGTCTTTTCTTCCCGGTTCGCTTTTGCCGTCAGTGTGGTCAGGATTATTACCACGTGCTCAAGGTTAGGGATCGCTTCCTGCCTCACCCATTGGGCAGTGCTGAATTTGAACTGGATGAGGACTATGAAGCGGGCTACTTGATGATCGCCTCAACCGAAAATGACTGGCGCGAGGACTACTTGCCGGACGAATGGTGTGACGCTCATGGACGCATCCGAAGAGAGTATCGCGATCGCATCCCTATACCGGTTTGGGTACACCCCGACGGTACGTTTCTAACCATGCCGGTCGAGGGCGCCACTAAGATGTGGTATCAACCCCAACCCTTTAGCCTGTGTCTAAACTGCGGGGAGTTTTACACCCGCAAAGAGGACGATTTCCGTAAACTGGCTACCCTTTCCAGCGAAGGCCGTTCAAGCGCTACCACCGTGTTGGCGGTCTCACTCTTGCGGCAGGCGGCTCGCACCAAGGCTGCTCGCGATAAACTGCTCACCTTTACCGATAACCGGCAAGATGCTTCCCTGCAAGCCGGGCACTTCAATGATTTCATACATCTGGCCGTCCTACGCTCGGCGCTGGTATCTGCCCTCAAGAAACACGGATCGCTCACCCATGACCGGATAGCCCAGGAAGTGGTTGCGGAATTGCAGAAAAGCTTCCAAATTCGCGACATTGCCCGCAATCCCGAACTCGATCCCGATTCCCAGGCCGCTCGATCCGTGTGGAACATCTTCACCGAATTGACAGAATACCGGCTATATGAAGATCTACGTCGTGGATGGCGGGTGCTTCAGCCCAATCTGGAAGAGTTGGGACTTCTCCGCATTGAGTACCGCGGTCTCGAGAATTTCTGTAAGTGGGAAGACCTCTGGAAAGAGCATCCCGTGCTTGCTTCCCTGGCGGCGCAGGAGCGGATGTCCTTGATGCGGGTGATTCTGGATCACTTCCGCCGCAACCGAGCCCTCAACGCAAAAGTTTTTCAAGAGCAGATCCAGAGCCAACTGCGCCGCCGCTGTGAGCAGAACCTCAACGAGTTTTGGGGATTAGATCCCAACAGCCAAGAGTTATATCCCGGAGAATGCTTTTTCCTTCAGGGTGAATCCGACTACCCCATTAAGGGCAAGAGTTTAGGGGAACGCAGCACCTTGGGGCGGTATCTACAAAAGGCTTTGCACATTTCCCCCATTGACTACCGTCCGATGATGGAAAAACTGCTCGACCTGCTGATACAGCAAGGCTTTTTAGTTCGCCTTGACCCGATCAAAGATCACCAACGCTTTCAATTGGATGTCTCCTGTTTGGTTTGGCAGGCTGGCGATGGAACACCCCCGCCACCTGATCCTCTCTACGCCCGCCGCGCCACAGGCGAGGTTTACGTAACCAACCCACGCCCCGTCAACCCCTTCTTCCAGCGCTTTTACCAGGAATCCGCCGCAGATCTGGCCGGATTAGAAGCCCGCGAACATACCGCACAGGTTGTGGCCCAGGGCGAACGTGAACGCCGTGAACGCCGTTTCCGGTGGGAAGAAAAAGACATAACCAAAGAAATTGATCTGGGCAGACGGTTGCCTTATTTGGTCTGCTCACCCACCATGGAACTGGGGATTGACATCGCCGATCTGGACATCGTCCACATGCGCAACGTGCCGCCCACACCCGCCAATTATGCCCAACGCAGCGGCCGGGCTGGACGACAGGGCCAAGCAGGGCTGATCTTCACTTACTGCGGAGCGCTCAACCCTCATGATCAGTATTTCTTCCGCAACCGCAAGGAGATGGTTGCCGGAAGTGTGCGCGCCCCCAAACTAGATATTGCCAACGAAAATCTCATCCGCGCCCATTTGCACGCTCTCTGGTTAGGAGAGGTGCGCTTGCCCATGCGAAAGTCTATTGAAGAAGTAATTGATACCGATGATGACAATTTGCCTTTGCGGTCTGAAGTACAATCTGCCATTCAGCTGACAAGACCCTCCCTGGAAGGCTTGCGGGAACGGATGCGCCGTGTTTTGCAGGCAGATGAAGCCCTCTTGCAATTGGCTCCATGGTTCTCGGATGACTGGATTGACCGAGTATTGGAAAACGCCCCTCTGGAATTCGATCGCGCTTTCAATCGGTGGCGCGAACTTTATCGCGCAGCTAAACGCCAACGCGATGAGGGACGAGCCGAAGAGGATCGCGCCAAAAAACTTGAAGATCAAGAACGTGCAAAACGCAAGCAGGAAGAGGCCCGTCGCCAACTGAATCTACTCCTTCAAATTGAAGTCAGCCGAGAAGAAAGCGATTTTTACCCTTATCGCTACCTAGCAAGCGAAGGATTTCTTCCGGGGTACAACTTTCCGGCGTTGCCCATTCGCGCCTGGGTACCGCGCGGTGATGGCGAGTTTATCCCCCGGGCGCGCTTCTTGGCTTTACGCGAATTTGCACCGGGCAATTACCTCTATCACGAAGGCGCACGGTGGGAAATCTATGGGTTTCAATCGCCACCCGGCGGTCTGGAAGCACGACGTAGGATAACGCGCCTGTGCTATACCTGCGGCGCATTTTGCGATCCCCATTTAGACTTATGCCCTGTGTGTCATACTCGCTTTAATGCCGATAACAGCCTGACCGCTGATCTGCTGGATATGCCTAATGTCAAGACACGGCGGTATGATCGCATCACATCCGACGAAGAAGAACGCCGCCGCCGTGGGTATCATATTGAAACTTTCTACCAATTTGCGCCTTCGTCTAAAGAAGAGGCACAGGGAGCGAGAATACAGCAAGCCGATGCCGCCTCTTTTCAACTTGTTTATGCGCCGTCCGCCACGCTTCTCCGGGTAAATCACGGTTGGCGTTCACAAAACGTCAAGGGCTTTCGAGTGGATCTTGACAGCGGTGAGATCGTAAATGATTCCACCCAAGCATCGCCCCACAATGCTCGCCACCGGGTACAGGTTGTGCGCTTGAGTGTACAGGACACCCAAAACATGCTCCTTTTACGCCCTACCCATCCGGAACGTTTCAAAGACCGAAACTTTGAAACCACTTTACGCGTTGCTTTGCAACGTGGGATAGAGCAAGCCTATCAACTTGAGGAAGATGAACTTGCTGCCGAAAGCGTGGGAAGGGATGAATATCGGGCTATTTTGTTCTACGAGACGTCCGAGGGCGGTAGCGGAGTATTACGCCGACTCATAGAGGAACCCAATGCATTGGCAGAAGTGGCTCGCTCAGCATTGGAACGCCTCCACTACGATCAACAAGGGAAGGATCTGAAACCCGATTGCATTGCCGCTTGTTACGAGTGCCTGCTGAGTTACAGCAATCAATTGGAAACCTTTTACCTTGACCGTCGTTTGGTGAGAGAAACTCTGCTCGAACTCACTCAAACGTCCGTTCTTCCACATATATCTGGCCGCACCTATTTCGAACACCTAGACCGGCTGCGCTCACTTACTGACCCGCGTTCTGAGTTGGAACGCCGTTTTTTGGACATTCTTGCTAAGCACAAATATCGGTTGCCTGACGACGCCCAAATGGCTATCTCCGATCCGTGCTGCGTACCCGATTTCTTCTACAGGCCCAATATTTGCGTCTTTTGCGATGGCAGTGTCCACGATGAACCCGCTCAGCGAATGGAAGATGAGCGCATACGGCGTGAGTTGATGGAACGCGGCTACCGAGTTATTGCCATTCGTTACGACCGCGACTTGGAAGAACAAATCCGCAGTTACCCAGAGGTCTTTGGGGTAGGCTAACCAGCAGTCTCTATGAAAAACTATAAACGAGCCGGGCACGGTAGCCCGGCTCATTGATCATACAGGTGAGCTGAAAACCCATTATCGTAAGCGCTGGTGGGGGTGGCGCCGCTGGCGGATGACAGTGGGACGAAGAGCGGGC